>NZ_JBNNUS010000008.1:0-42063 GCF_050279985.1 Paenibacillus sp. NPDC093718
CGGTTTCCAACGTGAAATGTCGAGAACCCACGTGGATATTGGATTCCTTCCAAGTATGTCCTTCCGATTCCATCCCTTCTAGATTTATTTCGATATACAAGCTAAAATAGGTGTAATTGTGTGTTAAAAAGGGGGATGCAGCATGTTGAAAATTGGTTCCCACGTGTCGTTTTCGGACAAGGGATTGCTGACTGCGACGGCTGAAGCCACATCATATGGCTCCAGCTCGTTCATGATATATACCGGCGCGCCGCAAAACACGCGCCGTAAGCCGATCGATTCCATGTTTATCGAAGAAGGCAAAGCCGCCATGCAGGAAAGCGGCATTGAGGAGATTGTGGTCCATGCGCCGTACATTATCAACCTTGGATCGTACAAGCCCAATACGTTTGAGCTGGCGGTAAGCTTTTTGCAGGAGGAGATTCGCCGCACGCATGCGGTCGGCGTGAAGAACATCGTTCTCCATCCCGGCGCGTATACCGATAAGGATGCGGAATACGGCATCGACCGAATTGCTGAAGGGCTCAATGAAGTGCTCGGCGGTACGGATGAGACCGAAGTGAAGATTGCACTGGAGACGATGGCCGGCAAAGGCACCGAGATGGGACGCAGTTTTGAAGAAATTGCTTCCATTATTGATAAGGTGAAGTACAATGACCGTTTGGCCATCTGCCTCGATACCTGCCATATTCATGATGCGGGTTATGATATCGCAAATGATCTGGACGGCGTGCTGGAGCAGTTCGACAAGCTAATCGGACTTGACCGGTTAACGGTCGTCCACGTGAATGACAGCAAGAATCCGCGTGGAGCGGGTAAAGACCGTCATACGCCGATTGGAACCGGATGGATCGGCTATGAAGCCATTCAAAGAGTGGTTCATCATGAGAAGCTCCAGCGCAGACCGTTCATTCTGGAGACGCCGTGGATCGGTAAAGATCCGAAAACGCAGCGTCCGATGTATGAGATCGAGATTGCGCTTCTGCGCGGGGATGTGGAAGGCCGTTTCGGGTCGACTTTTGCTCAGCACGTAGAAGAACTGGGTGCTTTCTTTGCGAAGGAAGGCATTGAATCCCGTTCGTTCGTGCTGGATACCTGGACGCTTCTGAAGAATGACGCGAAAGCCAAAAAGGCCGATCCACGCGAACCGATGGAGCGCCTGTACGATATGGTCATGGCAGCCGGCCTGCTGTCCGACCTTTCGGAGGAGCAGATCAATCAGCGCCTGATCGCTTGGTTGTCCGGTGTTTCCCTGACTTCATAAGCTTCATTAAATGGCTTTATATTCAGAATACTAAGGCATTCTCAGGATAACGTCCGCAAGTCGCGGCATGTTTTCCTGAGAGGCCGATTAACGTTATTTGCAGATCTAAAAGGAGGATCACCAAGTCTCATGGAAATTCACATCAAGAAGGATCTGCCGTCTGCGGCAGGTCAGTACCCTAATCGTGCCCGCATGCTGATCTCCTGTCCGGATGGACCGGGAATTGTGGCCGCGGTCTCCCAGTTTCTGTACCAGCATGGCGCCAACATTGTCCAGTCTGATCAATATACAATGGATCCGGCCGGCGGCATGTTTTTTATGCGGGTTGAATTTGATCTGGAGGATTTGAACACGAAGCTTCCCCAGCTGGAGGAGTCCTTCCGGGAAGTTGCCGATCAATTCCGTATGGAATGGAATATCTACCATGCGGTCCGTAAGAAACGGCTGGCGATTTTTGTTTCAAAAGAAGATCACTGCCTTGTAGAGCTGTTGTGGCAATGGCAGGCCGGCGATCTGGACGCGGATATCGCGCTAGTGGTAAGCAACCATCTGGATATGAAGGAATACGTGGAATCGTTCGGTATCCCGTATCACCACATTCCGGTTACGGCGGATACGAAGCCTCAAGCGGAGCAGCGTCAGCTGGATGTGATCGGCGATGATATCGACGTGATTATCCTTGCGCGTTACATGCAGATTATTTCGCCAACCTTTATCGAGCATTACCGGAACCGGATTATCAACATCCACCATTCCTTCCTTCCGGCCTTTGTCGGCGGCAAGCCTTATGCGCAAGCGTATAACCGCGGGGTGAAAATTATCGGAGCAACCGCCCATTATGTAACCGAAGAGCTGGATGGCGGGCCGATTATTGAGCAGGACGTGCAGCGCGTTAGCCACCGGGATGATGTCAACGAGTTGAAGCGTATTGGCCGAACCATCGAACGCGTGGTGCTTGCAAGAGCCGTCAAATGGCATGTTGAGGATCGGATTCTGGTGCATAACAATAAAACGGTTGTATTCAACTAACGATCCTGCAAAAGATTTGCAAGCGTACGTATGATCAGACAGGAAGACAGCCAGCAGGTTCGGAAACAGCACGAACACGATGGCGAGCGATGCCAGAGTAACCGGGTCTGTGCCTGAGATACATGTAAGGATATGAGGCTGTATTCGGACGTTTCATCATAGATAGTACTTATGGAGCAGCCTGACACTTTAACGCTGCAATGGATTACCCCTTGATCCCGCTCCTCTTATTGGAGTGGGATTTTTATTTATGGAAGGAAACGTCAAACTTTTTATAGATTCGACTCGTCAATATAGTTGAACTTGTGAAGAGAACCTTTACATACGTCTTCTGAACATAGGTGTCATTTGTCATGAGAAAGCAATTTATATGTGGAGAGGGGAATCATCAGTTGTCGTTTTATACAAAAAAAGCGTGGATGTTGCTGCCGATGGTGGCGCTGCTGATTGTTGCAACGTTATCCTTGTCGATTCCGGCCGGGAACGTCTACGCCGACGGAGCGAAGATTGGCATTCAATCCGAAATGGGTTATCAAGGCAAGATTAAACATGATAAATGGAATCCGCTCAAACTGACCTTAACCAGTGACCGGGATATATCCGGTGACGTGGTTGTGCAGATTCAGAACTACAATGGCTTCGGATTTCAAACCTCCTACGTCCAGCAGGTGGACCTGCCGAAGGATACGCCGAAGGAAGTCGTGATCGGCATTCCAGGGGCCGTGCTGAATAAAGATAATAACCAGATCCTCTTCTATGAAGGATCTTATACCAAGGGGAAGCAGATTCCGTTTGCCTCAGGTAAAAATTACGTGCAGGCTTCTCCGTATCAGGGCGCACTCATCGCCGTGTTATCCGATGATCCGGATACGATGAATTTCATGAATGTCCTTAACGGCAAGGGCAACAGCGTGAATGTGTTCCCGCTTAAGAACGCCAGCGTTCCATCGGATGGAATGCTGCTGAACGGACTGGACGTCATCGTTATCAACAATTTTGCTTCCGATACGCTGTCAGAGCCGCAGCGCAAGGCAATTACAGATTGGGTAAATGGCGGCGGCACCCTGATTCTGGCCGGCGGAGCGGGATATGCCAAAACAGCGGCACCGTTTGCCGACATCGCGCCGGTCGTTGCGGATGGAACCACCACCGTTCATTCGCTGGCTGAGCTGGAGAAGCTTGGCGGGAAACCGCTGAAACTGGATGGGGCATTTACCATTTCTACAGCGAAAGCGGTGGAAGGCGCCCAAATCGGAATTGAAGCGGACGGACAACCTTTGTTTGCCTCGAAGGCCTATGGCCAAGGGAGCGTTCAATATGCGGCCTATGATCTGGCCATGGAGCCGGTGAGCTCATGGGCAGGCCATCCGGATGCTTGGGCATCGATGTTGCGCAATAACCTTCCCATGATGGGCGCGCAGAATGGCATGTACTACAATTCGCTGATGGACAGTTTGAATTACGTTCTGGAGTATTTTCCATCGCTGAAGATGCCTTCCTTCACGCTGCTGTTGTGGATGCTCATTATTTATGCGGTCGTCGTTGCGCCGCTGCTCTACTATATCTTGAAGAAGGCGGACAAGCGGGAATGGGCGTGGTTCTTGATCCCGATCATTGCCGTCATCGCGAGCGGTTCCGTTTACGTGGTCGGTTCATCGGACAAGACGCGGGAACTCGCGCACACCATCAACTTGATTGAACTAAACGGTCAGGGGGATGCGGTTAAATCGACGGCTTCCGCATTTTTCACGCCTCGAAGCGGGAACTATGCTTTGGAATTTCCGGAGAATACGTATTTGAAAACGGGGCAGTCCCAGACCAGGTTTGGAGGAATGGGCGAGAATAAGAGTTTTGTCCGAGTGGAGCAGGCGTCCACGACGCTGGAGCTACGCGACATGTCCCAATGGTCATTAGCCAAGGTCTGGGTGGACCGTCAAGGAACCGAGGAGATGGGGCGTCTGGGCATGGATTTGAAGCTGGATGCCAAAGGAGAATTAAACGGCAAGGTCACCAATGACACGATTAACGATTTGACCGAGGTTGTGCTGGTTGTCGGGGGCAAAGCCTACAAGCTGGGAGATATCAAGAAGGGAGATGCTGCAGCCGTTCCTCAGGACCCGAAACAAATCATCAAGTTTACGGGTGGTGACTTGTCCGGGATGCTGTACCCTTATTCGCAGAATGATCCGAAACAGCGTGAGCGCGATATTTTGTCCCAATACGGATATTCCAACAGAATGGTCAACAGAGATGCTTACATCTTGGGATGGAGCAAGGACCATTTGACGAATTATACGCTGAAAGGCGCTGAGGTGGACAGTGATCAGCTCAATTTCTGGATACAGCCGGTGGAGATGGATTGGGGACTGAACGGGGAGATCAACATTCCTTACGGCTTCCTGTCTCCCGAAATATCGCAGGTGAATGCGCCGATGTTCGGGATTTACCCTCATGGGGTCGAGATGGGACAGGGCAGCTTGATCGCCGAATTCCCGTTAATATTGGAAGGCAACGTGAAGTATTCGGAACTGTCGATGAAAGGCACCAAATTCAACAACAACGTTACAATGGAGATCTGGAACTCGAAGAAGAGCGAATGGGAGCCTGTTACAGACGCGAACAATGTGTTTACCATTACCAAGAATCCCGAGCAGTATATCGTAGGGAATCGGATCCGCTTCATGATCACCGCCAAGGATCAGACCAACTTTATGATGCCGGAGCTGTCTGTGAAGGGGGAGGCCACTCAATGATCGAGATTAGAAACCTGAGTAAAAAATACGGAACGTTCCATGCGTTGAAGGACATCAGTCTTCATATCGAAAAAGGGACGGTATTTGGATTTGTCGGTCCGAACGGAGCCGGTAAATCCACAACGATGTCCATATTGGCCACCCTGATGCTGCCAACCTCGGGTGTTGCCAAGGTCGGCGGTTTCGACGTGACCCGGCATCCCAAGGAGGTCCGCAAGCGGATCGGCTACATGCCCGATTTCTTTGGCGTGTATGACCAGCTGAAGTCTACCGAATATTTGCATTTTTACGGGGCAAGTTACGGCATTCCGCGCGCCGAGCGGGAACAGCTCATTCCGCAGCTCCTGGAGCTGGTCAACCTGAGCGATAAAGCGGATACCTACGTCGACAGTCTCTCGCGCGGGATGAAGCAGCGTTTATGCCTTGCCCGGTGCCTGGTGCATGATCCGGACGTCTTGATTCTGGATGAGCCGGCTTCGGGGCTGGATCCGCGGGCGCGGATCGAGATGCGTGAAATATTGAAGGAATTGAAGCTGATGGGCAAGACAATCATCATTTCGTCGCATATTTTGCCTGAGCTGGCGGAGATGGTGGATGAAATCGGCGTGATCGAGCACGGCGAGATGGTTGCCCAAGGCAAGGTGGCCGATATTCAGAGCCGTCTCCGCGTGAAAAAAGTCATTCATATCCGCACGCTCGAGCGTGAAGAGGAACTGGCCGAGAAGCTGAGGGACGAACCGTTTGTCACGTCGGTATTAACGGATAACACCGGCGTCCATGTTCATTACGGCGGGGATGACACGCAGCAAAGCGCTCTGCTGCGGCAGGTGGTCTCCTGGGAAATTCCGATTGTCTCGTTTCAGGAAGCGCAGAGCAATCTGGAGGATGTATTCCTCGAAATTACCAAAGGAGGACCCCGCGAATGAATTGGAGCAGAAAGTTAATTAATCCGGTCATTGACAAGGAATTTCGGCTGCGGATGCGTTCTACGCGTTCCATGCTGTCGGTGTTATTTTATGTGTTGGCGCTCGGAGCCGTTGCGATGGGCTTCATTTATCTCTTCTTATATTTGGGACAGCGGGGACCTCAACGATTCGATCCGCAGATGAGCCAAATGATGTTCTACGTGCTGAGTTTTGCTCAGCTTGTCCTCATTGCATTCATGGCGCCAGCTCTTACCGCCGGCGTCATCAGCAGCGAGCGGGAGAAGCAAACGCTGAGCATGCTGCTGACGACGCAGCAGAGCTCGGCTACGATTGTGCTGAGCAAGCTGGTGTCGGCACTCAGCTTCATGACATTGATCGTGCTGGCCACCCTGCCGGTATACAGCATTGTTTTCCTGTATGGAGGGATTTCGCCGAAACAGCTCATATCCGTCTTTGTATTTTATTTATTCGTGATGCTGCTGCTCGGTTCGCTTGGGGTGATGTTCTCGACTTTATTCAAAAGAACCATCGTCGCGATTATTGTCACCTACGGTGCGGGACTGATTATCTTCCTTATAACAGGACTGCTGTATTTGTTCTTCATGGGAATTGAACAGCAGAATATGTATCAAAGCGGGCAGGCGCCCACGCCAGGCAGCTACTCCTGGGTAGGGTATTTGCTGGGTCTGAATCCGGCCGGGGCGATGATGAGTTTGTTTAACCCGTCCTTCTCAAAAGACGTATTCCTGCTGCACGGCGGAAGTTTGAACAGCAAGGCTCCCATTGAATTGTGGCTGGAATTTTTCATCGTCTATTCGGTTGTGATCGTTCTCGCCCTGTGGGTTGCCGTACGGAATATCCGTCCTGTCGCAAGGCGGAAACGTAAGGATAAGAACGAAGAACAGCTCCCGCAAGTATCGGAAATGACGCGGGACGAAGCGTAACCTAAAGCATAAGAGCAGGGTAGGGAGGAAGAGCAATGGACAACATCATGCGTTTTATCGAAGCCGCGAGACGGCGGCTGCAGCGATTCCGCGTCATAACGTATGTTTTATACGGACTGATGGCAGGGTTAGCCGTGCTGCTGCTGCTTCTGGTGCTGGGGAGATTCGTGCCCATAGTCTGGCTTCCCGTTGCATCCGTGGCCATTCCTGTCGGGGCAGGCTTCGTAGGTTTGTTATGGGGATGGCTGCACCGGGTTCCGATCGAAGAGGCTGCTTCTGCGATGGATCATGTTCCTGACGGAGCGGAGCGAAGTGACATGATGGTGACGGCACTATCGTTCAAAGAAGAGGAATCGCAGGCTGCAAAATGGCAGCGCGAGCAGGCGGAGCGCTATGGCGCACGTTTTGCAGAGCAATTGCCGGAGCGTCTTCCTTACCCTAATCGTAAAAGACATCTCTTGATCTGTGGCGCTTCGCTGGCTGCCGTGCTCATCCTTGTTTTTGTTCCGAACCCGATGGATAAGAAGGTGGAAGCGGCAAAAGAGGCGCAGAGCTGGATAAAGGAGCAGGCAGCCAAAACGGAAGAGCTTGCGGAAGAACTCCAGAAAGAAACGATAGATCCAGCCGACAGAAAGAAGCTGCAGGAGAAGCTGGATGCCTTGAAAAAAGCGCTGGAGCGTGAGAAGCATCCCGAGCAAGCGCTGGAGAAGCTGGAAGAAGCCATGAAAGAGCTGGAGAAAATGGCGAAACAGCAGGAGGAAAAAGCGAAGGCATTGTCGGAGCTGGCTAAGCAAATGCAGCAGGAGAAGGCGCTGTCCCAGGTGGGGAAAAAGCTTGCCGAAGGCATGGCCGATGAGCTCAAGCAGGAAATGAAGAAACTCACCGAGCAGGTGAAAAAGATGTCCCAGGAAGAGAAGAACGAGCTGGCCGATGCTTTGAAAAAGTTGGCTGAGGAAGCTGCCAAACAGCTGGAAGATGGGAAGCTGGAGCAAGAGCTCAAGAAAGCGGCAGACTCGCTGAAGGAAGGCAAGCTGCCGAAAGAGCTGGAAGAAGCACTCCAGCAGCTGGCCGAGGAACTGGCTAAAGCGGCTCAAGCTAAAGCCGCATCCGACAGTCAATCGCAATCCGCCGCTTCGCTGGCGTCCTCCCTTGCTTCGCAAGGTCTGAGCTTGGCCGATCAGATGACGGCTGCCGGGATGTCGGTATCGGATGCCTGGAGTAACGGCGGCAGTGCGGAGGCGTTGGCGCAAGCGGGATCCGGGGAAGGCTCGGGAGAAGAAGGCGAAGGCTCGGAGGGAAGCCCCGGTGAAGGCGGCTCCGGGGCCGGTCAAGGTCAAGGCGCCGGCAGTGGGTCCGGTTCGGGGAGCGGCTCTGGATCAGGAGCAGGCTCCGGCTCTGGCGGCAGCGGAGGATCGGGAAGCGGAACCGGAAGCGGAGCCGGCTCCGGCTCAGGCGGCAGCGGAGGATCGGGAAACGGAACCGGCAGCGGAGCCGGCCTTGGCTCAGGCGGACGCGAGCTTGTGACCATCCCTAGGGATTACAAGGGCAGCGGCAATGTGCAGAACGATTCCGGCGAGATCAAGGGCAGCGGCGGTGATATTCAGAAGGGGGGCGTTTCGCCGACCGTACCGGGCATGTCCAGGCCTTATGAGGAAGTGTACCGCGATTATGAGACCGAAGCGCGCAAAACATTAGATCGTAATCCGCTGCCTGACCAGATGCAAGGGTTGGTTGAGGAATATTTCATACAGATCAATCCGAATCCGTAGGGGATCGAGGAACCGATCACGGAAGCTAGAATGAGTACTTGAACTTTACCAAGAAGATGGAGGTTTCGTCCATGTCGGATATAGCAGTGAGACCACAGGAATGGATGGAGAAAATATCAGGCCTGCGGGAACATATCGGCAAGGTGATTGTCGGGCAGCAGGATGTTGTGGAGCAGATGCTCTGGTGTATCTTCGCAGGAGGGCACGCCCTCCTGGAGGGGATTCCGGGCCTCGGTAAAACGATGCTCGTCCGCACGGTGTCGGAAGCGTTGGAGCTGTCCTTTTCCCGCATTCAGTTCACGCCGGATTTGATGCCGAGCGATATAACGGGCACCAATATCCTGTCGTTCGGGCAGCATGGAGACACCGGGATGACCTTTCAAAAGGGTCCGCTGTTCAGCAGCATCGTGCTTGCCGACGAGATTAACCGGGCCACGCCCAAAACCCAGAGCGCCTTACTGGAGGCCATGCAGGAGAAGACCGTCACGGTGGGTGGGGTCACCCATCAGCTGCCAAAACCTTTCTTTGTTCTGGCGACGCAAAACCCGCTGGAAAACGAGGGGACGTATCCATTGCCTGAGGCGCAGCTTGACCGCTTTCTGCTGAAGATCGAAGTATCGTATCCGAGCGCGGAGGAATTGAAGGAAATCGTGAAGCGGACGACGTCCTCCCACGAATTCCAGGTGGAACGGCAAATGACCGGAGACGAGCTGCTGGAAATCCAGCGCGGGGCCCGGGAAGTGCTGGTAGCCGAGGAGATTTTGGACTATGCGGTTCGTCTGCTCATGATGACGCATCCCGAAGAGGCAGCGGCCCCGGAGGCGGTACGAAAATACGTCCAGTTCGGTTCCGGACCGCGGGGCATACAGTCCATCATATCCGTAAGCAAGGTCCGTGCATTGTGCAGCGGGCGGATGCATGTATCGACAGGGGATATTCGCGCCGTGGCTTTATCTGCGCTGCGTCACCGTTTGTTCCTGAATTTCGAGGGGCAGGCGCTTGGCATTACGACAGACCATGTCATTCAGGAGGTTCTGCAAGCGCTGGAGGCATCCGCGTGAGCGGGGGCGGGCACCTGCTTCCTCCGGAATGGCTTCCGCGTCTGGAGCGATTGAGTCTCGATGCCAAGCGACGGGTTGCCGGGACGCTGCAGGGAAAGAGGCGATCCCGCCGGCTCGGATCGTCCCTCGAGTTCGCCGATTATCGAGTGTATACTCCCGGCGATGATGTCCGCAGGTTTGACTGGGGTGTCTATTCTCGTACGGGAAAAGCGTTCGTGCGTCAATTCATGGACGAGCAGGAGCTGACGGTCAGTCTATTCGTGGATTGCTCGGCATCGATGGGGGCTGTCATGTCATCGTCATCGGAACCATCCGCTGCGGATCCGGCAGGAACGAAGGAAAGTCCGAAATGGCTGCTCGCACGTCAACTCGCCGCAAGCATCGGCTACATGGCATTGTCCTCTTACGACAGGCTGCAGATCGCCTGTTACAGCCGTTCGATTAACGCCCGCCTTCCGATCATGAGAGGAAAGGGCTCGGCCCATCGCCTGTTTTCGTTCCTGCAAGGGGCAGAAACGGGAGGCGAGGGCAGCTTGGGCGCAGCGCTTGCGGTTCCTGGCGCACTCCCCCGGCAGCCGGGGATGACCTGGGTGTTCTCGGATTTTTGGCTGGAGGGCGGCGAGGAGGAATTGTTCAGGGCGCTTTCCCTTTTATCCGGCACCGGGCAGGAAGTGGTGCTGGTGCATGTGTTGTCGAGGGAAGAACTGGAGCCCAAATTGACCGGCGATTTGCGATTGGTCGACAGCGAAACGATGAGCGGCAAGGAAGTGGCGTTGACGGGTAAAGTGCTCGATGCTTACAAAGAGGAGCTGGAGCGGTACCGGACGATGCTGTCCCGCGTGTGCGCGGAGCGGGGGATGTCTTACGTGCTCATTCCGGCGGACATGCCGCTTACGGATGCGATGTTCGGGGTGCTTGCGGGAGCTGGCCTGGTTACTGGATAGAGCGGGATCCCATGCAGGGTCCCGTGTCCGAGCATCTGCAGAACTTTATACGTATATGGGAAGCTTGTAGACGGGGGAACGCCGGTGAATATACACATATGAGATGAAGGCTTCACGAGCAACTGTCTGTGATCTATTTAGAAGAAACAAGAAGAGAACTCATTGAAATAAAATAGGGAACAGATGACAGGCCTTCATCCGATGCTTTGAGAAAACGTCCAAGTCGTGTTAGTCAGGGTCCACGGGAGTAAGGAGGGGACACGTTGGGGATTCAATCTTGGCTGAGCCTATGGTTCGGTTTAACGCTGCCGGCCATCGTGCTTATGTATATGTTCAAACGAAAATATGTCGATACAACCGTTCCCAGCCACTTGCTGTGGGAGCGGGTGCTTCGGAACCTGGAGGCCAACAGGCCGTGGCAGAAGCTGCAGAACCGGCTTCTGCTGTGGCTCCAGCTGCTTGCTGCTGCGCTGATGGTCTTCGCACTGATGCAGCCTTTTCTGCAGGTGTCTGGCGGAGGCAGCGCCCACGTGGTCATCGTTGCCGATACCTCGGGCAGCATGAGCGCGCAGATTCAACCATCAGTTGAAGGCGAAGCAGCATCCAGGCTGCAATGGATGCAGGAACGAATGAAGGAATACGTGAAGAGCCAAGGGAGACGGAGCGAGATTACCCTCCTGTCCGTGGGAGCAAGTCCCATGACGCTGGTCTCTCATGAAAGCGACCGCACCGTCATTGATAAGGCTGTGGATGGGTTACGGCCCTATTACGGCCAGGCCTCCTACAGGGAAACCTTATCGCTCGCTTCCGCTCTGACACGGGAAGAACGTGATGCAGAGGTCGTTATTTTTACGGACAGCTACTGGAAGCAGGATGCGGCTCCCATAACGTTTCAGGTTCCGGTATCTGTAGAGAAGGTACAGGGGGAGCACCCTCTTAACGTTTCCATCGATCAATTCGGCATTTCACCCAAGGGTGAAGCGGGTTCATCCTATGGGGCGGTCGCTGTCCTCAGCACGAATGCCAAGGAATCGATGTCGGCTGAAGTGAATCTTTACGGGGATGAACAGCTATTGACCAGCAAGATGCTTGAACTGGAGCCTGGTAAAAAATTAACCGAATCCTTTTCCGATCTGCCGTTTGCGGAAGTGTACCGGCTTGAGTTATCGCAGGATGACGGATATGCCGCAGACAATCAGTCCTTTGCATTCGGATTGGGCCATGGATCTTCGCGCGTGCTTCTGCTGACTTCGGGCAATTTGTTTCTGGAGAAGGCTTTGCAGCTAAGCGGAGCCGAAGTCACCCGGGTTGCTTTGGACGAGTCCAAAGACAAGACCGCCGAGGACAATGGCAGTGCGGATAAGGAGGCGGGCAAGGGCAGCACAGCTGCGGATGTACCGCCCGTGCCCGAAGGCGAATTTGATCTGCTCGTCATCGACGGGGACGTGCCGGAAGGGTTCAAGCAAGGGAAGTGGGCGGAACTGGCCGCCAAAACACCGCTATGGACGATCGGCGGAGAAGGTGCCAAAGTCGGCAACCAAGGGGGGAGCGCCGTACTTTCCAAGCATCCGGTAACCGCCTATGTAACCTTGTCGGGCGTCTATTTTGGCACGCTGGTGGAACAGGCCCCTGCCTGGGGAGAGCCCGTTATAAAGCTGGGGGATCAACCGATCGTCTATGCGGGAAGCGAAAACGGGCGACCGCGCTTGTCCTTTAATTTCCTGCTTCAGGATAGCGATCTTCCGTTATCGCCGGAATTCCCGGTCATGGTGAGCAATGCACTGGAGTGGATGACCTCGGGCAAGGGAAGCGGCCTTGGCCGCTATATGGCTGGCGCGCAAGCCGATATACCGATTGCGGCGGATACGGTAGCAGCAAAATGGGTACCCAAGAGCGGTCTTGCTCTTACTGACGGCCTTCCTGCTGCAGAACCTCTCCGGAATGAGCAAGGGATATCGCCGGTACAGACCGTGCCGGAATATCCGGGGCTGTACGCTTTCGAACAGCAGAATGAAGCGGGTGAGAAGCTTAGGTATTGGCTTGCTGTAACGGCAGACCCGTACGAGGCGGATTGGAGCAACGATCAGGGTCCAATCGTAAGTCAAGCGGCTCCGAACTTGGATGAGTCTGAAGCGGGAGAGCATGCCGGGACATCCGGCAGCAACGAAACCGCAAACCGCGCCGGCTCGTTAATGCCATGGCTTGCTGCCTTGGCACTGGCTGTGATCGCAGCAGAATGGGGGGTGTACCAGCGTGGGCGTTCAATTTAGCCAACCATGGTTGTTGCTGCTGTTGATTCCGGCAGGATTATTTCTCTACAATGCATACAAATCGGATTTTCGATTAAGCGGCTTTCGGAAGAAACTGGCTTTATTCTTTAGAACCTGCGTCATTTTATTATTGATTCTTATGATTTCGGGTTTGCATGGCTTTACCGTCCTGAGGGATAAACAGGTTGTGTATCTGGCCGACCGTTCCGACAGTATGGGGGATTCGGCCCGGATCGCGAGCTGGATTAACGATTCTCTCTCGGCAAAAGGCGAGAAGGATGGCACCGCCGTTGTTTCTACGGGGCTTGAGGGCGCTGTAGAACGGCGGTTAACCTCTGCAGAGAATGCGGGAGCCTCTCTTAATGCGCTGCTGGAGCAGCAGTTTACGGGGCTGGAGTCCGGTCTTCAGCTAGCGGGGAGCCTGTTCGAGGGCAACAGCGATTCCAGAATCGTGTTGATCTCGGACGGGGAAGAGAATGTAGGCAGCATGGCAGCGGCCGGGAGGCTGCTGAAGGACCGGGGCATTGCGGTTGATGTGCTTCCGACTCCGAAGCAGGCCATCCGTGACGTTGCGGTGGAGGAACTGAAGGTACCGGATAAGCTGTATCAAGCGGAGTCTTTCTATGTGGAGGTTATGATCCGCAGCACGTTTAAGACCTCCGGTGAGCTGCGCATTTACGAGGACAACCGTGAGATCGGCCGGGAACGCGTGGACGTTACCCCGGGCGAGAACCGGTATGCCGTGAAAGGCCTGGCCAAGAGTCCGGGACTTCACCGTTACCGTGCCGAAATCTTCATGGACGGGGATGAAGCGTCCGCCAATAATGCAGCGTTCGATTTCACCCGGGTGGAAGGTCCGCCGAACGTACTGATCGTGGAAGGAACCCCGGGAACATCGGGTAATATCACGGCGGCACTCGAGTCCGGTATGATCGGCACCGAAGTGATTCCGCCGGAGCTGCTACCGCTGGAAGCGGCCAAGTATGCCGTATACGACAGCATCATCTTTAATAACGTTTCGGGCAGCGACGTCGGCGGCAAGCAGATGGAGCTGATCGAGCAGGCGGTCCGAAGCTTCGGGATCGGGTTTATGATGGCGGGCGGCGAGGACAGCTTCGGGATGGGCGGATATTTTAAAACTCCAATTGAAAAGGCATTGCCGGTCTCCATGGAGCTGGAAGGCAAGCGGGAGATTCCATCCCTTGGGCTCATACTCGTCATCGACCGGTCGGGGAGCATGGACGGCAACAAAATCGAATTGGCCAAGGAATCGGCGATGCGCACGGTGGAGCTGCTGAGAGCCAAGGATACGGTCGGCGTTGTCGCCTTTGACGATCAGCCGTGGTGGGTCGTTCCGCCGCAGAAGCTCGGGGACAAGGAAGAGGTGCTCAGCAGCATCCAGTCGATTCCGAGCGCAGGAGGAACCAACATCTATCCTGCCGTTTCCTCGGCGCTTGAGGAAATGCTGAAGATTAAAACCCAGCGCAAACATATCATTCTGATGACCGACGGACAATCCGCCATGAATTCCGGGTATCAGGACCTGACCGATACGATGGTGGAGAACAAAATCACGATGTCTTCCGTGGCGGTCGGGATGGATGCGGACACCAACCTGCTTCAATCCTTGGCGGATGCGGCCAAGGGCCGTTATTACTTCGTTGAGGATGAAACGACGCTGCCGGCGGTATTCAGCCGGGAGGCCGTCATGCTGGCCAAATCCTATATCGTGGATAAACCCTTTGTCCCGGCCGTTCAGAACCCGGGCGATTGGGCGAGTCTATTCCAGCAGGGCGTTCCGGGGCTGTATGGTTATGTAGCGACAACGCCGAAGTCTTCCGCCCAGACGATTCTGTCCAGTCCGGAGCCGGACCCGATCCTGTCACGCTGGCAGTACGGATCCGGACGAACGGTGGCATGGACGAGCGATTTAAGCGGAAAGTGGTCCAAGGAGTGGGTGTCGTGGTCCGGGTTTGCCAACACGTTGACCGAAATCGTGAAGTGGACGTTCCCACAGTTTACGTCGTCGCCCTATGAAGTGACTACCGAAACGGCCGGCAACCAAGTAAAGCTCCAAGTTATGGCAGAGGGCGAGAATCCGCCGGAGAAGCTGAATGCGGTGATCGGGGACGATGAAGCCGGCGAGCAGACGGTAGAGCTCATTCAGGAGGCGCCCGGCCGTTATACCGGACTCGTCAACGTCACTAAGCCGGGAGCCTTCCTCATGTCTCTTGAGGATGCCAGCGGGGAAGAAGCACTGCAGGCGGCGCCAGGCACCGGTTTTGTCGTGCCGTATTCTCCGGAATACCGGCTGTCCTCCGGCAGCGGCGAGGAAGCCATGAAGCGGCTGGCCGAGGTGACCGGCGGCCGTGTATTATCCTGGGATAACCCGGCCGAAGTGTTCGACCGGCAGGCGACCTCGCGGATGAATCTCCATGATTGGAGTTATCGGCTGCTGGCGGCGGCCCTGCTGCTGTGGGTCGCCGACATCGCCGTGCGGCGCCTGGCTCTGCCATGGGGCGCCATCGGCGCATGGATGGCCGCCCTGCTCCGCAGGCGGCCGGCACCTGCCGGCGAGGCCGCGCGTGACGCCGGCCTCGAGCGGCTGGCGGCGCGCAAAGCCCGCGCCGCCCAGTTCTACGGCGGCAGCTCCGCGAAGCCGCCGCTGAAGACCCCGCCCGCGCGCGAGCGCAGCGGCGCGGGCCAGGGTGCCGGGGGCGGGAACTCCGCCCCGGCACCAAGCGCAGCTCCGGCAGCGGGCCGCAAGGCCCCGCCGGAGGCGCGCGATTCGCAGCGGGCGAATGCCCCGCTGCGGGAGGAGCGGCCGGCGCAGGCGAAGCCGGCCGCAAGCCAGGGCGCGCGCAAGGGAAGCGCGCCCACGCCACCCCCGCCCCCGCCGCCGCAGGCGCAGGGGGACGGCAGCGGCCGGCCCGGGGAGACCGGGCCGGCTCCGGAAGGAGGCTCCTCCATGGATCGCCTCCTCAAAGCCAAAAAACGCGGCACGCGCTGATGTGCCGCCTCAAGCTTCGACCTAAGCTGTCTAATTTGCAGCTTAGGCGAAGCTTTTTTAAATTGTCGAATGAAGTAACTTTTTCCATGCCGCCGATGTCCGTAAAATCGTTTAACGGATGTCGAATCCGGTTATAACCGGACTATTAAGGGAAATAATGCAAGGGGGATGTCGTTCGCCCTGGCGGCTTTTACACAACTTTGACAATTACGTTATGGAAATGAAAGACGTGTGGTGATACAATAAGAGTCAAAATGATATTCTCAACATTCCTAACTGCTCTGATACCATGTGGATCGGGGCTGGAGGGACGTAAGAAGCCTTCATTTTCGAAGCTTACTATGGAAAAGATTTGAGGAGGACGAATCATGACAACTGAACATAACCAAACGATCGACAACCTGTCCATCGCAACGATCCGGACACTGGCGATCGACGCGATCGAAAAAGCCAAATCCGGTCATCCGGGCATGCCGATGGGGTCTGCACCTATGGGCTACCAGCTGTTCGCGAAGACGATGAACCATAACCCGGACCAGCCGGCGTGGATTAACCGCGACCGTTTTGTCTTGTCTGCAGGCCATGGCTCCATGCTGCTCTACAGTCTGCTTCACCTGAGCGGTTATGACTTGTCTATTGAGGACCTGAAGCAGTTCCGTCAATGGGGAAGCAAAACCCCGGGTCACCCGGAATTCGGCCACACGGCCGGCGTTGATGCAACGACAGGTCCGCTTGGACAAGGCGTGGCCATGGCTGTAGGTATGGCAATGGCTGAAGCTCATTTGGGCGCGACTTACAATAAAGACGGCTTCAATGTAGTGGATCACTATACGTATGCGATTTGCGGCGACGGTGACATGATGGAGGGCGTAGCTTCCGAAGCAGCTTCCCTGGCAGGTCATTTGAAGCTTGGCAAATTGATTATGTTGTACGATTCCAATGATATCTCCCTTGACGGCGAGCTCAGCCTGGCATTCTCCGAGAACGTAGCGAAGCGTTTTGATGCTTATGGCTGGCAAGTGCTGCGCGTAGAAGACGGTAACGATTTGCCTGCGATCGAGAAAGCGGTCGAGGAAGCCAAAGCCGATACGAACCGTCCGACGTTGATCGAAGTGAAGACCGTCATCGGTTACGGCAGCCCGAACAAACAAGGTAAAGGCGGCCATGGCGGTACACACGGTTCTCCGCTTGGAGCTGATGAAGCGAAGCTGACCAAGGATTTTTATAATTGGGTATATGAAGAGGATTTCTATGTGCCTGAGGAAGTGCGCGAGCATTTCGGCAAAGTGAAAGAGCGCGGCATTGCAGCTTATCAAGCTTGGGTTGATCAATTTGCGAAATACAAAGAAGCTTACCCTGAGCTGGCAGCGCAATTCGAGCGCGGTGAATCCGGCGAATTGGCTCCAAGATGGGACAAAGACCTTCCGAAATACAGCGCGGATGACAAAGCGGTTTCCACTCGCGTGGCTTCCGGTAAAGCGCTGAACGGGTTGACTGCAGGCGTACCGCAGCTGCTCGGCGGATCGGCTGACCTGGAAAGCTCCACGATGACTCACTTGAACGACCTGGCCTCTTTCACAGCGAACAGCTACGAAGGCCGCAACGTGTATTATGGTGTTCGTGAATTCGCAATGGCTGGTGCCATGAACGGTATCGCTCTCCATGGCGGACTGAAGATTTTCGGCGGTACGTTCTTCGTATTTACGGATTATCTGCGTCCGGCTGTTCGTCTGGCTGCGATCATGAAGCTGCCGGTTACGTATGTACTGACTCATGACAGCATCGCTGTCGGTGAAGACGGTCCTACGCATGAACCGATTGAACAATTGGCTTCCCTGCGCATCATTCCAGGCCTGACGGTGATCCGTCCTGCGGATGCCAACGAAACTTCCGCGGCATGGGCCTATGCGGTTGAGAACACAGACCGTCCGGTAGCGTTGGTGCTGACTCGTCAGAATCTTCCGATCCTTGCAGGCACGGCGGATCATGCACGTGAAGGCATCAAACGCGGCGCTTATGTTGTTGCTGACGCGAAGAATGGCAACGTGCAGGCTCAAATCATTGCAACGGGTTCCGAGGTTCAGCTTGCCGTTAAAGCGCAAGCAGCATTGGCTGAAGAAGGAATCGCCGTACGCGTCATCAGCATGCCGAGCTGGGATCTGTTCGACAGCCAGGATCAGGCATACAAAGATTCCGTGCTGCTTCCTGACGTAAAAGCCCGTCTGGCCATTGAAATGGCTCATCCGTTCGGATGGGAGCGTTATGTCGGAGACAAAGGCGACATCCTGGGCATCAACACATTTGGCGCTTCGGCTCCTGGCGACCGCGTCATTGCCGAATACGGATTTACCGTTGAGAACGTGGTTAGCCGCGTAAAAGGCTTGTTGTAATCCAACGGATCTAACTCTATATTGATTTTCCGGCACCCGCATCATGCGGGTGCCGTCCATATATCAAGCCATAACGATGTTGGAGGAGGAGAGTTTGTCGATGTCACAATTTAAGAATGCTACCGTTACAAAGGCAGCCAACGTTTACTATGAGGGAAAGGTAACCAGCCGTACGGTGCTGCTGGAGAATGGCGAGAAGGTAACGCTCGGTATCATGCTGCCGGGAAGCTATGAATTCGGAACGGATGGCCCTGAGATAATGGAAATATTGTCCGGCGATTTGCGCGTTCTGCTGCCTGGAGAGCAGGAGTGGTTAGAGATTCAAGGGTCTGCGACCTTTAACGTTCCGGGCAATTCAAGCTTTAAGCTGGAGATCCGCACCGTGACGGATTATTGCTGCTCTTATCCAACCATGTAATTGATGAAATGCCGCATGTGATTTCGTGTCCGCAAATACATAACAAAAAGGCTCAAAGCCGTTGGCTTTGAACCCTTCTTGTCAATGTCGGATATCAACGCATGCCGTTAACGGTGGTTGCTATAATGGACTTATTCCTCCGGAATTGGCACGATCTCGCCTTTATATCCGGGAGCCCGATTGTCAAGCTCTACGTATCCTTCGCTCCATTCCTGATTATGGTCGAGCAGTTTGTAGCTGGTGACGCCGGAAGGATAACGGAATGCGAATTTGGCTACAGTCCAGTTTCTGACATCCGGCTGCTTACCGATCTCGGCTTGAATCGGGGGCAGGAAGAACAGGTTCTGATTTGCAGCCGCTTTGGCGGAGTAATCCAGCTTGCCTTGCCATTTCAAATATTTGACGCCACCCTGGATCTCGTAATATTCGGCGATGTCGTTATCGACCAGGAAGAAGCGATCGGATTTGCCTTTCGGAAAATAATAATCCACGCCCTGCATTTCCACAGGGAGCATTTCCAGCTCAGGTTTCTGCAACTGGGATGAATAAGGCAGCTTGGCTGCGGCATTCCGGGCAGTGGCCAGATCGGAGCTCTTTAAGTCAGCGAGCATAGCGGCGTCTGCTTTATTGATATAAGCCGTCTTCAGAGAACCGTTCCAGTCGATGTCAGCATCAAAAGCCTGAGCTACGGCCCTCAGGGGAATCATGGTCTTGCCTTTATGTAGCAGCGGGGCTGCAGACAGCGTCTTCTGAACTCCGTTCACTTCCATGCGAGTGCTTCCCGCCGTGAGAATCACCGTTCGGTGGTCACCCTGAATCGTCACCTGTTTCTTGCTGTTGTCGTACTTCATGACGTAGTTACCCAGAGGCTTGAGATCGGTTAGGGTAACAAAGGTGGAGCCCCGCTTAACCAGCACTTCACCACTCGCGGTAACATTGTTAATCGAAGCGGTTGGTTTGGCTGCGGCAGAAGCCGGTGATCCAGCTGTTACTGAAGATAGTACAGTGGTTAATAGGGCAGCGGCTGTCACTGCTTTTAAACCTGTGGTCCATTTCATGTTGTAATTCCTCCCTTCGCATAGTAGACGAAATGAAATGCAAAAAGTTTCTTCCGGAGGAAAAAATCATGAATAGACCAAAAAAACTGGCTCCTTCCTCCTGGTCCGGATGATCCGAAAACCAGTATGAAA
Organism: Paenibacillus sp. NPDC093718; assembly: GCF_050279985.1. Taxonomy (NCBI): domain Bacteria; kingdom Bacillati; phylum Bacillota; class Bacilli; order Caryophanales; family Paenibacillaceae; genus Paenibacillus; species Paenibacillus sp. NPDC093718. Next base: position 19,969 of record NZ_JBNNUS010000008.1, read on the forward strand.
GAGCCAGTGTAAGGCAAAGCATGGCTTTAGCTGGTATTATGGCTGCTGTTCGCCGATTTTCTGGCCGATCCAGGCTTCGTAACATTTCACGACAGCGGAAAGATCCTCTTCGCCATAGCCCTCGCTGGCACCGGCTTGGAACAGGCTCTTGGCCAGATTCAGCATAGGGGAAGGCATTCCGATGCCATCGGTGAGTGAAGAGGCCAGCTTGAGGTCCTTGAGCATGAGCGCAAGCGAGAACTGGTTGCTGAAGTCGCCCTCGATAATTTTGCGTCCCTTCAGCTCGGCCGCTTTGCTGCCGGCTGATCCCAGCTGCACGAGCTCCAGGAAGTTGTCAGCGGGAATGCCTGATTTCGCGGCGATGGCGAAGCCTTCGGCAAGCGCCAGGTTGTTAATGCCTACAATCGTATTGTGCGCGAGCTTGGCCACGGCACCGCTTCCGTTAGGTCCCATATGAATGACTTTTTTGCCCAGGGTGTCAAATACGTCCGCCTGCGCTTCGATGACGGCGGCATCGCCGCCAACCATGAAGACCAAGGTACCGTCAATCGCTGCAGGCTTGCTCCCGGTTACCGGGGCATCCAGGAAGGAAGCGCCGAGGCCGGAAACGGCGGAAGCAATCTCCTTAACAAGGCTTTCGGAGATCGTGCTGCAGTCAATGACGGTCATCCCGCTCTTCAGGGAGCCAAGCAGGCCATTCTCTCCATAGAATACTTCCCGGATGGATTGGTCGTTGCTTACCATCGTAATGACAAGATCTTGTCCTTCGGCCGCTTCCCGAGGCGTCTCCGCAATGGAGGCTCCCTGTTCGGCGAGCGGACGGCATTTTTCGTGGGTGCGATTATATACCGTCACATCGTAATCCTGCTTCAGCAGATTGGAGGCCATGGGAGCGCCCATGGTGCCCAGTCCGATAAACCCGATTTTTTTCATAGCTATATCACCTTCGATTATGGATTCCTGATCCACTCTATCTTAGCATGGGTTCCCGAAACGAAGCCAGCCTTTGCAGGGAATGGAAGTGGAAGGAGTCCCGCGCATGAAGAATAGATGACAGTTGGCCCGTGAAACTTGCGGTCTTTATTAAATTAAAGTATCCTATTTCTAAATTCACAGGAGGTTTAATGGCATGTCTAAAAAAATCAAGTTTGATTACAGTAAAGCACTGACTTTTGTCAATCAGCACGAAGTTGATTATTTCGCTGAGCCGATCCGCACAGCTCATGAACAGTTACATAACGGTACGGGAGCCGGCTCCGATTATCTGGGCTGGATCGACCTGCCGACGCAGTATGATAAAGAAGAATTCTCGCGCATCCAGAAAGCGGCTGCCAAAATCCAAAGCGATTCGGACGTTCTGATCGTTATCGGAATCGGAGGCTCCTACCTCGGGGCACGCGCGGCCATCGAAATGCTCTCGCATTCGTTCTATAATGAGCTGTCGAAGGACCAGCGCAAGACACCGGAAATCTATTTTGCGGGTAACAACATCAGCTCCACTTATGTGACCCATCTGCTTCAATTAATTGAAGGCAAGGACTTCTCCGTCAACGTCATCTCCAAATCCGGAACAACGACAGAGCCGGCTATCGCATTCCGTATTTTCCGTGCGGAATTGGAGAAGAAATACGGCAAGGAAGAAGCTCGCAAACGCATTTACGCTACGACGGATCAAGCGAAGGGCGCCCTTAAGAAGCTGGCTACCGAGGAAGGCTACGAGTCCTTTATCATCCCTGACGATGTGGGCGGACGTTATTCCGTGCTGACAGCGGTCGGTCTGCTTCCGATTGCTACGGCAGGCATCAACATTGAAGAAATGATGCAAGGCGCGGCTGACGCATCCAAGGAATACAGCAGCCCGAACGTGGCCGAGAACGAAGCTTACCAATATGCGGCCGTTCGTAACGCGCTATACCGTAAAGGCAAAGGCATCGAGATCCTCGTGAACTACGAGCCTTCCCTGCATTTTGTATCCGAATGGTGGAAGCAGCTTTACGGCGAGAGCGAAGGCAAGGATTACAAGGGGATCTACCCGGCATCCGTCGATTTCTCTACCGATCTGCACTCCATGGGTCAATTTATCCAGGAAGGCAGCCGCAACATCTTCGAAACGGTCATTCAGGTTGAGAACGTATCCGAGCATATTACGATCGAATCGGATCCGGACGATCTGGACGGCTTGAACTTCCTGACCGGGAAAACATTGGATTTTGTTAATAAAAAGGCCTTCCAAGGCACGATGCTGGCCCATACAGACGGACAAGTTCCGAATTTGATTGTGACAATTCCAGATTTCACTCCCTATTCGTTCGGATATCTGGTATACTTTTTCGAAAAGGCCTGCGGTATCAGCGGCTATCTGTTGGGTGTCAACCCGTTTGACCAACCGGGCGTAGAGGCGTACAAGAAAAATATGTTCGCATTGCTCGGCAAACCTGGGTATGAGAAAGAGAAGGCCGAATTGGAAGCTAGACTTTCCGAATAACCTGACACTTTCATTGGATTAGACGTAAGACGCTGAAGGAAGCAGTCCGCTGGCATATCATTGCCGTGGACTGCTTTCTTGGCAATATAGAGGTGGTTGTAGTTTCATGCTGGATCGTTACAAAACGGTACGTCAGGCGGGCTCCAAAGAGATCGTCATCAAGAAATCGCGTTTCATCGGGCATGTGATGCCGGTTGAAGCCGAAGAGGAAGCCGTCGCTTTTATTGAAGAGATCAAGAAAAAACATTGGAATGCTACCCATAACTGTTCCGCTTATATGATCGGCGAGCGGGATGAGATTCAGAAGCAATCGGACGACGGGGAACCGAGCGGAACGGCTGGTAAGCCAATTCTCGAGGTGATCCGCAATCAGGGGCGAAAGAATGTAGCCATTGTGGTCACTCGTTATTTTGGCGGCATTATGCTGGGTGCGGGCGGATTGATCCGGGCGTACACCGACGGAGCCGTGGCTGCGATTGAGTCAGGCGATCCGATTACGAGGGTTCTTCATCGGGAAATATTCGTGGAGCTGGATTATACCTGGCTGGGTAAGGTGGAGAACGAGCTACGCAACCGAGGCGTTCGTATGGGAGAGACAAACTTTGCCGACACGGTGACCTTGACCTGCTTGCCGCTCGATGGTGATGCGGAGAGCTTTATGTCTTGGATGGTGGATTTGACACAGGGGCAGTCCCTGATCACTGAGGGAGAGCGGCTTTATTTTATTGAAGGGGAATAAAATAATATGGCAAGAAGAGCAGTCGAACGCGAGTTGTCGAGAGAGCGGATACTGGAAGCAGCCAGGCATTTGTTCATAACCAAAGGATACAGGGCCATATCGATGCGAAGCATCGGGCAGCATCTGGGTTATAGCCACGGCTCCTTGTATTATCATTTTAAGGAAAAGGCGGAGCTTTTCTACGCCATTGTCATGAAGGACTTTAATGATCTAAGTGATTTGCTGTTGGAAGTCTCGGGAAAGCCTCCCTGTGACGGGGTATCGAAGCTGGAGCAGCTGATGCTGGAATTCGTTCGTTTCGGTCTGGATAATCCTTACCAGTACGAAATCATGTTCATGATTCGGGACGAAGAGCTGCTGTCCTACTGTCGCTCTGAGCAGGGACGCTGTTTTGAAATGTTTGCTATGCTGGTCCGTCAGTATTTGCTTGAGGAGAATTACAGTGAGGAAGAACGGCGAACCGTTCCGTTGACTTTGTTTTTGTCGCTGCATGGATTTATATCGTATTATATTCAGGACAGAATTGGTTTTGATGAGATTAAACCAGCCGCTCTTACCCATATCAAAGTGTTATGCCGGAGTTTGTACAGCAGGGTCTGATGTTTAAATACGGTCAAAACGTGCAGCTTGATGCTTCAATCCGTTACAACGATCTAGCGTTGAAACGTCAATCACCTAATGAATAAAACACAGACAGGTCCACGCCCCCTAGCATGTGCCTGTCTGCTTTTTGTGTTGTTATACGTACGCTGGCGTCAACATAACATCTTATTTAAGGGATCATCCTTCCATGATCTTCACATGATACTGGCGCTGCCGCGGTCCGTCGAATTCACAGAAATAAATGCCCTGCCAACGTCCGAGAAGCAGGTGCCCGTTCTGAATGATAACGGTCTGGGAAGGGCCGCAGGTGATCGATTTGAGGTGGGAAGCGGTGTTGCCCTCCGCATGGCGATACTTGGGATGATTCCAAGGATATACCTCATCGAGCGACATCAGGACGTCCCGCTTCACATCAGGATCCGCGTTCTCATTGATGGCAATCCCCGCCGTCGTATGCGGACAATAGATCAGGACCGTTCCTTGCTGGACCCCGCTTTGTTTTACATAGGAGTGGATCTCCCTTGTAATATCCCTCATCTCATCGCGACCTTGCGTATCCAATTCACCGGTATACAGCATGTACAATACCTCCTCATTTTTCAAGAGATAAGAAAGTATAAACATCCGAGGCTTAGCATCCTTATCTCGCAAGAAAAACTTCAGCTAAATGCGGTCTGTCTACTGAGAAAGTACGTCGACAGACGTTTTTCTTACCATTTCTTTTATTTTACCCGATAAAGTGCAAAAGATGGATTGACGATGGGATTCAGCTTTTGGTAAAGTATGTGTAAAGAAAACCAAGTATACAAATAGGAAATATAAAGATGGTTTGTGAAAGTGTCGACCGGAATGCCATCCGGAGGCGGGAGGGATACGAGATGACAACATGGATTCGTCATAAAGGTTGGACTTGGGGGTTTCGAAGTACCGTACTGCTTTATTTTCTTGCCTTGATCGTACTGCCGATCTTTGGGGTATATGTGCAATCATTCTCTGCAGGATGGAGTCATTTTACGGAGAGCATTATGGATCCGATCGCGTGGAAGGCTGTGCTGCTTACCATCAAGCTGGGCGTCATCTCTACTTTCATCAACGTGCTTATCGGAACGATGATTGCATGGGTGCTTATACGATATAAGTTTCCGGGAAGGACGCTGCTGAACAGTCTGGTCGACCTGCCCTTTGCACTGCCGACAGCCGTTGGCGGTCTGATGATATTGCTGCTGCTGGGCCCCGGGAGCTTTCTCGGTGGTTTGGCAGAGAAATTGGGTTTTGAAATTGTATTCCACCAGCCCGCGATTGTGATAGCGATGATGTTTGTCACGTTTCCGTTTGTCATCCGTGCGGTTCAGCCGCTGCTGGAGGAGCTCGACCCGCTGGAGGAAGAAGCGGCATATACGATGGGAGCTTCCAGGACGAGAACCTTTTTTAAAGTCATCCTGCCGTCGATGCTGCCCGGGATTATCAGCGGAGGAATGCTGGCATTCTCAAGGGCATTAGCCGAATTCGGGGCTGTTGTCTTGGTGGCCGGCAACATTCCGGGAAGAACACTTATTGCCTCGGTTTTTATTTTTGGTGAGGTCGAGAGCGATAATCCTGCCGGAGCGGCTGCGGTATCTATTCTGCTCCTTACCCTCTCTTTTATCATCCTCTGGGTGATCAATGCCGTACAGCAGAGGGGGAGACGAGTTTGAGACGTCTGTGGATCGGACTTACGTACGCTGTATTTATTATTCTGTTAATCATCCCCCTGTCCCGAATTGCGATCGGTGCGTTTGATAAAGGGCTGAGCGGGTTTGCCGAAGGTTTGTTCAGGCCGGAAGCCTTGCATGCCCTGATGATGACGGGGCTTATAGTGGTATTCGTTACGTTCTTCAATGCGTTGTTTGGCATCATGATGGCGTTGTACCTGGTACGGGCGAATTGGCTGAGCCGAAAGATCAAGGGCATTCTGAACAGCATTGTCGATCTGCCCTATGCGGTATCGCCGGTCATTGGCGGTTTGATGATTGTACTGCTGCTCGGACCCGACAGCATCATCGGCGGTTTTTTTGAAGGGATCGGGTTTAAAGTGGTATATGCTTTCCCGGGTATGGTAATCGCCACACTGTTCGTCACGTTTCCGCTCATGGTTCGTGAGGTCATGCCTGTATTGCAGGAAATTGGAAATGATCAGGAACAGGCGGCAGCGACGCTGGGGGCATACGAATGGACAACGTTCCGAAAGGTAACATGGCCTTCCATCCGGTGGGCTGTCGTATATGGCCTGGTACTCACGGTAGCCCGTTCATTGGGCGAGTTTGGTGCGGTGCTGGTGGTGTCCGGTAATATCATGAATAAAACTCAGACGGCGACAACGTTAGTATATCAGGATGTGGAGAATTTTAACGTGGCTGCGGCGAATGGCGTCGCATTGGTATTGGCTGCCTTCTCGGTAGGACTCTTGCTGCTGATGGAATGGGCCAAAAAAAGAAAGGATGTGCATTGATATGCATGTGGAGGTTCGCGATCTGAACAAGCATTTTGGTACGTTTCATGCCGTCAAGGATGTCAGCTTCGAGATTGAGAAGGGACATCTGATTGGACTTCTGGGGCCCAGCGGAGGCGGCAAAACTTCCATCCTGCGCATGCTGGCCGGGCTTGAGAATCCGGACTCCGGGCAAATCTCCTTTCATGGCCAAGTGGTCAATGATCTGCCGCCGCAGGAGCGCGGCATCGGCTTTGTATTCCAGAACTATGCCTTGTTTAAGCATATGACCGTGTTTGATAACATCGCTTTCGGCTTGAAGGTGAAGAAGACTCCCAAGGCGATAATCAGGGACCGGGTAATGGAATTGGTGGAGCTGACCGGCTTAAAAGGTTTCGAGAGCCGCTATCCGCACCAGTTATCGGGCGGACAGCGTCAGCGAGTAGCCTTTGCCAGAGCGCTGGCACCTGAACCGCAGCTGCTCTTATTGGATGAACCGTTCGCTGCCATCGATGCGAAGATCCGCCAGGAGCTGCGCTCCTGGCTTCGCGAGCTGATCGAGCGGGTCGGCATTACTTCGATTTTTGTTACGCATGACCAGGATGAGGCGATTGAAGTCGCGGATGAAATTATGATTATTAATCAGGGGCGCGTTGAGCAGAAGGGAACGCCTTGGGATATTTACAAGGAGCCGAAGACGCCGTTTGTCGCTTCATTCATAGGCGAATCCACCGTGATTTCGAGCGCGGCCGAGCTGAAGGGATTTGAGGCAGCGGCTAACAAGAATGCGACGCGTGCGCTGATTCGTCCGGAATATATCGAGATTGGAAGCAAGCATGATTTCAGCGTGTTGTCCGCAACGGAGACGGGGATCGTTCGTCATCTGCATTTCCGCGGCAGCGAATGGCTGGTGGAGGTGGAGGTTAAGGGACATAAGCTGATCACCTACCGTTCACTGGAGAAGGAAACGCTGTTTCCGGGTCAAGAGGTCCGCGTCCTCGTTCACCGGGCTTATCTCTTTAATGAAGAGCACAGCTGGATCGAGGAGAATCGACTGAAGGTCGACCCGATGCCAATTATGATCTGATGGTTTTAAATATCCGAAGGGAAGTGGAATCATTCATGCGGATCTTGAATATGAAACGCACCTCATTCCTGCTGGTTGGCATGGCGCTTCTCTTCAGTTTTTTTATGGCAGGATGCGCCAATGACCCGCCTGTTCGCGAGGAAGTGATATCTCCAACGGGAGAGAGAACGATCGTTCTGGGCGCGTACAGCGTGGCCAGAGATGCCCTGTCCGAGATCATCCCTGCTTTTCAAGCGCAGTGGAAGGAGCAGACGGGTGAAACCATTCGGTTTCAGGAATCCTACGAGGCTTCCGGAACACAAGCTCGTGCCATCACGGGCGGATTTGAGGCCGACGTCACGCTGCTTGCCATGGAAGGGGATGTCGACAAGCTGGTCAGGGAAGGGCTTGTGGATCCGGAATGGAAATCTCAGCCGTATAACGGCATGGTGACACGATCGATTGTCGTTCTCGGTACGCGCGAGGGAAATCCGAAAGGGATACGGGATTTCGACGATCTGACCCGATCGGACGTCAAGGTGCTGTATCCGAACCCGAAGACCTCGGGCGGCGCGCAGTGGGATATTAACGCGATCTACGGCGCGGGGCTGAAACAATCGGAAAAGAACGGAAAGCGTGATCCTGCCGAAGCGAAAGCTTTCCTTGAAGCGGTTCACCGCAATGTGGAATCGCTCGATAAAAGCGGGCGGGCTTCCATGGCGGCTTTTGAATACGGGGTAGGCGACGTGATCGTAACGTATGAGAACGAGCTGCTCGCCCGGATTGCTCAAGGCGTCCAATATGATATCGTTGTGCCGCAGCACACGATGCTGATCGAGAATCCGGCTGCAGTCGTCGAGCGTTTCGCTGAAAAACACGGCACGCTGGATGTATCGGCAGCTTTCGTAGAGTACTTGCGCACGCCGGAGGCGCAGAGCATATTCGTAAAGTACGGGTTCCGTCCAGTTGAAGAATCGGTGTTTGAACAGACGAAGGATCAGTTTTCCAACCCGCCGGGGTTATTCGATATCGAGTATCTGGGTGGATGGGATCAGGTGCGCGAGACGCTGTATTCCAAGCGCGGAGTCTGGTATCAGGTACTGGCCGGTCTATGATGCTCGCGGCAAACGGGAGCGATTGTGGATTCATGAGGGTCAGTCGCGTGCTAAGCTGCGTTTCGTACATGGCCCGTCGATCAAAAAAGGGATAAAGCGAGCCGCCCAGGATCTCCTGGCCGGCTCGCTTATTTGTATGTAAGAAAACATTAGCAATCGTCTGAATGACGCCTCGTGTGCTGCAAGGATGCTACGTATACGGATTGTGCCGTACAATCTTGTCCTACACACGAGCTTTCCGAGCTTCCCATTCTTCGCGCAGAATGCCCATGCGAATGGAATCGTAGTAGACACCATTGTAATATCTGCACTTTCGCATGCGGCCTTCGAGCTGCATGCCAACCTTCTCAGCGCAGCGCATCATTCTCGGATTGCCGGACCAGGTGGTGATGCCGACACGGGCGATGGTGAGATTTTGGAACAGGCATTCCACCCACAGCGAAAGTGCTTCCGTACCGTATCCGCCGCTCCAACGGCTCGGATCATAAATCAGGATCCCGGCTTCCAGCCAGCGTGAGGCTTCATGCTCCCAATAAAACGTGACGATGCCAATCGTCTTTCCCTCCGCTTCGATGAGCAAATCACTTGGAAATTGATCGGTTTCAAAGTCGGCATTCCACTGTGTTTCAAATATTTCGTAGGAAATCTGCTTGAGCGGGAAATAAGGAGCGTCGTATTTTTTCCATTCCGGATTCTTCGTGCCATAGATCAGATTATATAAAACCGGGGTATCCTCGGGTTTCCTGGATCTTAGCGTCACTTTGCTGCCTTCAAGGCGAAATTTTTGCATATGTAGAAATTCCTTTCGCTCTGTATTCTGTACATGCTTAAGTACGGTCCGGGTTCTCTACATTGTAACGGGGAACAAGTTGGTTGCCAACTAAATTTGGATAAATGATCCTTTATATGAAACATTAGGTGACGTCATTCCGTCAATAGCAGATAGACAAAGAATCTGAGATTGAAGGGGGACAAGGTTATGCGAAAAAGAATGGTACTCTTTGGCCTATGTTTACTTATGGGGCTTACCGCTTGCGCTCAGGGCAGCGAAATCCAGTCAGGGGAACCGCAAGCCATTGTGGATAAGCTGCCCAAAGTGAAGGAATTGTCGGCTCAGGAACGTAAAGAGGTATTGACCAAGATTGATACCGGCATGGTAGAAGCGCAGAATGATTTTGGCTTACGATTGCATCAAGCGTTATCAAACAACCCGGAGTACACGAATGGCAATCTGATTATTTCTCCGTACAGCATTACGCAAGCTTTGGCATTGGCCTATAACGGGACAGCGGGCGATACGGCTGCCGAGATGTCCGACGTACTTGGATGGAAGGGCATGAGTGTGGCCGATATCAACGATGGGAACCGCCAGCTGCGATCATTGCTGGAGAACGGGGGAGGCGTCGTGCTGAATGTGGCCAATTCCGTGTGGCACACGCAAGGCCTTGAGATGAAGAAGACGTATTTGCAGACTGTTAAGGATAGCTATCTTGCTGAAGTTAAGGAGGCCGACTTGATGCATGCCGATGCTATGGAGGCCATAAATCGGTGGGTGAACGACAAGACGAGCGGCATGATTCCTTCGATATATGATAAGCCTCCGGGCGGCGTTGCGGTTCTGATCAATGCCATATATTTTAACGGCGGGTGGATGGATGAATTTGATCCGGCGAAAACCGTGGATGAAGAATTCACGCTTTCTGACGGCACCACTCAAAAAATTCCGATGATGAAGCGGAAAGGACAATACAGTTACAAAGAAGGGGAGTCCTGGCAGGCGATCCGCATTCCTTATGGAGATGGCCGCATGCATATGCTGGTCATCCTGCCGAAGGAATCCTCATCCATGGATGAGCTGCAGCAGCAGTTGTGGAAGGATACGTCCGTCTGGAAAGGTGATTACCCGCATGAGACCATCCAGCTTGGGCTGCCCAAATTTAAGGTAGAACAGACCTTCGAGCTCCCAGATGCGCTTCAAAGCCTGGGGATGACGAAGGCATTCAACAGGAATGAAGCTGATTTTAGCGCCATGGCAGCTGATGGAGAGAAATTTTGGATTGATAAGATAAAACATAAGACCGTAGTTGATGTCAGCGAAAAGGGCACGGAGGCCGCAGCGATTACAGCGGTCGGGATTGAGACAAGCGCTGCTCAGCCTACCGAGCCGATCGTCATGAATGTCGACCGCCCTTTTTTCTTCGCCATTGAAGATCGGGACACGGGTGCATGGTTATTTATGGGGTCTGTTTTGAAACCGTAGCATATACTATACCAACATGCGCCTGCCATAATTTTCACCCAAAAATAGGCAACTTTGTTATAATGGTCGAATAAGACTAAAATGTATAACAAAGGGAGAATAGGATGTGCCTATGACCATACCGAAGCCGAATTTATTCATAGGTTCTTCCAGAGAGGCCATCAAGTATGCAAGGGCGATCCACGAACAGCTTAAACGGTCCGCTCAAGTGACGCCTTGGTACGGCGGAACGTTCGGGGCGAACATGTATACGATGGAAGCTTTGGAGAAGCAGCTGGCGTCCAGTGATTTTGGTGTGTTCGTCTTTTCTCCGGATGATGTCGCACTCATTCGAGGCAAACATGTATTTGTTACCCGCGACAACACGCTGTTCGAGATGGGGCTGTATTGGGGAAGGCTCGGGCGGCGAAGGGTGTACTGCATCATCCCGGATCAGGTGGAGGCAGACAGCAGCTCCGTTCAAGACGTTATTGTTAAGGATTACCATCTACTCTCCGACCTGCAGGGCTTAACGCTGCTTGAATACGAACTGCGAAGCGATGACGATTACAAATCAGCGGTCGATGTCGCTTGCGGGCATATTCTGAGCGCGATCGAAACCGAAGGGTTCTACAACAACCCGAGCACCGTGATTGAGCAGAAGGATGCGGAGCTGAGGCGCAAGCAAAGTGTGCTGCATTTTTTCTGGGAATATAATCGAAATGTGCATGTGACGGATGAATCGGAAAAATATCATGCACTAAGTGAAGCTGTCCGAAACTCCTTGCTCCCGCCGGCTGCAGGGGATTTCAGGGTGACCGGCGCCGCCTTCTGGGGCCGAAGAGATGAAGGCATTGCCCAAATTGGGGGTAATGTAGGTAGAGGACGGTATTTCCCGTTCGATGGGAGTAAGGAACATTCGCCAAGTAACCAGTCGATTTACGTGATAGATGTCTATAATAGTGGAAAATGGGCATTTTATCACGAAGAGGAAGTTGCGCAGGTGTATGTGTTCTGCTATCCTTTAGGTGTAAATCATGTATTGTCCGTACATTTTACGGGACATGAGATTCTTACGGATGAAGATCTCGCGGAGGTTGTAGAACAGAATCGTGAGCTGCTTCGTACCATCAGGCATTTAGTTGGAGGGGATTCGTCGTGAGCAGGAATGAGAAGAAGAGAACGTCAGGTCATCCGCAGGGGTCCGCCAATGGCAGCAGCTGGGTGGTTAGGGGGCCCGTACCGATGATGAGTACGCTGAAATCCCGGAAGCGCTCGGTTAGACGCCCAAGCAAGAACAGTGTATATGTTGGTCCTTCTGTGGAAGGTGTAGATAAGAAATACGTCAAGGTCATCAGCGGAGCTGTTGACGATAATAAGCCCTCATTTGCTTAATGAATTGCTACGCTACCGTTTAAGAAGAAATGGCGAAAGACCGTTCGGGATGATCCGGGCGGTCTTTGTTTTTTCTTCGTGCGCTTATACAATATAGGGACAAGGTTTACGTAAACAAGAACAAATTTATAAACACAAATGGGGGATGTCATGTGAGCGGGGATGCATTAACTTTTTTGGGAACGGGAGATGCCATGGGCGTTCCGCGGGTATATTGCGATTGTGAGGTATGCACGGAAGCCCGGAATACGGGGATCAATCGGCGTTTGCGCTCTGCCGTTATGGTGGAGTGCGATGAAACGTCCTTCATGATCGACTGCGGTCCGGATTGGCGCTCTATGATGGAGGGGCTGGGAAAGCGGAAGATGAGCGATATGCTGATTACGCATGCTCACTTTGATCATATCGGCGGCCTTCCGGAATGGAGCGATGCCTGCAGATGGCAGAGGGAAAAGGGACGGTTATACGCCCCTGCCGAGGTGCTGGAGCAGATTGTGAGGCAGTATCCATGGCTTCCGCGACAGATGGAGATGACGCCAGTCGATGATGGGTTTTCACTGGGTGGCTGGGATATTTCCTGCTGGAAGGTAAACCATGGACAGAACGGATATTCTTATGCATATCGGTTTCAGAAGGACGGGTACGTCTGGGTATACAATTCCGACTCGATTAATCTGAGCCCTGCGGAAAAGGAACCGCTGAATGGCGTGGATTTGCTGGTCCTCGGAACCAGCTTTGTTCATGAAACCGCCAAATTCGAGACGCGCTCCGTCTATGACATGAAGGAAGCGGCAGAGCTGCTCGCCGAGGTGAAGCCTCGCCAAACGGTGTATACCCATATGTCGCATGACGTCGACGTTCGGAAGGAGCTGCCTCTTCCGGAGGGAGTCCGTCTGGCGAGGGCGGGGATGACAATAAAGCTGAGTAAATGAAAAACATAGCGTTAGGCCGGGCATGCGTGGGGCTCGGGGTGCTCCCGTGCCGAGACCTATAGCGTGAAAATGCGGCAGGATTGCCGCTTTAATCGCTTGCAGGGATCTCTCCTACAACGATCTGGCCATGCCGTATCGATCAGGATACAGCAGCTTGAAGCCCGCGTGTTGGTACAGCTTGATTCCGGGCACGTCGGTGATGACGGTGACCTCGGCTCCGCTAGGCGCTATTTTTTTCAGGCGGGAGAGCAGCTCGGACACGATCATCTCTTCAACCCCTTGATCCTGTTGGGAGGCCGCAACCATAATATCCACCAGTTGAAAATAGAAAGCGCCATCGCCTACGACCCTTCCCATCCCTATCAGCCGGTCATTGCCGTCTCTGGCCAGAAGGGACAGCACGCTGCGGTTTAGCGCAGTCGCTATGGCCGAAATCTCAACCTCAGGCAGCCCTGCATCTACTCTTAGATTCATGTATTCTTGATTCTGTGGAAACTCCTCGGTTATGTGCACGTTCATCATAATCAGCCTCCCGCGGTTAAGAATAAGATCATATTGCCTCTACACCACTCAATATACAACATTGATGCAAGTGAGAAGATGTCTTGTAGCGGATCCAACCAAGCCGAGGATGTCATCCAATAATCCTTCTCAGAGGACTTTAATGTTTTAATTTAAGGTTTGCCAATGGCTTGCGATTCTGGTAAAGTAGGTTCTCAATCGTGATTGGGGAGGGAACGGCATGCATTACTACAAGCCGAAAGATATCGCCAAAGAGCTGCAAATCAGCACGAGTGCTTTAAGGCATTATGAATCTTGGGGAGTGGTCCCCCCTCCTGCCCGGAACGAGAAGGGCTACCGTTTATACACGCAAATGCATATGGCTTACTTCCGTTGTCTGCGCGCCATGTTTCCGGGCTTTGGTTACGCGGTTACTTATGATGTGATTCGCCACATTCAGAAGAGGGAGATGGATGAAGCCCTCTGGCTCGTGAATGGGGAGCAGGTCAAACTATTGCAGGAAAAAAACATTGCCGATGAAACGCTTGCCTTGCTCGAGAATCCCGAACTTAACATCATCAAGGATAAAAAGCTCAAAGCCCATATGACGATCGGCGAGGTCGCCGAACTGACCAACGTGGAATCGTCCGCCATCCGTCACTGGGAGAAGGAAGGCTTGATCACCCCGGATCGAAACCCCGAGAATGGATATCGGCTGTACACCCCGTCGCAAGTCAGGCAGATTTTGCTGATCCGCTCGCTCAGGCGGACGGTATATTACTTGGAGAGTATCAAGGAGATCATTCAGGCCGTGGAGCATCAAAGCATTGAACAGGCCCAAAAAATGGTTCGCGAAGCGTTATCCGTCATTCATCAACGGAATTTGCAGCAATACAACGGCATTCATAAATTGATGGAGCTGTGCATGGAGGTAGGCCTGCTGGAGTTCAATGATGCGGCGCTTTTGAAGCCGATTCTAACGTTTAACCCGGATCGGGAATGACGGACAGGCCGCAAAGGCCTTTGCGCCATCCCAGCTGACCGGTTAGGGAACGCACTGACTGCGTTTTTTATGACAAGAACAAGCCCCCATGGATATCATGGAGGCTTATTTGCGCAGATTTATTTGTTCCGGATATTAACCCTGGTTGAGCACGAATTTATCAATGACATGTTTCACGCCGTCTTCGTTGTTCCCAAGCGTAACATAATCGGCAATCGCCTTAAGCGGCTCGATTGCATTGCCCATGGCGACGCCAAGACCGGCGGCTTCCAGCATCTCGTGATCGTTCCAGGAGTCGCCGACAGCGATGGTTTCCTTGAGATCGCAGCCAAAATGATCGGCTAGGAAGGTTAGCGCATGTCCCTTCGTGCCTTCCTTATGCATGAACTCCAGAAAATGCGGCTTGGATTTGGTAATATGCACTTCATCGCCCAGCAGCTCACGGAATACAGGGATCAGTTCATCCAGATAGTCGGGATCGTCAATGATGAGCATTTTCGGGGTCGGTTTCTGAACCATTTTCATAAAATCAGGCTCGATGTAATACGGCGTCCGGTTCAGGGCGCAGTAATCGATCAGCTTCTGATTCTCTTCACGGGCATACAGCTTGTCATCGATGTAGGTTTGCAGATGGAGATTGTGCTCTACGCAGTATTCATACAGCTTCACGGCTGCATCGACGGGTACGAAGCGTTCGTAGAGAACCTTCTCGTCAAGCAGATTTTTAATCAGGGCACCCTGGTAGGTGATAATGGGAACGTTGAGTCCGGTTTGACGCGCAATAGCTTGAGCGGACGCATAGGCACGCCCGGTTGCCAGTGTCACAACGACACCGTGGGCTACGGCTTGCTCAAGCGCCTGCTGGACGCCGGGGGTTACTTCCTTATCGTCATTGATCAGGGTATCGTCAATGTCGATGGCCATCAATTTGTAAGTTGTCATGGGTATCTCTCCTTTTGTTTCTGTCTCTGTCTTTAACTCTATTGTACCTTCTGTGGCGCAGACTTCAATTCCGCAATCATCATTCCTGCCAAAATGCATAGACAACCGATGCCGCCAATGAGCGTAAGCCGCTCTCCCGCGAACAGGATTCCGGTCAGCGCGGCGAATACCGGCTCCGTTGCATAGATGATGGCCACCCTGGACGGCGTCGTATATTTTTGACAGACGGTTTGGATCCAGAAGGCGAATGCGCTGGTAGGTCCGATGGATATAGCCAGCGCCCACAGCACGTTCGGCTGGGTCAGCTTCTCCATCAGGTCGGTCACATTGCCGACATGCTCGGTTAGCGCAGATGCCGCTAAGCTAAGTATCCCCACGACAGCCATCTGAAGCGCAGCGAGCAGCAAAGAGGGGTATCGCCCGGCATAAACGCCCGTATAACCGATATGAAGCGCAAAACCGATGGCGCAAACGAATACGAGCACATCGCCCTTGTTCAGGCTCATGCCGGACCCGGTGAAGGTGAGCAGGTACAGGCCCGCCGCCGCAAGCAAGGCGCTGATCCAGGTGAATTTGGAGATGGAGTGCTTTAACAGGACATAGGATATGAAAGGGACCAGCACGACGGACAAGCCGGTAATAAAGCCTGTATTGGACGTGGTGGTGTACAGAAGGCCCGCGGTTTGAAAGGCGTACCCTATAAATAAAAAAAGACCCAGCAGGCAGGCATGCAGCAGCATTTTGCCGGATATTAGCTTCCACTGGCTCCGGTAAAAGAGGGTGATGATTAGTGCAAGGAGCAGGGCTGCTCCCAAAAAGCGGACGGAATTGAAAGCCATCGGCGGGAGCACGCGGACCGCATGCTGAACGATGAGGAACGTAGACCCCCACATCATAGCCACCAGAAGCAGGCTGAGATCGGCAATTCGTGAGCGATTCACTCGGTAGTCATCCTTTCTTGAACATGTGAAACTCCTGATGAGATTCCCGTGCATTCGTCCCCGGTCGTTACCTTGGGCAAGTGATCAAATTGTATCCCATATCAGAGAATCGGACAACCATTTTTAAGCCTAACCCAAGTGGAAGGGGTAGACAAAAAGAGGATGATTTTGCTATACTAATGAACCGAACGTACATTCTCATGACCCTGGGCTATCGGACGTTAAGGTCGGCAAGCGATCCATCGATCCCATAGTCAGCATTGAGCTTAGAAAGGAAGATTGTCATCATGATGGGCAGAGCTCATTTGATTATTAGCACAGGGGTCACGTTATCCGTCATGGGCATGAGCGGAGTGCCTGTCACATTGCCGGCTGCCGCGGTGGCTTTGGTTAGCGCACTGCTTCCCGACATTGACGAGCCCAACTCTCTGCTGGTGCGCAAGGCGATTCCTTCCGGGCTGCTGAGAATCCTTCAGCTGGCCATGATCGGCGCAGCCATCTTCGTTGTTTTCTACGGCAAGGAGTATGCCCCTTGGAACATCGCCCTGGCCGGACTGATCGGGGTGGTTTCGTACCTGCCAAGCCGGACCCTGCGCCATATCGTCATGTTCCTGATCGGTCTTGGACTGATATCCTTCGGGCAGGGCTTCAGCCCATGGAACACGATTGCAGGCAGCGTGCTCATTGCAGGCTCGTTGGTGACCCACCGAGGGTTAACCCATACCGTCTATGCGGCTGCCGGATGGACGGGCCTGCTGTATTTTGCATCGCAGGGCAAGATCGGCGGGGAAAGCCTATGGTTTGCCGGCGGTTTATCCTACTCCATTCATTTGCTTGCAGATGCATTGACTAATCGCGGAATCCGTCCGCTCCCTCCGTTCAAATGGAGAATTAAACTGAAAATCATGAGCACCGGAAGCAAATGGGGACGCACGGTAGAGAATGCATGCATTGTGTTAACGCTGGTCCTTGTTTGGTATGTATTTATGGCCTCCTCTTGATCCGAGGTGTACATGTTTGAAATGAAAAAGCCTCCCACCCTAATGCATGAGCATACGGGCGGGAGGCTTATTTAATACGAGATGGCTCTAATCCTCAAGGAAAATCAAGCCGATCAGATCGTCGAGCTCAAGGTTGCCGAAGTAAAACTTGACGTCGATGCCGGATAACGCGGTGCGCACCGCTGTTTCTTCATACCGTTTGCCGCGAAGCAGGTTCTCGATATCAGCGACATCGCCGACGCCGAAGAAGTCGCCGTAAATTTTGATCTCTCCGACATGCCCTTCACGGATGTCCATCCGGATATCGATAATGCCCACCGGAAACTTCTTGGCATGCTTCACATTGCTTTCAGGGGATAGCCCATAGTTCCAATCCCAGTTCTGGTAGCGTTCCTTCGAGATCTGGTTGATAATCTCCCAGTCCTTCTCTTGAAGGACATATTGCGGTACTTGATCCGGCTCCATACCGAAAATCGAGCGAAGCAGCTCTGCGCGGAACTGTTCAATCGTCATATCCGTGCCAAGCAGCTCCTTGATGTTCGCCACGCGGCTGCGGACGGATTTGGTGCTCTTGGATTTGAATTTTTCCGGATTGGCATTCAGCGAGGCTTGGACATCATCCAGGTTCAGGTCAAACATGAGCGTGCCGTGGCTGAACATGCGTCCCCGCGTCGAGAACTGCGCGTTCCCCGAAATTTTCTTCTCGCCGACCTGCAGGTCATTACGGCCGCTCAGCTCGGCGGGTACGCCCATCTTTTGCAGGAAGTCGATAACCGGCTGCGTGAACTTCAGGAAGTTGTGGAAGGACTGTCCGTCATCCTTCGTAATG
Organism: Paenibacillus sp. NPDC093718; assembly: GCF_050279985.1. Lineage (NCBI taxonomy): Bacteria > Bacillati > Bacillota > Bacilli > Caryophanales > Paenibacillaceae > Paenibacillus > Paenibacillus sp. NPDC093718. Next base: position 38,227 of record NZ_JBNNUS010000008.1, read on the forward strand.
AAGCTGAAATTCAGGTTGCCGAGATCATGGTAGACGGCCCCGCCCCCGGACAACCGGCGCACAACCTGAATATTGTTGTCGCGAACGTATTCCTGGTTGATCTCTTCGATCGTATTCTGATGCTTTCCGATAATAATGGAAGGCTTGTTGATATAAAAGAGAAGGTAGCTCTCGTCCATGGACAAGTGCTTCAAGGCATATTCTTCAATCGCTAGGTTAATGGATGGATCGTGGATCCCCTGATTATCGATAAATAGCATAGTATCCTCCGTCGTCACAATTCAAAATGTGGTGCTTCCAGACTATTGTAAACCAATTTTAAGACAGAGACAAAGCATTCCATGTTGACGAGTCAGGGACGGTAGCGACATAATGATGGCATTACATAACGGCAGAGCTTGCAAGAGTCAGGGCATGGAACAGGAGGAGCTCTTATGAACGACAAAAAACAACCCTTGATCGAGGTGTATGGCCATGGAGGGGACGTGGAGACGGCGGCTGTCGCGTTCGGAAGGCAAGCCTCGGCATTCCTGGATTACAGCGCCAATATTAACCCGCTCGGACCGCCGCAAGGGGTTGTTACGGCCTTGCAGGAGGGAATGAGTGCGGTCATTCGTTATCCGGATCCGGGACACCGTAAGTTCAAGGAGCTGCTCGCAGAGGAGTTAGACACCGATCCCCGGCGAATCCTTGTCGGCAACGGAGCGGCCGAGTGCATGGCGCTGTTGTTGATGGGCCTTACGCCAAGGACTGTGGGCGTGGTTGACCCGTGTTTTTCCGAATACCGGGAATTGTCCTTAAAATTTGGTTCGGACATCCGCTCCGTGTGCGGACATCCGGAGCGGGACTGGCGTGCAGACAAGGCGGATGTGATGGAGCTGTTGGCTAGCACGGATCTCGTGTTTTTGGGACAACCCAACAATCCGAACGGGGTTCAATACAGCCTTGAGGATATCCGTGAAATAGCGGCTTGCGCAGAGCAAGAAGGGACCTGGCTGGTGCTGGATGAAGCCTTTATCGACTTTATTCCGCTGGAAGACAGACAAACCCTGATGCCAGAGCTTCATGACTATACCCGAACCGTGATTGTCCGATCGATGACCAAGTTTTATGCGATTCCGGGTTTACGGCTCGGGTATACGGCCGCACATCCTGATGTGATACGCAAGATGGCAGGCAAGCAGGTGACATGGAGCGTCAATGGACTGGCGCTGCTTGCAGGAGAGGCTTGTCTTGGCAGCGGCAGGGACTACGAGCAGAACACGCTGCAATTGATTCGGGCAGAGCGAGAGAAGCTCATACGGGGTGTACGGACGCTGGGGCTTGACGTTACGCCGGGGGAGGCCAATTTTCTACTCATGGAGCTTCCGCGGCCATGGAGTGCCGAGATGTTTCAGTCGGAGATGGGGAGACGCGGCGTGCTTGTCCGCAGCTGCGCCATGTACCCGGGCCTTGGTGAGCGTCATATCCGGCTGGCCGTTAAACATGCCGAAGATAACGACAGGCTGCTTGCCATTATGGCGGAGGTTCTTGGAATTTCTTCAGAAGACGCAACCTAGGGGATCAACCGGAACATACCCATAAAGTTCGGGATCAGGCGGATTGCGAGATCATAGAGAGCAGGGAGAGAGAAACATGGCAGTACCTTTTCTGAAAGGCAAGAATCTATATCGTTCGAGTGCGTGGCCGGGAGCCACAGTGTCCTTGGAATCGGAGCGGCAGCATCCGCATATCCGGATCTCGCTTCCGGAGCCGGCTGCGTCCATAAGCAGCGCCATATACGGCGGCGGATTCGTGCATTTGGATCATATCGTGAACCGTTATGTGGACAAGCATTACGATTGCAGCGACCCTGTGAACGATATGGTTAACTTTATGGCTGTTCACGGTTATCCGGCTGAATCCACAGCTGGATTGATGACAGCGGTAAAACTGAAGTATGCTGCCATCCGGGAAGAGCGGAGTGAACAGGCCTCCATCCTGTGCTGCACCACCGCCGGCGTGGGCAATGCAGCCCGCGCCGGGTCGAGCCGTACGACCTTTGCGGCTTACCAGCCGGGCACGATTAATATCATGCTGATGGTGGACGGGATGATGACGCCGGCTTGCATGGTGAACGCGATGCTGACGGCGACGGAAGCGAAAGCCGCTGCACTGCATGATCTGGTCGTGAAGGATCATGAGACCGGAGCCGTTGCGACCGGAACGACGACGGACGCGATGGTCCTTGGGGTCAGCGGCAATGCAGCCTATGGCGTGAACCACCATTATGCCGGAACCGCCACCGATCTGGGCGGCATGATCGGCCGTCTTGTCTACGAGAGTGTTACGGAAAGCATAGTCACCGAAAGAGAGGACCGGATATGACTGTCGTGTGGATCATTTGGGCAGCGGTCGTGCTGGACCTGCTGATCGGAGATCCGAGATGGCTTCCCCATCCTGTCATTGGTATGGGGAAAGCCATCCGCCGTGTGGAAGGCTGGATACGCCAGCGGGCGACTACCGCCCAGAGCCTGAAGCGAGCGGGCATTCTGCTGCCGGTGATCGTGGCCGGCGGCTCCTTCGTGCTGGCATGGCTGCTGCTGGAGCTCTGCGGGGCCATTCATCCTTGGCTTGCGTGGGGAGTAGAGATCGTGCTTATTGCGACTGCGATTGCCATCAAGGGGCTGCGTGAAGCCGGATTGGAGGTCTACGGCCATCTTCGCTCCGGCCATATCGCAGAGGCCAGGCGCGCGCTCAGCATGGTGGTCGGAAGAGACACCGGCCATCTGGATGAGCCGGAGATCGTGCGGGGAACGGTGGAGACGGTTGCGGAGAATATCGTGGATGCGGTCATCGCTCCGCTGTTTTTTGCCCTGATCGGGGGAGCGCCGCTGGCGATGGCCTACCGGGCCGTGAACACGCTCGATTCCATGGTCGGTTATAAAAACGAGAAATATCAGCATATCGGCTGGGCATCCGCAAGGCTGGACGATATCGCCAATTGGATACCGGCACGTCTGACGGCAGGACTGTTGACCATAGTGGCTGCCGTGTTTTCGCTGCAATGGAAAAAAGCGATCAAGATGGTCAGAAGAGATGCACGAAAGCATCCCAGTCCGAACAGCGGCTTCCCCGAATCGGCCGTTGCCGGTGCGCTGGGCATTCGTCTGGGAGGCGAGAATTCCTATCAAGGCGTTATCTCGTTCCGGGCTTACATGGGGGATCCCGAACGCCCGCTTGAAGCGGAGCATATTCGGGTGACAAACCGTCTGCTGCTGGGCGTATCGGTATTATTTACGTTACTGGGTACCCTGGTGCTTGGACTTGTTGCCGCAGCCGGAGGAGATCTATGGATATGAGGATCACGCTGCATCTGGTCCGCCACGGCCGCACGTTGTGGAACGAGGAACGCCGTTATCTCGGTCACGAGGATCAGGGGATTCTCATGGAAGGAAGACAGCAGCTCCTCCCGCTGCGGGATAGGTTTTTTACCGGGCAGTTTGTTCGGATCTATTGCAGTGATCTCCTTCGATGCAGGCAGACGCTGAATGTTATCCTATCGGACTTAAAAATGGCTGCTCCTGATGATGAAGTTTTGAGCAGGATTATACCGGGCGTCGTGTATGATCCGCGGCTGCGCGAGCTCGATTTCGGAGATTGGGAAGGGAAAACCTACGAGGATTTGAAGTCGGATATCTCTTATCGGCGCTGGATTGATACCCCCGCAGAAGTTACGCCGCCGAATGGGGAGAGCTGGGAGGCGTTCCGTTCCCGGGTTCAGGCATTCTTGAACGATTTGTATTTGGATTTAAAGGAACTGTTGCATGTAGAGGAAGATCCGGATACCCTTGTGCA
>NZ_JBNNUS010000008.1:42161-315734 GCF_050279985.1 Paenibacillus sp. NPDC093718
CAGGCAGAGGCAGAGGCAGAGGCAGAGGCAGAGGCAGAGGCAGAGGCAGAGGCAGAGGCAGAGGCAGAGGCAGAGGCAGAGGCAGAGGCAGAGGCAGAGGCAGTTGATTATGTCCTTGGAGCACAGAGGGCGGAGCGTGATGTGCTTGTGGTCACCCATGGGGGCGTCATCCGGCAGATCACGGCAGCAACCCTTCCGTATACGGAATTCTGGGAGACGCAGGTGTCGCCGGGCGAAGAGCTCAGGCTGCAATTGGCATGGGATGGAGAACGCTGGCAAGGCGTACGGTTAAGCGAATAAATGAAATTGTATGATATGGGTGCGGAATGGGCGATAACGGGATAAATCCGTATCATAAGGCTTTTGAAATGAACGAAACTTTCGGTTGTAAGAGGAAGGTTTATCGCCTATAATCTTGGGCAGAGAAACCATGCTTGGCCTAACATACATAAATTCATATTATTTGCGAGGGTCCCGGACAGAGGGCATTTATGTCATCTGCCGGGTTAATAGGGAAGCCGGTGCAAGTCCGGCACGGTCCCGCCACTGTGAAGCAGGGACTTCTCCATATGCCACTGAGTCAAAAGCGCTTGGGAAGGCGGAGAAGTCGTTACAGCCTGCAAGTCAGGAGACCTGCCCTCGGCGAATGAATGACGGTCCTTCGAGGAGAGGATTACGTTTGCCGGACCCATGCAGCATGTGTGGGCGGAAGTTTAAGGCGCTATCTGTGAACGGTTGTCCAGATGTCCTTATGTTAAAACGTAATCCCTGAGTCCTTGTTTACGAGGAGTCAGGGATTTTTGCTTCTTTGGAGTATGATGATGGATGCTTTTCTTCCGGTAAGGATCGGTCGAAGGAATGTAAACTCGCAGCGCCAGGTTCTCAATTATGTATAGGGGGATTTCAAGAGATGAAAGCATTGAACAAAACATGGTCCGTACTTCTGGTAGCCATACTGATGGCTCTGGCCTTGATCGGCTGTGGAGGCGAAGAAGCGGCGCCGAAGGATACAACGCCGCCGGCACAGCAGGAAGAGCAAAATAACGAAGCGCCTGCGGATTCCGGCGAAGAGCTTAAAACGACGTATCCGTTGACCGTCAAGGATTCAACCGGGGTTGAAATGACGTTTGAGAAGGCTCCGGCCAAAATTGCATCCCTGACACCGTCCGAGACGGAAAAACTGTTCGCTTTGGGCCTGGATGAGGAAATTGTGGGCGTGTCCGATAATGACGATTATCCGGAAGCGGCCAAATCCAAGCCTAAATTGGGCGGGTTCCAAGTGAATGAAGAGGCTATTATTGCCGCCGATGCCGATGTGGTATTTGCCGCTTCGATGAATGCCGAGAATGCCGAGAAATTGCGTGAGCTTGGCGTTACCCTGTTCGTCAATGATCCGAAAACCATTGATGCCGTGATGGAGAACATCGAGCTGATCGGTCAAATTACGGACCGTCAAGCGGAGGCGAAAGCCGTCGTGGATCAGATGAAGCAGGAATTGGCTACCGTTACGGAAGCTGTGAAATCCGTGAAGGATGAAGACAAGAAGAAAGTGTATGTGGAATTCTCTCCAGGATGGACCGTCGGCAAGGGCGAGTTTATGGATGAGATCATTACCTTAGCTGGCGGCGTTAACGCAGCCGGCGATGCGGAAGGCTGGTTCGAAATCAGCGAGGAAAATATTATCGCTGCAAACCCCGACGTTATTCTGTACACGGACGATGTCGTTGACGAAGCAACCAAGAAAACATTGGATCAGCTGATTAAGGAGCGCGGCGGCTGGGATCAAATCGAAGCCATCAAGAACGATCAGGTCATATCCGTGGATGCGAATCTGCTCAGCCGTCCGGGTCCCCGTGTGACGCAAGGGTTGATTGAAGTGGCGAAGGCCGTTTATCCGGAACTGATGAATCCATGAGTAGAAAACTTGCAGGATTCGGTGCGGCCGGCATTATCCTATTACTGTTAACCTTGGTTGTCAGTCTCGGAATCGGCTCCGTGCACCTGCCTGTGAGAGAGATTGGGGCGATGCTGCTGCACCGGCTGCCGGGAATCGGTGATTCCATCGTTCCGGGCTGGGAAGCTTCATCCGAGCAAATCTTAATGAAGGTGAGATTGCCGCGCATATTGCTGGGGATGCTCGTAGGAGCATCCCTGGCCGTCGCCGGAGCCGCCTTTCAAGGAGTATTGCGCAATCCGCTGGCGGATCCGTTTACGCTCGGTGTATCCTCGGGTGCTGCGCTTGGCGCAGCATCCCTGATTTTTTTCGGGATGGAATATTCCTTTGCCGGAGGTTACACGCTCCCGCTTGTAGCGTTTCTGACCGGAGCAGGGACCCTATGGGTCGTTCTGCTGCTGGCAAGGGATCAAGGAAAACTGCCGATCCACGGGCTCATTCTGTCCGGCGTGGTGATGCAGTCGTTTCTGGGCGCCGTCGTTTCCTTTCTGACGGTCATGTCCAAAGATACGGTAAACCAGATCCTGTACTGGACGATGGGGAGCCTGAGCATGCGTGGATGGTCGTATACGGCCATCCTTTTCCCGTATTTTATCGCAGGTTTTATATACTTATGGAGCAGGTCGCGAGCGCTTAATATTTTGTCGCTGGGGGAACGGCAGGCCGCCCATATGGGCTTGAATGTGGATCGGCTGAAGACCAGCGTGCTCATCGTTGCTACCCTGCTCGCCGCCGCAGCCGTGTCGGTCTCCGGCGTGATTGGATTCGTGGGACTTGTGGTACCGCATATGATCCGGCTGATCACCGGCTCCGATTACCGCGTCATTGTTCCACTGTCGGCTCTGGGCGGCGCGATGTTCATGGTCTGGTGCGATACGGCGGCACGGTCCGTGCTGGCACCAACGGAAATACCGCTCGGTGTGGTTACGGCATTCATAGGCGCTCCGTTCTTTGCGTATTTGCTATACCGGAACAAAAAAAGGCGCAGGGAGGGTTTATCATGATTACAGCTCAAGGACTTGGCAAAGCCTATGGCAAGGTGCCGATTCTTGAAGATGTGGACCTTCACATTGCCGAAGGGGAATGGTGGGGGATCATCGGTCCGAACGGAAGTGGTAAATCCACCCTCATGCAGCTGTTATCCGGTGTGGAGAGTCCTACGACAGGAAGCGTGACCCTTCGGGGCAAGGAGCTTGGACAATATACCCGAAAGGCGCTGGCACGGATCGTGGCGGTGCTTCAGCAGGAAGGGCTTGATCCTACCGATTTTACGGTCCGGGAAGTGCTGGAGATGGGAAGATTCCCCTTCCTGAACTGGCTTGGCCGTGAGGATAAGGATGCAGCGCCGCTCATTAACACCATTATCCGAAAGCTGGATCTGAACGGTCTGGAAGAACGGCGGCTTACCGAGTTAAGCGGCGGTCAACGCCAGCGTGTAGCACTTGGCAAGGTAATGGTCCAGGAGCCTTCACTGCTGATGCTGGATGAACCGACGACCTATCTGGATATCCGCTATCAGCTTCAGTTCATGGATATGGTGGCGGAGTGGCGGAACTCGTCCGGGATTACGGTGATCAGTGTACTGCATGATCTGAATCTGGCGGCTCAATTTTGCGATAAACTGCTGGTGCTTGATCAGGGAAAGATCGCGGGGGTTGGCAAGCCGGAGGAAGTTTTGACAGCGGCGTATATACGCCAAATCTTCCGGGTGGAGCCCTCGATTGTGGCCCATCCTGAGAATGGTGCTCCGCAGGTGCTGTTAACGGCAAATAGCACGTGGTCCTGACCGATGTTGCCGCATGTTCCGACGGGGATGTAAGATTTAGGAACAAGATATGAGGAGGTCGTTTCATTGACGGATACCATCGTGAATCGTTTAAATCGTTTCATTGCTAACATAAAACCGCTGAGTGTCGAGGTGCAGAACGAAACAGCCGCTTATTTGGATACGCTGACGAAGCCTCCGGGCAGTCTGGGCAAGCTGGAGTCGCTAGCGATCCAATTAGCGGGCATTACAGGGAATATGAAACCGTCGTTCACCAAAAAATCCGTCGTTGTCATGGCTGGTGATCATGGTGTCTGTGAAGAAGGAGTCAGCGCCTTTCCGGCTGAGGTAACGCCCCAAATGGTCATGAACTTCCTGAATGGAGGGGCGGCTGTGAATGTGCTGGCCCGTCAGGCGGGAGCAGACGTTCATTGTGTGGACATCGGGGTCGCGATCGAGCTGAACCATGAGAAGCTGATGTCGCGGAACGTTGGCAGAGGAACAGCCAATATGGCCAAAGGGCCTGCGATGACAAAGGAAGCGGCACTGCAGTCCATTGTAGCCGGTGCGGAGGTAGCTGCCGAATTGGTATCGCGAGGAACGCAAATGTTCGTGACCGGAGAGATGGGGATTGGGAACACGACACCGAGTGCGGCGATCTTCTCCGTTCTGTCCGGCAATCAGCCTGCTGAAGTCGTGGGGAGGGGGACTGGCGTAACGGATGAACGGCTGCTGCATAAGATTCGAGTGGTGGAACAGGCTATACAAGTTAATAGACCTCATGCCGATGATCCCCTCGACGTGCTCGCCAAAGTTGGAGGATATGAAATCGGCGGGTTGGCTGGACTGATCCTGGGTGCGGCTGCTCACGGTTGTCCAGTTATCATTGACGGCTTCATATCCAGTGCGGCGGCGTTGGTTGCCAAATGCATCTGCCCGGACGCTCTCTCCTATATGATTGCCTCTCATGTTTCGCATGAGCAGGCGCATGTTCTTCTGCTGAAAGAGCTGGGACTCCAGCCGATGCTGCAAATGGACATGCGTCTTGGCGAGGGGACGGGCGGGGTGCTGTGCCTTCATCTGGTCGAGGCGGCGTGCAGGATCGTGAACGAGATGGCGACGTTTGAGAGCGCTGGAATCAGCGGAGGGGCCGTATGAGCCATCGTGGAAGCGTGTTGGTAACAGGCGGGGCCAGAAGCGGAAAGAGCTCATTCGCGGAGAAGCTGTGCATGAAGCGATCGGAGTCGGGAACGTACGTGGCGACTGCGCAAGCCTACGACGAAGAGATGAGGGAACGGATCCGGATTCATCAAGACCGCAGGCAGGATTCAGCCTATGGTTGGGAGACGGTGGAGGAGCCTGTCGCACTGCCCGAATTGCTAGAAACGCTCGGCCAGTCCGCCTCGGATGCCCCTGCGGTGGTAGTGGACTGCCTGACGCTGTGGCTTACGAATGTGCTGCTGCAAGCTGAGCCTGAAGGAAGTGCTGTAATGGAAGAACGGTTAGGACTTCAAATCGGCAGACTCGCAAGAGCGGTACAGGGTTACCCGGGAATGGTCATTCTGGTAACAAATGAAGTGGGGTCGGGTATTGTTCCGGAATATCAGCTAGGCCGAATATATCGCGACTGGGCAGGGATCATGAATCAGAGGCTGGCTCAGATATGCGATGAGGTATTTTTGGTGACTGCGGGAATTCCGATGGAAATCAAGAGCAAGGAGTATCTCATATGAGCAAGATGATCGAAGCGGCTGCGGCCGCTTTTCAATTTCTATCGAGGCTGCCGGTGCGGAGAGAAATTCCTTTTACGCCGGAAGTGCAACAACGGAGCGTCGTTTTTTATCCTTTGGTAGGGGCGGTCATAGGCTTTATCGTTGCCGGATTGGGACTGGGCTTAAGCTTTGTGCTGCCTTCCTTTCCTGCTGCCGTCATCCTGCTGATTGTATGGGTAACGCTGACCGGAGGGCTTCATCTCGATGGCTGGATGGACAGCGCGGATGCGCTGCTCAGCCATCGGTCGCGCGAACGGATGCTTGAAATCATGAAGGATAGCCGTGTAGGTGCGATGGGCGTCATGGCGTGTATGCTGCTGCTCCTTCTGAAGGCTTCCTTGATCATGTCTGTATGGGATTTGTCAGCCGGGGCATGGAAACAAGAGGCATGGCTGCTGGTGCTCGCTCCGGTTTGGAGCCGCTGGTTTATGGTCCATGCGATGTATCGCTGGCCGATGGCACGGGGAAGTGAGGGGCTTGCCGCTCTATTTCACGGATTGACGGCCGGAAGGAGATCGCTGGCGGGCGTAATGGCTGCTCTGTTAACGCTAGTTATTGTAGGCTTCCTATGGATCACGGCAGGCGAGACTAATCTTTGGACGATTGCAGTCGGAGGAATCCTTGTCATCCCATTCATAGCCTGGGCAGCGGGAAGTTTAACGGCTGAACGGATGAGCCGAAGACTTGGAGGACTGACGGGGGATACATATGGAGCGCTCAACGAACTGATTGAAACGGTTTTGCTAATATTTGTAGTTCTCCTTTTGAAGTTTACATGATATGATAGTAGAGTGATATCAGTGGTAATCCGATCAACATAGTCGACATAATCCGCATCGATGGGAACCTAACGATTTTTGACAGGAATTTTCTCAATCGGGTAATGATATGTTTAGAGTGGGCTGTAATGGAGATGAATACATACTAGCGCACTTATGACATGAGGATGGAGCACATATATCCTTATTTAAAGAATGGGAGGAATCATTAGGATGGAAACGCTTTGGGTTATCATCAATGTCCTTGTTCTGATTCTGCTGGTCGGTATTTTGTACTGGATGCAGAGAAAGCATATCTCGTTTACCAAACGCGTGTTTGCCGGACTCGGACTGGGTGTGTTGTTCGGAGTGGCACTGCAGCTCATCTACACTTCGACCTCCGATGTGGTGGTGAAATCCACCGATTGGTTTAATTTGATAGGATACGGCTACGTAAGGCTGCTGCAAATGATGGTCATTCCGCTGATCATGGTGTCGATCATATCGGCCATCATGAAGCTGAAGGGCGGAAAGAATCTGGGCAAAATGAGCGGACTTATCATTACGGTGCTGCTTCTGACGACAGCCGTAGCCGCTGCAGTCGGGATTACGACCGCGCTGGCGTTCGATTTGTCCGCCGTCAATATCCAAGGCGGTGCTGCGGAAGAGCAGCAGGGTGCACTGCTGCAAGAACGGCTCGGGGATGTTGAGGGCCGTACGCTCCCACAGCAGATCCTGGATTTCATTCCGAGCAATCCGTTTGCCGACATGACGGGGGCACGAAGAACTTCGACGATTGCCGTCGTTATTTTCTCGGCATTCATCGGGATCGCGGTTCTCGGGTTAGACCGCAAAAACAAGGAGCAGGCGGAAACGTTCCGCAACATGATCTCTGCGGTGTATGGCGTGGTCATGCGCATCGTGACGCTGGTGCTTCGTCTGACCCCTTACGGGATTCTGGCGCTTATGGCCAAAACGATTGCCACTACCGACCTTGCGGTCATCATGAATTTGATCGATTTCGTCCTTGCTTCGTACGTTGCTTTGATCGCCATGTTCATTATCCATCTGGTGCTGCTGGCGATATTCGGGTTCAACCCGCTTAAATATGTGAAAAAGGTATTCCCGACGCTGACCTTCGCCTTTACGTCGCGTTCCAGCGCGGCTACGATTCCGCTTAACGTGCAGACCCAGAACAAAAAGCTGGGTGTCTCGGAAGGCATCGCGAATCTCTCGGCATCGTTTGGCGCCACGATTGGACAGAACGGCTGCGCGGGCATTTATCCTGCCATGCTGGCCGTCATGATTGCGCCGACAGCCGGCGTGGACCCGACCTCATGGTCGTTCATCCTTACCTTGATCGTCGTTGTTATGATCAGTTCCTTCGGCGTGGCGGGTGTCGGAGGCGGGGCTACCTTCGCCTCGCTCATCGTGCTCTCCACGATGAACCTTCCGGTTGCCTTGGCGGGCCTGTTAATTTCCGTCGAGCCGCTGATCGATATGGGACGGACGGCACTGAACGTGAATGACTCCATGACAGCTGGCGTGATTACCGGGAAAGTCATGAATGAAGTGGATAAAGACGTGTACAACGACGACAACATTGAACTGGATATGGTTCAGGCATAAGAACGTAACCATGGGAGCCATCTTGAAGGCATTGTTTCTGCCGGAGGATGGTTCTTCTGGTACATAGAGAAAGCCCGAATGCCGTAAAGAAACGGTAATCCGGGCTTTTTTTCTCATACTGAAAATTGAATTATCCGATGCTAGTCAGTTCTTTCGGGAAGGAGGTCAGCACCTCGACGCCATCCTCGGTTACGATCACATCGTCCTCGATCCGCACGCCGCCTATGCCTTGCAGATAAATGCCGGGCTCGATCGTGAATACCGCCCCGGGCTGTAAAATGTCCTGGTTCAAACCGTGGATGGATGGATATTCATGAACATCCATGCCAAGCCCGTGCCCCAAGCGATGTACAAAAGCATGGCCGTACCCTGCGTCGTCAATCACTTGGCGAGCCGCTTGGTCAATCGAGCCATAGGTTACGCCGGGTTTTACGGCCTGAATGCCTGCCAGGTTCGCTGCGAGAACCGTCTCATAGATGTTGACGGCTTCAGGCTTCAGCTCGCCTACGGCAAAGGTACGAGTAATATCCGACGCATAACCACCCGCATAAACTCCCATATCGAACATGAGCAGATCTCCTGCTTCAATCCGGCGCGTACCGGGAACACCGTGAGGCAAGGCGGTATTAGGGCCGGATAATACCATTGTGGCGAAGGATGGAGCATCGGCACCCATTTTTTTCATTAAGTACTCCAGCTCTGCCACAACCTCAATCTCGCTGACGCCGATTTTGATCTGGGCCAGGCCTTGCGTCAGAACATCCTCAATTAGTCTTACTGCATGTTTGATGATCTTCACTTCATCGGCCGACTTTCGAATGCGGAGCTCCCGGAGCACAGCGCCAACATCTTCGACCCGGCTCGCGTTCAGATGCTGCTGCAGCTGCTCATAACGGGAGACCGTAAGCTGCTCCTTCTCAACGGCCAGCGTACCGACTGTACCTTGAAACTGCTGCTTGAGCAAGAGATACGGATTATCGGTATCCTGATGCGTGACAATATGCTTAACCGTTGAAGCGGCCGCTGCCGCGTCGGCATCCAATGCGGGGACAATCAGCACCGGATCATTCGCAGATGAGAGGAGCAGGCCCAGGAAACGCTCATGGGGATCACTCGCAAATCCGGTCAAATAGTAAACATGCTTGGGGTCTGTCACAAGGACATGATCCCAGCCCTGTTTATTCATGGATTGTAGCAAACTTTGCAATCGTTCGTTCATTCTGCTCATTCCTTTCATAATCAGAAGACGGTTTTCACGCTATTAATGTTAGGTTATCGCGTTCAATCACGTAAGTAAAGTTTTCCTTTATTATGAGCTTGATCTTCCTATATAATGTTTTGGAGTTAATAAATTACATGTTATACGGGAGGAATTACACTCGAATGGATCCGAATCAAGTTCAGGAGAACAACAATACTTCAGCACAAGGCCAGGCACCTCAATATTTGTTAAAGCCGAGTGTTGAAGGACTCGGAGGCTGGCTGGTCTTGGTCCAGATCTCTATTTATTTTTCATTGATTACGATCACAATTTTTATGTTTAACAGTGTATTACCGATATTTGATCCGGAGATATGGAATGTGTTTGCGGATCAAGCATCACCGTATTATGACTCGATGTTTGTCCCGTTGATCGTATTTGAGATTATAATGAACGTAGCATTTGTTATCCTTCTAGGAATAGCACTATATCTTATGTATAAAAAGAAGAGTGCCTTCCCGAGATTGATGATCGGCTATATTTTGTTTAGCCTGTTGGCAAGTGTGCTGGACTATGTTTTGGTCAATCAGGTAGAGATCTTGGTGGAAGAAGATAATGGCCAGTTTATACGCGAAATTGTCCGTGCATGTTTGTACGCCTGTATCTGGATCCCGTATTTCATTCGCTCCAAGCGTGTGCGAAACACCTTCGTGAATTAATGCCGCTTGAAAAAAAAGAAGCGTTTTTCCTCTGCCTCTTGTACAATAGATCTCGTACAAAAAGTTTACGCATCTATTTGGAGGTAGGACATCGTGACGTTTCAATACCGTATCGATTATGCCGTCAAAGAGGATTTGCCGGCCATTGTGGACATTTACAATTCGACGATCTCAGGCAGAAAAGTAACCGCCGATCTGGAGCCGGTCACGGTGGAGAGCCGTATACGCTGGTTTGAAGAGCACAGCAACGATTTTCGTCCGCTGTGGGTCATGCGGTCCGATGACGGAATGGTTGCATGGATGAGCCTTCAATCCTTTTATGGCCGTCCGGCCTATAACGGCACAGCTGAGATCAGCATATACGTAAACGAGAAATATCGCGGCATCGGTGCCGGAAGCATACTGATTCAGAAGGCAATTGAGGAGTGTCCGCGCCTTCGCGTCAGTAATTTGGTCGGATTTGTATTCGGCCATAATGAACCGAGCCTTAAGCTGCTGATGAAGTTTGGCTTTGATCAATGGGGGCTTCTCCCCGGGGTTGCGGAGCTTGACGGCATCAAGCGGGATTTGGTCATTGTAGGTCGTGCAGTTTAAGTGTCGATACGTTTAGACTAATATATCAAAAAGCTGTCCCTTTAGGTAAATGAGAGGACAGCTTTTTCATGGTGTGAACTCAACCATAACAAATACGAAGCCGGTACGATTTCTGGAAGACGAGCGGATCTACTTGCGTCCCTTTGGAAAAGAGGATGCCGCTGAGTTTTTCAAATGCTGTTTAATCCGGAAATCATGAAATCGTCCTGGCTGCTTGAAGATGAAGCTGCGTGCAAACCATTCGTGGTTTTCTGCATTCCAAACCCTGACCGACATCCAGTACACTTGGGGTAACGTCGGATGTAAAGGATGTGCGTGATTTGAAAGCAGAGATTCGTATATATCAAGCGGAACAGAAGGATCTGGGCAAGGCAGCCGCTCTTTTTAATCAGTATCGGCAATTCTATATGCGGGAAGATGATTTGAACGGGGCAGAGGAATATATCAGGGAGAGGCTGACCCTGGGCGATTCCGTTATGTATTTAGCGGATTGCAATAGTGGAGAAAACCTGGTTACGGCTGGCTTTCTCCAGTTATATCCATCCTTCTCATCGTTATCGATGTCCAGATTGTGGATCTTGAATGATCTGTTCGTGGACTCCGAATATCGCGGGCTTGGTATCGGAAGGAAACTGCTGAATCAAGCCAAAGCGCACGCCCTTCAGACCGGAGCCATGGGGCTGACCCTGTCCACGCAGCTTCATAACGTGGCAGCTCAGCATTTGTATGAATCCGCAGGGTATGTGCAGGATGAAGAATTTGCCTATTATTATTTGGATTTATCATAACGAAGAGTCACGATAGCAGACAAAGACGATACTCCAGAAGGAGTTATCGTCTTTGTCTGCTATTGATATATCGAGCGTATTTTACGAAAAACCTCAACCCGGGCAATTTTAAGTTCCCACATCTGGTCCAGCAGCTTCCGCTGCATATCTTTATCATCCGTTGCTTTCAGTTCATTGTAAAGGGCAAACATCCGGTCATTGATTTGGTTCACGCATTGCCACAGTTCTTGTTCCGTGCATTCCTCCGACTTCGCTTCCTTCTCGCTCTGCGGTTCCAACATGTGACGAAGTGTACGAACAATGTCTGCTTGCCACTTCCAATCTTCCAAGCGAATAGCCAAACTGAGAAGATCCAGATAATCATCGAGGGTCAGAGATGTCGGTTCTTTATCGCATTGATCCAAGTTGAAAGCCCCCTTAGCAAACTCCTAATCATCTTTATACCAAGTATTATACTTGGAATTATGAGTTTTTCAAGAGAAAAAATAACGAGTATATTGTGATAAACATGCTTTCGCTTGTTGCAACAATGCGAAGGAATCAATATAGTTAAATGTGACCGTATTTTTCCAATCCAAGGAGTAATATGAATGAAGGTAATTCTCGTAGATGACGAACCGTTGGCCTTGAAGTATTTAGAACGTCAGCTGTTAAAACTGGATACCATGTCTATAGATGTAATCGGTACATATACGAATCCCTTTGAAGGACGCAACGAAATTCTTGCAAGGGACGTCGATATCGTGTTTTTGGATATCAGCTTACCGGAATTAAACGGCATTGAGTTGGCAGAGCAGCTGCTTGAGCAGAAGCCTCATCTCTGTATTGTATTTGTGACGGGGTATCACGAATATGCTGTCACTGCCTTTGAATTGAATGCCGTCGACTATATTGTTAAACCTGTCCAGATTGATCGAGTCGCCAAAACGATGGAGCGTTTGCGAAGCCGCATTGCGTCCAGGCCGGAAGAGGTCATGGAGTCCAATCGTAACCTTCGGATGACGATGTTCCGCCAGGTTATGATCGAGCAGCCGAATGAGCAGGGGCAATTTGCTCTGCTTCATTGGCGGACAACCCGGGCACAGGAGATCTTCATATATTTGCTTCAGCATAGAGGACAGCTTGTACGAAAGTCTGCATTGATCGATATGTTATGGCCGGAGTTTGATATGGATAAAGCTTATCCCCAGTTGTACACGGCCATTTATCATATCCGAAAAACATTGGAGCCTTATGATACCCGATTCCAAATCACCAACACGACGGAAGGCTATGTGCTGAATATCGAAGGCGTGCAGCTGGACATTGAGGAGTGGGAGAATTGGTTCATGTCCAATCCCTCCGTGTCGGCCGAATCCATTGAGGGACATATTGAAATGATGAAGTTGTACACGGGGGACTACCTGCAGGAGCATGACTACTGGTGGGCAGAAGGAGAGCGTCAAAGGCTGAAGGAGCTGTGGCTTAGCGTTTCTTTATCCATGGCGGAATGGTATGTGGATCAGGAACGCATCGATGAAGCCGTATTATGCTACTTCTCGATCCAGAGGCAGCATCCCCTGGAGGAGAAAGCTTATTTTTCATTGATGAAAATATATGCTTTGCAGGATAATCCGGCCCAGGTGCACCGTCAATTCAGTCTTCTGTGTCAGGTGTTAGAAGATGAGATGGGCGAGGAGCCAAGTCCTTACATTGTGAAATGGTACGACGAATGGAGCAATGGTATCCAAGTCACCAATATGAAATAGATGAAATAGCCAAAGCACGCATTCGAGATGAAATCACCGGTCGTTCGACCGGTGATTTTTTGTATATTGCTGCCCGAATCTGAGGTCCTCCCGGTGTTGTTCAGAAATTGTAGAGGACGGTCTCCTATACTGTGGAGTGAACCATAACAACGGGAGGTACATTATTCGGTTATGAAATTCATTCGGAAATTTAAGGAATCTTCGCTGCATAAGGCCATGGGATTGGAGCTTGGAACGTTCCGGGAGTTCGAGCTTGATGCGGAGAAAGACCTCCAGCATTGCAGAGGCTTCTATGCTCACTTCAACGGCAAGCGGATTGGCATCGTTGCTACGGATGAGGGTCCGGTATTTCTGTGTGGTCAGGAAAAGTACTTGCTGGATGAGCGTACCGTTCATTTTTTATTGCAAAAAAATGCCGAGGTTAACACATTTATCTTTATGTGGGACGGGGGAGTGAAACTCCAAATTCCTTATTTGCGGTCGTTGATCGAGTACAACGGAAAATGGGTGGATGATTCGATTTTTGACTTTTTTTCGTGGATCTATGAAGCATCCGGGAGAAAAAGATTCTACTCTTACTATACGGTGAAGTACGTATCCGCTGCGGAATTATGTCCGTATCAGCCGCTGCAGCGTCCGGGCAAGACATTATCGTTTGTATAGCGGCCTGACCCAGCCCGCTTATTTATTGGACTGTATGGAAAAGGAACAGACAACAGCTCCGTAACGATGTAAAATAATGGACGGTTGATTAGTGTTGTTGATTTTTTACAATTTGTTAAAAGGGACTGTTAGTATTGTCGACCTATTCCAACTCGAACTCGAAATCGAAACCGATCTCCGGCAGAAGGCTGCTGGGGATTACTTTTCTGTTTATTGTCATCTTACTCTCCGTGCGGTTGGCGTATTTTAAAATCATCATGATCCCTGAGGAAGTTCAGTTTCAGCAAGGAGTTCTGGATCTTCGGGATTGGCGGGCGAATGACCGCAATACGGTCGCGCTGAACGGGGAATGGGCCTTTTATCCGAACCAGTCGATGGGCCCGGATAGATTATCTCAAGGGGAGCGGCAGCCTGCCGCCGATCCGCGCTGGATACAGGTTCCCGGTCCATGGGAAGGCGAAAACGAGAATGGGAACCAATTGGGCTTCGGAACTTATCGTCTCAAGCTGCTCGTACCGGACCGTAACGTAGCTTATGGCCTCTGGATTACCGATATCCGTACAGCCTATCGTTTGTATGTAAATGGCGAGTTATTGTACGAATCCGGGCATCCGTCCGATATGCCGGAGACCCATGTGGCAAGGATCGTACCCCATGTCGAACTCATCCCTCCGGCTGCCGATGAAGAGCTGGATATCATCCTGGAAGTGAGCAATTATCAGTATGCCGATTCAGGCGGCATCAAGCTGCCGATCAAATTTGGGACAGCTGAAGCGGTGATGAACGGGAAAGCGTTCTCGGAGAACATGCAGCTGCTGGTGTGCATTGTGCTAATTCTTCATGTCATGTATGTCTTAATTCTATATCTAATCGGCTATCGGAATAAAGGCCTGTTTTATTTTGCGGCTCTTATCCTGTTTACGCTGCTGGCTACGCTGGTTGACGACGATAAGCTCCTGCTCGTTTGGCAGCCGGCTATCCGTTTCGAATGGTCAGTGAAGCTTAAGGTTGTTGCTTATGTGGCTATATCCTTATGTTTGATTCTGTGCACCAAGCACTTGCTCCGGCCGAGAATCAAAGAAGGATTTTACCGGGCCTATACGATCTTTGTGGTTTCGTATGCCGTCGCCTATTTGCTGCTGCCGTTTCATCTGATGGTGCATCTCTCTACTTATTTATCATTAGTATTAATAAGCTCCGTGCTCTTCCTGCCTTCGATTGCCAGGAAGGCGGTCAGCGAGCGGGCGGAAGCGGCCATATTTATCTTGCTGTCGGCGGTTGCGGTTTCCTGCAATATTATCCTAAGCGGAATTTTAAGGTTTCGGTATTTTAAGGAGCTGCCGTATTACCCGATTGACCTGATCGTTGCGTTTCTCGGATTTGCTTCCTTCTGGTTTATCCGGTTTGCCCGAAACACTGTGGTGCTGAGGGAACAGGCAGAGGAGCTGCAGCGGGCAGACAAGATGAAGGATGAATTTCTGGCCAATACGTCCCATGAGCTGCGAAATCCGCTGTATGGCATGATTAATATGGCGCAAACGCTGCTGGAACGCAAAGGGAGTTTACTTCAGCAAGAGGATCGCAATCACCTGGAGCTGATTACCGGCATTGGCAGGCGGATGTCGCTGCTGTTGGATGACTTGCTGGATGTTTCGTTATTGAAGGACAAGCGGATCCGGCTGATTGTGCAGAGCATCCATCTCGGTTCGGCTGTCCAAGGCGTGTTGGATATGCTCCGTCCGATGGCGGAGGGCAAGCGAATCGAGCTCGTATGCGAGATCGAGGATGACTATCCCAAGGTATGGGCAGATGAAAGCCGGTTGGTTCAGATTATATTCAATCTGGTTCACAATGCAATCAAATATACGGAGTCAGGCCGAATCGCGGTGACTGCCGAGGTTGTTGATGAAAGGGCCTGCGTCCACGTTCTTGATACGGGCATGGGAATGGACGAAGAGACATTAAGGCGGATATTCCTCCCCTACGAGCAGGGAGACTCCAGCTTTGCTGCGACGGGAGGCGGCTTGGGGCTTGGACTCAGCATTTGCAAGCAGCTGGTTGAGCTGCATGGCGGGGAACTCTCCGTGTCATCCGCTCCGGGGCAGGGAAGTTCCTTTACGTTTACGTTGAAAGTGGACCATATGATGAGGCAGGAGAATACGGATAAACAGGAGTTTATTGCCGGCTCCTTGGTTTCAAATTCAGAGAAAGAGAAGGAGAGGCTATCTAACATGTCAGATAAGCACGAACAGGATGATGCCGAATCCGAGGCTAAGAAGCGTTCTCGTCAAACCGATGGCAGGCTGCTCATCGTAGATGACGATCCAGTTAACCTAAAAGTTATCCATCATTTGCTTGAAGACGAAGGGTATCAGATCGTGACCGTTACCCGGGCTGAGGAAGCCCTTCAATTATTGGAGCAGGGAGAATGGGATCTCATCATATCTGATGTGATGATGCCCCAGATGTCAGGATATGAATTGTCCAGGACGATTCGGCAGAGGTATATGATATCGGAGCTTCCAATTCTGCTGCTGACTGCAAGAAATCGGCCTGAAGATATTCATATGGGCTTCATTTCCGGAGCTAACGATTATTTGATAAAACCGGTGGATCATCTGGAATTAAAAACAAGAGTACGCGCGCTGCTGGAGCTGAAGCGCTCCATTAAGGAAAGGCTGCATATGGAGGCGGCTTGGCTCCAGGCTCAAATTCAGCCGCATTTTCTGCACAATACTTTAAATTCGATCGCGTCTCTTAGTGAAATTGATCCTTCCCGGATGGTTGCACTGATTGGAGAATTCAGCCACTATCTGAGAGCCAGCTATGATATCAGCAACTTGGAGCGTTTTATCCCGCTGGAGCAGGAGCTCGGCTTGGTTCGCTCATATCTGTATATCGAAGGGGAGCGGTTTGGGGAACGCCTGCGTGTCCGTTGGCATATTTCCGAGGAAGTCGCAGTTCAGCAGTGGAAGCTCCCCCCTTTGACCATGCAGACGATTGTGGAGAATGCTGTCGTTCACGGGGTATTGGCTCGAACCCAGGGAGGAACCGTGACGATTCGCATCGTAAGTGAAGCTGAATCCGCCAAAGTCATTATTGCGGATGATGGTGCCGGGATGGATCCCGAGAAGCTCCGCTTGATGCTGGGAAGCGGACAGCGTATCGGCAAGGGAGTCGGCCTTATGAACACGGATCGGCGTTTGAAGCAAGTCTATGGGCAAGGGCTCATGATTGACAGCACAAGGGGCAGAGGAACCACCGTGTCGTTTGTCATCAGGAAGATGGCATAATGAGAGCCTAAGCCTATTAAACCTATAGTCTTTGAATCTTGGACGAATGCTTGGGGTATGGGTTAGGATGTAGAGATAATGATCCATGTACATTGTTATTAGGGAAAATACGGAGACGAAGTTAGTTGATGGCAAACATTAATGCTTTACGTAACCGAATTCCCGGTCTTGAAGCCGGATCAACCGCCGCTCTTTGTTACCCATAAATATCACCATTTTCCCGAAAGAGGGGAAATGGCAGTACCGATTCAATAATATAATCGTCGGACAATCGATGGGCAATATGCACTGATGATGTGCAATATGCGCTGATGATGTGCAATATGCGCTGATGATGTGCAATATGCGCTGATGATGGGCAATATGCGCTGATGACTGTGCAGAATGCGCTGATGACTGTGCAGAATGCGCTGATGATGTGCAATGTGCACGGATGATGTGCAATGTGCACGGATGATGTGCAGTATGCGCTGATGATGTGCGATATGCGCTGATGATGGCAATATGCACTAATGATGGACAATATGCGCTGATGTATGCGGACAGGAGGTCCGCTATTTACCAACAACAGTGCCAAATTTAAGGCTTTGCGGACACCTAATCCGTTATTCTCGGCGTTTTCCTGTTTTTTGCTGTGATATGTTGGCAATAGCGGAACAAGTGTCCGCTTAATCATAATTTTAGTACTTTTGTTTGCAAATAGCGGAATCACGGTCCGCACGGAGTTGGTCTAATGCCTGTGCACCGAGCGCCTGCTGACTGTGCACCGAGCGCGCTGCTGCCTGTGCACCTTGGGCACTGCTGGCCTGTGCGCTCGGTGGTGGTCCGGGGCAAACTTGGATGGCTGTCGATCTTATGACAAAGTAGCCATCTCTCGAAGCAACGCAATGATCAACGGAAAGTGGGTGGATCATCAGGTTCTGGCGATTATAAATCCGTCAGAGGATATCTAGTTTCCCAAAGTGAAAATAATCGATGATTTATGGCTCAACCAACGGGTTACTTTAGTTGAAATGACAACAGCGGCGGACCAAGACTCTTTACTTTGCATAAAGGTGGACCTCATGATCTCTTCTTTCTTAGCTACGATTTATAGCGTATTCCTACCCATATCGCTGCCCGTCATCGGCGGAGCACTGCTCAAGCGGTTCAAGGGCATTGAAACCAAGGGTCTTTCGGCCCTGTCTTTATATGTGCTGAGCCCGGCTCTGATCTTCGAAACGCTGGAGAAGGCTTCGATTACCTCGAATGAGGTCACGGTAACGGTTGCGTTTTGCTTGTTGAATGTGATCGCGCTTTGGGCGCTGAGTGCCTTTGCCGGTAAAATGCTGGGCTTGTCCCAGACAGAGAAATCGGGACTCGCCTTGACCACCATTTTTACCAACAGCGTGAATTACGGGCTTCCCCTCGTCCTGCTTGCCTTCGGGCAAGCAGGACTGGATAAAGCTTCTGTGTATGTCATTGTGCAGATTATCATTATGAATACATTAGGGGTGTATCTGGCGGCGAGATCTCATTTTTCGGCCGCAAAGGCGATCAAATCGGTGTTTACGCTCCCCTCGGTCTACGCGGCGGGACTCGCCGTGCTCTTCCGGTTGACGGACTTTCAGCTTCCGGAAGGTTTGAATACCGGCGTTTCCATGCTGTCCGCGGCTTATGCGCCGCTCGCTCTTGTCATACTGGGAGCCCAGATGGTTGGGGTTCGGGACGGCGGAGCTTCTGCCGTCTCCAAGCGCGGATTCTGGTCGGGCATGGCGATGCGAATGCTGGTGGGCCCATTGGTGGCTTGGGGATTGCTTGCGATTTTATCCATAGAGGGAACCTTGTTTGCGGTTATCCTGATTTTGTCGGCGATGCCGGCAGCCGTGAACGCGGTAATCCTTGCTGAACAATACGATGCCGCGCCCAAGCTGGTATCCAGGTGCATACTGTGGACCACGTTGGCTTCCTTTATCGTTCTGCCTGCCATGATCGGCTTTCTCTAATAAGCTTGCCATCTCCTGACCTGGAGCTTGGTTCAATCTCAAGACGTGTGTGTAAAGAGTAGTAAGCGTCAAGAAATAACCATCATCTGCAACTAAAGAATCGGATGGAGGTGGAGACTATGAGCAGGCAGCGAGACCGAGACGTGGAGATCGAGACCCGCAATATCGAGGAGCGGAATGACTCCAGCAGGGTAGCATCTACGCTAATAAAGTATGTTGCTTATCTGATTATCTTCTTTGGATTTTTGTATTTCCTTATTAAATACGTATTTCCGATGTTCTAGATGGAGCAGATGGTATTCGTTAAAAAACCTCCCTTTCGTGATACGCGAAAGAGAGGTTTTTTTCTCATGGATCGGCTTTTTTTTTCATAACAAGCTTTACCTAGTCAGGCGATTCATCCAACCTCGTGTGATCAGATTTACTTCGCAGCTGGGATCATCAAATCTTCCAGCTTGGTCTCCTCATCAGACCAGTTGGCAAGCAGTGCTTGAATATACCGGATGTCTGAATCGTCCGGATCATAGAAGTAATCGCCGCGGATCACAAGATCTTTTCCCTTAAGCATGTAATTCTCAAATGACGGTGGGGAGTCATTAAAAAATAGGTTTTCGGCCAGCTTGAGAATGAAATCGGAGTTTAAGTCCATCGTGAGATTGCTGCCTCCGATACGCATCAGCTCCGGGATTTTGCCTATATTTTTCAATTCAAATACCCGATCCATTAAGGAACTGAGGAATATGCGCTGGCGCATGGTACGGTTGAAATCCGAATCTTCCCGGTACCTGACATAGTTTAATGCATCTGTGCCATCGTAAATAGGCTTGTTCGGCTCGATCCGCAATTTAATATGACGGGCGCTCTTGTTCTCGATGACTTTATCGATGGGGAGTTTAATCCCATCCAATGCATTGACGATATCCGTTAATCCGTGGAAATTGATGGCTGCATAATAATCGACGGGGTGCTGGAACAAATGCTCAACCGTATCCATGGCCATTTTCGCGCCGCCGTGGGCGTAAGCTGAGTTGATTCGGGAGGTGACTCCCCTGCCGATGACTTCGGTGTATGTATCTCTTGGAATGGAGACGAGCAATATTTTATTAAGATCAGGTCGGATGACAGAGAAGATGATGGTGTCAGAACGGGCAGGCTCGTCCTCGCGTTGATCAACTCCGAGAAGCAAAACCGAGAATGGCTTCGTTGCCTCCGAAGCAGGCTTGGGCGAAACAGAAGGACCAACAGGCTTGTAGGATTGCTCGAGCGTATGTTTGATATCTTTCGCGAAAAAAGCCTGAAACGCTATCCAGGACAATTCTTTTCTGAAAATATAGCTTAATCCGCCTAAGAGAATCAGTATAAATAAGGATACTCCTATCCATTTTTTGAGTTTGAGGCGGCGTTTGGGCTTTCGAGGACGTCTGATAGAATACGTTTCATTTCGATTTTGGCTGGGATCCATGGATTTCCTCCTTGAATGTTTTGGATCATGCAGGGATGCCTGGATTATGTTTGAATAGGATGATTTTACCAATCATGTTGTGATAATTATAGTGAAAAACTCGGGAAAATCAACATAAAATTACATTATATTCCATATAAATTTTGAAATTTGTATATCAAATGCCTGATTTTGGCTTAAGGGGCGGCGGCTTCACCGTTGACTTTAGGGGTTGATGTAACTATGATGGTTACATGATAGTCATCTGAAGATTTGGTCCGTCAGGAGGGGTCGCATGAACATAAGCAGCCGATTTGCAGTGGCCATTCATATTCTCTCCGTGCTGGAGATGAATAAGACTGGCGTCAGCACCTCAGATTATATCGCAGGGAGTGTGAACACGAATCCTGTGGTTATCCGGCGTATAGTAGGCATGCTGAGCAAAGCGGGCCTTGTGGAGGTTAAACCTGGCGTAGCGGGAGCGAAGCTGGCGAAGCATCCGTCCGAGATTACGCTGCTGGATATTTATCATGCCGTTCATGTCGTGCAGGTGGATTCCCTGTTTGGTATTCATGAGAATTCGGACACAAAATGTCCTGTTGGCAAACATATTCAAACGGCGATTGTCCCGGTTTTTTCAGCCGCCCAGAAGGCCATGGAGAACTCGCTGCATGAGGTGAATCTGGAAGAGATCGTCCGGAAAATTGATGCCTCTGCGAATGGAACATCAAGTGAATAAGCGAAAATCACACGCTCGATCCTTATGTAGGATGGGCGTTTTCTTTTGACTAACCGTTGGTGACCCTTCGATTCACTTGTAATTTACTGGGTTTGACAACAAGGATGTCCTGTAACTATAATGATTACAAGTAAGATGTAACTGATTTGATTACAAGTTAAGCTAGCGTTGACCTGAATATATGTTATGAACAAACAACAACATTCAAGGAGTGAGAATATGACAGCTATTATACATCCATCCACAAAGCTTGGACCGGTCTCTCTGCGGATCAGTAATCTGGCACAATCCGTACGCTTTTATACGGAAGTCGTCGGTTTGAAAATGCTTCGCCAGCATGGCCGTGTTGCCGAATTGACGGCAGACGGGAAGCAGCCGCTGCTGATTGTAGAGGAGATTCAAGATCTGGTAAGACCGCAGACCCGGACGGCAGGTCTGTACCATTTTGCAATCCTGGTTCCGAATCGGGAATCGCTCGGGCTTGCGCTTGCTAATCTGATCGCGCATAACATTCCTGTCGGCCAAGGCGATCATCTGGTCAGCGAAGCATTATACATTAATGATCCGGACGGAAACGGAATCGAGATTTATGCCGACCGATCAAGGGATACCTGGAAGCGTGATGCCAAAGGGGAATATGTGATGACCACAGATCCTGTTGATGTTGAGGGACTGCTGGCTCATTCCAAGGACAAGGAATGGTGTGGACTTCCTGAAGGGACCGTTATCGGGCATGTACACTTCCATGTGTCCAACCTGCACGATGCTCGCGTATTTTATTGCGATGTTCTGGGTTTTGAGCTGACAGCCCATTATGGCGGCGCTGCGTTGTTTATATCCGCAGGAGGATACCATCACCATATCGGGCTCAATGTTTGGGCAGGACTCGGTGTACCGAACGCTCCACGGAGCGCTGCGGGGATGGAAGATTATACGATTGAGCTTCCGAGCCATGAGGAGCTTGAGGCGGTAACCGGCCGTATCCGTGAGGCAGGGCTGCGCCTGGAGCAGCGCGATGGCGTCTGGGCCGTTCAAGATCCCTCGGATATCTGGATCCGGTTGGTTGTTGCTTAAATAATATAAGTCGAAGAGGCCTGTCCGCTATGTTAGCGGTCAGGCTATTTTTATGAGATACCCGTTATCTTTATCAGGGAAGCTATATCCGGTCTAATTCCTCCAGCGTACGAAGCATGAACTCCAAGATATTCGGGATATCTCCCATCTGTTCTTCGTTGATCCTGCGTGGAAAGCGAAGCTCGATCGTGTTGTGGAGCGGTACCGGAACATGGCTGTAGGTGTACCGTATCGTTTGCAGCGGCGGAAGCTCCGGATTCCATATCTCCTTCATGATCTGGGCGATAGCCGGACAAGCTATGGAGGCATCAGCGATGTTTTTATGAAAGCGGAGCTTCAACTCGCAGGCTGGCTGACCTTCCGGAATTTCTAAGATCTCGGCCGCCAAATCCCGGAGGCCGGTCTCCAGGCAAAATTCGGCTGAAGTTGAGGATGGTGCAGCCAGCTCGAACCGGAGGCTAAAACTTCTGGACAAAGTCGCCATATCCAGGAGATCCTTTCGATCGGTAACACGAATGATTTCATCGAGGTTGTCGAGGTCGTAGACCGCATTTTCGATGCCAACCTTTAAATTTTCGAATATCGTCGGGTCAAACATGGGGCACATCCTTTGAATATAATATTGACAAGCCGCGACCTCTCCGCGTGATTTCCTTCGTATTATAACAGTATTGCCAAATGGTATCATCATTGACCCGCGCTCGGTTTCCAATTTGCGTGTAACCGAAATTTCCTAGGAGCAGCAAGATTGACCCACGTGTAAAAGTTATGATAGGATGAAACGCGAATAACAGTAAAAATAAATTTACCGGTAAAATATATGGAGGTGTTAAAATTAAAATGACTGGTATCTATAAAATTAAAACCCACGAACAGCTCAAAGCGATTGCCGATCCCCTGCGTACTAAGATCCTGATGAATCTCGTGAAGGATGCCTACACTGGACAGCAGCTAGCGGAGATACTGGACATTACACGGAACAATATTTATTTTCATCTGAAGGAACTGGAGAAGCACGGCATCATTCATGTGGTTCGGAAGGAAGAGAAGAACGGTATCGTGCAGAAATACTATCGCGCCGTCGCAAGCCGCTTCATACCGGAGGATCATTTGCTGCCAAGCCTGGATTTGGTGGAAACGTCCAGACAGGTATTTATGGAGACGCTCGATGTTACCCGGACGAAAATCGAAAGCGCACCGGCTTCTTCTTTTGCCTTGGACAGCGCGAGCGAACACCACAGGAAAAACATTGCGGGAACTTACCGCTTTCATGCAACAAAGGAGAGCTTCCATGCTTTTGTGGACGAGTTCAAGCAGCTCATGAATAAACACTTCAGGATGGAGACGGCCGAAACAGACAGTACTCCTATGTCTACGGAAGAGAAAAATTACTATATGTCGTTGATTGCATTTCAAGATGATCAGGAGGATATCACCATTCGATAATCCTTGATGGGGGAGTCATTACATATGGAGAATTATCAACATAACGTCGTTATCGATGATGCATGGTTTACCGTATCGCAGCTGGACGAGACCACGTTCGCGATCAGTGAATACGGACATTGGGAGAAGGTGCATTCGTTTCTGTTGATCGGAAGCGAGCGTGCCGCATTGATCGATACGGGACTTGGCATCGACAACATGAGGCGGATGACCGATCAGCTGACGGATTTACCTGTTATGGTGCTAACCACGCATGTTCACGCGGATCATATCGGCAGTCATGGGCAGTACGGAGAGATTTATGTGCATGAGGCTGAGGAGGACTGGCTCGTCAGCGGGATTAAGAAGCTTTCCATTGAACAAATCCGCAAGGACATTTCACGTGATATCACGAGGCCGGTACCGGCTTCCTTCGATCCGGCAACCTATACCCCTTATCAGGGGCAGCCGACCGGTATTCTAAGGGATCGAGATGTCATCGAGCTTGGCGGTCGGGCTTTGGTTATTTACCACACGCCAGGCCATTCTCCCGGACATATCGCGGTATTTGATATACACCGGGGTTACTTGTTCACAGGGGATTTATTGTATGATGAGACGCCGGTATATGCTTTTTATCCAACGACAAGTCCGGAGGATCTCGTTAACTCGCTGGAGCGGATCGCGAATCTTGATGGTGTAAAACGCATCTATGGTTCTCACAATACACTTGGACTGGATCCGGTATGGTTGCTCGTGGTGAAAGAGGCGGTTCAAGAGCTGCGGGAAAAAGACCTTGTCCGATTTGGAACGGGCATTCACCAGTTCAACGGATTTTCGGTTCAATTTTAGCACCGTTATCCGGTTACTCCTCCGCAAGCAAGCGCCAGCTTAGGAAGATCGAAAAGCCTTGCACCGAGGGGTGCAGGGCTTTTTTTGATCCATGATTTATTTCGAGGCTAGCGGAAGGGTGTAGTAGTTAAAAGCCTTATCCAGCAGAGCACAGGCCTCTTGACGAAGCAGCAGCTGCTTGGAACGGAAATGGACGGAGCCGTCTTTTTGGATACGGGTGTCCGGATCAACGACTCCGCTTCCGATAAGCGCTTGAATGGCTTCTACGGCCCACAGATCTGTTGGATCGGTTAAGGTAACCCGGGTATCCACTTGCAGTTGTTTTAAATTTTGGATCATAACAGCGGCGACTTGCCTCGTGAGAGGTTTCGAACGGCTATATCCGGGAATGCCTTTGATCATCTGCTGTTGATTCGCATCTATCATGTCAGGGAACATGTACCAACCATGGGAGCGGATCAGCAGGTCAGCGAACTGCCCCTGGGTCATCGTTCCTTGAGGATCAAAGCGGTTTCCTCCTATCCCTTGGATCAAGCCCAAAGCATGCAGGTTATCGATGTGAGCTCTATACTTACTGCTTGCAGGTACGTCGGTAAAAGGAGAAGCAGCCTCCATTTTCTGGGATTCCGCTACGACGCCGAGACCGATTTGGCTGGTGTAGTAAAAATATTGAATCTGTCCGTTTGCTCCTTTTTTGAAGGTGACCTTGTTCCCCAGCTCGTCCTGGAACAGCAAGTCGTTGATTTTCCTTAGGGCACTTACTTTGGGAAGGCGTGTCATATGACATTTTGACACTGTTGCACATGACAACGAGTGCAGTAGGATACAGACATATCAAGGTCATGAAGACATGAAAGGAGCCTAATCTATGAAGAAATGGCTGAGGGAGTACCTGTTAAACTTTTGTTATTTGATGTTTACTTTTGGAAGTGGAGTGTTTTACTTTTGTTACTATCTTGTGGGCCTTGTATTTGGCTTCAGCATGAGTTTTACCCTGATCGGGATACCTGTTCTTACCTTTGTAATGCGAACGTCACGGACCTTCATGAATTACGATCGGATTCAGGCAAAGTTCTATATGGACATAACGATCGAACCTGTTATGAAGAGAACATCATCTGGCTCCTACTGGAATCAGGCTAAAGTGGAGCTGTCGGACATCCGAAATTGGAAGGCCGTATCGGTGCTCATGCTGAAGATTATCATTGGCATTATTAGTTTGTTCAGTGCCGTTATCTTTTTTATCGTTCCTATTCTATGGATTTTGGCACCATGGATCAGTTCCTTTGCAAATATCAACATGGGGCCAATTCGCGTTGACACCTTACCCAAGTCTCTGCTTATGATGGTAATCGGCCTTCTCTTTGCTTTTGCAGGGGTATGGGCGGCTAAGGGAGCGGCGAGATGGACGGCCCGGTACACGCAGTGGATGTTTTCGGTTTGGAGGTAGACACATTGTTGGGGCCGTGTCATATTAAGGAGGAACCGTGAAGGAACTGCAGGGAGTGAAAGTTTTTGTTTGATATAGTGAAACAATGGAAATGGTACGACTGGGCGATGCTCTTTATTCGCATGATGGGCTGCATCTCCCTGATCATCACATGTATAGAGTTCAGGCACCAGCTTACCGCAGCGTTATGGATCGTCGTCATGTGGGAATTGGCAGCCTTCTCGATACCCTGGCTGTGTCTGCTTCTGAATCGTAAAGCATATTTGTTCACCGAGATTTTATTATCAGGCGGAATCGCCGTTTATTTGACTTCCTTATTCCCGGGGGCTTACTTGTCATTTATCATTCCGGCCTTTCTGATGGCTGCGAACAGCTATGGAACCACATACAGATGGACAGCCCCCCTTACGGCTATCTTGGTTCCAATACTGATCAAGCTGTATGCCCCGTCAACGGATTTGTTACTGATGATAGAGCATGTTGCTTTAGCGTTTGCATTAGGATTTGCCTTTCATTTGTTGATGGCCAACTACAGCCAGAACGAAATTATTCGGACACACAATACGATATTGGAGCAGTATTTATCTCAGGTCGAGCGGGTCACGCTGTTGGAAGAACGGGAACGCGTGTCCAAGGAACTGCATGATACGATGGGCCATACGTATACTGCGGTCATTATGGGTTTGGAAAGGCTTCGTTCTACGGAAACAGATGCATCAGCTCAGCGTAAGCTGTCCAATCTGCTGGAACTGACGCGGAGAAGTCTGGATGAGGTCAGAGGGTATTTGCATGAGCTGGATTCACCGCTAGAGCAGATTCCCTTGGTGCAGTCACTGAGACAGGTAACGGAGGATTTCGAGCGCAATACCGGGGTAAAGGCAGGACTTAGAGTGCTTGGTGAAGAGTACCCGGTATCCCGGCAGGCCAAAATGACCTTCATCCGTTGTCTTCAGGAGTCCTTAACGAATAGTGTGCGGCACGGTAATGCGACGAGGATTGACGCCGTGCTTCAATTCGAATTGCAGCAGACCCGGCTTGAAATTCGGGATAACGGCAGTGGAAGCGTGCAAATCCAGGAAGGTTTCGGTTTAAGCGCCATGAAGGAAAGGGCCTACCGCCTTCAAGGCCAAGTATCGGTTTATTCGACTCCTGAGGCAGGAACCGTTGTGACCTGCAGCTTGCCTAGAATTTCGGAGCCTGCAGATGAAGTCATCCGGCTTTTATTGGTGGATAATGAACCTTTTATCAGGGAGAGTCTCGGCATCATTCTGGAATCGGAGAAGGACCTTGAGGTGGTAGGACGTGCAGAACATGGGGAACATGCTTTGGACATGTGTGAGAAGCTTAACCCCCAGCTGGTGCTGATGGATCTGGAGATGCCCGTGATGGATGGCATTACAGCGACACGGCTGATCAAACAACGTTGGCCGTTAGTGAAGGTTATCATATTCACCACATTTGAACAGAGGGGCAAAGCTGTGGAAGCCATGCGAGGCGGAGCGGACGGTTACTTACTGAAGTCGATGGAGCCGCGTGAACTAGCCGAGAACATACGAATCGTGTATCGAGGGGGAACTTTGATGGATCCGGCGATTTCGGCGAAGCTCTTCGATCGGGAAGCGGGCGGCATCATGAAGGAAGAGGGTGGCTCAGCATCCGTAATCGAAGCCGATCCAGCGTCGCCTCCACTTCTGAAGTTATATGATCTGACACCAAGGGAGATTGAGGTTCTGAAGTATCTCTCCCAAGGATTGCGGTACAAGGCGATTGCGATGAAATTGTATCTTTCAGACGGGACTGTACGGAATTATGCCTCAACCTTGTATGCCAAGCTGGGCGTCCGCAACCGGGACGAAGCGATAGAAGTTGCAAACCAGGCCGGACTCATATGAGCCCAGCCTGGTTTTGTTTCATTTATGTTCCCAGTATAGAAGCATATGTTGATGGCAGCACATCAGGAGTCCATCATCAGTAACTGCGGTCCATATTTTTACCGTAATAAATTTCGTCCATCTCCAGCTTGATGCGCTCGGTAATTTTCTGCTGCTCGGCGTCGGACAACTTATCCTTCGTGTAACCGAACAGATAGTTGTCCAGATCAAACTGCTTCAGCTTGCACTTGGTGTGGAAGATGTTCTCCTTGTATACGTTGACGTCAATCATATCGAACAGCTCCTTGGCCTCGTCCGGAATGTAGTTCTGAATGGAGCTGATCTCATGGTCGATAAACAGCTTGTGCCCGTGAATATCCCGCGTGAAGCCCCGAATTTTATAGTCGATCGTCATAATATCCGTATCAAAGGAGTGGATCAGGTAATTTAGGGCTTTCAGCGGTGAAATCTCCCCGCAGGTCGACACGTCGATATCCGCCCGGAAGGTGCTGATCCCCTCATCCGGATGGAATTCCGGATATGTATGGACGGTAATATGGCTCTTGTCGAGCTGAAGGTTTATGTTCTCCGGCAGCGGCCCCGGCGATTCGTCATAGGATTCCT
The DNA here is from genome assembly GCF_050279985.1 of Paenibacillus sp. NPDC093718. NCBI lineage: Bacteria > Bacillati > Bacillota > Bacilli > Caryophanales > Paenibacillaceae > Paenibacillus > Paenibacillus sp. NPDC093718. The sequence continues at coordinate 70,507 of NZ_JBNNUS010000008.1, forward strand.
CCGGAACCTCCACGACCGGGCCCTCGGATACAAGCACCGTTACGCTCGCGCCTTGCGGGATATAATCCTGCTTGGCAATGTTCAGGACATGGGCTCCGATGATTTCGGCCACATGGCTCAATATTTTTGTTAGTCGATCCGCGTTATACTGCTCATCAATATATTCAAGATACGCCTCTCGTTCTTCCCGGGTTTTCGTATAGCAGACATCGTACATATTAAAGCTGAGCGATTTCGTTAGGTTGTTGAACCCATGCAGGGTAACGCGTTGTTCTGGTGTCATATCCATATGAATTTCCCCTTGTGTAGTTAATATATCAGTTCGAGTACCTATTATTTCCGAAACCGGCGATTCCTAATCTGCCCACGCGTTGCCTTCGGAATTAACATTAATATGTTCTTACCCGGATCGGGTTTAACATTAACAGAGGGTCGAGGTGATAGAGACAAGTATCGGCTGCTCAAAAACTCAAAAAAGGCCAACCGGTAATCCCCGGCTGACCTTCAGACGAGAAGGACACCTGCTACATGCAGCATATCCTTCGAGCGTGTATATGGACTTCACTTCGTATTGCCGATACCATGATCCTTCTCAAACGGGATGATTACTCCGTAAATTCCAGCAGTTCAATTACATTGCCAAAAGGGTCCCGGATTGCGCTGTATAGACCGGGAGGGCACGGCTGCGGTGTATCAAAGATGACCTCTACACCCTGCGATTTGTAGTTCGCAATCGCCGCGCTTACATCAGCCGTCTCAAGTCCGATAATAACCTGAGCTTCATGCGGGTAATCGGTTTTCGTAGGACGGTCGCATTTTTGCAGAACAAGGGAAACGCCTTCATGTTTCAAACTGATGATCTGATCATCATACACCTTGGAAATTTCGAATCCCAGAATATCACAATAAAATCGCGTCGCTTGATCCATATCACTTACATTAATCGATAGAACACAAAGATTGGGCATAGTTCCTCTTCTCCTCTAATCCATGGCTTGTCTTACTGGCAGCATAGAATGCCTTCACCGGATTCGATGCTGGATTTTAAGCTGGCCAGCATGCCTTTCCATGCATCCACATGCCATTCCCGGGCTTGCAGTGACGCCTCGGTATCCATCCAGCCTGTATGCTGCAAGGTGATTCTTGTACCGCCGTCCTGTTCCGGCCTAAAAGACACCTTGACCGTGGTCAATTCCCCCTGATTCATCGTTTCTGCAAAGGGATCGGGTCCTTTCCACTCAAAAACGAGGGTATGCGGCTCATCATACTGCAAAATGGTACAGCCCGCGGTGCACATCGATTCACGATTAGCCGGGTTAAAATAAAGCTCGAATTTCCCGCCCGCCTTCGGTTCAATTTCAGCAGCCGGCGCAAACCACTCGGTTATCCTCGCAGACTCCGTCCATGCGCGCCAGAGGAGTTGCACGTCAGCCTGAATTATGGTTTCTTGAATAATGGTCATGTCTATTCCTCCAAACATATCGTGCTTATTGTTCTGTAATAACACTTCCAGCAATTCCATTATAAAGGGACATGCGATTCAAAAATTCTTCTACCTTGCGCTGTTATTTCCGATCCTTCTCGAACAAGAGCAGAGGTAGATTAACAACAATCGGAGGGTCGTAGGGCAGAGGCTCGCGCAAGGTGATGTTTACGGCGAGATCGGTTTCTTCGTCGATATGGACAGGCTCCTCCCGCTTGCCGCGCAAGGATTTGCTCAGCAGAAAATAATTCCGGGGATTAAGGCTCCAGGGGATACCCGCTGCCAGCACATAATACGTTCCGGTTGGTATGCCGGTTAAAGTACAGGTCCGGTTCTTGAGGTTGACCGCCGTACCGGAGACAGGCTTCTGATCAGGCACGGGTCTTGGGAACAGACCAACGTAAATCATGCCGCGGAACGCCTCGGGAGCTTCGATCCGGCAATGAATCCGGGGCAGCGCATGTCTTTCTTCCTCTGCCCAGGTTAATGGCTTGTGCTCATATTGATTCACGTAACGATGCAGGGACTCGGTGGTGGAGCGGAACCTTTTCGGAGACAGACCGACAAGCTGCTTGAAGCGGGTATTGAAGGTGCCGGGACTTGCCAAACCGATGCTCATTCCGATTTTTACAAGCAGGGAAGGACCTTGAAGGAGCTCGATTTTGCCGGATTCAACCCGGAGCGCGGACAGGTATTGCCTGAGCGATATGCCGGTTACTCGCTTGAATACTCTGGAGAAATGGTAGGGACTGTATCCCGCAAGATCGGCGAGCTGCTCGGTCGTCATGGGCTCGTCCAGATGCTCCTTCATATATTGAATGGTTTGATTTACGGCTTCGGTATGTGCGTCATTCATTAGGATCACCAACTTCACTTTTTGGGCTCTACATGATAGCATGCCTTTTTCCACATTTATGAAGTTCTCTTCGTCGAATGCAATTTCCTTCCCCGATCCGGTTGCCCATTCATGGAAAGGCCGTTAAACTTAGAAGATACGGGCTTTTCGAAACGGAAAACCAAGGTGAATTAAGGAGTTTTTATCCATGAATGTGGAAACAAATGATAGAGAATCGATGAATATGAATACAGCGCGGGATTATCTGCAGAAATATTACGGCTATCCTGATTTTCGGGAGGGCCAGAAAAAAATCGTCGCCAGTCTACTGGCGGGTCAGGATACGCTCGGGATTATGCCGACGGGCGGAGGCAAATCGATCTGTTATCAGATCCCGGCGCTCCTGTGTCCGGGTCTCACGTTGGTTATATCGCCTTTGATCTCCCTAATGAAGGATCAGGTGGATGCCCTTACGACAGCGGGCGTGGCGGCAGCCTATATCAACAGCACGCTCAGCGGCAAGGAAGTGAACGAGCGCATACGTGCGGCCAAGCGCGGAGAACTGAAGCTGTTATATGTCGCCCCGGAACGGCTTGAACTGGATTGGTTCCGGGAGGAAATGGCAAGTCTCGATATTTCGATTGTGGCTGTCGATGAAGCGCACTGCGTATCCCAGTGGGGGCATGATTTCCGGACCAGCTATCTCTCGGTAGCTCCTTTTGTAAAAGGGCTCCCGAACCGTCCGATTGTGGCGGCCTTCACGGCCACGGCCACGCCTGAAGTTATGGAGGACATGCAGCGTCTGCTTCGACTGGAACAGCCGCAGGTGTTTGTAACGGGCCTTGGACGCGACAATCTGGAGATGTCGGTGCTTCGCGGTGAGAACAAGCGGGAGTTCGTTCTGGACTATGCGGCCTCGCATACCCATCAGCCAGGAATCATCTATGCCGCCACTCGCAAGGAAGTCGATGATTTATGCCAGCGACTTCAAGCTAAGGGGCTTCTAGCGGGTCGATACCATGCCGGCATGAGTGACGCGGAGCGAGCGGAGAGCCAAGAAGCCTTCCTCTATGACGATATTCGCGTAATTGTAGCAACGAACGCGTTTGGCATGGGGATCGATAAATCCAACGTCCGGTATGTCATTCATTACAATATGCCGAAAAATATGGAGTCCTACGTGCAGGAAGCGGGTCGCGCCGGACGGGATGGCGAGCCGAGCCAGTGCATATTGCTGTTTAGCGCCCAAGACATCATGACCCAGAAATTCCTGATTGAACAGAATCCCCAAGAGGGCGAGCGCAAGCAGAATGACTACCGGAAGCTGCAGCAGATGATCGATTACTGCTACACCACAAGGTGCCTGCGCAGCGCGATGCTGGATTATTTCGGGGAAGAGCACGAAGATAAGCCCTGCGGTACGTGCAGCTCCTGCACGGATGACCGGGAGCTTGTCGATATCACGGTGGATGCGCAGAAAATTTTCTCATGCATCCACCGGATGCGCGAACGCTTTGGCGTGTCCATGGTCGCCTCCGTGCTGAAGGGCTCACGTGCGAAAAAGGTACTGGAATACGGCTTTGACCGCCTTCCTACCTATGGCGTGATGTCGAATCGGACCGAGAAGGAGATATCCGAGACGATCAATGTGCTCATCTCGGAAGGGTTCCTGGCGCTGACGGAAGGCCAATACCCTGTCGTGAAACTGCAGAGCGAGGCCGCCGATGTGTTAAAAGGCCAGCGCGAAGTGATGCAGCGCGTTCCTCGTCCTTCCAAAGCCGCAGGCAGCCAGCGGAGCGGCAGCCGCCGCGATTATTCGCCGTCAGCCGTCAACGAGACGGTGTTCGAGCAGCTGCGTTTGATTCGGCGTGAGCTGGCAAGCAAAGAGCATGTGCCGTCCTACATCATTTTTAATGACGCAACATTGCGTGAGATGAGTGTGGTTTGCCCGCAGAGCGAGGATGAGATGCTGAATGTCAAAGGGGTCGGGGAAGTGAAATTCCGTAAATACGGCCGTCCGTTCCTGGAATTCTTCCTGAATGGTCAGGGCGCATCGAGTGACGGTGACGACTTGTACGACTATGAGTAATAGGCTGGCATAACCGGCAGAAACTAATTTAGAAGGAAAGTGGACCCTACCATGAAAGTCATACTATCAACATTGAATGCCAAGTACATTCATACCTCTTTAGCCATTCGCTGCCTGAAGGCATACAGCGAGAAGGATTTCGATATCGAACTGACGGAGTACACGATTAAGGACCCTGTGATGAATATCGTCTCCGACCTGTTCCAGCGCAAGCCGGATGTGATCGGATTCTCCTGTTATATATGGAATATTGAAGAAACGATTAAAGTGATCGATATCGTGAAGAAGATTATGCCGGAGGTCACGATCATATTGGGCGGACCTGAAGTATCCTACGATACGGAGTATTGGATGAAACGGCTGCGCAATGTCGACTTTATCGTCATGGGTGAAGGCGAGGAGACCTTCCACCATTTGCTGCAAACGATTGAAGGGGACCGGAAGTATCATTTCGTTTATGGCGTGGCTTACCGCAAGCAGGACGAAGTCATTGTAAATCCCGGAAGACCGAAGAGCATTCTGGCGGAGCTGCCTTCCCCGCATCGTTTTCCGGAGGATATCCCGCATCTCGGGAAGCGGGTTGTCTATTTTGAGACCAGCCGGGGCTGTCCCTTCAGCTGCCAGTTCTGCCTGTCGAGCATTGAGGTGGGGGTTCGCTACTACGATATTGAACGGACCAAGGCGGATATTCTCTATTTGATCGAGAACGGAGCGAAATTGATCAAGTTTGTAGACCGCACCTTTAACATTAAGCGGGATTACGCGCTTGAAATGTTCGAGTTTCTGATTGAGAATCATGGCGGCTGCGTATTCCAGTTTGAGATCACGGCGGATATCATGCGTCCCGAGGTGCTGGATTATTTGGCGAAAAATGCGCCTCCCGGCATTTTCCGGTTTGAAATCGGAGTGCAATCGACCAACGATCCGACAAACGAGCTGGTGAAGCGTCGCCAGAATTTCACCAAGCTGTCGCGCACGGTGACCATGATCAAGGACAGCCGCAAGATCGACCAGCATTTGGATTTGATCGCAGGTCTTCCGGAAGAGGACTACGATACGTTCCGCAAAACGTTTAACGACGTATTTGCGCTTGGGCCGGAGGAGCTGCAGCTAGGTTTCTTGAAGATGCTGCGGGGAACCGGTCTGCGGATCGATGCGGACAAGTATAATTACACCTACATGGATCATGCTCCGTATGAGATCCTCGGCAGCGATGTGCTTCCGTTCTCGGATATCGTCCGATTGAAGAGACTGGAGGATGTGCTGGAGAAGTATTGGAATGCGCACCGGATGGACCACACCCTGAATTATTTGATGAAGCATGAGTTTACGTCGCCGTTTGATTTCTTTCAAGAGTTTGGCGACTACTGGGAAGGACAAGGCTGGCAAAAAATCGGCCATCAGCTCGAGGACCTGTTCACGCGTTTAACGGCTTTCCTTGAAGATCGGAAGACCTCGCATATGGACGTTGTCTCCGGTCTGATGAAGTTTGATTATTTCCTGGGCCATAAGTATAAACCGCGGAAAATATGGTGGGATCACACCCAGGATAAAGCGCAGTGGACCGCCAATGTTAGCAAAATCGTTGAGGAACCTGCGGCTCTATCCCCCGGATTTGCCGATCTGGGGATTACGGAGCGCGATCTGCAGAAACATGCGATGATCGAGGTGCTGCCATTTAACCTCAGCGATGCCATCCAGGGTGGCACCGGATTCCCGGACAGCGCGGACCATGCAACGATGCTATTGGTATTGTACCAGCAGAACGAAACAGGACAGCCGCAGTACTACACGATGCCTGTGGAGTTCGCGAAGCAGGCAAAGTAGAGTTAACGAAGGACACTCCTTACCGGAACTGGATGCGAGCGGCTTGGCCGTTTGGGCGAAATACCTTTCTTATAGGAGGTTGGCAGGTACTGGAGCTGTGAAGATGAATCCCTGCGTTGCCGTAACGGACTGTATCCTGGGGCGTCCCGGAATAAAACACCCTGGGGATCGGTATTCTAATCGCATCAACCGATGAGGAGGGGATGTTTATGAACGGGAAACAGATGGGGCGGGAACAGCATCCGCACGATGAGCCCACCATTGCGCCGGGTATGGAAACCAATGATGATCTGCGCGAAGAGGCTACGGAGGATGAAGTAGACCACGGCGAGTACACCGAGGTTACGCAGCTGATCATCGACCGAACGCCGAACGAGGAAGAGTAAGGGATTGGGCTTTCCCATAAGTAGTTTAACTTACTTGACGGAGCTCGCCAGATTAATTGGGGGCACCAGCGATTGGAAAGAATGCTTCGTACGCGCAGCGTTATACAACAGACAAAGGGGGTGTCCCAAAAGGTCAATTAACCTTTTGGGACACCCCCTTTTAATTCGTCCTGCATCATTCTTTTACATTATCCGTTTCGATTCTTGCGGTGTCTCATGCGATCCCGATGAGTGCCGCTCGAGCCAGTCGAGAACATGTGCCGCTACTTCATCCCTGTTGATTTCATGCAGCATTTCGTGGCGGCCGCCGGGATACAAACGGTATTCAAGATCCTGAATGCCATGTTGCCGGTACAATTCGATCAACCGCCGTACGCCTTTGCCGCGGTGTCCGACCGGATCATCCTCGCCCGAGAAAATATAGACCGGCTTATCCTTTAGCAAGCATTCCATCAATTGAGGTTTATGGATCTGGGACAGCAGCTTAAAGAAATCACGGAAGAAACGAGCGCTGCATACCTGACCACAGTAGGGGTCGTTGATATATTTATCCACTTCCGTTTCATCCCGGGATAACCAATCGAATGGCGTGCGAATCGGGCCGAAACCTTTGTTGTAAGGGCCGAACACGATGGCGTTCAGCATCAAACTCCGGTGCGTGTTTCCTTGAAGGCGCATTTGTGCCGCTGCCAGATTCAAACCGAACGCTAGCAGTCGCTGAGGACCATTGGTGCCGGACAGAATGAATCCGTCGAATAATCCGCCGTTCGAACACATGATCTTTTGAGTCAAAAAAGACCCCATGCTGTGGCCCATTAAGTAATGTGGAACACCGGCATGGCGCTTTTTAAGCTCGGAAGCAAGAAGCAGCAGGTCTTCAATCATCCCTTCGAATCCGTCTTCCCCGGCGTCGCCGAGAAGCGTAAGGCCGGACGTTTGTCCATGACCCCGATGGTCGTTGCAGTACACAGCGTAACCGTGCGCTGTAAGCAGCTCGGCAAGCTCCTCGTATCGTATGCCGGTTTCGCACATGCCATGCGCAATTTGCACGATGGCTCGAACGGGATGATCCGGCTCCGGCAGCCATTGATATACAAAAACATGCATGCCCTGCGTATTCAGCATCGTAAACGTGTCGGTTTGCATCTCAGGCCTAACACCTCCACAAAAACGAATGGTTTATTTCAATACTTTATACCCTGTTTATGGAAGATATGAACGAAGAACCGTAGATTGCCCGTCCAGCGTATATGCACCCAGGTTAGCTGGCAACAGGAAGCATTGTCCGGACGTATAATCAATGGAGCCGTTATCCCAGCTAAGGGTTCCTTGACCATCGCATATCACGACGATCGTGAAGCTTTCCGCGGAAGTGGACAAGGACCAGGCACCGTTAACAACGCCTTTCTCAACGACAAAATAAGGAGATTGGGCAAGCTCAAGCCATTCTCCAGGCGCGGTTCCTTCCGTGCTCATAGTGGTCGCGCCGGATCCTTCATAGGCCGTCACGTTCAAGGAGTCCTCGATATGAAGCTCACGCGGCTTACCGTCAAGGCCTGGTCGATTATAATCGAAAATCCGGTAGGTTGTATCCGAATTTTGCTGAATTTCCGCCACTACAACGCCCGCACACAGGGCATGTACCGTACCGGCAGGTATGTAGAACGTGTCTCCGGCTTTTACGGACACTTCTTGCAGCTGGTCCATAACCGTGCCGTTTTCCATGGCTTCTTTCAAAGTCTCGCGGCTGACGCCTTCTTTCAGACCGTATATGATTTTGGCGTCCGGCTTCGCATCCAGCACATACCACATTTCAGTCTTGCCCAGCTCACCTTTCGGAAGCCCCTTGTAGTCATCGGTCGGATGCACCTGAACGGAGAGGTTGTCATTGCAGTCAAGCAGCTTGATCAGCAGGGGGAAACGTCCGTTAACCTCGGAGAATCCTTTGCTGCCAAACCACTCCCGTCCAAATTGCTCCCGAATCTGATCCAGGCCGCGACCGGCAAGTTCACCGTTCACAATGCTGGTCGTACCGTTCGGATGGTCGGCGATCATCCAGCCTTCTCCGATATGTCCTTCAGGAATATCCAAGCCGAATTGCTCCAAGGCACGGCCACCCCACACACGTTCTTTAAATTCGGGTTGGAACAACAATGGATATGGTTTTGTCATTGTAATCATCTACCTTTCATCATGTTTGGAATATTCTATGGATGTTGTAAAGTGCGGCACCTCTCCTAGAACTTATATCATATCGGCTTCTTCCGTTCCAGTGCAATGAGATATGGCGCTTCGGAACGCTGAAGACCACGATATAATATCGTTTGCACTTTGTCCTGGGGCAATTCCGCTGCCCAGGCCTGCACGGCGTCCGCTTCGGCATCGCCGCCCTTGTGGCCAGGGTACAGCACGATGGTGATAATGCCGCCGGGACGGAGCAGCTCGATGGCAGCCTCCAGAGCCGTCAGTGTGCTGGCGGTTTCCGTCATGATCCGTTTGTCTGATGAATCTGCCGGAAGGTAACCGAGATTGAACATGATGGCACCCATACGGCCATGCTCGTATTTAGGCACGCATTCTCCCATAAGGGCATGGCTCTGATGGTGAAGGGTAACCTCCGCAAGGGTGCCGGGCGGCTCCTTGTCCAGCCGATCACGAGTGAGCTGCAGCGCCTGTTCCTGAATATCAAAAGCGTACACCTTGCCCTTTGGTCCTGTGCATTTGGCTAGATACAGCGTATCGGCCCCGGTTCCGGCCGTCGCATCCAGCGCAATCTCTCCAAGCCGCAGCCTTTCGGACACGAGCTTGTGAGCAAAACTCAAAACCGAGAGGAAGCCCATCAGGATCCCCCCCACAATTTACCCTGCCATGTATCCCGGCGCTTGAGCTCGGCGTCAATGCCGTTAAGCACTTCCCACTTCTTGAGACTCCACGTCGGCCCGATCAAGAGATCCCGTGGAGCGTCTCCGGTCAGACGGTGGACGATCATTTCGGGAGGTAAAAATTCGAGGCTATCTACGATAAGGCTGATATATTCGTCCTGTTCCAGGAACCGCAGCAGCCCAGCTTTATATTGCTTCACCATTGGCGTCTTGCGCATGAGGTGCAGCAGATGGATCTTGATTCCCTGCACATCCATCTTGGAGACCGCTCGGCCGGTGGCTAGCATCATCTCATGGTCCTCTTGCGGAAGGCCATAAATGATGTGTGTGCAGACACGGATGTTATGCTTGCGCAGCTTTTCGACCGCTTCCAGATAACATTCGGTATCATGGGCCCGGTTGATCAGCTCGGAGGTGGAATCATGGATCGTTTGCAGGCCCATTTCCACCCAGAGATAGGTTCGCTCATTCAGCTCCGCCAAGTATTCCACGACGTCGTCTGGGAGGCAATCCGGGCGTGTAGCGATCGATAAACCGACAACGCCCGGCTGCTGCAGAATGACTTCATAATACTCCCGAAGCTCCTCTACCGGAGCATAAGTGTTGGTATAGGCTTGGAAATAACCGATGTATTTGGCGTTCGGCCACTTCTGGTGCTGCCGGTCCCGGATGGTGTTGAACTGGGTAACAAGATCGTCCCGCCGTCGTCCGGCAAAATCACCGGAGCCGCGGGCACTGCAGAAGGTGCACCCGCCCTTGGCAATCGTGCCGTCGCGGTTCGGGCAGGTAAAGCCCGCATCCAGCATTACCTTGAATACTTTTTCCTGGAATTGGCTGCGCATCTCGTAATTCCATGTATGAAATCGTTTGTCGCCCCATAATGTTGGGGCGGGTCTAAGGGATGTACTCATGTGTGCTCCTTTTATAGCCGCATAAGATGAATAGAGACAGGTATAGCCGTGCCTCAAAGTATACATGTTTTACTTAACTTTTACTTAAGCAGATATGTCCATTGTAACAAAAAATAAAACTTTGCGTTATATACAGGTCTTCAAGCCTAATTAAGATGTTGTTACTTGAATGAATTGCATATAATTGGTATATTTAAAATAGAAAAATAAAAATATGATTCAAGCAATTTTGGCATGGGTATATATCGGATAGGATTCATATTTGTGTGACGTCATGGATACAATAATACCGTGAGGTGATTACGAATGAATTCGTCGACAGTAAAGAATGACAGTAGAGACAAAATCGCTGTGGAGCTTACCCCGAACGAAGCTTTAGCCCTTACCGGCGTGGAGTTTAACTCCAACCAGGACGTGAAGGCTTCGGCACGTCGCAAGATTCGGGCGGCCTTTGAGAAGACGTTTGATTTTACGTCGAATGAAAGGTAGACTATTCACAGTTTAACCATCGCGGAACCCCAATTCCAAATATAAGAAAGAGGAACCTAAAGCCTTTGCGTTAAGCAGAGCATAGGTTCCTTTTTCTATGGGGCTCTTTACTTTTGGGATTAACTTCGTCACAATAAATGCAGTATCGGGATATCATTCTAAATTTACTTGGAAAGTTTCGGAGGTATGACATGCGTTTACGCGGAAGAAAAGGTATACGGGAAAATCTGGAGCAGCAGGAAGACCTGGTCGTTTTGGACCCCGGTCAATATAGAGGGAAATGGGCTTCATTATTTGGCAATGACCTTCCGATCCATGTCGAATTCGGCATGGGCAAAGGTCAATTTATAAGCCAGATGAGTTACAAGCATCAGAATGTGAACTTTATCGGGGTGGACATGTACGACGAGCTGATTCGCCGTGCAAGCGAAAAGGGACGCAATGTCTGGGCTCAGGAGGGTGTCGATACCCCGCCGAATTTGAAGCTGGCGCTGTTTAATATCGAGAACGTTGAGCAGGTTTTTGAACCCGGCGAGATCGAACGTTTATATTTGAACTTCAGCGATCCGTGGCCAAAATCCAAACATGCCCGCCGTCGTTTGACGCACCCGCGTTTTTTGGACAAGTATTCCCAGATCCTGAACGAGCGCGGGGAAATTCATTTCAAGACCGATTCGGTTACGCTTTTTGAGTTCTCCCTGAACGCATTTGCCGACTATGGTTTGCAAATGACGAACATTTCGCTGGATCTGCATCGGGACGGACTGAACGAAGAACACGTGATGACCGAATACGAGACGAAATTCGTCGGTCAAGGTATGCAGATTCATCGCTGCGAGGCCATTGTTGGTAAGGAAGCACTTGCTTTCTATCATAAGAATCGTCTTGAAAAATACGGTAAATAATGTCTATATGGTAGAGTTTCTTCAATGATAGCGCTTGCTTGCATTATAATAGTAGGAAATCTATCAATTCGATGACGTGTTCGCGGAAAACGGCGAAAAAAAAGGTGTGCTCCCTCTTTAGGAGTACACCTTTTCGTTTTCCAGCATGTCGATGATGCTGCGGGCACTTTGCATCGGATGGAATCGTTCGATGTCTCGCAAATTCTTCGCCCGTTGCTGTTGGATCAAATCGTATTGATGAAGCAGTTTGTTCATCCAGTTGCCAATAACCTCCAGTGAGTGGATAGGCTCACCCAATCCTTGCGCCGTAAAGTATTGGCAGTTCTCTTCTTCCTGCCCCGGAAGAGGCTGGTGGAACAGCATCGGGATTCCTTTGGCAAGGCCTTCGGTGCATGTCATCCCGCCAGGCTTCGTAACGAGCAGATCCGACACCTCCATCAGCTTGTCGATCTCACGCGTAAAGCCCAAAATCCGGATGTTCGGATGCTGGAACCGGGGGTTGTTCTCCATCTCCTCGCGTCCCTTGTCGTTATTGCCGAGGCAAAATATGATCTGGACTTCGCCGCGCCATCGGGTCAGAAATTCATGTACCACTTCGTCATTCATAATGCCCCAGCCTCCGCCCATTACAAGCACGGTAGGCATATCGGACAGATTAAATCGTTCCCTGATTTCCTTCTTGCTCGGATGCGTCCAGAAGTTGGGATGGATCGGAATGCCGGTAACCTGAATTTTGGCTTGGGACACCCCGCGATTGAGCAGCTTTCGCCTCACCTCCGGCGTAGACACGAAATATCGGTCGACCTCTGGACTGATCCATGTATCGTGAGCATCATAATCGGTAATAACGGTACACAGAGGCACATCAATGCCCAGCCGTTTCAAACGCGATATGACCGCACTTGGTATAAAATGGGTACACACAATGATGTCGGGTTTGAGCTGTCTAACCACGTTTTTGGTGCTTGTATAGAACATTCGGTGAAGTGCTAAAGCCGTAAAGCGGTTAAAGGACTTTTGATGGCGATACATGTACCCGACCAATCTCGGGCGAGTTGTAATCGTCTTTCTGTAGGCCGAAATGATCAGTGGAGCGATTTTAGGGTTCAAGAAGCTCCCGAGCTCGAGAACTTTGGTCTGTACGCTAGGCGATAACTGGCGCAGGCTGCTGGAGAGTGCATGAGCGGCCTGTGTATGGCCTGCACCGAACCCTTCAGATAACAGCAAGACTCTTTTTTTAGCCACTACTTTTCACCCGTTCTGCAGCGTTATTCTTTAACTTTAACATATCGACTTTGGGAAAAGAAATCAACCATTCTCCACTTGTGTTCCAGGGACTTTGGTCCCGGAAACGGAAACTTTATTCGGCAAGCTTCTCGCTGGCGCCTTGCTACTTAAGGAGTTAGTCAGCTGCGCGCATTTTGTAGAAAATCAGGGTCCGTGGTCTTTTGACTTGAGTATGAGATGCCGCTACAATGATTCAAACGGACATCAAAAAGTTTATTAGAGAAAGAGCATTAAAAAAAGAAAACTTTTTGGGTGTCTGTTGCGTTTATTTATTGGCGGACAAGTCGAAAAAGAAAAAATGGGCAGCCAAGAGAAATAAAAAGCAAGGAAACGGATGAAAATAAGAACTAAAGCCGTTTGAAACGAAGCTTGCTGGCAAACGACATTGCAAGCTGAGCTCTTTTACGAAGTTTTTCCGTAAATTAGAGCATTCCACGGTTTTGACAAAAGATTCAAAAGTGTGGAAAATCGTGTATGACGTGCGAAGTTGCCCCGCGGCACCGAGGCTACTAGAAGGACAGACACAAGTCACAGGGTCATAGCAACAATAAAAAAAGCGAAAAACTTAGAGAGAAAAAAATAACAAACATTCTCGGGTTATAAAAAGGGGGTAACGGAGAATCATGACAGACGCCATCTTTATCGCGCTCCAACTATTCTTGGCCGCGGTGGGTGTGTACCAGTTCGTATTCTCTTTGTTTGGTCTGGTCAAAAGAAAAAAGAAACAACAGTTTGAACCCAATAAATCATTTGCAGTGTTAGTTGCTGCGCACAACGAAGAACAGGTTGTCGGTGCATTAATGGAGAACCTGAAACAGCTTGATTATCCGAAACATCTGTACGACGTATTTGTCATCTGCGACAACTGTACGGATCGTACAGCAGAGATCGTCCGTGCCCACGGGATGAACGCATGCGTGCGTACGAATCAGAATCTGCGAGGCAAAGGTTATGCCATCGAGTGGATGCTGAAAGAGCTCTGGGCAATGCCGCGCCAGTATGATGCGGTTGTCATGTTTGACGCGGATAATCTGGCCGCTCCGAATTTCTTGAACGAAATGAACAATGATCTCTGCTCTGGAGCAAGAGTTATCCAGGGATATATCGATACCAAGAATCCTGAGGATTCCTGGATCACTGCCTCTTATGGGGTGTCTTACTGGTATATCAACCGCTTGTGGCAGCTGTCCCGCAGCAATCTGAACATGGCGAACTTCCTCGGCGGTACAGGAATGTGCTTTGAGACCAATCTCTTGAAGGAGATCGGCTGGGGCGCAACCAGTCTGGTTGAGGACTTGGAGTTCACGATGCGCAGCGTTATGCGCGGCGTATATCCGAAGTTCAACTATGATGCGAAGGTATTTGACGAAAAGCCGCTTACGTTTAAGGCTTCCGCCAGACAACGTCTGCGCTGGATGCAGGGTCACTTTACGGTTGCCCGCCGTTATTTCTTCCCGCTGCTGTGGCGTGCCATTAAAGAACGCAGCCTCGTGAAGCTGGACTTGGCATTGTACGGAGTCAACGTTTATATCGTACTGCTGACTTTCTTGTTGACGGCCATCATCTGGGTTGACAGCTCATTCTTCGATGGTCCGAATATCGCGAACCTGTACGGTTATTTACCGCTCTGGCTTAGTTTTACAGCGATCGCGGCGAATGTGTTCACGTTCATGATCGCGATGGTTCTGGAGAAGGTGAAATACAAGAAGGTGTATATGTATCTGGTGCTGTTTCCGATTTACCTGCTGTCGTGGTACCCTATCACGGTATATGCGTTCTTCACGCAGAACAACAAGCAGTGGAGCCATACGGAGCATACCCGGGTTGTACGCCTTGAAGAAGTTCAAAGCAAACAAGGCTAATCCAATATTTATATTCAATCTGTGTTGACAGAAGATAGGATGACCTGTTATACTATCGTAGTCTGTTAAACAGAATATCTGATTGCAAGCAGAAGCGCCGCTTCTCACCTGACCGACATGTGTTGGCTGGTTTGATCACGAAATCAATGAATGGATTTAACTTCATTTGTGAGATGAGTATCAAATAGGGATGTCGGTGATTAACCCGTCATCCCTTTATTTTTTTTGCAAACAGGAACAACAAGTAATTTGGAGGTGGAGGACTATCAGTAAGGAACATATGATCAATGACGAGATTCGGGCCAAGGAAGTACGTTTGGTTGGTGCCGAAGGTGAGCAAATCGGGATCAAGCCGATTCGTGAAGCACTGCAAATGGCAATTGATCTCAATCTGGATCTGGTGAACGTGGCCCCTCAGGCGAAACCGCCGGTATGCCGCATCATGGACTACGGTAAATTCCGCTATGAGCAGCAGAAGAAAGAGAAGGAAGCACGTAAGAACCAGAAAATTGTGGATATCAAAGAAGTATGGTTCCGAGCCAACATTGAGGAGCATGATTATCAAACCAAGCTTCGCAATGTCGTTAAGTTTTTGAAAGACGGCGATAAAGTGAAATGCTCCGTGCGTTTCCGTGGTCGTGAAATCACCCATGCTAACATTGGTCAGAAGATTTTGGAGCGCGTGAAGGTGGAAGTGGCGGATCTCTGCGTCATTGAACGTCAACCGAAATTGGAAGGCCGCAGCATGATTATGATTTTGGCTCCAAAAGCCTAAGAGAAATTAGAGGAGGAAGTACTACAATGCCTAAAATGAAAACACATAGCAGCCTGAAAGGCCGCTTCAAGATTACTGGTACTGGTAAAGTTAAACGTTATAAAGCTTACAAAAACCACTTGCTTTCCCACAAATCCAAGCGTGCGAAGCGCGTATTGTCCAATAGCCCAGTTATGGCGCCTGGAGATGTTAAACGTTTGAAGCAAGGTCTGGCTAACTTGAAATAGTAAACAACAATTATTGGGAGGTCTTTTGATATGGCACGAGTTAAAGGCGGATTTGTCGTTCGTCGTCGACATAAAAAAGTATTGAAGCTTGCGAAAGGTTATTTCGGTTCCAAACACCGCATTTTTAAAACAGCGAACGAGCAGGTAATGAAATCCCTCGTTTATGCATACCGGGATCGTCGTACTACGAAACGTAATTTCCGTAAATTGTGGATCGTTCGTATCAACGCGGCTGCTCGTCAAAACGGTCTGTCTTACAGCAAATTGATGCATGGTCTGAAGCTTGCTGGTGTGGACATTAACCGTAAAATGCTGGCTGATCTGGCTGTTAATGATCTGAACGCGTTCAATTCTTTGGCTACTGTAGCTAAAGAAAAAGTGAACGCTTAATTATACGTGTATGAAGAAACCGCCGTAATATTACGGCGGTTTTTTTATTTTCCGCTCCTGTCCGTCATACATAAGAATCGTAAACGTTGAATGCTGGCAGGACGAGCTTTTTCACCTATCTTTAGCCATCGTAAGGGCCATGAAACAAGCAAGGGAACTCCTTCCGGAATAGATTGAAATGTATATTACCTGAGGAGGGATCTTATGCACAAGCCTGTCAGCAAGGCAAAAGTGAAATCATATGTGGGCAAACAGATCGTTGCGTATAAGAAGGACGGGACGATGGTGACAGGCAAGCTGGTACGCGTTTCCGGCAACCGCCTTTTTGTAGAACCGGCAACCAAGGGGAAAAAGGTGAGAACCAAGGCGTTTCTTCCGCTCGCATTGTTTGACCTTCTTGCCATTGGGACGGCACCTTATGCGTTCGGTGGAGGCTATGGTGGCGGATTCGGTGGATATCCGGCAGGCTACCATGGGGGATACGGCGGATTCGGGCCGGGGTATGGCGCATTCGGGCCAGGCTTTGGGCCAGGTTTCTTTTGGTAATTAGAGGAACCAAATCTTCTCTAGCTCATAACAGCGGCTCGGTTCGATGATTCTTGTAACCGTGTAGCCGAGCTTTCGGTAAAAGTTAAGGCCGGTCTGGTTTCCAATATCCACCATAACCTTGGCCCGTTTGCATCCGCGGGATACAGCGAAACGTTCGGCATGCTCCATTAATCGGACACCCCACCGTCTTCGCTGTGCGGTGGATGCGACGGCCAGCATATCAATATACAGCAGTTCGCCGTGCATCATAAAGTGGATAAAAGCAATGATTTTATCGTTATCCTGAGGCGAAGCTACAAGGGTCACGCCGCGTCGTAATCGCGAGGGAATATCCTTGCGGATGATGTCCAGCTCTTTTTTGGTCATATGGGAAAGCGGGACGAGTTGGGACTCAATGAGTTGTAGAATCATCGGATCATCCTGCTCCGGTTTTCGATAGCGGATCATCGTGTTGTTTCCTCCCTTCACCGCTATTAAGGATAGCTCTATTTATCATATGTAGCAGGGTTTAAGAGCGTGTTTTGCACCAAGGAAGGGAAGGGATTGCTCCATTTGTGAATGAAAACCTTTCATCGGAAGTAAAATAAATGTGTTGACTTCTGGAATGAATGAATCATATAATGTTTCTAAACATTTTAACGAATATATCCAATCGGCAATGATGAGGACGAAGTTTAAAGGGCTCTTTTGCTCAGAGAGTGGATGGATCAGCTGAAACCACCACCAAAACCCCTTTTATACGAGCTCACCTCGGAGCTGTTTCCCTGAAAGATGCTACGCTATGACTTTATCGCATTAAGTCGTGACAGCGTTTATTAGGGGGAATCGTCTTAGTCCACGTTACGGACTGCAGATATTGAAGAGCTGTGTTCATTGTGTTCTTCATACCTGCTGAGGCTTTACACTGCGAAGTGTAGGGCAAACATGGGTGGTACCACGGAAGCTAAACCTTTCGTCCCTCACACGGAGATACTCCGGGTGTGGCGACGGAAGGTTTTTTTGTTGCTTGAATGAAGAGTGCCAATATTTGAGAGGAGGATGACTGATGAGCGCGCAAACTCCAGAAGTGCGGTCTACAGAACAATTACGAGAGAAATGGTTGAAGCCTGAAGTGATTACCGGATCGGAAATCTTGCTTCGGAGTCTTCTGCTCGAAGGTGTCGAATGCGTCTTCGGGTATCCGGGCGGAGCGGTCCTGTACATCTACGATGCCATGTATGGTTTTGAGGACTTCAATCACGTCTTGACCCGTCATGAACAAGGCGCCATTCATGCAGCTGACGGTTACGCTCGCGCAAGCGGCAAAGTCGGTGTGTGCATAGCGACTTCAGGACCGGGGGCAACGAACCTTGTGACCGGTATCGCAACAGCTTACATGGATTCCGTTCCACTCGTTGTGATAACCGGTAACGTTGCAACAACCCTGATCGGTACGGACGCATTCCAGGAAGCGGACATTACAGGCATCACGATGCCGATTACGAAACACAGCTATCTGGTAAGAGATGTAAAGGATCTGCCAAGGGTAATACACGAAGCCTTCCATATCGCTTCTACCGGCCGCAAAGGTCCGGTACTGATCGATATTCCAAAGGATGTATCCGCGGCAACGACGTTGTTCCAGCCGGAAGAACGAATTCAACTGAGAGGATATAATCCTCGGACGGTACCTAACAAACTTCAGTTGGATAAATTAGCCCGCGCGATTGAGGAAGCCGAGCGTCCTATGATTCTAGCTGGCGGCGGCGTGATTTACTCCGGAGCTCATGAGGGGCTGTACGAATTCGTGAACAAATCCGGGATTCCGATCACGACAACGCTTCTTGGTCTGGGTGCCTTCCCAAGCGGCCATGATCTGTGGACAGGAATGCCGGGTATGCACGGAACCTACACCTCGAACCATGGTATTCAGCAGTCGGACCTGTTGATCAACATCGGGGCAAGATTCGATGACAGGGTTACAGGCAAGCTTGATGGTTTTGCGCCACATGCGAAGATTGTTCATATCGATATTGACCCGGCTGAGATCGGCAAGAACGTGCCAACCGATATCCCGATTGTCGGAGACGTGAAGACCGTGCTTGAGATGCTGAATCCGCTCGTTCCATACGCTGCGAAAGCAGATGCCTGGAGAGACCAGATCAGAAAATGGAAAGCCGAATACCCATTCCGTTACGTCGATTCGGATACGGTGCTGAAGCCGCAATGGGTTATCGAAATGCTGAACGATACTACGAAGGGCGAAGCCATTGTAACGACTGACGTTGGCCAGCACCAAATGTGGGCCGCGCAGTATTACAAGTTCAACCAGCCGCGTTCCTGGATCACCTCCGGCGGACTCGGAACGATGGGCTTCGGATTCCCGTCCGCGATCGGTGCTCAGATGGCGCATCCGGACCGCCTGGTCATTTCGATCAACGGAGACGGCGGCATGCAGATGTGTTCGCAAGAACTGGCCATCTGCGCCATCAACAACATTCCGGTGAAAATCGTTGTCATCAACAACCAAGTGCTCGGCATGGTTCGTCAATGGCAGGAGCTCATTTACGATAACCGTTACAGCCACATCGATCTGGCAGGCAGCCCTGATTTCGTTAAGCTGGCCGAAGCGTACGGTGTCAAAGGACTTCGCGCCACGACGAAAGAAGAAGCACAGCGTGCTTGGGCGGAAGCGATGGAAACACCGGGACCCGTCCTCGTTGAATTCGTTGTTGAGAAAGGCGAGAACGTGTATCCGATGGTGACGCAAGGGTCGACAATCGATCAAATGCTGATGGGGGATGCGTAAGATGAGTACAAAACATACCATTGCCGTACTAGTGAACGACCAGCCGGGTGTCCTGCAGCGCGTTTCCGGGTTATTCGGACGCAGGGGCTTTAACATCGAGAGCATTACCGTGGGGCAGTCGGAGGAATCCGGCTTGTCCCGGATGGTTATCGTAACCACGGGTGATGAAACGACGCTGGAACAGGTGGAGAAGCAGCTTTACAAGCTGATCGATGTCATTAAAGTCATTAATCTGAGCTCGAAACCGATGGTAGCCAGAGAGCTCGCCCTGATCAAAGTAAAAGCCGAGCCATCGGCCAGACCGGAAATTATGGGCGTTGTCGAGACGTTCCGCGCATCCGTCGTGGATATCGGCACAGCCAACCTGATGGTTCAGGTGGTTGGCGATACCGTCAAAATCGATGCCATGATCGAGCTGCTTAAGCCGTATGGCATCCAGGAGCTTTCCCGTACCGGGGTTACCGCGATGATTCGCGGTAACGCGTAATGATTTTACGTTTTTCTTTTATCCGGATGACAAAGTTATTGCAATATAAGCGTTAGACACCTGCATGGCATGAGCGGGTGTCTCAGCAGATCGGGAAAGCGGTCTATTGAGATACCCGCTCATCATGAAGGGTCTTTAAAATCAAAGGAGGACTTATACAAATGGCAATTACTACTTATTATGAACAAGATGCAGAACTCAGCGTGTTAAAAGACAAAACAATCGCGGTTATCGGTTATGGAAGCCAAGGTCATGCTCAAGCGCAAAACCTGCGCGACAGCGGACTTCAGGTTGTCATTGGTCTTCGTGAAGGCAAGTCGTTCGACAAAGCGAAAAACGATGGTTTCGAAGTACTCCCTGTAGCGGAAGCCGTTAGCCGTGCGGATGTAGTACAAATTCTGATGCCGGACGAAACGCAAGCAGCGGTGTACAAGAACGATATCGAGCCAAACCTGAAAAAAGGCGCGGCACTGATGTTCTCCCATGGTTTCAACGTTCATTTTGGTCAAATCGTAGCTCCTAAAGACAACGATGTCCTTCTGGTTGCTCCTAAATCCCCGGGCCACATGGTTCGCCGTACGTATGTTGAAGGTTTTGGCGTACCTGGATTGATTGCAATCGAGAAAGACGCAACTGGACAAGCCAAGGCGATCGGACTTGCTTATGCAAAAGGTATCGGTTGTACCCGTGCAGGCGTTATCGAAACTTCCTTCCGCGAAGAAACCGAAACAGACTTGTTCGGTGAGCAAGCGGTATTGTGCGGCGGTGTATCCGCATTGGTTAAAGCCGGTTTCGAAACATTGACTGAAGCTGGATACGCACCGGAAATGGCATACTTCGAGTGTCTGCATGAGTTGAAATTGATCGTGGACATGATCTATGAGGGTGGTCTTGCAAGCATGCGCGACTCCATCAGTAACACGGCGGAGTACGGCGACTATGTAACAGGCCCGCGTGTGGTAACCGAAGATACGAAGAAGGCAATGAAAGAAGTCCTCTCCGATATTCAACAAGGTAAATTCGCTCGCGACTTTATCCTTGAGAATCAATCGGGACGCGCTTTCCTGACAGCTACCCGCCGCAATGAGTCCGAGCATCCGATTGAAGTGGTTGGTGCGGAGCTACGCGAAATGATGCATTGGATCAAGAAATAAGAATATATAGAATTCATAAGGAATTCTTCCGGGTATGGAGCAGTCAAGCATGAGATGGATGGTGCTGCTGCATGGGACCCGTTAGATTAAAGCAGCCGGCGGCAGGGGATTAAGTCAACCTGCCGCCGGATGTTTACGTCAAGCGATAAACTTCAAGGAGGTGCCGACATGCGAAAGATTTATGTTTTTGATACAACGCTGAGAGATGGAGAACAGTCTCCTGGCGTGAATTTGAACACTCGGGAAAAGGTGGAAATCGCCCTTCAACTCGAAAAGTTGAAAATCGACCGCATGGAAGCAGGGTTTCCAGCGGCGTCACCCGGTGACCTTGCTGCTGTGAACGCAGTGGCACGCGCGGTTAAAGACGTCACGGTCATTGGATTGTCACGTTCAAGAGAGAGTGACATCGATGCGGTTCGCGAAGCGCTTCAGGGAGCACAGGATCCATGCATACACGTATTCCTGGCGACTTCCCCGATTCACCGCAAGTTCAAGCTGCGGATGGAGAAGCAGCAGGTGCTGGAAACGGCGCAGGCCTCGATCCGTTACGCAAAGAAATACTTTTCCAAGGTGGAGTTTTCCCTGGAGGATGCCGGCCGGACGGAGCTGGATTTCATGGCTGAGGTCGTTGGCATGGCTGTAAGGGAAGGCGCCAATGTCGTTAACATTCCGGATACCGTGGGTTATTTGAATCCTTCGGAGTACGGGGCTATCTTCAAATACTTGAAGGAAAATGTTCCGGATATCGAGAAGGTGCAACTGAGCGCGCATTGCCATAACGATCTGGGCATGGCGACGGCGAATACTCTTGCCGCCATTCTGAACGGGGCCGATCAGATCGAAGGCACGATCAACGGAATCGGTGAACGTGCAGGCAATACCGCGATTGAGGAAATTGCGATGGCGCTGGAGACGCGTTCCGAGTTTTTTGGAGCGAAGACGGGGCTGGCACTAACGGAAATCGCCCGCACGAGCCGCCTTGTAAGCAAGCTGACCGGTATGGTCGTACCGGGCAACAAAGCGATAGTCGGCGCGAACGCGTTCGCTCATGAATCCGGTATTCATCAGGACGGCATGCTGAAAGAGAAGACGACCTACGAAATTATGACGCCGGAGTCTATCGGGCTCAAAGAAAGCAAGCTGGTGTTAGGCAAACACTCCGGCCGTCATGCTTTCCGGGAGAAGCTGCTGGATTTGGGCTATGAGCTGAGCGAAGAACAGGTGAATGACGCATTCGCCAAATTCAAGGTGCTCGCCGACAAGAAGAAGGAAGTATCCGATGAGGATCTGCTGGCTCTGCTGGAAGAGAAACTGATCGATACACCGGAAGTGTTCAAGCTGGAAACGATCTTTGTTGCTTACGGCAATGAATCCACACCGACGGCGCGGGTTCGTATTGCGACTGCGGAGCAGACGATTGAGGAAGAGGCCGAGGGCAACGGTTCCGTCGACGCGATCTATAACGCGATCGACAAGGTGACCGGCGAAGAAGTTACGCTTGCGGATTATTCCATCAAATCGGTAACGCACGGCAAGGATGCTCAAGGTGAAGTGCATGTCGTGCTGTCGCAAAACGACGTGGCTGCGCAAGGCCGCGGCTTGAGCACCGACATTCTGGAAGCGAGCGCACGAGCCTACGTCGATGCGGTTAACGTCCTGATCGAGAAACGCAAAACGTTTAGCCGGCGCGAGCGCGCTACGCTGTAATCCATACTTAGAGTACATGGTAGCTCTGAATCGCATCGTTTTGCGCTGCAGGAAATATCCAAAGAAAAAGAGGGGCCGCTGTTAAAGCGGCTCCTCTTTATTTATTTTATGATGCTGTTGGCCGGTCATGAATGCTGGTATCAAACACTAGCACCTAACCGTTAACTCTTATAGCAGTCTGCCGATACCGGCTTGATGCAGCTGATCAACGAGATCAGACAGCGTTTCGTTTGGGCGTTGAAGGCGTTGAAATTGGTATCTTTATTATTTTACCAGGCATAGGCCTGCGGAGCGGCTCCGCCCGGACCCGGGAAAATTTCATCCAGACGCTTCATAACGGATTCATCGAGTTCAATCTCAAGCGAGCGCAGAGAGCTTTCGAATTGTTCCAGCGTGCGCGGCCCGATAATCGGTCCCGTAACCGCCGGGTTCTTAAGCACCCAGGCAAGGGCGACGTTATCCTGTGGTTCGCCGAGCTCCTGACAGAGTGCGGCGAACTGTTCCAGCTGCGACCGGTGTTTCTCCACGCGCTCCGCATTGCCCCCACTGCGAGAGCCCTCAATTTTTTTAAGCGCATTGCGTCCCAGCAGTCCACCGTCCAGCGGGCTCCATGGAATGACGCCGAGCCCAAGCTGCTGCGAAGCGGGAAGCACTTCGAGTTCCGGCAATCGGCAGGTCAGGCTGTATTTGTGCTGTTCGGAAACGAGACCGAGGAAGTGACGGCTCTGGGCCGCGGCCTGCGCAACCGCAATCTGCCAGCCGGCAAAGTTGCTGGATCCGACATACCCGATTTTTCCTTGGTGAACCGCAACCTCAAAAGCGCCCCACAGCTCGTCCCAGGTGACGGAAGGATCGATGTGATGCATTTGGTACAGCTCGATATGGTCTGTCTGCAGACGCTTCAGCGACGCTTCGAGATGACGGCGAAGTTTATAGCTCGACAGCCCGGCTTCATTGTTGGGGCCATCCAGAGGATCACTCATGGAGCCGTAGAATTTGGTAGCCAAAACGACTTTCTCGCGGCGACCTCCGCCTTGGTTGAACCAGCGTCCGATGATGGTTTCGGTCAGGCCGGAATTCTCGCCCCAGCCGTAGATGTTCGCCGTATCGAAGAAATTGACGCCGGCGTCAAGCGCTGCATCCATGATGCGGAAGGCTTCCTTTTCATCCGTAGCAGGACCGAAATTCATTGTCCCCAAACACAGACGACTTACTTTCATACCGGATTTACCTAGAGCTGCGTACTTCATAATCGATGATCACTCCTTGGTCGTTTAGGGTATAAGACAAATTCACCCCTATTGTAGCGTACTGGAAGAAAAATGTAACTAACGGCGTTACGGAAACGTTAATATGGTTGTACTGAAAGCCGACTTGCGAGTGATCTGTTTAATTCATTCGCCAAATTTAAAGAGCAAGAGCAGAAAGCAGAGAGTGTGGGGGGGGGGGAGCAGCAAGAAGCAGAGGCAAGGAGTAGGGTCAAGGATGAAGAGGTAAGGAGTAGGGGCAAGGAGTAAGAAGTGAGTAAGGACAAGTGTAGGAGCAAAGCACACAGCAAAAAAAGCCCAGGAGTAACCGAAACTCCCTTCAAGATGTTACTTTCAAGAGCCGCCCCATGCTTTATGCATAGGGCGGCTCTTCCAACTCCCACCACCCTTGTGATCAGGGAGATGTGCTCTCTTCTCCAGTGACTTGCCAATCCATTAGCTTCGAAGCAGCGGAGAGGACGAATCGATTCCGGAAAAGCGGAGCGGTCGCCTTTGGAGCCGAATTTCAACCCTTAACATACAATCCAGAAATTCGGCGACAACAGCGATTGGAGGAACGATACGTAATCGGAGCCAACCACATTAACTCTTCGAAGCTCTCGCATAAGCTGCTCTCGAATTAAGCCTCACTCGTTTTAAGTCGCTCTCAACGATATTACCTCATCGAAGCTTCTGCACAACTCTTCGGCGCTGCCATCTCCCTGATCACATTCCCCCTACTTATAGGCAAAACGAATTAAGTTCATAGTTTCTATATCTTGGTCAATCAAGGGGGAAGTATGTTACAACAGTAACTAGATGATTAAATACGACCAGTGTATATATAAATGAAGGAGTGACGAAGAATGGCAGAAACGAAAAAAATCGCGGTAATCGCCGGAGACGGCATCGGTCCTGAGGTAGTAGCGGAAGCGGAGAAGATCATTAAACGTACCGAAGAGGTGTTCGGATATTCATTCACAACGGAACATGCATTATTTGGCGGCATTGCGATTGACGAGAAAGGAACGCCGCTCCCGGAGGAAACGCTGAGCGTATGTAAAAGCGCCGATGCTGTATTGCTTGGTGCGGTAGGCGGACCGAAATGGGACAACAATTCGAAGGAGCTTCGCCCGGAAACCGGATTGCTTGGCATCCGTAAAGAGCTTGGCCTGTTTTCCAACCTGCGTCCGGCTGTCATTTTCGATTGCTTGAAGGATGCATCCACATTGAAGCCTGAAGTTCTGGAAGGCACTGACTTGATGGTTGTTCGTGAGCTGACAGGAGGCATATACTTCGGCGAGAAATTCAGACGTGAAGGCGCCGGTGGAGAAGAAGCGGTCGATACCTGCGTATACAATACGGCGGAGGTAGAGCGAATCGTTCATCAAGCCTTCGAGATTGCACAGAAGCGCCGGAAGAAGCTGGCTTCCGTCGATAAAGCGAACGTGCTGGAAACGTCCCGCTTGTGGCGCGAAACGGTAAACCGCATCGCCCCTGAATATCCGGACGTGGAGCTGGAGCATGTGCTGGTAGACAATTGCGCGATGCAGCTTCTGCGCCGCCCGTCCAGCTTTGACGTGATCGTAACCGAGAACATGTTCGGCGACATTCTAAGCGATGAAGCAGCCATGCTGACAGGTTCCATCGGCATGCTGGCATCCGCATCCATGGGCGAGGGTGCTTTCGGCCTGTACGAGCCGGTACACGGTTCGGCACCGGACATTGCCGGTCAAGGCTTGGCAAACCCGATCGCAACGATTCTGTCCGTAGCGCTGATGTACCGCCTCACGTTCGGCTACGAGGATGCGGCAGACGCAATTGAACGCGCAGTTGCCGAGGTGCTTGATGCCGGACATCGTACAGCAGACATTGCTGTGGACAAGAGCAAAGCGCTCAGTACGACAGAAATGGGCGATTTGATCGCTGCGGCTATCCGTTAATAGAGGAAGCATTCGTTCAAAGAAAATCCTTATTTATAATAATTATAATAAAGTAACATCTACAATCTTGACTTTGATTAGCCTCAATGATAACATTTCTATTAAATGTTCATAGGAACATAGCATGTAGGAAATACACGTATTTTCTTACATATGTTAAGGAGGAATTCAATCATGGCAGAACGTTTGGTTGGTAAAGCGGCTCCTGATTTTACAATGGAAACTGTATCAGGAGACGGTAAAGATTTTGGTAAAGTAAGCCTGTCCGACTACCGCGGCAAATGGCTCGTATTCTTCTTCTATCCACTTGATTTCACTTTTGTATGCCCAACTGAAATCACGGCTCTCAGCGATGCTTATGATCAATTCAAAGCATTGGATACTGAAATTCTGGGTGTAAGTGTTGACTCTATCCACAGCCACAAAGCTTGGATCAACACCGCTAAAGAAGCTAATGGTCTGGGAGCATTGAACTTCCCGCTGGCTTCCGACATCACCAAAAACGTAGCAAGAGACTACGGTGTTCTGATCGAAGAAGAAGGCGTTGCTCTGCGCGGCTTGTACATCATCGATCCAGAAGGCGAATTGAAATATCAAGTTGTTAACCATAACGACGTAGGCCGCAGCGTAGAAGAAACGCTTCGCGTTCTTCAAGCACTTCAATCCGGCGGATTGTGCGCTATGAACTGGAAACCAGGCGACAGCAACCTGTAATTCCATTTCGTTAAAGTTAAGGCAACCCTCATTATCTGACATTATGTGCAGGTAGTGGGGGTTTTTTCACCTCTGATTTTATTGGATGAAATAGGGGAAGACTCTTGTTTAGTGAACCGCTCTTGCGTTGATATATAATTTAAATATAGGCTTACGGACTTTTGTTTAGGGAATCGTGCCTAAAATTTTAATCGAGGTTCTTTTCATGAAGGAATTAGCGGGAGTGAAAGCGAATACAATATTTTGAAACGGTTGAGAATCCACAAAAGGAGGGTGAACGATATGAGTTTTTGCTGTGGGGCTAGTATGATGGGTACAAAGGGTACACTGAAGCATTATCGCACTCAAGTACATAATGTTCCCCTGCTGTCTTGTCCGGTCTGCCATCGCGTGGAGGTACATCATCGGGTTGAGAATGAGTATGAGATATTAGCTGAATATGCCCATGGTGACGGAGCATCCCAGGTGGATTTTCAGGATTATGTGATGGAAGATGAGGATGCGATTTTTGAGAATGTTGTCAACCGGGAGTCGGAGGATCCGCTAACGGTGGTTCAGAGTCAGATTGATATGTCGTTAGATCTCCTGGTGGTTGCCAAATGGATGGAGGATGAGAAGTGGCAGGGCGAACTGAAAAGACGGCTTGCCGTAATGAGTCAGCGCAGGCTCCGGCTCCAGAAGCAGCCTTAATCCAGGAATTAAAAAAGCCTCGTGAGTAACCGGGGCTTTTTTAATGTTTCAAATCAAACAAAAGGGGGTAATGTTTATATTAGTTGTTTTGTTGTTTGGAAATAGGTGTTAAATACATTACATAAGCAGAAATACATAAGCACCATGGATGGTATTTTTATGCAATTTCCCATTTTTCGACAGGATTTCTGATTGACGTTTCTTTGTCTCGATGACTATCATGGAAGGAAGCAGATTCGGGCTGCTTCTGATTCAAAGACGGACAAGCTGATGTTTGCAAGGTTTTTTTGTCGGTTTGGTGAGTTCAACTTTTCATGAAAAGGGGGAGCCATCTTGTTGAGTCAAATCCGTGAATCTGAGCTGCAGGCAATTCGTTCTTTTCATTCCAGCCAGCTTATTAGGAACAAGTATGAGAACATACTGGAGAATCTCGACAGCGGGATCATCCTCTTTGATAGTGACGGTGTGTTGGCATTTGTTAATGTACAGATGGCAAAATTGTTAGGTGTATCCCGTAAATCGCTGACTGGCTGTACTCTGACCCAACTATTGCGACATCCCCAGCTCTCCAGATTTAAGAAGAGAAAAATACTTCGCATTTTTCGGGAAACGGTATTCCACCGCAAGAGATTTCATGAATTGGTTGATGAATATGGCCGATCGTGGCTGATCACGATGACCTATGGGGACCAGATGGAAGGCGATTTTTTGATCAGTGTGAAGGATGTCTCCGACTTCAAACGAATTGAGCAAACCGCTTATCAGAATGATAAGCTGGCCATGCTGGGAAAGATCTCGGCCTCCATTGCCCATGAGATACGCAACCCGCTCACCTCCATCCGTGGCTTCATCCAACTGCTTCGTCCGCATCTCGTAAGTTTAGGTAAGGACGAGTATGCCAGAATTATACTTACGGAGATCGATCGTGCGAATGATATTATATATGAATTTCTAAATTCCTCCAAACCCTCGGCTCCAGAAACCAAGATTGTGTCTGTATCCTCTTTATTGAAAGAAGTTGTTCTGCTAACTGAAAGTGAAGCCTTAATGAAGGGATGCCAGATTAATCTGCATACCGATAAGACCCCGCCTGCGTTTATATCCGTGGATGTGAAGCAGATCAAACAGGTGATTCTGAATATTATTAAAAATGCCCTGGATGCGATTAATGAGCATCATGATGAGAATATCACCGGCGTGATTGATATTTCAGCCCGTGATACGGGGAAACATATCAACATCTGCATATCGGATAACGGTGGCGGCATGGATCAGAATACACTGAACCATCTGTTCAACCCGTTCTTCACAACGAAGGAGAGTGGAACGGGGCTTGGATTATCCGTAAGTTACAGTATTATCAGAAACCATGGCGGTTCGATTGCCGTGGATAGTCAGGTTGGTGCCGGAACGGAGTTTGTGATTACTTTTCCCAAGCTGGACGTTTCGGAAGTCTAAGATTGTACGATACGTGCCTGAAATGAATACGAGAGCAGCTGTTCCGATGGAATGGCTTTTTCTTTTTTAGGAGGAGATGAACGCATGAAGTGGACATTACAGGGCAGTTTATCATCCGGGCAAGTGCATACCGATGCCATCATTGTCCCCGTAACGAAAAAACAAGCGGCGGAAGGCGGTGTTTCCGAGTCTTGGGATCCACTGCTCAAACAGTTGGTCGAGAATCGGTTATTTGATGGCACTCCGAATCGGTCATTCGTATGGCCCGAGAGCATCGAAGGCGGAGAACGCTTGTTAATATGGCTGGGACGTCCCGAAGGAATTCTGACATCCGAGCAGCTGCGGCTGCTTGCAGCACAGGCAGTAAAAGCCGTCGGGAGATCGGGTGTACGCAGTGCCGCCATTCAAATGCCAAATACGATGGTTAACTTTACCGCCGAACAGACTCCGCAAGATGCTGCTCAGGCTTTAACTGAAGGGTTTATCCTCGGAAGCTATCGGAAACCGCATTATAAGCGTGATGCTTCCGAGCCAACGAATTTAGAAGAAATCCTCTATTATATAGAAGGCGATATGGATGCAGAATTTGAAGCAGGGTGGACGAAGGGAATGTCATTAGGCGCAGCGATTGGAGAAGCAACCTGCCTGGCACGAGACCTGACGAATCTGCCCGGCAATATGCTGCTGCCGGAAGACCTGGCCCAGAAGGCGCTTCAGTTGGCGAAACGGTATGGCTTCGAAGCCCAGGTACTGGACGAGGACGCCATAGACGAGAAGGGTATGGGTGGCCTCCTGGCCGTAGGCAAAGGCAGCATCCATCCACCGCGCATGATCGCGATCCGTTATCAGGGACGGGAGACGTGGGAGGATGTTGTCGGCCTTGTTGGCAAGGGGGTTACGTTTGATACCGGTGGCGTGTCGCTGAAGCGGGCATCTGGGATGGAGGATATGATCAGTGATATGGGCGGGGCGGCCACCGTGCTGGGCGTTATGGAAGCATTAGGACGGATTCGCCCCAGAGTAAATGTAGTAATGGTGATTCCGACAGCGGAGAATGTGATGAGTGGTAGTGCCTTTAAACCCGGCGATATCGTCACGACACTGAGCGGTCGCACCATCGAAGTATTGAATACGGATGCCGAGGGCCGTATCGTGCTAGCGGACGGAATTACCTACGCCAAGCAGCTCGGGGCTTCGCGATTAATTGATGTGGCCACATTGACGGGGGCTGTCGTTTCGGCTCTTGGGGATATCGCCACTGGGGCCGTAACCAATGATGAGACTTTTTTGCAGGAACTTATTGCCTCCAGCCGGAGGGCCGGCGAAAAAATATGGCCGCTGCCATCCTATCCGGAGTTCTGGGATAAACTGAAGAGTGAGGTGGCGGATTTACGAAATCAAACGGGCCGAGAAGGCGGGACGATAACGGGCGGTCTTTTTGTGGGGACATTTGCTGAGGGGCTGCCTTGGGTGCATTTTGACATAGCAGGTACGGCATACCTATCCAAGGAGCGGGGCGTGGATCCCAAAGGGGCAACCGGCGTGCTCGTCCGCACCATCACCGACTGGATCCTCAAGCAGGCCCAGGTCGTCAATTGAAGCGTTTGTTATGAATTGAAGAAGCAGCGGCAGTCCCATATCCCTTTGAATAACGTCCGTCCTTCGGACGTTTTTGCTTTACTTTTCAACCGGCATTCAAGTATGATGAAGAGAAAAATTGCCGAGAGGAGTTTAGCTTAGATGATTAAGAGTAGTCAGACAAAGATTGTAGACTGTACCATTCGCGATGGCGGACTGGTAAATAACTGGGATTTTAGTGTAGAATTTGTACAAAATTTATATGCGGGCCTAAATGAGGCTGGCGTGGACTATATGGAAATCGGTTATAAAAATTCGCCTAAACTGCTGAAAGGCGCTGATCAGGCGGGCCCTTGGCGTTTTCTGGATGATGAATTCCTCAGAGAAGTCATTCCTCATAAAGGTAAAACCAAACTGTCCGCACTTGTAGATATCGGCCGTGTGGATGAAGACGATATTTTGCCGCGTGAGGAAAGCTTGCTGGATCTCATCCGTGTCGCTTGTTACATTAAAGACGTGGATAAGGCGCTTGCGCTGGTACAGACCTTCCATGATCGTGGTTACGAGACGACGCTCAACATTATGGCCCTCTCCAACGTAATGGAGAACGAGCTGCTGGAAGCTTTTGAGCTGATCAGGGAGAGCGTCGTGGATGTGGTGTATATCGTCGATTCTTACGGAAGCCTTGATCATAAAGATATGGAATACCTTGTAAATAAGTTCAAAACGCATCTGCCGAACAAACGCCTGGGCGTTCATACCCATAACAACATGCAGCTGGCGTTCTCCAACACGCTGGTCGCTGCAGACCTTGGCGTTGAGCTTCTGGATGCATCCGTATACGGGATGGGACGTGCGGCCGGCAACTGCCCGACCGAGCTTCTGGTTACCCATCTGAAAGGCACCAAGTATGAGCTGCGTCCGGTACTGGATATTATCGAGCGCTACATGATTCCACTTCGTGAAAAAGAAGAGTGGGGTTATATCATGCCTTACATGATTACAGGCACCCTGGACGAACATCCACGCTCCGCCATGGCCCTCCGTGCTTCGGACGATAAAGACAAAATTGTGGATTTTTATGATAAATTGACGACACCGGAAGTGACTTTCGACAAAAAATAGGCAATGTCCTTTTGCAGCGCTGCTCGTATCAGGTCAAGGTAATGTCAGCATCTTTCCCTCCTTGGAAGGATGCTGTTTGCTTTTTTATCCGGGTGATCCATTTTCCATAAAATACATGTTGAAATTACGTGTTCAGCGTGGTATATTTATTTTTGTCTTCAAAAGACAGCATCTTCACTATCGGGACGTAGCTCAGCTTGGTAGAGCACCTGGTTTGGGACCAGGGGGTCGCATGTTCAAATCGTGTCGTCCCGATTCGCTTATGCCTCGCAAAAGTAATCGGAATATGCTTCAAAGCATAAAAACCACTTTTGTGGGTTGATATGCGGGTGTAGTTCAATGGTAGAACTCCAGCCTTCCAAGCTGGTAGCGTGGGTTCGATTCCCATCACCCGCTTACGTTAGAACCGGAAACCCTTGGTGACAAGGGTTTTTTGTTTCTTTTTTTTCGAAATGTGAAGGCAATCAAATATATAGATTCCGCTAATAACCCTTTTACATCGTAAGGATATCTGTTATAATGGCCATAATTTCATTCCAAGAATGCGAGGTAACCTAGTCCAATGAAGTAAGACACCCTTTTCTCTAAAAACAACTGCATGTGGTTTGCAGGCGTTTCTCTACGGCGGTAGAGGGAGAGATTTGGTGTGTCTGAACAATGTGACTGGGGTACCTCTTTTTGTTATGTCGAAACGGCTACCCTTATGCAAAACAATCACATATATGGAACGGATTGCAGCTTTCGCTGACACGCCGAGGGTATAGAGCCTAACATCTCAATACCGTCAGGGCTGGCCTGGAATGAACAGCCGAAGGAAGTGTGCTGTGGCGCGCGTTCGTCCCGTTATTCAGATCAGAACCAATCCTCTCTCATGATATCCGCCGCAGGCCATCGCTTGCGGTTTTTTAGTTTTTCCAAAGAGAGAGGATGAGGCGATATGACCATGATTCTAAAAGCGAAAGATATAAGTATGGAACTCCAAGGAAGGCCGTTGTTTGAAGGTATCCAGCTGGAGGTGGCAGAAGGAGAGCGGATTGCGCTGTACGGGCGCAACGGCACTGGTAAAACCACGCTCCTCTCGATTCTGGCCGGCGAGCTGGAACCTGCCTCAGGCGTTGTGGAGACGATTCTCCCACGAGAGCGCTGGGGCTGGCTCAGGCAGCAGGATGAGCCGGACGAAACCGAGAGGAGTGCCATCGATACGGTGCGCAGCCGCAGCCACCCTTCGTTATGGCAGCTGAAGCTTCAGCTTTCCGGCGTTGAGCAGCAGATGAATGGCGGCAGCGCTGCAGAGATGGAATCATTGCTTGAGGAATATGGCAATCTGCTGGAGCGTTACGAGTCCCAGAACGGTTTCCAGTGGGAGACCGAGGTGGAGAAAGCGATGACGATGCTGGGCATCGGACCGGAGGTATGGCCTGTGTCTTACCGCGAGCTGAGCGGAGGCCAGAAGACGAAGGTCATGCTGTCAGGACTCCTTGTATCGGCACCGAAATTTTTACTGCTTGACGAGCCCACGAACCATCTGGACAGTGACAGCTTGGTCTGGCTGGAGCAGTGGCTGGTATCATCCTATAAAGGCACCGTGTTGTTTGTATCCCATGACAGGGAATTCATCGACCGGGTAGCAACCTCCGTATGTGAGCTGACCTCGGAGGAACTCCGGCGTTACCGGGGAGGATATACGGATTACCGCCGCGAAAAGGAAAGGGAGCTGCGCGAGCAGGAGACGCTTTACCGGAAGCAGGAGCTGGCCCGCAAAGCGCTGGAGGAATCGATCCGAAGATATGAGGAATGGTTCCATAAAGCGCATAACGCGGCCGGGGACGTTAATGACGTCAAGATCACCGCCAGCTTTTACAAGGCCAAGGCCAAGAAGAACATCTCAAGATATCATGCCAAGGAAAAAGCGCTGGAACGGCTGGAAGCAGAGCGGGTGGATAAACCGCGAAACGGTCCCAAGCTGAACATGGAGCTGGAAGGAGAGGCTTTCGGCGGCCGTACCCTCGTCCAAGTGAAGGATATCTGTTTTGGCTACGGAGATCAACAGCTTTTTAATAAGCTTACCTTCTATCTGAACCGCGGCGATCGGTTGGCCGTAAGAGGCCCTAACGGGAGCGGGAAAACGACACTGCTTAAGCTGCTTCTGGGCGAAATCGAACCTCATGAAGGCCGGATTACCCGAAGTCCTTCCGTCAAGATCGGTTATTTCTCACAGGAGCTTGAGGGGCTGGAACCCGAAACCACGCTGCTGGACAGTCTGCTTGTCATTCCGGGAATGACGGAGAGTCGTGCCCGTACTTTGCTGGGCTCATTCCTCTTCAGGCGGGACGATGTGTTTAAGAAAATGGGACAGCTGAGCATGGGGGAGAAGTGCAGAACGGCTTTTCTCAAGCTGTACTTCAGCGGGGCGCATCTGCTCGTGTTGGATGAACCTTCGAATTACCTGGATGTGGATACCCGCGAGGTGATTGAACAAGTGCTCGTGAGTTTTCCCGGTGCGATTGCGCTTGTATCCCATGACCGGTATCTCGTGCGCAAAATCGCGAACCGACTGCTTACGCTGACGCCCGGGGAAGCTCCGGTTTGGTTCGAGGGAAGTATGGACGAGGAGGAAGAACAGGCCTCGCGGACAGGCGTGATCAAGGGAGATACAGAGAAGGATAATCGGCGGATGGAGCTTGAATACCGGATTCAGGAATTACTGGGCTTGTCAGCCGAAGATCTTGAACCCGGGGACGGGGGAAGCTGGCTTGCCGAGATCAGGGAGCTCCGGGCTGAGCTGGCTAGGCTTCAGTCGGAATAAAATCAGGGATCGCGATTAAAATCTGCAGGATGGGGTTAAAATGGGGAAATGAAACTTGCCATATCCCGAAAGGTTGCATATAATAAACCCTATATATTTGCATATGTAACAAATGCGTGGATGGAGAAAAGTAGCTAGTGCCTCTTTACAGGGAAGGGATACCATGGATTGAGAGTGTCCCTAATAGAAACAGGCTAGTGAAGTTCGCTCCGGAGCAGTTCCCTGAACACGGCATGCTGCCGGTCAGTAGGGGGTAACGGGTCCGATTCGTTACGTCGGTCAAGTGAGCATGATGAGGCATACTCGGGGCTAAGGCTTTTACCGCCTTGGTTAGGGTATGAAACATGTTAACAAGGGTGGTACCACGGTCTCTTCGTCCCTTTTCGGGAGGAGAGGCCTTTTTTGTTTTCAGTCTTTTTTGTTTTCAGTACTATGATGGAGTTTACAAAGGGGTGTGCGAATAGCCATGAAGGAAAAATTAGAAGCATTAAAGCAGGAAGCATTGGCGCAATTGCAGGATGTTACCGATCCGCAGCAGCTGAATGATCTGCGGGTGAAATACCTTGGCAAAAAAGGGGCCTTGACGGAAATCCTGCGCGGAATGGGAGCCCTGAGCGCAGAAGAGCGTCCTGTTATCGGCCAGGTGGCCAATGACGTTCGAGGCGCGATCGAGGAGGTTATTTCCGGCAAGCAGGAAGCATTCCTGCAGCAGGAAACGCAAGAGCGCCTGCGTGCAGAGAAGGTGGACGTAACTCTTCCGGGCCGCAAGCTCAGCCAAGGCGCGGTTCATCCTTTGAGCAAGGTGATCCAGGATATCGAGGATATTTTTATCGGGATGGGTTACCAGGTAGCGGAAGGACCCGAGGTGGAAACGGACTATTTCAACTTCGAAGCGCTGAATCTGCCAAAGAATCACCCGGCACGTGACATGCAGGATTCCTTCTATTTGACGGAAGATCTGCTGATGCGTACTCAGACATCCCCGGTGCAAGCCCGGACCATGCTGTCGATGCAAGGAAAAGCGCCTGTCAAAATCATCTGCCCGGGACGCGTATTCCGCCGGGATGACGATGATGCGACACATTCGTTCCAGTTCCACCAAATCGAGGGCCTGGTCATCGGCGAGAACATTCGCATGAGTGACCTGAAAGGAACGCTGCTGCAATTCGTGCAGGAGATGTTCGGCGATAACACGCAGATCCGTCTGCGTCCAAGCTTCTTCCCGTTCACGGAGCCGAGCGCGGAAGTGGACGTATCCTGTGTAAGATGCGACGGCAGCGGCTGCCGCGTATGCAAGCAAACAGGCTGGCTTGAGATTTTAGGCTGCGGCATGGTTCATCCGAAGGTGCTTGAAATGGGCGGTTATGACCCTGAGAAGTACAGCGGTTTTGCTTTCGGTATGGGGGTTGAGCGGATTGCGATGCTGAAATACGGCGTGGATGACATCCGTCACTTCTTCAACAACGATACAGCATTCTTGAATCAGTTCACGCGGATCTAATTTTAACGATAAAGGGAAGTGAATAGACAATGAGAGTTTCAACCGATTGGTTGTCCGATTATATTTCGCTCGAAGGTGTAACCTCAGAGGATTTGGCGAGCCGCATTACTTCGGCTGGTATTGAAATCGATGTAATCGAGAAACGGAATCAAGGCATTAATAAAGTGGTCGTCGGCTACGTTAAGAGCAAGGAGAAGCATCCTGATGCAGACAAGCTGAATGTATGTATCGTGGATGCGGGTCAGGAGGAAGATCTCCAGATTGTGTGCGGAGCCAAAAATGTGGATGCGGGCCAGAAGGTGCCGGTGGCGCTTGTGGGCGCGAAGCTGCCTGGCGGTATGGATATCAAGAAGGCCAAGCTGCGCGGCGTGCTCTCCCAAGGCATGATCTGCTCGGCGAAGGAACTGGGCATGAATGACAAACTGCTGCCCAAAGAGCTGCAGGAAGGGATTCTGGTACTTCCGACTGATACGGAAATCGGCAAACCGATTGTGGATGTGCTGGGTCTGCACGATGAAATTTTGGAGCTGGATCTGACACCGAACCGCTCCGACTGTCTCAGCATGCTGGGAGCAGCTTACGAAGTGAGCGCCATACTGGGACGTGAGCTCAGTCTTCCGAACCCGGAGAAGGAAATGCTGGAGGTTCAAGATGCAGCAGCGGATCATATCTCGGTTACGATTGGCGCTGACGAGCAGTGCAGCCATTACGCGGCACGCTACATTACCGGTGTAAAGATCGGTCCTTCTCCGCTGTGGATGCAGAACCGCTTGATGGCAGCAGGCGTACGCCCGATCAGTAATATCGTGGATATTACGAACTATGTGATGCTGGAATATGGCCAGCCGCTGCATGCTTTTGATGCCGATCAGCTGAAGGATGGCGCGGTTCACGTGCGTATGGCTGAAGTTGGCGAAACGATGGTGACGCTGGACGGCACGGAGCGTCGCCTGGAGCCGCATATGCTGGTGATTACAGCAGGCGGCAAGCCAGTGGCCTTGGCTGGCGTTATGGGCGGCCTGGAATCCGAAGTAACGGACAGCACGGTGAATATATTCCTGGAATCGGCGAAGTTCGATGGCGGTACCGTCCGCAAAACATCCCGTCAGCTCGGACTGCGTTCGGAGGCAAGCTCCCGCTTCGAGAAAGAAGTGGATCCCGCCGCAGTTATTCCTGCACTGAACCGTGCAGCGGCACTGATGGCGAAATATGCCGGCGGCGCTGTCCATCATGGAATCGTCGAAGCAGGCAGTGCGGACACCGAGCCTACCGTGATTACTTTATCCCTGGAGAAGCTCAATCGTTATCTGGGAACGGAGTTGTCCCTGCTTGAGGTAAAAACGATCTTTGCCCGGTTGCATTTCCCTTGCGGAGATGCGGGCCAAGGATTGGTGGATGTTCAAGTGCCGTCCCGCCGCGGCGATATCGTGCTTGACGTAGACCTCATTGAAGAGGTGGCCCGTCTGTATGGATACGACAATATTCCAACAACGGCGATTGAAGGTCCGACGACACCGGGTTCATTGACCATCGCTCAGGCCATCCGCCGCTCGCTTCGCCGTTTGCTGACGCATAGCGGATTCCAGGAGGTTCTGGGTTATTCCTTCATCCATCCGCAGCAAGCGGAAATGTTCACTTCCCTGTCCTCCGATGGCACGGCGGTTAAGCTGGCTATGCCGATGAGCGAGGACCGCAGCGTCCTTCGCACCAGCATGCTTCCGCAGCTGCTGGATATCGCGGTATACAACCATAACCGCAAGCAGCCGGACCTGGCCCTGTTTGAAATAGGGAACCTGTTCCATACGCATGAGAAGACGTTGACGAAGCAGCCGCTGGAGCGTCCGGTTCTCGGTTTGCTGCTGTCGGGACGCAAAGGCAGCAAGCAATGGAATGTCCAGCCTGTAAAAGTGGATTTCTTCGACTTGAAGGGTGCGCTCGAAACGGTGCTCGACTACCTAGGAATTCGCGCGGAAGATATGACTTACGAGGCGAACGGACCGGTTGGCTTCCATCCGGGACGCTCCGCTTCCGTATATGCGGGTCAAGGCGAGAATAAGCAGCTGCTAGGTGTACTTGGACAAATTCACCCGAAGACCCAGCAGGAGCTGGATTTGGAAGATACCTATGCCGCCGAGATTCTGCTTGAGCCGCTGTATGATCTGACCAACGCCCGCGTTGTTTACCGCGATTTGCCTAGATTCCCGGGCATGGAACGCGATCTTGCCATCGTGGTGAATGAGGAGGTTGAAGCCGGCTCCCTGATTCAAGTGATCAAGGAGAATGCCGGTGAGCTTCTGCAGCAGATTCAGGTATTTGACGTCTTCACGGGCAGCAAGCTTGGAGAGGGCAAGAAGAGTGTTGCTATCTCCATGACGTACCGTCATCAGGAACGGACGTTGACCGATGAAGAGGTTGCCGGCGTCACGGAAAAAGCGGTTGCTGCCCTTCAGCAAACTTTTGACGCAGAATTAAGAAAATAGCAGGAATTGTGAACGCCCGCATCGAATCCATTACATCAGGGATTCGATGCGGGCTTTTTTGCTCTAAATTGAACTGGGATTTGCATCAGGACGCCCGCAGGGTACATAATTATAAGCACAAAACTGTGTTATCATATACCAAACTTCGGTCTGTTTTCTTGAGGTTCGTCTACAGATGTTATCTCATATATAATGAATGTAGAGAATAGACCATTTCAGACATCGTAGAATCTACACATAATAGAAGGAGGGCACAATTTTGACTACATCGGACCGTAAAAGCGTTACCGTAGACATCTACGGAACTTCCTATAAACTCGTTGGCAGTAGCAGTGATTATACCAGACAGGTAGCGAATTATGTAGATGACCGCATGCGTACCATATCCAAGGCGCACTCTCGATTGGATACCCCGCGCATTGCCGTCCTAGCTGCAGTACATATGGCTGAAGAAGCTTTGCAGAAGCTGGAGTTTCAAAATGAGGCCAAGCAGATGACGGCCGAGCGGAATGAACTGCGCACGGAGCTTGCCAAGGTGCAGGGACTTCAAATCGAGCAGCAGGAGAGACATCGTCAGCAGCTGGAGCAGCTGGAGCGCAAGCTGGCTGAGCAGACAACGCTGGCTGAGGAATACAGGAAGTCCAAGGAGAATCTAACCGCGGAGTCAGAGCGGACGAAGGAATTGCTCCAGAAGGAATCGGAACGCGTGGCGGAACTGCTGAAGGAGAAGCAGCAGCTTGAGGCGCGCCTTAAGGAGCAGCGTGAGAAGCTGGAGAGCGGCCATAAGCAGTCTATTGAAGATATGAAGCGCCGCTATGAAGGGCAAATTTCACAGCTGACGCTCACTCATAAGCAGGCCATCGAGAAGCTGGAACAGAGTCAACGGACCTCTGCGAAGCAGGCTGAAGAGAAGCTGGCTGAGCAATTGAAGAAACAGGAGAGCGCCTATAAACAAGAGGCACTCCTAAAGGAGCAGCAGCACTCGAAGACCGTGCAGGATATGGAGCAGAAATACACGAAGACGGTGCAGGATCTGGAACAGAAGAATACGAAAACCGTGCAGGATATGGAACAAAAGCATACGAGGACCGTCCAGGATCTGGAGAAGCAGCTAGCCGAGCAGCGAACGCGCGGCGGGCAGCTCCAATCACGTTTGTCGTCCGCGGAGAAGGAACTGGGTACTGTAAAAGCGGAATCGGACAAGCTGAAGGAAGCGCTCCAATCGTCCAGACAGCAAGCGGAAGCCTCTTCGCAGGAATTGCGTTCCTTCCGTACGAAGGTGGAAGGACTGACGAGGGAGCTCGAAGGACTGAAGCAGGAATCCGCCAAGTCGGAGGAAGAGCGCCGTCGTCTGCAGAAACTTGTGGTGGATGCGAATCAGACCTCCCGCAAACAGCAGGAAGAGCTTCAGCGTCTAAGCAGCGAGCTTCAATCCTGGCGTACGCTGGCTGATCAGCGCAAAGAGGAAACCGGCGAGCTGGAGATGCGAATTGTCGAGCTTATGGAAGCGAACGAGAGCCTGGAAGAAGGAATGAAGGGACTTCAGGATGAGATCCAGGTCATGAAGGACGAAGCTGACCGGAGCATGTCCGAGCGCCGAAGTGCCCAAGAGGAATTGAAGGAACTGCAGCTTCGCCATGAAGAATTGGAGAAGCTCACGAAGGAAGCTGGTACCCGAGAGGAAGAGACCAGCAAACTGTACGCCATGCTGGAAGAAGAATACGATACGGTGTCGAATCAGCTGGATGAGCTTCGCAAGAAGGCAGCTGCCAGTGAAGAGCGCGCACATGAACTCGCCGAGCAGCTGAGAGATTCAGAGGAACGGGCCGTTCAGTGGCAGGAACAATATCAGCAATGGATGGCGGAACGGGAGCAGCTTGCCGAGGACAGCAAGAAGCTGGCCGCCGAGCGCGATGAGTGGAAACGAACCAAGCTTGCTCTCGAAGAAGAGCTCCAGTCCTGGCAGCAGGAAATTGCATCCGCACGCCAAGCTTGTGAGCGTCTGGAAGACGAGAAAAATGAAGCGGCACAGCAGTATTCCGATTTAGGTGAACAGTATGAGCTGGTTATGCACCAGTATCGTCTGCTTCAGGCAGAACAGGAATTGAAGGCGGAGAAATCTGCGCAGCTTGAAGAAGAACACCGTAAGCTGAAGGAAGAATATGCGAAGCTCCAAGTTGAATATAATGAGTGGATCGAGTTGATTGAGCAGGATCAGCGTTAGGCCATGGTGAAGATGTGAACCTGAAAAAACCTCCGGACTAGACAGAGGATACTCTGGCGATCCGGAGGTTTATTTTGGTGAGCAAATCTACTATTCTTCGACGATAAGTTTGGAGATCATTTTGCTGTGACCCGCTCCACACATAATGGAACACGAAACTTCGAATTCTCCCGCCTCATCAGGCGTAACGACAGTGGAGTTGTTTTTACGGTCCAGCTGCAGGCCAAGAGCAGGAATCATAACGCCGTGGTTGCCGTCTTCGTTCTCGTAAGTGATCTTGACGGGCACACCTTTCTTGAGCCGATATTCCTCTTGGTCAAATTGAAAATTGGTGCCCTTAATGACGAGTTCAGCTTCCGGTGCTACGCCAGTATCCGAGATCCCGGAACCTCCTTGGGACTCTTTCTGGTCTCCGCCGCAGGCAGCCAATACAAAAAGGAGCATACATGAAACAAGTAAAGCTATGCCTTTTTTCACTATAACCTCTCCTGACTATGAAATAATTGTGAAATATAATTTCCAATCTTTATGATAGCGCAGAAAAAGAGTGGATGCACATATGTGTTATGAAAAATTGGTGAACGTGAACGGTTTCAAACGATGATACGGATTTACTTTATAATATAGGGGAAGATGGAAATAGAAGAATGGAGTTTTGCCCAAAATGAAAACCCCCTGCGCAAATTGCAACAGAGGGTTAATGTGGAGTAATGCAGCAGCCGATCGGTTCGTTCAGGAAGAGGGTTCCAGAGGAATCCTCTAACAGAAGCGGCGTTCTTCTATTTGCGGGTTTTGCCTGCTTCAAAAGGGGTGGAAATCGGAATGAACAGATCGATGATCCCGATGACCAGTGCAGCAAGCAAGGCGCCCAATACGGAGACGCTAACGCCTCCAACGATGAATTGGGCAAGGTAAATCACGAGTGCGCTCACAAGGAAGCCCACGATGCCACGTCCAAAGGGCGTGACTTTTTTGCCGAAGATGCCCTCAATAGCCCAACCAATCAGGGCGATAACGAGTGCAAGCAACAGGGCGCTTCCGAATCCGCCGACGGTAAATTGAGGGACAATCCATCCGACAACCATAAGAACGAGCGCGGCAACGATAAATCGAACAACGTGCCCGAGAAATTGCATGGTACCTGCCTCCTTAGAATAAGACTGGAATGTTACGCAGAATTTATTTTGTTCAATAGGACCGTCGGTTATGTGTGGAAGGATTTTGGATTCCTTGGCGATTTCCCATCACTTTCGATATAATATATGCATTGATTGAGAGGAGTTGTGAACTTCTTGAATGACAAGATTTTGCAAACTTTAGAATACCGGAAAATTTTAAATACATTAACACAATACACGCAAACCTCCATGGGAAGTACAAGAGCTGAAAAGTTAATGCCTGAAACCGACCTGGAGGCTGTAAAGGATCTGCTTGCGGCTACCGATCAGGCCTACACCGTTGACAGACTCAAGGGCAATCCGTCGTTCCGCGGGATTACCGATATCAACGATGCTTTGAAGCGGGCCAGAATCGGAGGGACGCTCAGCCCCCATGAATTGCTGGCTACGTCGAATACGATCCATGGATCACGCCGAATCAAGCGGTTTATTGCGGCGATTCATGAGGACGAGAAGATTGAGATTCTCTATAATCTGAGTG
Organism: Paenibacillus sp. NPDC093718; assembly: GCF_050279985.1. Classification (NCBI taxonomy): domain Bacteria; kingdom Bacillati; phylum Bacillota; class Bacilli; order Caryophanales; family Paenibacillaceae; genus Paenibacillus; species Paenibacillus sp. NPDC093718. The sequence goes on from NZ_JBNNUS010000008.1 coordinate 112,965, forward strand.
ATCTTATTTCGGAGCAAAAGTCCCTGGAAGATGCCATTCGGCTGTGTATTGATGATGCTGCTGAGGTCCTTGACTCCGCAAGCGCTGAGCTTTCCCAGATCCGGAGGGAGCTGCGGGGCGGAGAAGTTCGCATTCGCGAGAAACTGGAGTCCATGATTCGATCGCAATCCGTGGCGAAGATGCTGCAGGACCAGTTAATTACGATACGCGGCGACCGTTTTGTCATCCCCGTTAAAGCGGAATATCGCTCGCATTTTGGCGGTATTGTGCACGACCAGTCCGGGTCAGGCGCGACGCTGTTTATTGAGCCGGAATCCATCGTAGCCATGAACAACAAGCTGCGCGAGACGCGAATGCGGGAAGAGCGGGAGATCGAAGTGATTTTGCAGAAGCTGACCGCCCAGGTCGGCGAGCAGGCTGAGCTGCTGTCCATTGACTTGGATCTGATCGGCCAGCTCGACTTTATTTTTGCCAAGGCTCGTTTGGCCCATGTAATGAAGGCTTCACTGCCAAGAATGAATGACAGAGGCTATATTAAGCTGCGTAAAGGCCGACATCCGCTGATTCCGGCGGATCAGGTTGTGCCGCTTGATGTGGAACTGGGCAATTCCTATACATCCATCATCGTCACGGGTCCGAATACCGGCGGTAAGACGGTTACGCTCAAAACGATCGGGTTGTTGAATCTGATGGCGATGTCCGGACTCTTTATTCCAGCTGAAGAAGGCAGCCAGATGTGCGTGTTTGATGCGATCTATGCGGACATTGGTGATGAGCAAAGCATTGAACAGAGCCTCAGTACCTTCTCCAGCCATATGACGAACATCATCCGAATATTAAGCCAGATGACGCCGAAGAGTCTGGTGCTGCTTGATGAGGTTGGAGCGGGGACCGACCCTGCGGAGGGTTCAGCTCTGGCGATTTCCATCCTGGAGCATATCCACCGCATGGGCTGCCGCATGATTGCGACGACGCACTATTCTGAATTGAAGGCTTATGCATATGAACGCAAAGGCGTGATTAACGCCAGCATGGAGTTCGATATCAATACCCTAAGCCCGACCTACCGGCTGCTGGTAGGCGTACCTGGACGCAGTAATGCGTTTGCCATTGCAGAACGTTTGGGATTGCCGGGATCCATTCTGGAATTTGCCCGTGGCGAAGTCAAGGAAGAGGATCAACGGGTGGAGCATATGATTGCATCCCTCGAAGAGAACCGTCACACCGCGGAAGTAGAACGTGAGAAGGCGGAGCAGGTTCGGAAGGAAATGGAGGACCTGCGTCTTCGTCACCAGCACGAGCTTCAGAAGCTGGAAGAGCAGAAGGACAAGCTGGTGGATAAAGCTCGTGCAGAGGCGAGACAGATCGTGGACAAGGCTCGGAGTGAGGCCGAGGAAATCATCGCGGATCTGCGCAAGATTGCCCAAGAAGAAGGGGCTTCCGTTAAGGAGCATAAGCTGATTGCTGCCAGAAAGCGTTTGGATGATGCCGAACCGCAGCAAGGCAAGAAGACGGCTGGCCAGCGTTCAGCGAAGCAGCAGCGCAGCATTGAGCCTGGAGACGAGGTTCGGGTATTCAGCCTGAATCAGAAAGGGCATGTCGTGGAAATGGCCGGCTCGAAGGAAGCGGTTGTTCAGCTCGGCATCATGAAGATGAAGGTGTCGCTGGATGATTTGGAGCTGCTGTCGAATCCGGCAGCAAACGCTAAACAGGCGCCGAAACAGCATGCGACCGTCTTGAAACGGACTCGCGATACCAACATCCGGAATGAGCTGGATTTAAGAGGCGCGAATCTGGAAGAGGCGCTGATTGAGGTGGATCGGTTCATTGATGAGGCATTTCTGGGGAACTTGGGTCAGATTTACATCATTCATGGCAAAGGCACCGGGATCTTGCGAACCGGAATTCAGGATTATTTGCGCAAGCACAAGCATGTTAAGAGTCATCGTTTAGGTAATTACGGCGAAGGCGGCAATGGCGTTACCATTGCCGAGTTGAAGTAAGGAAAGTAAGAAATCAGGAACCGTTTTCTCCTTCAATCGTATAACATATCATCATAGGGTTCAGAACGACGGGATGCGAAAGGTGCCGCATCCCGTTTATATCAGGGAGGAAATAAGGTAATGACGGAAGCGATTGATCATTTGCTGACCCATCCACTCGGGGTGCTCGTCGGCTATTTCTCGGTTGCGATACTTGCACTTATTGTTTACTTGTATTGCTTTGAATTGGTTACCAAGTACAATTGCTGGGATGAAATACGCAAAGGAAATGTTGCGGCGGCCATGGCGACCGGCGGGAAAATCTTTGGCATTTGTAACGTGATGCGGTACAGCATAACGGCCAATACGTCCATTTATGGCATGATTAAATGGTCGTTCTTCGGGTTTATACTGCTTTTATTGGCTTATTGGTTGCTTGAGTTCTTGACGCCCGTTTTTTCGGTCGATGAAGAGATTGGCAAGGATAATCGAGCAGTGGGCTTGATCGTACTTCTTATCACCGTATCTTTATCTTACATTATTGGAGCGAGCATCATTTAGGGGCTTCGGGAGGAAAAGGACGATGAAATATTTACCGCGGATATTGTTTGCGGCCGCCTTGATTTTTTTTGTGGCGGGTATTGTATACTTGATGTCTCAATAAAAATAAAGTTAACAGGGCCACCCATGGCCGTTTGAATAAGAAAGGGATGAATGATCGATGGAACCGACGGTTTGCCCATGGTGCCAAAGTGAGATTGTGTGGGATGAAGAGATAGGTCCCGAAGATACTTGTCCTCATTGTGCGAACGAACTGAAAGGCTACCGTACATTGAATATCGCATTGGAAGACGAGGAAACACAGGACGATCCGGAGGAATATGAAGAGGATTATGAGGCTTCCGATGAGGAGGCAGGTGATCTTCAACGTATTTGGGGATCCGACCATGAATCGCTGTCCTCGCTTCGAACCGTGGACAAGTACGGGGAGGATCACGACCTATTTGCATTTGAGGAGACCGTAGAGGGGATTCTGGACCAGCAAGAGGAAGTTCCCGAGTGCTTGCATTGCAGGGAGTATATGCTTCATGCCGGAACGCAGCACGTGAGCGGGGAAGGCTTTCAGCCGGTTAACGCAGCCTTGATTCAAGGCCCTATCCTTCAGCCGCCATATGATTTAAACGTATATGTGTGCCCTGGATGCTTCCATGTACAGTATAATCTGGCAGAGAATGACCGGCTTCGGATGATCAAGAGCTTTATCCAAAAAAAGGAATAGAGTTTACGGAAAGGCGCTGTGTGCCGATCCGCGCGAATTTAAGGAAACTGCTATCGGCGGTTTCCTTTTTTTTGTTCATGAAGTGGGGATTAGAGGGGTAAAATACCGTGGACTTCAAGTGTGAGGGCGAGGGAGGAACTGTATATGAAGTTGACAAAGGACCCCCAGGCTATACTTCTGTTATCAGTTCATGGGTTGTTTATCTTATCGAGTGCATTGTCGGGCACGTTCCTTAATGTATACCTATGGAAAAGCCGTCAGGATTATACGATGCTCGGTTGGTTCACGATTGCTCAGCAGGTCGCATTGGGCTTGACGTTCTGGGCCGCCGGCAAATGGGTGAAGGAGCATAACAAAATGAATGCGCTTCGCCTGGGAATTGCGGTGTCAGGCCTGTTTTATTTATGCGTTCTGTGGGCAGGGCGGGACGCCGTCCATTATATTTGGCCTCTCGGCTTGCTGTTCGGCGTGTCATTAGGATTGTTCTGGTTAGCCTTTAATGTGGTCTATTTTGAGATTTCGAGCGCGGAGAATCGGGACTGGTTTAATGGCTGGATCGGACTCCTGGGCTCCATCACGGGGATTATCGGTCCGTGGCTGGCGGGCTGGATCATCACGATGATGCATGGGGATCAAGGCTACCGGTTTATTTTTACCGTATCGATGGTCATCTTCGCCGCGACGGTGGTGCTGAGCTTTTTTCTGCGAAAACGGCCGGTCCAGAGCGACTACCATTGGCTGGAGGGGTTAAGCCGGCTCAAAGAGGGCGGCGTTTGGAAATACGCGGTATTCGGCTTGGCCGTTCAGGGTATCAGAGAAGGTGTGTTTTCCTTTCTCATTACGCTCCTTGTATTTGTGGCGACGGACCAGGAATCGAAGCTGGGGCAATATGCATTGATTACTTCGGCGGTTTCGCTGGTCAGCTACTGGGCCTGCGGGAAGTGGTTCAAGCCCAAATTTCGAAAAACCGGCATGCTGGTAGGTTCGATATTGATGCTGCTGGTCATTTTGCCGCTGCTGTTTGCCGTCAACTATACGACGCTGCTGGTGCTGGGAATCGGGACGTCGCTGTTCATTCCGCTGTATATGATGCCGGCTATATCGGCCAGCTTTGATCTTATGGGAGTGAATCAGGAAAACGTGGAGAAGCGGGTGGAACTGGTCGTGCTGCGGGAGCTCAGTCTAACCATAGGCCGAATTACGGGTCTGCTTGTGTTTATTCTTGTCCTGTCATTTAGACAGGACACGTTAACGGTGACGTTGCTGCTGTTGTTCCTGGGGGCGTCCCCTATCGGATCGTGGCTGTTTATACGAAAGCTGTTTCCTTCCAAAGGTCAAGTCACCTAAAGCCTAATCATATCCCGCGGATCAAAAGCGTTCCTCTAGTGACGAACGGTTTGCTGATAAACAAACGACTGCGTTAGATCGCAATCCGTACACACGCAAAGAAGGTATCTCCAAGGCTGCATGGCCTGCTTGGAGATACCTTCTATTATTTTATGACATCTTAAGGTCCATTGGGCGTGTCAGGGAGAACCATTTCAGTTCTTCGGGCTCACGTCCTGCAATCGTCTCGGCCAGCAGATCCGCAGCGATCATGCTGTATACGGTCCCGTTTCCGCCATACACCTCGATAAAGTAGCTGTGCGGATATTTCGGGTGTCTGCCGATCAGCGGGATGCCGTCTTTGGTTGTGGCAAATACGCCGGCCCAACTGCAAGCGATCTTCAAATCCGTCATATGGGGGAACAGCTGATGAATTTCATTTAGCAATCTCCGGCTTCTTGGTTCAGCGTACTCTTCTGGTTTGCCGGAAGGAGGCAGGGGCTCATCCAGCCCTCCGGCTATGATTCGCTGATCCGGCGTTGTCCGGAAATAGAGATAAGGGCGGTTTGTTTCCCATATGAATGCGCGCTCATACCATGAAGACAGATCGGATACCGGCTCCGTCAGGATGGCATAGGTGTTGAGCAGCTCCGCTTGATAATCAGGCTTCCATTCTTGGGTGCTATACCCGGTGGCCCAGATGACGTTCCTGGCCAGAACGCTTCCTTGATCGGTTAAGACGGTGACGTCGCTGTCGGTATACCGTGTTTCCTTCACTTCGCTATGTTCGTAAACTCGCAGCCCACGATCGCTGGCATCTTGGAGAAGATTATGCCCGAAACGATACGGATCGACTTCGGCATCGCCGCGGGCATAGATGGCCGCTTCTTTTGAGAACGGGAAGTTAGCCTTCACATGCTCGCGGCCCCAGTATTCCACATCGAAGCCCTTCCGTTTGAGCAGGTCATACTCATGCCGAATCATGCCCACATCTTGGGGGGTACTGGCATAGTAGAGGCTGCTTCGCGTGATCAGGCCGGAATCCCTGGACAGATGATTTGCGATTTCGGTGATCCGACGTACCGCATGTCTGCACATCATGTAGAAGGAGGAGCCCCGTTGTTCGTTAAATTGTTGGATCAGATCAGATAGAGGGCAATCGTTAGAGAATTGCAACAGCCCCGAATTGGCGGATGTGCTGCCTTCGCATACGCGTTTTTTCTCCAGTAGGACGGTATCCACGCCTTGCATGGTCAGCACATAGGCCATCAGCGCCCCGCTTATGCCGCCGCCGACTATGAGCACATCACAGCTGAGCTGTTCTGATAGACCGGGGTATTTTTTTACAGGTTCAGTGTTTAAATATTTCCAGGGCGTTATTCCGCCGGTCAGTAACATGTCCCTCACCCCCTCATTGTCACATCGTTATTAGTTTGGACGTTCCATTCGTTTTTAATGACATCTCACGACATAGATTTTTATATAGGTGGCATACTAGCTCCTGTGCAACCTAAATGGAAAGGGGAACAAACGCAAAGATGATACCTAATCAGCAATTACAGCCTCTAACCTCAAAAGAACTGGACTATATTGCAGATTGCATCTCCAACGAAACCATGCTGGCCAAGCATTGTGCCGCGACAGCCGCAGCCAGTCAGAATCCAGCAATCCAGCAGGCGCTGCTGGGATTCGTAAAACGCCATGAGCAGCATCTGGACACCTTGGTGAACGCTCTGCAGATTCACAGCAATATCGCGCCGACGCAGCCTCAATAAGAGGAGATTTATAGACCAGGAAGCAAAATTGTTAAGGAGGAACGACTTATGGTAACCCCTAATGGATCTTCATACCTGCCCGAAGAGGATATGCTTAGCCCTATTCTGGGAGAGCTGAAACGTGCCGTTCGAGAGTATACGACAGCCACAACGGAAGCCTCTTGCCCTGAGGTGCGTCAAATGTTTACGGATCTGACTGCGGATACACTGAGACTGCAAGGCGAGTTTTTTAATATGCTAAAGCAGCAGAACATGTATACTACGCCTCGGCATGCATTGAAATACGATGTGGACAAGCAGTTTAAGCAAGCGCAGCAGTCGCTGCAAAAAACGCGGGAAACCATTAATCAAAAAACTTCCAGCATGGGCGCGTTCGCGCATCATCCGAATGTCGCACCGCATGCCACCAATGTCGCGCCTACTTCTAATAATGTAACCCAATGATCCCATGGTTAACTCAATCGATACGCCGATGACACCCGCAGCCGTTGCTTCGGAGATGCATCGGTATTTTTTTTTGCACATCCCGTGTAAGTTATTGTAATATAAGTATTAATCTCTGTTCCGAAATATCATGTATGAAGAGCGGTTATTCGGAATAAGTGCTGGAGGATACGTATATGGAAGAGCTTAGCGAATTGAAACTGAAGGTGCTTGACCTGCTGAAAGAAGACGCGAGAAGATCGCCGGCTCTACTCTCTACTCTACTCGGCGTAGATGAGGAAGAAGTAAAGACCTCCATTGCGGAGCTTGAACGAGATCACGTCATTGTCAAGTATGCGACCGTTGTCAACTGGGGCAAGGTGGAAGATGAGAAGGTTACGGCGCTGATCGAGGTTCAAATTACACCTGAGCGCGGAAGAGGCTTTGAAGGAATTGCGGAACGGATTTATTTATTCCCGCAGGTGAAGTCGGTCTATCTTATGTCTGGCGCCTACGACTTGCTGGTTGAAGTGGAAGGCGGAAACTTGCGTGAGGTGGCCAACTTTGTTTCGGAGAAGCTGTCACCTATCGATTCTGTATTATCGACCAAAACGAATTTTATTCTAAAAAAATATAAACAAGACGGGATTATTTTTGAAGAACGTCAAGAAGACAATCGTCTCCTGATCTCGCCGTAAAGGAAGCGTGTGCTATGATTGTGAACGAACAGCAGCTTGCAGAAAATAACAGGAAATCGATGAGCTCCTATTTGGCGCCTAGGGTCAGGGACATTCAACCCTCCGGAATTCGGAAGTTTTTTGATCTTGTCAGTGGAAATAAGGATATTATCACACTTGGTGTGGGTGAGCCTGATTTTGTAACGCCGTGGCATGTACGAGAAGCCTGCGTGTATTCATTGGAGCGCGGGTTTACAGGATATACGTCCAATGCCGGTATGCCGGAACTGCGGGAGGCGATCGCGGAATATTTGAACGACAGTTTCCACGTGACCTATAATCCTGCCAATGAAATGATCGTAACCGTAGGCGGCAGTGAAGCGATTGATCTGGCACTGCGTGCCTTGATTGTTCCCGGAGATGAAATTCTGATTCCCGAGCCGTGTTACATTTCATACTCGCCGATTGCTTCAATCGGTGGTGGGGTGCCCGTTGGTATTGAAACGACGGCAGAGCATCATTTCAAACTGACGGCCGAGGCGCTCGAAGCGCAGATCACCCCCAAATCGAAGATTCTGATCCTGTGCTACCCAAGCAATCCGACAGGAGCGATCATGACCTACGAGGATTGGCTGCCCATTGCAGAAGTGGTAGAAAAACACGATCTGATTGTGATCTCCGATGAAATCTATGCCGAGCTCACGTATGAAGGCAAGCACGTCAGCTTTGCCTCGATGCCAGGCATGATGGACCGCACCATCCTGGTGAGCGGCTTCTCGAAGGCGTTTGCTATGACCGGTTGGCGTATGGGGTATGTGTGTGCCCATTCGGATCTGATCGGCGCCATGCTGAAAATCCACCAGTATACGGTCATGTGTGCACCCGCAATGGGGCAAGTCGCCGCACTCGAAGCATTGCGCAACGGCATGGGGGAAAAGGATCGAATGGTTGAATCCTACAACCAGCGGCGCAGACTCGTGGTTCAAGGGCTGCGGGAGATTGGTTTGGATTGCCACGAACCGCAGGGAGCGTTCTACGCATTCCCGAGCATCAAGTCAACGGGACTCGGCTCGGACGAATTTGCCCAGCGCTTGCTGACCGAGGCGAAGGTGGCTGCCGTACCGGGCACCGCATTCGGTCTTGGCGGGGAAGGATTCATCCGCTGCTCTTATGCTACATCCATTGCCCAACTGAATGAGGCTTTGGAGAGAATGGGCAATTTTGTGGAAAAAATAAAGTAGGCAAGGAAATCGTTGGACTTTTTCCTTGAATTAACAAAAAAATCACTTTCCATTGGCAAAATATATGTTATAATTTTATTTTGGGGGCAGAATTTTACTTTCCAAGGAGGGATCACCAGTGTTTTGTGATTATGAATTGTCAAACTACCGTGGTGACTATACGGCCGAAGACAATGATCACGGTAAATGGTCAATTAAATCAGCCAAATCCACTCCTCAGGAAATTACCCTGGAAGACGAAATTCACATGCTTCGCCGAAAGATGGAACAAATTTTTTTGGAAGAGCAGTCCTTCACGTCGGAGATTGTCATCGAGATCAGCAGTTTGCTCGATTTGAAGATCAACGAATATATGAAGGCCCATCCCAAAAAGAAACTATAAAATACGATCTGATTGAATAATACAAGGCTGTTCCTGGGGCTAGATGCCTCACGGATCAGCCTTGTTTGCGTTTAAATGATTCTCTCTGACGAAAAAAAACGTCCCGGAATCATGATTGGCCTGGGCTTATTCCGGCGGAGAGGGACCCTGATTCGAAATTATGCTATAGTTGAGCATAATAAGAAAAACGTCTATCGACGTACTTTCTCAGAAGACAGACCGCGGTTAAAGGAAGTTTTTCTTGCGATTATAGAATTGCTCAGCTTCGCTGAAACTATAAATTCTATAATCTTAAGAAATATGGAGTTCATGAATAAGGATCGGACGATGAAATGGAGGATAATGTGATGAAGGTATATACGAGAACGGGAGATGCAGGGGAAACTTCAATTATTGGCGGTCGTGTGCCCAAGGATGATCCGCGCATAGAAGCGTATGGCACGATTGATGAATTGAACAGCTTTGTCGGTCAGGCCGTGTTTTTGGCCAAGGAAGCCGACTTTGAGGAGCTGCATCTTCAGCTCGTTCGAATCCAGCATGAACTGTTCGATTGCGGCTCGGATCTGGCCTATGCGAGACCTCGAGAGGATAAACTCAAGGTAAGCGCCGAGCTTGTGGACAATCTGGAGGTATGGCTGGATGCTTTCGAGGAGAAGAACCCTCCGCTTGAGCGTTTCATCTTGCCAGGCGGAAGCGCGTTGTCTTCGCTGCTTCATGTATGTCGGACCGTATGCCGTCGCGCCGAGCGGTTGACCGTTTCGCTGCAGCGAACCACGGAAATCAATCCGGAGGTCCGCCGGTATTTGAACCGATTGTCCGACTATTTTTTTGTGACTGCACGGGCAGCCAATGTGCACGCCGGGATTCCGGATGTCGAATATGAGCGAAGCGGAAAGGTGTTTCGGTAATTCATGAGTTTGTATTATCCACCAATCAGTTATGTCGTGTCCCCACAGGAAGACGGCATGCAGCTTAAGACCATTTTGCAAAAACGTATGGGGGTATCCCGTAAGCTGCTGTCGCGCCTCAAGTTGACTGAGCAGGGCATCATGCTGAACGGGACCCGTGTATACATTAGCGTTAACGTGCATGCCGGAGATCTGATCGAAATCCGGATGGAGCAGGAACGATCGGACGATATGCTGCCCCAGCCGATGAACCTTCATATTCTGTACGAGGATGAACATTTGCTTGTTCTGAACAAGCCGGCGGGGATCATTGTCCATCCGACGCATGGGCATTATACGGACACGCTGGCGAACGGCGTCGTTCACTATTGGCAGGAGAAGGGCTGGAAATACCGGTTCAGAGCGGTTCACAGGCTGGACCAGGAGACTTCCGGCGTGTTGGTGGTCGCGAAGAATGCATATATTCACCAGCATGTTTCCGAACAAATGATAGCCGGCACGGTTGACAAGAGGTATGTAGCATTGGTTCATGGCAAGCCTGCTTTGCCCTCGGGCGATATTGACGGTCCGATTGATCGGGACCCTTTAGAGCCCCACCGCCGCATCGTAACTCCCGAAGGATATCCTTCGCTTACGCGGTTTAAGGTATGCGAGACTTACCCTTCGGCATCCTTGGTGGAATTAAAGCTGGAAACGGGCCGTACCCATCAAATTCGGGTGCATATGCTTAGCATCGGTTGTCCATTGATTGGAGACCAGATGTACAGGCATCCGGTTTACAGCGATCGGGAGTTACTATCAGACGGGACGGAGGCTGCTTCCGATGTGTGCGCCGGGCCAGTAGATCTGGAAACCGCAACGATCATGGGGCTGGACCGCTATATGGGCAGGCAGGCGCTGCATGCCGCAAGCCTGACATTGGTTCACCCGATTGAGGGGGAAACGATGGTATTCACGGCTCCGCTTCCTGAGGATATGAAGTCTCTAAGATCAGTGCTTGGGGAAGAAGCTGCCACCTAATCTACTTAACATTTACAACACCAGAAGGAGAACGTATCGAATGAGCAAACTGAAAGTATATCAATACCCGAAATGCGGGACATGCCGTAACGCGGTCAAATGGCTGCAGAACGAAGGGCATGAGCTGGAACTTCAAAATATTTTTGAACAACCGCCACAGAAGGAAGAATTAGCCGACCTTATCGCCAAGAGCGGCCTGGAGCTGAAGAAATTTTTCAATACGAGCGGCGAGGTCTACAAGGAAATGAATCTGAAGGACAAGCTGCCTGGGCTCTCCGATGAGGAGAAGATCGAACTGTTGTCGTCCAACGGTAGATTGATTAAGCGTCCGATCGTGACGGACGGGAGTAAAGTGACCGTCGGCTTCAAGGCGGAACAATATCAGGATTCATGGCAGAAGTAGAATGGCCTTTTTTTGGCCGGAGGCAAAGACAGGCACAATAAAGGCCGGTTAAAAGAGCTGATGTACCCCGATTGTTGAAAGCAAATATCCGGCATTTACACATTCTTCTGCTGATGAAGGTAGAGCATCCCAAGGTCTTTCGACCGCCGGGATGCTCTTTTGTTTAAAGAGATAAGAAAGTATAAACATCCGAGGCTTAGCATCCTTATCTCGCAAGAAAAACTTCCGCTAAATGCGGTCTGTCTACTGAGAAAGTACGTCGATAGACGTTTTTGTTATAGATATAGAATTTATAAGTTATCTAGCTGCGCTGATGAAATTCTATATCGCAAGAAAAACTTCCGCTAAATGCGGTCTGTCTACTGAGAAAGTACGTCGATAGACGTTTTTCTTATGAACAGCCAATGATAGGAAATTCAAAGAAATACCTTATGACAAGCCCAAGTGTATATAGGGATATGGTATAATGACAAGGTATATTTAAGGTTATATCAGAGAAGTTAAAGTTAGGAGCGATCATGACTGTGATACCCAATCAACAACCATCCTTAATGCTTGTAGACGGGATGGCTTTATTATTTCGTGCTTACTATGCAACCGCCTCAAGCGGCTATATCCGTCGAACCAAAGCGGGTGTGCCGACCAACGCGATTTACGGCTTCCTGCGGTATATGTGGGATGCTATCGATAAATTTCAGCCTACCCATGTGGCGTGCTGCTGGGATATGGGTTCAAAAACATTTCGTACAGAGCAGTTCGCGTCGTATAAAGGCAATCGTCCGGAAGCGCCGGATGATCTGGTTCCGCAGTTCTCGTTGGTGCGCGATGTGACGGAATGTCTGGGAATTCCGAACCTGGGCGTCGTGGGCTATGAGGCCGATGATTGCATCGGTACGCTGGCCAGACGGTACGGGGATAGCATGAATGTCATGATCCTGTCGGGGGACCACGATCTGCTTCAGCTCGTGAACGATTCGACTTCCGTCATTATTATGAAAAAGGGACACGGCAATTATATGCACTATACCCCGGAAACGTTGTATACCGAAAAAGGACTTTCTCCAAGACAGGTTATCGATGTGAAAGGCCTGATGGGAGATACGAGCGATAATTATCCGGGCGTACGCGGGATTGGCGAGAAAACGGCAGTCAAGCTGATTCAGGAGTATGAATCCGTGGAAGGCATTCTTGCGAATCTGGATTCACTGACCAAAGGGGTCCGCACCAAGATCGAGGCGGATCTGGAAATGCTGCATCTGTCCCGGGCTTTGGCCGAAATCCATTGCGAGGTTCCCATGGAGTGCGAATTGGATCTATGCCGCTTAAGCGTGGATCACGAACGTGCATTAACCAAACTGGAGGAGCTTGAGATGAAGAGCCTCGGTCATCTTTTTGGGGTGGCGGTGGTTTCCTAGTCATGTGGAGACGATTTAATTTCGGAAGAAAATCAATCTTGACCGGCTTACTGCTCGGGGCACTGCTTCTTATATCGGCATGTGCCTCCGATCAGTCTCCTTCAACCGATACCTCTAAACAGCCCTCAGGGGCCGAGAAGAAGGTGGAAGTTATGGTTTCGGCAGCGGCAAGCCTCAAATACAGTCTGGAAGAGACCGGACGACGATTTGAAACGGAGTTTCCGAATGTTACGCTGCGTTATAATTTCGGCGGTTCGGGCTCTCTTGGACAACAGCTTGAGCAAGGGGCGCCCGTAGATTTGTTTATATCCGCGGCAACGGAGCCGATGGATCGATTGGTCGAGAAGGGGATCGTGCAATCCGATGCGGTTCAGTTGATGTTTCGAAATGCATTGGTGCTGATTGAGCCTGTCGGCAAACAGAACGTGAAGCAATTACCGGATTTATTAAAACCCGAAGTGCGCGTTCTGGCCATTGGGCAGCCGGATACTGTACCGGCCGGAGAATATGCCAAGGAGGCTCTTCAGAATGAAGGCCTTTGGGATGATGTAGAATCCAAGGCGGTGTATGCCAAGGACGTGACGCAAGTTCTGGCTTATGTAGAGTCGGGGAATGCGGACGCCGGTTTTGTGTACAAAACCGATCTGAAGAGTTCCACCAAGGCAGCGCTTGCGCTTGAGGTCGATCCGGACAAGCACCAACCAATCGAATATCCTGCAGCGGTTCCCGATAATGCCAAGCATCCGCAGGAGGCTGAGGCGCTCCTTGAATTTATGCGGAAACCCGAGATCAAGGATATCTTCACGGAGGCTGGATTTGAGGTAGCGGAGGCGTCGCCGTGACCACGACCGAAATGTTCTGGATGCCGGTATGGCTGTCGATAAAAACATCACTGCTGTCCAGCATCATTGCATTTATACTGGGATCAGCAGCAGCGCGCTGGATGTCCCGGCGCTCGTTTGTCGGCAAGACGGCGGTAGAAACGCTGCTGATGCTTCCGCTCGTGCTTCCGCCTACGGTAGTTGGCTTTCTTCTGCTTGTCATGCTGGGCAGAAACAGCTGGATAGGCTCAGCTGCCGAATGGCTGTTTGCCAGGCCCATCATTTTTAGTTGGGGTGCCGCGGTCATAGCGGCAATAGTGGTTTCGTTTCCACTTGTGTATCAGAGCATGCGGGTGGGCTTTGAGTCCGTGGACCCGGAACTTGAGGATTCGGCGCGATCGGCTGGAGCCGGCGAATGGCAGGTGCTTCGCTGGATTACGCTGCCGCTTGTTCGCAGGGCGGGGATTTCGGCGTTCATACTGGCCTTTGCCAGAGGTTTAGGGGAATTTGGGGCAACCTGGATGGTTGCAGGCAATATACCAGGCGTTACGCAAACGCTGCCCACAGCGATTTACGTTGCGGTAAGCAATGGCGAGAGCGGGCTGGCGTGGGCGTGGACGGCGGTCATTATTTTGTTCTCATGGCTGTTACTGGCCGCGTCAGGAACGGGCAGAAGCAGAGAAAGAGGCGGGCAGACTTGACGGGAGCACAATGTTTACATATGCTTCGAATAGAGCTTGTTAGCAACTATATAGAGAACAAGGCACAGCACATCGTGGAGAGGATGGAAGAAGCATGAGTTTACTTGGAGCAATTGAAGCAGGAGGAACCAAGTTCGTTTGCGGCGTGGGCATGGAGGATGGAACGGTTGTGGAGCGAGTGAGCTTCCCGACAACAACCCCGGAAGAAACCATGGCAAACGTCTTTAACTTTTTTGCTGATAAGGATATAGAGTCGATCGGAGTCGGTTCTTTCGGACCGATTGATCCGGTGAAGGGCAGCCCGACTTATGGCTGCATTACAACCACACCGAAGCCGCATTGGAGCAATTACAATATTGTCAAAGCATTGGAAGAGCGTTTTCATATTCCGATAGGGTTTGATACCGATGTAAACGGAGCAGCTCTTGGAGAATATACATGGGGAGCTGCCCAGGGACTGGATAGCTGTCTGTATATCACCATCGGAACGGGAGTAGGAGCAGGCGCCGTGGTAGCTGGTGAATTGATCCACGGATTGTCTCATCCGGAGATGGGGCATATTTATGTGCGCCGCCATCCGGAAGACCGGTATGAAGGGACCTGTCCTTATCATGCAGACTGTCTGGAGGGGCTTGCAGCCGGACCGTCTCTTGGCAAACGTTGGGGAGTTCCCGGTGTGGAATTGACGCCGGATCATCCGGCTTGGGAGATGGAGGCTTATTATCTGGCACAAGCGCTGATGAATTATGTCCTCATTCTGTCCCCTCAGCGAATCGTGATGGGCGGAGGCGTTATGAAGCAGGAGCAGCTGTTCCCGCTGATCCGCACGAAGCTTCAGGAGCTGCTGGCCGGATATGTACAGCATCCAAGCCTTCATGACGGGATTGATCAATTCATCGTTCCGCCGATGCTCGGCGATAACGCAGGTCTCTGCGGCGCATTGGCGTTGGCCAAGCTGGCAGTAGATGAGGCCAAGAGCGTTCAAGCTTAACTTTATTTCTTATATAGAGTGAGCCAAAATGGGTTTGATTTTATTACAGATTATGGTATTATGAATTCAACAGTATAACGTATGGAACGGGAAGCACCTTTCTTTGTCGCTGCGGCGGAGGAGAGGTGCTTTTTTTGCGTTGTTCCATCGTTGTGCTGAATGCGTAAACGGGAGGTATTCGAGGGATGCAAATTGTATTCATGAATCAGATGAGCGGAGCGGATGAGTCAGGTCACCTCCGTTCTGCTCAAGTATGGATCGGTGAGGAAGAGGGAGGATGGCGGCTCGGTTGGCGGAACATGGAAGCGGACGGCGAAGTATTCGATGATGAGTGGTATGAAGGAAACTCATGGAATGAGTTATTGTACGTGTACCGACATCAATTAGCGAAGAAGCTTGGAGAGGGGTTCCGGCCGCTTGTGGAGGGGGTATTCCACGAACCGGGAGAGACTGGAGGCAAGAATCTTGGTGTGCAGAAGCTGCAGTGCTACAGTGAGCTGTATGGCTCGGAGGAGCTGTACACGGAGCTGTGTGCCTGGCGCAGGAGAAAGGCGGCCTCCGGAAGAAAAGCACCTTATTTCATTGCCAGCAATCGGGTGCTGCGCATGATTAGCGCCTTCATCCCTCAGAATGAGGAAGAGCTGCTGCAGCTTCCGGGAATCGGGATCAGCAAGTCTTCAGAGCATGGGGCGGAGTGGCTGGAGATCACGACAGGAATCGAGCGAACCACAACCTTTCCACTGGATTGGGTTGATAAGGAGCTGCAGGAAGAGGTGTTCTTGTCCTGGCTGTATAAGCAGAAGGAGCAGCGATACAAGCAAGAGCTGGACCGCTTCCGAATCCGCCGTACGATGCTGCTTGGCATAGCTGAGGGAGCTTCGCTGACCCAGCTGGAAGAACGCACTTCGTTATCTCGTCGAGATTTGGTTGAGGAATTGGAGGGCCTTGAGAAGGAAGGGTATGATACGGAGCAGCTGCTGGAGGTTGAGCTGAATACGATGACGGCTACAGAGCAGGCGACGGTATGGAAGGCTTTTGAAGAACTGGGCGATACGTTTCTTAAACCCGTATTACAACGGGTATATGGAGAAGGACAAGCCCGAAATGGAGAGATAGACGAGATTGGCGGAACGGAGAAGCTGTATGAGCGGCTGCGCCTGATAAGGATTCGCTTCCGGCGAGAAGAACCTGGTAAAGCGAACGCAGGCTAATTCCAGCTAACGAAAACAGGACGGATTCCCTTGTAAGCAAGGAGATCCGTCCTGATTCTTTCGGTATTTTCATATCCAGTCTTTCTTACGGAACAGATAAAACATGAGAGCACCGGCAGAAATCATGACGCCTATAACTACATAATAAGAATATTCCCAGTGAAGCTCAGGCATATTGTCAAAGTTCATGCCGTAAATGCCCGTAATCAGCGTCAGTGGAATGAAGATCGTTGTAATGGCGGTAAACACGCGCATGATTTCATTGGCCCGATTGGCGATACTGGATTGGTAAGCCTCTCGAAGGTTCCCCATGAGATCCCGATAAGTCTCGAATGTTTCGGAAATTTTCACAGCATTTTCATAGATATCGCTGAAATATTTTTGCAGCTGGTCATCGATTAGCCGGAGATCTTTTTTGTTCAGCGTATTGATAACTTCCTTCTGCGGTCCAAGCACCTTTTTCAACCAAAGAATCTCGCTTCGCAGACCGATGATCTCGCTTAGGTGGGATTTTTTGGTATGCATCAGAATGTCTTCCTCCAGCTTTTCAATCCGCGCCTCGATGCGGTCCCCAACGGAGAAATAGTTGTCCGTCACGAGATCGATCAAGAGATAGAGGAAGCGGTCAGGCGTGCTGACTTCATCCTCCCAGAGAAGCGGTTTAACGGTGCGAAGCTCGTGGATCTTTTGCTTGGTCACCGTAATAATAAAATGTCTGCCCAGGAAAACATTCAATGCCCGAAGGAAAATCTCTTCGTCGTCAAACCGGATGCTGTTCACGACGATAAAATAGTGGCTCTCGTATATTTCAATTTTGGGACGCTGCTCCTCTTCGCTGAGGCAATCCTCAACCGCAAGATCATGCAGGGAGAAGAGGGGCTGCAGTTCGGCTAAATCATCCACGTCCGCATCCAGCCAGTAGAAGCCGCTGGCCGGAGGTGTCAGCGTCATTTCGATGTCATCAATAGGGGTAAATACGCCCGAATCGACCAACCGGATTTTCATCTGATATCACTCCTTTTTCAAATACAAGCTGCTTGGTTAAGCAGTAAAGGCACAGGATATCAGCCCACCGGTATACGGGCATAATCAAGGAAGGTTAGAATACGATAAAAAGCGCATGAAAAATAACGCCGCCCTCTGCCGGTAAGCTGATCTTAATCCTATGCGGTTGTGCGTCTTGTGCATCCAGTTTCTGGCTCGGGTCACCGTCCATCTTCCATGTCACCTCTTTCATACTCGGTTTTAAACAGCACTTGTCTAGTATAACGCCGGGTGTAGGACCTTTCAAGTTGAAATCCGGTGCAGCCAAGGGCCATTTGTACAGGGTATGGAAACCTTCGGTGAAGTGTGACGGACTTTATGAAAAGGTTCTTGACGAAAAATTGGGAATGATTTAAAGTAAGTATCAATTACGAACAATTTAAGACAACTGAATAAAGCGAAATCTTATCAAGAGCAGGTGGAGGGACTAGCCCTATGAAACCCGGCAACCGGCGGCAACATCGCACGGTGCTAATTCTTGCAGGAGATACGACGCTTCTTCGAAGCCGTTGTATAGTCTGACAGATGAGAGAGGCGCATTGTGATACGTATATGATGACCTTTCTCTACTTCGAGAAAGGTCTTCTTGCGTTTATACAGTCTAACGCTCTTTCTCACAGCTTTTATGGATGTATCATTTCATATTTCGAAGGAGTGAGCCACGATGCCGATTAAAATTCCGGATGCCTTGCCGGCAAAGGAAGTTCTGGCTGGAGAAAACATTTTTGTCATGGATGAGAGTCACGCATTTCATCAGGATATCCGCCCATTGCGGATCGCTATTCTGAACCTGATGCCAACCAAGGAAACGACGGAAACCCAGTTGCTGCGATTGATCGGTAACTCCCCGCTCCAGGTGGATGTTGTCCTTCTTCACCCGAGTTCGCACGTTTCGAAGAATACGTCCGCTGAGCATCTGAAATCATTCTACAAAACCTTTGAAGAAGTGAAGAACCGTCGTTTTGACGGCATGATCATTACAGGAGCTCCGGTCGAACAGTTGGAGTTTGAAGAAGTGAATTACTGGGATGAGCTTACTGAAATTTTTGAATGGACCAAGACGCATGTGACCTCCACGCTCCATATCTGCTGGGCATCGCAAGCCGGACTTTATTATCATTACGGCGTGCCGAAATACAGCCTCGAGCAAAAATGCTTCGGCGTATTTCCGCATACGATCAATGAAACATGTACCAAGCTGCTCCGCGGATTTGACGAAATGTTCTTTGTTCCGCATTCCCGTCATACGGAAGTTCGGCGCGAAGACATTACAGGCGTTGACGATTTGGTCATCCTGTCCGAGTCCGAGGAAGCAGGCATTTATTTGGTATCAAGCCGGGATGGAAAGCAGATTTTTGCCACAGGGCATTCCGAGTATGATGCAGACTCTCTGAAGTGGGAGTATGACCGGGACGTTGCCAAAGGCATGGACATCGAGCTGCCGCGCAACTATTACCCGAATAATGATCCAACAAGGACACCTCCGTCCATATGGCGGGCGCATGCAAACTTATTATTTACTAATTGGCTCAATTACTATGTATATCAGGAAACGCCATACGATATTGGTCCGCAAATATAGCAGTGTACGGGAGGAGAGTTTGTCTATGGAGAAGAAACCTTTTAATATAGAGAGCCGGCTGGCACAGATCGGCTCGGTGCAAGAACCGGTAACCGGAGCCGTGAATTTTCCGATTTATCAGGCTACAGCATACCGCCATCCCAAATTAGGCCAGAGCACGGGGTTTGACTACGCCCGTACGAAAAATCCGACCCGGTCGGTACTGGAGGACGCCTGCGCCGAGCTGGAATCCGGCGATGCCGGCTTTGCTTGCAGCTCGGGCATGGCTGCCCTTCAGACGATTTTTGCTTTGTTCGGTCAAGGGGATCATCTGATTGTATCGCTGGATCTGTATGGAGGGACGTATAGGCTGCTGGAGCGGATTATGTCCAAGTTCGGCGTAACGGCTACGTACGTGGATACGAATGACCTGGATGCGCTGGAAGGGGCAAGAAGGCCGAACACGAAGGCTGTATTTATCGAAACGCCGACCAATCCGCTTATGATGATTACGGATATCGAAGCCGTCTGTACGTGGGCAAGGCACCATAAACTGATCAGCATTGTGGATAATACGCTTTTGACTCCGTATTTCCAAAGACCCATTGAGCTTGGGGCGGACATCGTTATACATAGCGCCACCAAGTATTTGGGAGGACATAACGATGTGCTGGCAGGTATCATCGTAACAAAGGGCAAGGAACTATCGGAGGAGATGGCTTTCCTTCATAACTCCATCGGCGCGGTGTTAAGCCCGACGGATTCCTATCAGCTGATGAGAGGAATGAAGACGCTAGCGCTGCGCATGGATCGGCACGAGACGAATGCAACCGCAGTGGCAACGTTTTTGACAACTCACCCAGCGATCAGCGAGGTGTATTATCCTGCCCTGCCGGATCATCCGGGACATGACGTCCAGAATCGTCAATCCAGCGGCAACACCGGCATCTTCTCCTTTAAGGTGAAGGACGCCCGCTATGTGGAGCCCGTGCTGCGGCACATTAAGCTGATTGCGTTCGCAGAAAGCCTGGGGGGCGTCGAGTCCCTGATGACATACCCTGCCGTCCAGACCCATGCGGACATCCCGCTTGAGATTCGGGAAGCGATCGGCGTGGATGACCGCTTGCTCCGGTTCTCGGTCGGCATCGAGCATGCGGATGACCTGATCGCGGATTTGGATGCTGCACTGAGCGCAGCCATGGCTGAAGTGGAAGGGAGCACGGGAGAATGAGCACCGATAAAGGTCCATCCGGCTTGGAAACGCAAACCAAGCAGTTAGCAGCTAAACGGGGACACGAAGAAGAACTCCGTTTCGAGACGAAACTATTGCATTTCGGCGGAGAAATCGACCGGGCAACCGGCGCCTCAAGCGTTCCGATCTATCAAGCCTCGACGTTTCATCATGAAGACATCTTTAACCCGCCGCAACACGATTACAGCCGTTCCGGCAATCCGACGAGGCAGGCGCTGGAGGATTATATCGCCCTCTTGGAGGGAGGCGTACGCGGTTTGGCTTATGCTTCCGGTATGGCAGCGATCTCCAGCTCGTTCATGCTGCTCAGTGCAGGGGATCATATGATCGTGACGGAGGATGTGTACGGAGGAACCTACCGCCTGCTGACCAGCATTTTAAGCCGTATGGGCATCGAGAGCACCTTCGTCGACATGACCGATCTGGATCAGGTGAAGGCTGCCCTCAAACCGAATACGAAAGCCGTCTATATGGAGACCCCTTCGAACCCGACCTTGAAAATTACCGACATTGGTGCGGTGACGGATTGGGCGAAGGAGCATGGCCTCCTTACCCTGCTGGATAATACGTTCATGACGCCGTTTTACCAGCGTCCGATTGAATTCGGCGTGGATATCGTCATCCACAGCGCGACCAAATTCCTAGGCGGGCACAGCGATGTGCTGGCAGGTCTCGCGGTAGCCAGAACCCAGAAGCTTGGAGACCGATTGAAGCAGCTGCAAAATGGTTTGGGCACGGTGCTTGGGGTCCAGGATTCCTGGCTCCTTATGCGCGGCATGAAGACGCTCAGCACACGTATGGCCCACTCCGAGCAAAGCGCGGCCAAGCTGGCGGCCTGGCTGCAAGGGAGAAGCGACATTGAGCAAGTGTACTACCCTGGCCTCTTGAATCATCCGGGACGTGAAGTCCATGAGAAGCAATCGAGCGGTTATGGCGCGGTCATCTCCTTTGACGTCGGCTCAGGCGAACGCGCCAAGCAGGTGCTGAACCATGTGAAGCTGCCGCTGGTAGCGGTCAGCCTGGGAGCCGTGGAGAGCATCCTGTCGTATCCGACAATGATGTCGCATGCGGCCATGGGCGACAAGGTTCGGCATGAACGCGGAATTACGGATGGCTTGCTCCGTTTCTCGGTCGGACTCGAGGATGTGGACGATCTGATTGCTGATCTGGATCGGGCTTTTGCTGCCAGTTACTAAAGATTTGCCAAATCATAGAATTCGGCATCCTGTCACGGACGGGATGTCGTTTTTAATGCCGGATTGTGGTAGGATGAGATAGAAAATGTTTTGCTGGTGATTTGTTATTTTGCTCTAAGTAGGGAGGCTGCAAGAATGAGTGCGGTAAACCGTATATTGGATAAAGCTTTACGCGGTGAGCGTTTGAACCTGGAAGATACCGTAACGCTTTTTGAAAGTGATGAGATTGAGAAAATTGGTCATGCGGCGGATGTGATGACAAAGCGTCTGCATCCGGATCCTATCACGACATTTGTTATCGGCCGGAATATCAATTACACAAACATATGTGATGTATTCTGCCGTTTTTGCGCTTTTTATCGCAGACCCGGCTCTTCCGAGGGCTATGTACTGCCCGATGAAACAATCTTCCAGAAGATTCAGGAAACCGAGGATGTGAACGGTACTGAAATTCTGATGCAGGGCGGCGTCAATCCGGATTTGCCTTTCAATTATTATACCGACCTGCTTCGCAACATTAAGAAGCGGTTCCCTAACATCACGATGCATTCCTTCTCCCCGGCGGAAATTATGAAAATGGTGGAGATTTCCGGGCTTACGCTCGAAGAGGTGATGCGCGAGCTTCACAGCGCGGGTCTGGACTCATTGCCTGGCGGCGGCGCCGAGATTTTGGATGATCGTATCCGCAAAAAGGTCAGTCGTCTGAAAGGCACATGGCGCCAGTGGATGGATGTCATGCAAACGGCCCATAAAGTCGGCATGAACACGACGGCTACCATGGTGATCGGTCTGGGCGAAACGATGGAAGAGCGTGCGCTACATATGCTTCGCGTACGTGATGCGCAGGATGAATGCATTCAGAACGGTTATGATTCCAAAGGCTTCCTGGCCTTCATTCCATTTACGTTCCAGCCGGACAATACGAACCTTAAGCGCGAGCGCGAAACGCCGGAGGCGTACTTGAAGACGGTAGCCATCGGTCGCTTAGCGATCGATAACGTTCCGAATCTGCAGTCGTCCTGGGTAACGATGGGACCTGAAATCGGCAAGCTGTCACTCAGCTACGGCTGCAACGACTTTGGCAGCACGATGATGGAGGAGAACGTGGTTTCCTCCGCAGGAGCCGTGTATAAGGTCAATATTGAATCGATTATTCAATTGATTCGGGAGACCGGCAACATTCCGGCTCAACGCAACACCCGGTATGATATTCTGCGCGTGTTCGAAGATAACAGCACCGTTGAGCGCGACTTCGTCATGCAGAACTAATTTTATACTTCATGAAGATCCGCAAGGCGGGCCGAGCAACTCGGTCCGCCTTTTTATATTCAGATATCAGAAAGTATAGTTTAGTATGCACGCCATTTATTAGATATTCTCCGGACTTGCTTGTTTTTCCAAGCAGGAGTTCCGTATATCCCCGAGCGGGTCCCCATATACTGAAAAGGGAACTCGAAAGGAGTGATTCCATGGAACTGTTCAGAATTTCTGTCGGTACACGGACGGAAGACGAGAAAAAGGCGTTTCACCGTATATTGTCAGACAAGCAGAAAGAGCTACATAAACAATGCAAGCAGCTGAAATTCACATTCAGCGCTTCGGATGACCGCGTGATTTGGACGTGCTCCGGCAAGCTTCCGCTGTCCTCTTGGACCGCATCAGCCGACACGCTGCGCCGGCTCACTGCCGAAGCAGTCACTGCTTATATTATGGAAGAGAAAGAGCAGGAGATTGCTGCACGGTTAATGTTCTCGGAATTCGAGTTTGATGATGAGGAGGAAGCGGGGCGGATTCTGCAGTGGTTTTTGATGCTCCTGCAAAAAGAGGATGGCCCGTCCGGGGACTTCTGGCAGAGCCGCAGACGCAAGCTGTCCGAAGGCATATATCAATGCCTGAACGAGGCGCCAGAGCTTAATCTGGATGGGTTTATAACCTTCCGGCTTCAGTCCTATGAACAGGAGCTCCGCGAGATGGCGGAGTATGCAGTGGATGAATTTATGCTCGATCAGCAGTACGAGGAGTTCGTCAGCCTGCTGAAATATTTTGTTTATTTTCAGGAGCCCAAAATGCCGCTGGTTCACGTCATTCATAAGGGGGAGGAAGAGTTCCTGCTGCTGGATGGCAATCTTCGCCCGATTGAACGCCCTCGGGATGAAGGACTCGTTATGGAAAGGCTGGACCAGGATATGGAGATTGAAGATATGGTGGTCAGTACGCTGATTTCGGTATCTCCGGCCCGCATGATTATCCACACGAGGCAGCCTGAGCTTCCCGTCATCGTGACATTGGCCCACATCTTTGATAACCGCGCCGAAGTATGCTGCAGCTGTCCCGAATGCAGCGCGCTTCTCGGTAGCGGACGAATGATGACTTGACGCATCGAAGCGGTCAGGATTATAATTACTGATAAATTCACGTAAAAGCTCTGACAAAGACATGAATCAATTTTGGATTTGACCGCTCAGAGAGAGGAAACCTCGGCTGCAATTTCCTCCGGTTCACCATTGATTTACCCCTTTGTAGCTGTGTCGTCGAACCCGCACGTCATGATGAATGCGGATGAGTAGGCTTCACCGGTTCATGACCGTTACTCAATGCTGATGAAGGATCTTAATCGTTTATGTACCCGGTACATAAGGTGATGAAGAGATCGAATTAGGGTGGAACCACGGGTATAACACTCGTCCCTTCGCGGGACGGGTGTTTTTTGCATGTTCCGGTATCTTTCGTTGAGTCCAGGCGAAGCACCTCAGGGGTCCATGCCTGTCTTCGCGGGGAGACTAACGCGTCCTTCATATATGGAAGAAACGTGAAATTCTTTTTCTTGGGAGGAATACAAGGTGGCTATTAGCATTAAATTGCCTGACGGCTCCGTACGGGAGTATGAGGCGGGCAGCAGTATTGAGGATGTGGCTGCTTCAATCAGCAGCGGACTTAGAAAGAATGCGGTCGCGGGAAAAATGGACGGGATTGTCGTGGATCTCTCGACACCGCTTCAGGACGGAGCTTTGATCGAAATCGTAACGCAGGATACACCCGAAGGGCTTGAAGTGATGCGCCATAGTACAGCGCATTTGCTGGCTCAAGCAACCAAGCGTTTGTATGGAGCGAAAGAAGTAAAGCTGGGCGTGGGTCCGGTCATTGAGGACGGCTTCTATTATGACATGGATCTGGAGGAGCCTTTGAATCCGGAGGACCTGCAAAAGATCGAAAAGGAAATGGAACGCATTATCGGCGAGAATCTTCCGATTGTCCGCAAGGAAGTAAGCCGTGCGGAAGCGCTGCGCATCTTCGGCGAGCTTGGGGATCCGTACAAGCTGGAACTGATAAATGCCCTGCCTGAGGATAGCGTTATTACGATCTATGAGCAAGGCGAATTCTTTGATCTCTGTCGTGGACCGCATGTCCCTTCAACCGGCAAGATCAAAGTCTTCAAGCTAATGAACGTGGCAGGCGCATACTGGCGCGGCGACAGCAAGAACAAAATGCTTCAGCGCGTTTACGGTACGGCCTTTGTGAAAAAAGCGCAGCTCGATGAGCATCTTCATCTGCTGGAAGAAGCCAAGAAGCGCGATCATCGTAAGCTGGGCAAGGAATTGCAAATGTTTACGTTCTCTCAGCTTGTTGGACAAGGTCTGCCGATCTGGCTGCCAAACGGAGCGAAATTGCGCCGTACCCTGGAGCGTTATATCGTGGACATGGAAGAGCGCCTCGGGTACCAGCACGTGTACACGCCTGTGCTCGGAAACGTGGAGCTGTACAAAACCTCCGGTCACTGGGAGCACTATCAGGAAGATATGTTCCCGAAAATGGAGATGGACAACGAGGAGCTTGTTCTTCGTCCGATGAATTGTCCTCACCATATGATGGTATATAAGAGCGATATGCACAGCTACCGGGATCTGCCGATCCGTATTGCTGAGCTTGGCATGCAGCACCGCTATGAAATGTCCGGCGCACTGACCGGCTTGCATCGGGTGCGCGCGATGACGTTGAACGACTCGCATATTTTCTGCCGCCCGGATCAGATCAAGGAAGAGTTTGCACGGGTCATTCAGCTGATCATGACCGTCTACAAGGACTTTGGCATCCATGACTACCGCTTCCGTCTTTCTTACAGGGATCCGCAGGATACCGAGAAGTATTTCCAGAATGATGAAATGTGGGAAATGTCCCAGCGCATGCTGCGCGAAGTCGTCGAGAGCCTGGATATGCCGTTTTATGAGGCCGAAGGCGAAGCTGCCTTCTACGGTCCGAAGCTCGATGTTCAGATCCGTACGGCTCTAGGCAAGGAAGAGACGCTGTCAACCGTTCAGCTCGACTTCCTGCTGCCTGAGCGCTTTGAGCTGGAATATGTCGGCGACGATGGCCAGAAGCATCGTCCGGTCGTTATCCACCGCGGTATTCTGGGAACCATGGAACGCTTCACTGCGTTCTTGCTTGAGAATTTTGCGGGTGCGCTGCCGCTGTGGCTGTCACCGGTACAGGTTAAAGTGATTCCGGTCTCCAATGCCTTTGAAGATTATGCCAAGGAAGTGGCCGAGAAGCTTCAATTCGCCGGTATCTCTGTAGAGCCGGATCTTCGCAACGAGAAGCTGGGCTACAAGATTCGGGAAGCGCAGCTCGAGAAGATTCCTTACATGTTCATCGTTGGCGAGAACGAGAAAAATGCGGGCGCGGTTTCCGTTCGCAAACGCGGCGAAGGGGACATCGGTGCCCAGCCGCTCGACGAGATCATCCTCAAGCTTCGTGAAGAGATTAACACCCACGTCGTTTAAGTTTAGCTTTAAGTGCATGTTCAAAAAGGTCGATTTTCAGCACCGAGAAGGTTGGATGAAGCTAGGGAGTGAGGAGCGGAGCGTACGTTTTGGGTACGTGAGCACCGGAAGGCCCGGCTGAATTCAAGATTCGATGCCGAGCTGCTTCCTGATTCGCTTCGTGTTAGATATAGAATTTATGAGTTATCAGTGGAGCTGATGAAATTCTATATCGCAAGAAAACCTACCTATCCATCGCGGTCGCTCATCCTTGAAGTGGCCTCGATAGAGGTTTTCTTATCAAAAGCGGACTTTTTGAACAACCTCTATAAAGCTTAAGTAACGAAGGGACATGCAAACCTCTGCCATCACGTATATTCTATTTGGGAAGTGGGAACCCTCGCTAGTAAGGGGGAGGTACTCACATGATCCAATGGAAAAAATGGCAGAGGTTTTTTGCTGGTTTTATTTTATCAGCCGTCTTGTTCAGTGCAGGTTCTTCAATAGTAGATGCCCATAATCTGATTCTAAGCGAATCCTATGATTCAACAGACTTAAGAAATGTGTATGATCCGTCCGGGGAAATTCAAGGCTCCGATTACGTGGAAATGTCTCGCTTCTATGCGCTTCGAGTAGCAGGTTTTAGCGATATGAATAGATACTTGGATGTTCCGGATACGGGGCCTAAGGCCAGCGTACCTGGCAAGAAACGCGAATCCATGCCCGTGCTTGCGCCTAGGGAGGACCAGGTGCTGCATACGGTGAAGGTAACCGCTACGGGCTATACGGCGGGTTATGAATCGACCGGGAAGAAGCCGGGACATCCTCAATATGGAATCACCTATTCCGGGGTGAAGGTGAAGCGGGATCGAAATACGCTATCAACGATTGCCGCGGATCCGGATGTATTTCCGCTTGGCAGTATTCTCTATATACCGGGTTATGGTTATGGAATCGTAGCGGATATCGGATCAGCGATCAAAGGGCAAAAAATCGATCTTTATTTCTCCACAACCAAACAAGTGTTCAAGGAGTGGGGGAAGAAGGACGTCGAGGTACAGGTCATTAAAACCGGAAGCGGCAAATGCACGGAGGAAATGCTAAGAACACTGGATACCGCGATCGAAACCTATCGTTTCCTGCCTTCATCCGTTCTGGAGGAAGCCATTTAGGGTGATTTTGGCGCATAGATTGGCAGTAAACATTTAAGAATAATGCCTCCCTGTTCATCACATACTACTTTTCGGGGGCCAAACCCCTGAAGAGGATGATGGTATTGCATATGAACAGGGAGGTGAATACTGTGGCTAAAAAGAACAAGGTACAAGAAAACTTTAAAACGCCGAATGAAAAGTTTAACGCTGAGTTTGCTGAAGATACCAGCATAGCCAGCAACCCAAAAGGGAATTCCAAAGTTCAAGAGAACTACAAAAAACCGAACGAGAAGTTTGATGCTGAGTTTGGCGAACTGAACACACCAGGGGACCATTCTGCAAACCGTTAAGGTGTAGATGCCAGCGCCCGTTCGTGCAAAAATAAGACCTCCGCTTTAGCGGGGGTCTTTTATTATGGCACTCCTACCATTTTTATCTATGGACTCAGTCTCTAGACCGAGATCAACTTCATTCCACCGCCGCTAACCTGTTCATCGCAATATGTTGTACACTGTAGTTAAGAAAAAATAGAACTGGAAGGCAAGGGGATGACCATGAGTAGAAAAGGATGGAGCCAGCTTAGCAACGGTTTGCTGCTCATCGGTATTGGTGTGGTGTTTCTTCTAAATCAGCTTGATATGATACATGTGGACCTTGGTTATATATTCTCGACCTTTTGGCCGGTATTCATCATCTGGTTCGGGCTGCAAAGCTTAATTTATGCCCGTGGAGGGGCACTATGGGGCTCCGTCGTGCCGATCATTATCGGATCGTATTTTCTTGGAAAAAACCTGAATTTGATTGACTTCTCATTTGGCGATCTGATCAAGTATGCGATTCCAATTATGCTGATTGGGTTTGGTTTGCAGGTCATTTTCAAACCGAAACCTCATACGCCGCCGCCATCACCGCCAAGTCCGGATGACTTCAGCTCGCATCGTAGCAACCATTACGACATTCCCGATCCGCCTGAAGCGCGTCCGCTGGATTCTTCCCTGGATGAAGAATTCGAACGGAGATTTGGCAAGCCAGACAAGGCTGACAAGTCTGAGAATACCCTGCCCGATCGCGAACTAGGATCACCGGATTTTCATGAGCAGGGCAAGGGTTACCGCTGGCAGGGACAGCAGCAGGAGCGCCCGCGCCAGGAGCATCAGGATCGCAGCAAGTTCAGAGTTCATGTGGATTTTGACGATAACGGCAAAAGCTACGGCAACGGATCGGATTATAAGGATGAACAGCACCAACATCAACACCATCAACACCATCATCATCAATCTTGGCACAGCCATGATGCGGTGAACAAGTCCTCTTTTATCGGGGACGTGCATATGGGAAAAGATTATTTTCAGCTGAAGCCGACAAATATCTCCCAGTTCATCGGTGATACGGTGCTGGATCTGACCAAAGCTCAAATCCCTTACGGAGAAACGAAAATCAACATCTCGGCGTTTATCGGGGATGTCAAAGTATTCGTTCCGAATGATTCGGATGTTGGCATTCATGTCACGACCAACTCCTTCATTGGCGATATGAAGGTGCTGGAGGAAAGCCGCAGCGGCTTTATGAGCAATGCGGGCCTTGAAAGCCCGCATTACAGGGAAGCGGGCAAGAAAATTCGAATCACCGTCAGCGTATTTATCGGTGATGTCAAAGTGAATAGGGTAGGATAACCGTTATGATGGGAATATTGAAAAATACCAAATGGGTGATACTGTTTTACTTTCTGTTGATTGGAGCCGGGGTTGCTGTTTTCCTGTATACAGCAAACCAATCCGGCTACATACATATTGAAGATAACCGGCTGTGGGTGTATTACACGGTCGGTGTACTTCTGTTTACGGGGATTGCGGGATACATCGCGGGGCAGCGCATTCAGCGACCGCTGGACCTGCTCCATCTGAACATGCTGCAGGTTGCCAAAGGAAATCTGAACGTGCGGCTGCCGGCTATGGAAGACGGTTCTTTTGCCAGAGTATATGATGAGTTTAACGGAATGACGGAAGCGCTGGAGAAGAAGATGAAGCTGCTGCAGCGCCTGGGCGAGCAGGATGTCATTGAGAAAGAGATCGCCGCGGAAGCCGCGGTGCTTGAGGAACGACGCCGGATGGCAAGGGATTTGCATGATACGGTCAGCCAGCAGTTGTTCGCGATTCATATGTCGGCTTCATCGCTTCCGGCGGTTCTGAAGAGAAACCCGGAGCACGGCGATAAAGTGCTCGGTCAGTTGATTGAGATGTCTCACGTGGCACAGAAGCAGATGCGGGCGCTGATTGCACAGCTTCGGCCTGTTGAACTGGAAGGAAGAACCCTGGAGGAGGCACTCGAACGGTGGTTTCCGGATTACTGCCGCCAAAATGGCCTGAAGGGCATGAAGGATGTGGAACTTTACGGCGGGGTATCCGATGCGATTGAGCATCAGCTGTTCCTGATTATCCAGGAAGCCGTAGCCAACATTGTGAAACATGCCGGTGCAAGCCTTGTCAGCATGTCGCTTCGTGAGGATCAGAAACGTGTTATTTTAAGCATCAGTGACGACGGGATTGGGTTTGACGAGGTGGCAGGCAAGCAGGGCTCATACGGGCTGTCCACGATGCGTGAACGGGCTGAAAAGCTTGGTGGCCAGGTCGATATCATAAGCAAAAAGGGTGCAGGAACGACAGTTCGTGTAAATATTCCGCTGTTTGAGGCCGAGGGCAATCAGGGACCGGCTGCGGAAGAGAGCAAGGAACAGGAAGAGCTGGCTGAGCCAGTGGAGTAGAGAGGGGACAACATCATTATGGGTACGATTCGGATATTGCTGGCGGATGATCATGATATGGTTCGTATGGGATTGAAAACGTATTTGTCGCTGGATCCGGGATTTGAAGTGATCGGAGAGGCAGCTAACGGCCAAGAGGTTGTTGATATGCTAAGAAATGGGGATGAGGCAGACCGGCCTGATCTCATTCTTATGGATCTGATGATGCCGGTGATGAACGGGGCGGAGACCACGCGTGCGGTCATGTCCGAGTTCCCGGATCAGAAGATTGTGATTCTGACCAGCTTTCTTGAAGATGAGCTTGTGGTTGAGTGCATTGAGGCGGGGGCTGTCAGTTATGTACTGAAAACCGTTTCGGCTGACGAACTCATCTACGCTCTTCAGGGAGCGTTCAGGGGTATGCCGGTCATGACCAAAGACGTGTCGGAAGCACTCACCCGCGGGATCCGCCGACATATGGTGAACGGCGATGATTCCGGGCTTACCGAGCGCGAGAAAGAAGTGCTGCTGCTCATTGCCGAGGGCAAGAGCAACAAAGAGATCGGCGAAGAGCTGCATATCAGCATTAAAACGGTTAAAACCCATGTCAGCAATCTGCTGATGAAGTGTGAACTGGAAGACCGCACGCAATTGGCGATTTATGCCCATCGGAAGGGATGGGTCAAAATATAGCGACTCTATTCGG
Organism: Paenibacillus sp. NPDC093718; assembly: GCF_050279985.1. Classification (NCBI taxonomy): domain Bacteria; kingdom Bacillati; phylum Bacillota; class Bacilli; order Caryophanales; family Paenibacillaceae; genus Paenibacillus; species Paenibacillus sp. NPDC093718. The sequence continues at coordinate 143,930 of NZ_JBNNUS010000008.1, forward strand.
ATCAGATTCCCTTGACGCCGCCCGGCTTTCTTTTTATCTGCCTTTTAATTGTTTTTAAGGTACTATTAAGGTTTATAGTACACAATAAGAACAGTTAATCAATTAAACCACTTGGAAGCAAGTGATTTTAAATAGGAGGTAGACCTATGGACGACCAAAGAAAGCGCTACGGGTATCCGGATGATGAGGGAATGAACAACGAGTCGAATAACAATGAAGCACCGAGACGTGAGGAAGCATCCACGAAGAATTCGTCTTATTACTATTCTTACGGACCGTTTCAGTCCATACCCAATGAACGCGATGATCAGCAGACAGAGCGACCATATCAGAGCCGGGAATCGCAGGAAGTGGAGGTTACCGCTCCGCAGCCGGTTAAACCGATTCCATCCTCCGGTTTCTCGCAGTCACATTCCTCCGGAAGCCAAGGGGGCGGCGGGCCTATGGATTCGATGAAAAGAAACAAAGAATGGAATTACAGCCAGAAGCCTAAAAATTCCGTGAAGACGGTGCTGTTGTCCTTTTTGGCTGGTGTCCTTGTTATTTCAAGCCTGATGTTTGCCGCTGACCGCACGAACCTGTTTACACCTGATGCGGCGTATTCATCGGAGCCAGCACAGGAAACCTCAGCTAACGTTGATGATAACGGCGGAGCTACTACGGCATCGGCCATGATTCCTTCGGGTCAAGGAGATGTATCGGCTGTTGTGGATCAGGCGAGTCCAGCCGTCGTGCTGATCGAGACGCTTGTAAACAGCAGCAATCGTCAAAGCACGAATCCGAACATGAATGATCCGTTCTGGTACTTCTTCGGCGGTGGTCAATCGAGCCAGGAAGGAAATGGCGGAAACGGTGGAAGCAGCAACAACGGAGGTCAGGAATCCCAGCTTCAGCCTTCAGGCATCGGCTCGGGTTTCATCTTTGAGAAGTCGGGATACATTTTGACGAATGAGCATGTGATCCATGGCGCAGATGTGATTCAAGTAACGGTACAGGGTACCAAAAAGCCTTATGAAGCGAAGCTGCTTGGTTCCAGCTATGAGCTCGATTTAGCCGTTCTGAAAATCGAAGGGGCCGATTTTCCATCGGTGCAGCTAGGTGACTCTGACTCGCTGAAGGTCGGTGAATGGCTTGTTGCCATCGGTAACCCGCACGGTTTTGAACATACGGTAACCGCAGGCGTACTTAGCTCGAAGGAACGCGAGATCGATATTCAAGGAACGAACGGCGAAGCTGAGCGTAATTACGAGCATCTTCTGCAAACCGATGCTTCGATTAATCCGGGTAACTCCGGTGGACCGCTTCTCAATCTGAAGGGCGAGGTTATCGGGATGAACGTAGCCGTCAGCGCGGAAGCGCAAGGGATCGGATTTGCGATTCCGTCCAGCACGATCAAGGAAGTTGTGGAATACCTGAAGAACAATGAGGAAGTTCCGAAAGAGCCGGTTCCGTTTATAGGGGCAACCTTGGGAACGGTCACTCCGCAAATTGCCCAGTCCCTGGGCACCGACGTAACGGAAGGCTCTTATGTTGACGGTGTCGTATTCCGATCGCCGGCCTATGAAGCGGACCTGCGTCAATATGACATCATTGTGGGCGTGGACGGGACGAAATATCCGACCTCGAAGGATCTGACTGAATTCATACAATCGAAGAAGGTTGGAGACAAAATTACGCTGAATGTGGTTCGTAACGGCAAGAAGATTGATCTGCCGCTGACGATCGGGGACCGTAATAAGTTTGACCTATCCCAACAACAGCAGCAACAACAGCAACCGTAACCCTGGATAGGCGTGACAACAAGCGGAAGGGACCGTTCCCTTCCGCTTGTCTTGTCCTTGAGGCGACCGATATAATGGGATTGTAACGTCGTACTAAATTTAACGCTAGAAGATAGAGGAGATGCCGCTATGCGATCCCGGATATTAATTGTAGATGATGATGAGAAGATTATTTCGATGCTGCGCAGGGGACTTGCGTTTGAGGGCTATGACGTCCTGACCGCGTCCAACGGAGCGGAAGGCTTGAAAGTAATTTTGAGTGAGGACCCGGACGTTGTCATTCTGGATGTCATGATGCCTCAAGTCGATGGATTTGAAGCGCTGCGCAGACTCCGGGAAGGCGGAAGCACGACACCGGTGCTGATGCTGACGGCGAAGGATGAGGTGGAGAATCGGGTCAAGGGACTGGATACCGGAGCGGATGATTACTTAGTCAAACCCTTCGCGCTGGAGGAGCTGCTTGCCCGCGTACGGGCCTTGCTGCGCCGCAAAACCGGGGACGATAGCTCTAACCACCGACTGACCTTCGAGGATCTCGTGATGGATACCGATGCAAGGGAAGTCATTCGCAGCGGGCAAAGACTGGAGCTCACCGCCAAGGAATTTGAGCTGCTGCATCTGTTTATGCAAAATCCGAAGCGGGTGCTGTCGCGCGATTTGATCATGGATAAAATATGGGGCTATGACTACAGCGGGGAGTCCAACGTGCTGGAGGTTTACATCGCCATGCTCCGGCAAAAGACCGAGGAACATGGAGGTAAACGGCTGATCCAGACGATCCGCGGAGCCGGCTATATTTTAAGAGGAGATAACTAGCATGTCCATTCGGTTAAGACTGACAGCATGGTATACCGGCATTTTATTTGTGACACTGCTGATTTTCAGCTCGGCGGTGTATGGCTTTGTCCATTTGTATACGTATGAGGAGTTAAAGCAGCGATTAGTACAGGAAGCGAATAAAATCGGTTACACGTCTTCGTCTGTTGCGCTTCTACCGGATCGTTCCTCCGCGCTTAATATGGAGGCAGCTGATTTATACGTTCAGCTTTATACTTTCTATAATGGATCCATCTGGAGATCTGGCAATATGGAGTTCAGTGGTTTGCAATTTGAGAATCCAACTGTAGAAAGAGCGTTAAGTATGACTAAACCCGGAGAGTTTAAACGGTTTTCTTTTAATGGGGTATCCTTCCTTGTATACGAATCCCCAGTTGTTGAAACAAACTCAAGGAAATTATTCGGATGGCTTCAAATTGGTTCCAACACAAGGTTAATCGACGAAACTCTGGACCGACTTCAATCCATCCTCATCATGGGATCCGCAGCAACCCTAGTCATTGCTTCAACTTTAGGCTTGTTCCTCGCCCGGAAATCCATGAAACCGATCGGCAAGGTCACGGAGGCAGCGGAGCAGATCCAGAAGGGAACCGATCTCAGCGTACGAATCGAATACGATGGGCCAGAGGACGAGATCGGGCAACTGATCGGTACGTTTAACGGGATGCTCGAGAGGACGGAGAGCTTTTACAAAGAGCTTGAGGATGCCTATGCGGCACAGCGCCGGTTTGTATCAGATGCTTCCCATGAACTCCGAACGCCGCTGACCACCATCCGGGGGAATGTGGATCTCCTCCAGAAGATGTGGACGGAAGCCCCTGGCGAGAGAGCGAATATGGACGAAGAAACGATCAAGCAAATCTCGTTCGAAGCTGTGGGAGATATATCCGATGAAGCGAAGCGGATGAGCCGGCTGGTGAACGATATGTTATCTCTGGCACGGGCCGATACCGGCCAGACCTTTGAGCTGGCTCCGGTTCCTCTGCAGCCATTGGTTGAAGAGGTCGCACGGCGCGCTAATTTCCTTGATAAAACCGCTGAGTGGCATGTCGGAGAGCTATCTGTCCTGAATGGCGTTTATGTCGAAGGAAATAAGGACTACTTGCAGCAGATGCTGTTCATCTTTATCGAGAATGCGTTCAAGTATACGCCCGAGGGTGAAGTCAGCTTGGATGTCGTCCTGTACAAGGGTCAGGTCGGTCTGCGAATTTCGGATACGGGGATCGGCATGGATAAGGATGAGGTTCCGTTTATATTCGAGCGCTTCTACCGTGCTGATCAGTCGAGAGGCATCACGAGCGGAACCGGTCTTGGACTGTCCATCGCCAAATGGATTATTGATGAGCACAAGGGCTCTGTCGAGGTTGTTACCCGAAGAGGGGAAGGCAGCACCTTTATCGTCTGGCTGCCCGTCGTCTTTGCTCCTCCGCTGGAATAGGTTATAATAGACTGGATACTTTACGTATGACAACGGAAAGCAGGTGAGGATCATCGAAGTCTTGAAAATATCACCGAGAGGTTACTGTTACGGTGTCGTTGACGCTATGGTCTTGGCACGTCAGGCGGCCCAGAATCTGGATCTTCCTCGGCCTATTTATATATTGGGCATGATTGTGCATAACAGTCATGTCACGCAATCCTTTGAGGATGAAGGCATCATTACCCTGGACGGTCCGAATCGGATGGAAATCCTGAGTCAGGTGGAGAGCGGCACCGTCATTTTTACTGCCCACGGGGTCTCTCCCGAAGTACGCAAGCTTGCGCGAGATAAAGGGTTAACCACGCTCGACGCAACTTGTCCGGATGTTACGAAAACCCATGATTTGATTCGGGAGAAGGCAGCGGACGGGTATGAAATCATTTATATCGGGAAGAAGGGACATCCCGAGCCGGAAGGCGCGATCGGGATCGCACCGGATCACGTGCATCTGATCGAGAAGGAAGAAGAGATCGAACAGCTTCAGGTCAATTCGTCCCGAATCATCATTACGAACCAGACAACGATGAGTCAATGGGATATCAAGCATATCATGAAGAGTCTGCTCGATAAATTCCCGGGAGCGGAGATTCATAATGAAATCTGCCTTGCAACGCAAGTTCGGCAGGAGGCGGTAGCCGAGCAAGCGGGCCAGGCGGATTTGGTCATCGTGGTCGGGGATCCGCGCAGCAATAACTCAAACCGTCTTGCACAGGTATCCGAAGAGATAGCCGGCGTACCGGCTCACCGCATTGGCGATGTGACGGAGCTTAAACGCGAATGGCTTGAAGGCGTAGGCAAAGTGGCTGTGACATCAGGGGCGTCAACACCAACTCCGATTACCAAGGAAGTCATCGCCTATTTGGAACAGTATGAACATGATCAGCCGGAAACCTGGGAGATCAAGCGCACGGTGAATATGAATAAATTGCTTCCGCCTGTACGGGTGAAAAGCAAATCGTAAGAATTTTAATACAACGGTTGCGACCATATCGCAACCGTTGTATTTTTGTTGATACAGGTGTGTTCTTAATATTATCCAGTCATCGTCATATTTGACGGCCATATGCTTGGAATTGTGTATTCCGCCGTTTTTAATTGATTAGTATCATTTTTCATGATCACTCGGCTAAATGTTGATAGAGCTTATGGATACTCTCCCCTTGTAGTGAATGGTGGAACAACTGTTCATGTGAAATGAACTTGACACTATTGACGCAAGGGGATTTTCTATGTCCGGGATTAAGACGCCAGGGTGGAATTAGACTACCTGCCCCGTTAAAGGAGCTTTTTTGGGGATTCTCATCCCCCCGTAAATATCCCATGCGCTGTAAGCGTTTTAATTTTCGATTGAATAATATCATTTTTCGTTGAATAGGCAAATGTTTATATGGGATAGTTTATTCTACAATGTTAGACATCAGGTAAACTTCATGGCATAGAACACACGGGGGGTTGGACATGGCGCAAATATCCGTAGAACAGGAAACTGTTCCAAAACGGAAGAGAGACAATGGATTTATTCGCTTTTTTAAACAGTGGGATATTCAGTTAATGGTACTTCCCGCTCTCGTACTCATTTTTATTTTCAGTTATATACCGATGTACGGTATTCTGATGGCGTTTCAGGATTTTAATATCTTCAAAGGCATGGGAGACAGTCCTTGGGTAGGAATGAAGCATTTCCGGATGTTCTTTGAGTCTCCAGAGTTTATGAACGTGATGCGAAACACCATCGTTATCAGCTTACTCAAGTTTCTGATTGGCTTTCCAGCTCCGATCCTGCTTGCGTTGATGCTGAATGAAGTTCGACATCTGTTCTTCAAGAGATTGGTGCAGACCGTCAGTTATTTACCCCATTTCTTATCCTGGGTTATCGTATCAGGGTTTGTGGTTTCCTTGCTTTCTACCGATAACGGAAGCATAAACATTCTGATGGAAAAAATGAATTTGATTAAAGAACCGATTAATTTCCTATCCATTCCTGAATACTTCTGGGCGATCCTGGTAACCACAGGGGTTTGGAAAGAAATCGGATTCTCCTCCATCGTTTACTTGGCCGCAGTTGCGGGAGTGGATCCTCACATGTACGAAGCGGCAGATATGGATGGTGCGAGCAAATTCAGACAGATTTTCACGATTACATTACCATCGATCATGCCTGTTGTTATCATATTTATGATTCTTGCAATAGGTAACCTGCTCACTGCAGGTTTTGAGGATATTTTGCTCTTGGCTAAGAACCCTGTGTTAAGAGAGGTATCCGACGTAATTGATACTTATGTTTACCGGATCGGTATTGAAAACTCCAGGTTCTCCTATGCAACGGCTGTAGGCTTGTTCAAAGCGGTAATCAGCGTGATGCTTCTGACAATTGCTAACGTGATTGCACGCAGATCAGGTAACAGTCTATGGTAAACGAACATGGTGATGAAGGGAGCGGTTAGACTTGGTGCGCTTAGGATTCGGTGATCGTTTCATGATGATCATGATTTATATCTTTCTAGCATTTTTGGCTTTTGTGACGTTTTATCCTTTTTGGAACGCTCTTGTGGTTTCCTTTAACTCAGGAGCCGATACATCGCTTGGGGGAGTCACATTTTGGCCGAGGGAGTTTACTTTGGAAAACTACGGTATCGTATTTCAGGATAAACGCCTGCTGAATGGCTTCGGAATATCGGTAGCCCGTACGATCGTGGGAACCATAACTTCGATTCTAGTGACCTCCATCTTCGCTTATGGAATGACCAAACGCGAACTGATGGGTCGTAAATATTACATGATTATGTGTATAGTCACCATGTATTTCGGTGGTGGTTTGATACCAAGCTTCATGCTGATTCGTGGTCTGGGCTTGATGGATTCGTTCTGGGTATTCATCATTCCTGGTTTGGTAAGTGTATGGAACATGATTATATTCCGTACCTTCTTTGCAGGGTTGCCTAATGGCTTGGAAGAGTCGGCAAAAATTGACGGGGCGGGCAATTGGGGGATCTTCTTTAAGATTATCCTGCCGCTATCCGGTCCGGTAATTGCAACATTGTCTTTGTTCACGGCAGTATCCCATTGGAATGAATGGTTCTTACCGAGTATTTACATCAATAAAGAAGAACTGCTGCCCATTCAGACTATATTGCGTCAAATACTGAATTCCAACATTATGTCTGAACAGATGAGTAATTTGGACTCGGCATCGCAGGCCGCGTTATCTCGAATGCAGAGTGTGACCACGAAATCTTTGTCCATGGCTACAATGATTGTCGCTACCGTTCCGATCATCATGGTATACCCTTTTGTACAGAAGCATTTTGTTAAGGGAGTACTGGTGGGATCGTTGAAAGAGTAGCACATGCATGGCAAGCAATCCTGTTGTTTGAAGCTTAGCTTTAGACATAAATATCAAGGGGAATTATGAAAGGGGAAATTAGAGAATGAGGCTCAGAAAAAAATCTTTGGCCACATCGGTTACTGCGTTGTTAGCAGCGGCTTTAATGCTGTCAGCATGCAGCGGTGGTACTAAGACAGCTAACCCGACTCCTAGCGACAATGGAACCACCACACCGCCAACAGAAGCAGCATCAGACAAGTTTGTACTTGGCGAGCAACCGCTTGATTTTAGCTTTTATGGTCACTATGACTGGTACACCATGCCAACATGGGGAGAAGATGCCGCAACGAAATGGATTAAAGAGAATAAAAAAGTCGATGTAAAAGCGGTCAATTCCCAAGGTAATGCTCAACAAAAATTCAACACGATGATTGCCTCCGACGAGCTCCCTGATGTTATTTGGCTGGAGCGGGGACCGGATGTTGAAAAATTGAGAGAGAACGGCATGCTGGTACCTTATGATGACTACTTGGATAAATATCCGAACTTGAAGGAATGGTTGGGCGAGGCGGGAATCAACATGCTTCGTTCCCCGGATGGCAAGCTGTACCAATTCCCTAATTGGTACACGAGTCAACCGAACGGTAATGCAGGTTATGTAGTCAATAGCAAAATTTATAAAGAGCTTGGCGAGCCTAAGCTGGAAACAACGGACGATTTAGCTAAGTACCTGGAAGCAGTCAAGGCGAAATACGGAAACTCTGTAGTTCCTTATGAACCAGGTATTGAAGGGCAAGGTATTGATGTGTTGTACTCTGCTTTCAAAGAGGATGCCATGACACGTTGGATTACGATTCGTGGTGTGCCTAACGGTGATAAACTGACTTCGATCTTTACGGATCCAACATATCGCGAATCGATGCAATATGCAGCGAAGCTGTTCCGGGATAAACTGATATCTCAAGACGCATTAACTCAAACTGCTGACCAACTCAAGGAAAAAGTAATGACAGGCCGCGTTGCTGTATATGCAGCTTCCAGCCCGACTGAAAATGCAATGAACGCACATGCGGAACTCGTTGCCAAAGATCCGGAAGCTGGTTATTTCATGATCTGGCCGATTCATAAGGAGGGTCTGGACAAGAATAAAATCTTCCCGGGAACCTATACTCAACTTGGTTGGAACGTAAGCGTTATTACGAAAGCCGCAAAAAATCCTGAAGCGATCTTTGCTTTCCTGGACTGGTATACGGGTCCTGAAGGTCAAACACTGTTAATGTGGGGACCGGAAGGCGGATATTGGGATGGATATGAAGAAGATGGTATAACGCCTAAGTTTACTGAGAAATATGTTACGGATGCTGCGGGTCTTGGTAAGTTGCAAGCGGAAACAACAAACCTCCAGTGGAACGGAAACACGGTATTTATTGATACAGCAAAAGCGAAATACGAAAGCACATTGCCAGAAGAAGAGCGTAACTGGTCAACTCGTTGGCAGTATGAAATAACTTGGAAAACTCAAGCAAATGCAACGGAATTCATCAATCTTGATCCGGCCCCAGAAAGCGAAGAAGGTATTATCCGTCAGCGTGTAGAAGATATCTACACTGAAGCTAGAGCGAAGGCGCTGTTTGCGAAGGACGATGCAGAAGTGCTGGCTGTCTTGGACAAAGCAGAAGCGGATGCTCAAGCAGCTGGATATGATAAACTTCTTGCATTCAAAACAACGAAATGGCAAGAAAACTTGGCTCAAATGAATGGTCAAAAGTAGAATAACGTAAACCGAAAGGGTATGCTGCATCTGCAGCATACCCTTATCGAAATTTAGGGGAGAGGATACCCATCTATAAAGTGCTGCTGGCTGACGATGAAATATTGGACCTAGAGGGCATGAGGAGCTTTATTCCATGGGAGAGTCTTGGAATGACCGTGGTTGATTCGGTCAATAATGGATTTGCAGCATGGGAAGTCCTGCAACGAGAGGATATCGACATTCTCGTGACGGATGTACGCATGCCCAATATGACTGGTATTGAATTAGCGCAAAAAGCGCTGAAGATACATGATGAATTACAGGTTATTTTTGTGAGTGGTTACCAGGATTTCAGTTATGTTAAACAGGCAATCGCATTAAACGCTTGTAATTACGTGCTGAAGCCCATGGAGGACCAAGAGTTGATTGAAGAGTTGACAAAAGTTCGGATTGAGCTGGACAGGCTCCATGACCGTAAGGAAACAGAACGGGCTTATCAATTGATGGTACCGATTCTCAAAAATCAGTATCTGCTGCAAATTCTCCAGAAGCCTTATGACGGTGCCATGCTGGGTATTATTAAACGGGAATACCAACTTCATGAGATGAACTGGCCCGTGCGAGTGATATTACTTGAAGTGGATGATGTCAGCTCCTGGCGGAGCAATCATTACGAGGTCGAGAATCCGAGTGGATTAAATGAGCAGTACTTCACGAGTTTGCATAAGCAGCTGGAGAGTTGCGGATTCAGGCATATATGTAAGGTGACAGATCAGCGGATGGCAGTACTCATGGATACGACAAAAGGCAAGGAAGAGATTCAGTCATTACTGACGGCGCTAGGCCAAGAGTATCCCCTTACCGTGACCGTAGGTGAGGGAGGGACTGCGAATCGGCTTGAAGAACTTCATCCGTCCTACGTTATGGCAGAGGGTGCCCTTGACTATAAAATGTTTCGTGGAAAAGGGAAATGGATACTTTATAACGAAGTGCCGACGGAGGACCGGGAGGACGCCAAAAGCCTCGATATCAGGCTGGACTCTTTATTTACCGCTATGACGAATTATGAGATCGTCAAAATCCACGATGAAATCGAAGCCATACAACTGCTAGCATCTAATATCCGCTCCAAATTTACGGTTCGGAATCTTGGAGTATACATTATATTGAAGTTGGACGCGCATTTGCATACGATGCATGAAGACCTGTTTCGGATGCTGGGAATCGAACTGAAAAACCTCGATGTACTCTTGCAATTTGAAACGATGGACGATATTTTCTCGTGGTTAAGAATGAAAGTCTTTGAGATATCGGAGCAATTGAAATTTCGCAAATCGTCCAAGAATGGACGCCTTGTTGAGGAGATTATTGATAATATACGAGAGCGGGTTCACGAGAATATTACGCTCCGGGATATGGCGAACCGTTTTTCCTTTTCTCCAAACTATCTAGGTGTTCTGTTTAAGGAAGAAACCGGTTATAATTTTAGTGATTATGTCATCAAGATTCGTATGGAGCGAGCCAGAGATCTATTAGTCAGCACGAAACTTAAAATATATGAAGTGGCTTCTCAAACAGGTTACCAGTATTTGCCCTATTTTAGTCGTCAATTCAAAGAGATGTATGGAATGACACCATTGGAGTATAGGCGTAAACACTCTTAACTACACTACTATACCGCTTGTAATGAGGTTGTGATTAGGTTTGGCGGGGAAATTCGAGCGTATCCGGGTCAAGATACCATTTGGCTTCAAATTAATGATTTCTTACTGTGTATTCATCATAATACCGGTATTGCTTGTAGGAAATATCGCAAACCAGGTATTTATCAAATCGATTAGAGAACAAACGTATAATAACATTCAGGGTACCCTGCACCAAATGAGTGATAATATTTCGTATAAAATGGAAGACATCGTCCGCGTTTCCGACATGCTCTACTTTGACTCGTCCTTTAATAACCGACTGCGTTATTCAGAAAGTACATGGGTAAGCTACGATACGATGGTCAATGTCCTGATTCCGAAGTTGGAAACGGCGATTAATACAGCGAACTCCAAGATTTGGCTGTCTATTTATTTACGGAATGAAGAGTTAAGGGAAATTTATAATAATTATAGTTACTCTGATCCGCTTGAATCCAACACGCGTTTATTTGATATATATCAGTATGAGCGTCTTGTGGATAAGACCTGGTACAAGCTCTATCCCCAAGAGGAAAACTATGGATCGACGCTGGAATGGAAGCAGGTTGAAAATGATGCGGGCAACGGTCGCATTTCACTCTTGCGCAGGCTGATAGATATCAGTTCTATACAGCTGCAGGAGATTGGATTCGTGCGAATCAATGTCAGTCTTGAAGATATGTTCGAAAGCATGGATTATAACAAAATTGGTGATGGGACAGCGTTGTATTTGTCGGATTCGCAAGGCAGAGTCATTCTTTCTTCAGGCGGGGTACAGACAACCGTGTTTAAGGAGAACGAGCTGCGCAATAATGGAGATTTGCTTATTCGTAAGCCGATTCCCGTGCTCGGCTGGAATCTTATCGCTGTCGTTCCTGCAGAAATCGTGGAGAAAGATACGGTGAAAATCCGGAACCTCACCCTGCTTATTTGCCTCATTTGCATTGCTATATTTTTTATAGTCAGCATCGTGATATCCAAGTACTTCAGCTTACGCGTATCCAAAATCGTCTCTGTTCTGGATTCTTTTCAGGAAGGTGCATTTCATAAACGGGCTCAGTTCAAGGGAAACGATGAGTTTACACATATCGCTTCCGCTCTGAATGATATGGGCAGCAATATCGGCAAGCTGATTAATGAGGTGTATCTGGCCGACCTTCAGAAAAAAGAAGCGGAACTGGAATCGCTGCATGCGCAGATTAATCCACATTTCCTGTACAACACCTTATCCTCCATTAGCCGCCTGGCGCGGTTTGGAATGCTGGATAAGCTGCAGCGCATGGTGATGGACTTGGCGAAGTTTTATCGCCTGTCTCTTAATGATGGCCGGAATATCATTTCTGTGAAGAATGAATTGGAACAGGCTCAGGCTTATGTAGATATTCAAAAGATTAAATACGACGAACGAATGCAGGTTACTTATGATTATGAGCCGGAAGTGGTCCGGTATGAAACCGTGAAATTGATTTTGCAGCCGTTTATTGAGAATGTGCTTGAGCATGCCTGGACCGGGGATTATATACATGTACGAATTACCGCCAGAGTGCTGGAAAATGTTCTGGAATTTAAAATTATCGATAATGGCGTCGGGTTCCCGCCCGGCAGAGTTCTGGACAATACAGGCGGCCAGGATCTGACGAATGCCGGATATGGCATTCGGAATGTGGATCAACGAATCAAACTTCATTATGGCAGCGAATACGGGGTTACATTATTCAGCCGTGCCGGTATTGGGACGACGGTAAGAATTGTGATCCCTCTCGTGAAGCGAACCGTAGCCGAAGGACGCAGCAAAACATTGATGTAACAGGTGGTCTATATCTCCCGATCGTTCAGGCTTCAAGAATGGGCTTGACGAGGGGAGATATTTTCTGTATATTTACTTTATTGATTAAAAGCATAAAAGCTTAAAAGCGAACAAGCGCGAAAGCGACTATCAAACAATAAAATGGAATATATTCAGAAAGAAGGTTTTATTATGATCGTTATTACATCCAATCAAATATCAGAGGAACAAGTTCAGCATATTGTAAGCGAGATTGAGAAGGAAGGACTCCAGGCTCATGTATCCAAGGGGGCGGATCGTACCGTGATCGGGCTGATCGGCAGCGTAAACCCGAAGCTTGCGGAGCATCTTCGCCAAATGAAGGGCGTAGAGAATGTAGTTAAAATTTCCAAGTCCTACAAGCTTGCGAGTCGTGATTTCCATCCGGATGATACCGTCATTGATATTAAAGGCACCAAGATTGGCGGCGGCAATCTGGTCGTTATGGGTGGTCCATGCGCCGTGGAATCCGCACAGCAGATTGACGAGATTGCACAGCTGGTTAAGGCAGCAGGCGGACAAGTGCTTAGAGGCGGCGCGTTTAAGCCTCGCACGGGTCCATACAGCTTCCAGGGCGTTGGCGTCGAAGGTTTGATCATGATGGCGGAAGCCGGGCAAAAACATGGCCTGTTGACGATTACGGAGGTTATGACGCCCGAATACGTGGATATTTGTGCGGAGTACGCCGATATCCTGCAAGTGGGAACCCGCAATATGCAAAATTTCGATCTGCTTCGGAAACTGGGCACCTGCGGCAAGCCGGTTCTGCTGAAAAGAGGTTTCAGTGCAACCTATGATGAATTCCTGAATGCAGCGGAGTATATTCTTGCCGGCGGCAATCCGAATGTCATGCTCTGTGAACGTGGAATCCGAACATTCGAAACTTATACCCGCAATACGCTGGATTTATCTGCCATCCCTGTTTTACAAGGGTTGAGTCATCTTCCGGTCATCTCTGATCCGAGTCATGGAACAGGACGACGCGAGCTTGTGGAACCGATGTCCAAGGCATCCGTGGCGGCGGGGGCAGACGGTCTTATTATTGAGATGCATACGGACCCGGATAATTCCATGACTGGCGACGGGGTACAATCCCTGTTCCCGGATCAATTCGCCGCATTGCTTAAAGACTTGGAGCAGTTGGCCCCATTGGTAGGCAAAAGCTTTGCGACAGCCAAAGCGCCTGCTTCTGAATTTGCACGCGTATAGCATTTGATTAGTGACGTTGCAACCACGGGGATAGCGTTAAGAACCTTGTCAAGGTTCACCATTTCCTTAAATCTAATGGAGAAGACACCTGCATAAGGCTAGCAGGTGTCTTTTTTCTGAGTTTACATTAACTGGTTTTCCATGTTACATAAGTTAACATTGTTTTCAAAAATACCTTACATAGGTATTGACGTCAGGTTATCTCCCGGCATATAATGACGAAAAGAAATCGAAAGATTATGAACATTGTTAAGCTGTTTAAGTCTTAATGTTCGGAAATTGGGAGGAAGAGACATGTCGGTAGAGAAAGTATTGCAAACCATTAAAGAGAACAATATTGAGTGGGTCGATTTTCGTTTTGTAGACTTGTCGGGACGGGTTCATCATATTAGCTTGCCGGCTTCAGAAGTAGACGAAGAAACATTCGTGAACGGGGTAGCGTTTGATGGATCTTCTATTCCAGGATTCCGCGGCATTGAAGAATCGGATATGGTTATGATGCCTGATCCGGAGTCTTGTTATATCGATCCGTTTACAGCACATCCAACGCTTAACATTATGAGCAACATCTATACTCCGGAAGGAGATGCTTACGAGCGTGACCCGCGCGGTATCGCAGCTCGTGCCGAGCAATACCTTCAGGAGGCCGGTATCGGAACAGCGGCATTCTTTGCACCGGAATCCGAGTTCTTCCTGTTTGATGAAGTTCGCTATGAAAGCTCCATGAACAGCTCCAGCTATTTCGTAGACTCCGAGGAAGCACATTGGAATACGAACCGTAAGGAAGAAGGCGGCAACCTTGGCTTCAAAGTTGGCGTTAAGGGCGGATATGTTCCTGTAGCACCTGTGGATACGCAGCAAGATATCCGCAGCGAAATGTGTCGATTGCTTGATGAAGCAGGACTTCGCGTTGAGCGTCACCACCATGAAGTAGCAACTGCCGGCCAAGCGGAAATCAACTTCCGTTTCGATACATTGAAAAAAACAGCTGACAATTTGTTGATCTATAAATATATCGTGCATAACACAGCGCGCCAATATGGCAAAACCGCTACGTTCATGCCGAAGCCATTGTTCGGGGATAACGGAAGTGGAATGCACGTTCACCAATCCATTTTTGATGGCGACACCCCATTGTTCTACGAGAAAGGCGCTTATGCGAACCTGAGCGAAACAGCGATCCACTATATCGGCGGTATTCTGTACCATGCGCCTGCATTGATCGCTTTGACGAATCCGAGCACCAACTCCTTCAAACGCCTGGTACCAGGCTATGAAGCACCGGTTAACCTCGTATTCTCGAAGGGCAACCGTTCTGCCGCAGTGCGGATTCCGGTTGCGGCCGTAACGCCTAAAGGCTGCCGCATCGAGTTCCGTACGCCGGATTCCACGGCGAACCCTTACCTTGCATTCTCCGCTATGCTGATGGCTGGCTTGGACGGTATCAAGCGCAAAATCGATCCAACCGCACTCGGATATGGACCATTCGATAAAAACATCTATGAATTGTCTGACGCCGAGAAGAAAGAAATCCGCAGCGTACCAGGTTCCCTGGATGAAGCTTTGGATGCACTTCAAGCAGACTATGAATTCTTGACAGAAGGCGGCGTATTCACGCAAGAATTCCTCGAGAACTTCATCGAGTTCAAGCGTGCCGAAGCCAAAGCGGTTAATATCCGCGTTCATCCGCACGAGTACTCCCTGTACTACGATCTGTAATAAATAATGTTAAAAAGCCCAGGGCATGATGCCTTGGGCTTTTTTTGTACACATATAAGTCTGGCTAGGTTAAGGTGCGGATTACCATACCAAATGAGATTAAGGGCTATTTTCAAAAGGCATGCATTAATAGCGCTGCTCTTAGCTGAAACATCCCCGTCACTAAAGCTTTACTCTCAAAAGTAACCATAGTTATGCGTATTGCTTCCGCAAGATTCACGGACGATGAGCTCGGGCTCGACGACGAAGGAGCTCACGGGTGATTGCTTATGGATAAGGTCGTAGAGCATGAGCGCTGCCAGGCGGCCGATTTTCTCTTTATTTTGCCGAATCGTCGTTAATTTGGGCGTTGTATATTTGCACGCTTCAATATCGTCGCAACCGATGATCGATACATCATCAGGGACATTCAGGCCGTGTTCCTGAAGCGCTTGGATGGCTCCAATCGCAATCTGGTCGGAGGCTGCAAAGATCGCGCGGGGCAGAGAACCCGCTTGAATCAGTCGTGTCATGGCTTTATATCCGCTTGCCTCTAGAAAATCTTCACCGTTCAGGAACCATTCCGCACGGGCCGGAAGTCCGAAGCTTTCCATGGCGTTACGATAACCGGCCTCACGCATGTTCGAGATTTCAGACTCCTTGCTGCCTCCGATGAACCCCAAGTCTCTGAGGCCTTGAAGATAGAAATGCTCCACGACCTTCGAGGACATTTTATAATTATCGGACATGATATGCCCCGACATTTCGCCGAACAGTTCAATATCGACCCCGATACACGGAATGTCGCTCTCATCAAGCTCCTTAATAGAGGGCTCGATTTCCTCGCCGGATATAATGACACAGCCATCCACCTGATAATGACGGCATCGTCCGAGGTAGTCGGCGTCATCCCCTTGGAATTTCTCATTCGAAAAAAACAGCAGATCGTAACCGAGTACCCCCATTTGTTTCTTAAAAGAATTGAGAACTTCAACAAAAAAAGGATGGGTAAAATCGACATTCAGCTTTCCCGCAAATATGATGCCGATTAAATTAGATTTTTTGGTTGCTAATGTTTTTGCGGAGTTCGAAGGGGTGTATCCCGTCTCTTTCATAATTTCCAACACCCGTGCTTTGGTTTCCTCGGACACATCACTGTAGTTGTTGATAATCTTGGAGACGGTGGATACGGATACTCCGGCCATTTTAGCGATTGTTTTAATGTTTAACGCCATGCGAAACGCTCCTTATTCTGTTTATGATGTCACTTCATAATTTTCGTAAGTTTTCGTTAATCATGATTGCCAATGATCTTTATGCGTAAGGTTAAGGAGAGAAAGAGCAGTTCTAAACGTGTTTTCTGCTCAGAACATGTTGATTAAGAACAAGATTTTATATGATCCGATGGAGTAATAACGGAAAATATATCGATGGAGCCTACCATCGTGATAAGTATTTACCAATTCGGTTGCAACGTATACAGCTCATATCCGAAACTGTTTCGTAAATTAGTGTAGCTGCTTTAACTAGGTAAGTCAATGAAGAGAATAGCTGTGACGCTTGTCATAGAAAGGAATTATGCTTGAATATATTCAATAATGAAATATTGCGACGAAGAGAAAAAAGCTTTGACAAACAAAATATTATGCGTAATAATAGGCCTTACGAAACCGCTTTCGGTATATTTCGCTCTATTACGAAAATTAATAACAATTGTTTCGTAGCATCAAGATTGTACAGGCCAAGAAAAAGCGGAAACATGAATCCGGTTTCATAATGAATTGCAATTTAATATCAGGGGGTAACGAACAAATGATTAAGAAGTTATCAGCAATACTTTTGGCGGGTGCTCTGACTTTCTCGCTAGCGGCTTGCGGAAGCAGCGATTCAGCCGATAAAGGTACACCTGCCAAAGGCGATAAAAAGGTCATCAAAATTTTACACTGGAAACAAGATAACATCAATAAAGCGATTGAAGAGATCAATAAGAAATTTGAAGAGAAATATCCCGAGTATAAGATCGAGTATACCACTACGGGTCCGGATGACGAATACAAGCAGGCGCAGAGAGCGAGAATTACCGCTAATGACGTCGACGTTTTGGCTGATTTATCGGGTATGAGACTCTCCCCGCAGGAATGGACACCGGGTGCGAAAGTGCCTGATTGGCAGCAGTGGATCGATACAGGCTTGATCGCTGATTTGTCCGACCAGGCCTTCATTAAGAATTATAATGCTAACGATATCGAAAAAGCCGGAACTTATAACGATAAAGTGTATGCTATCCCAACGGGCAAGGTTGCGATGTCCGGCCTGTTCTACAATAAGGAAATCTTCGAACAGAATGGATTGAGCGTACCGAAAACATGGTCGGAGTTCATCAAGCTGAACGATGATCTGAAAGCCAAAGGCATTACCCCGATTGTTGTTGCAGGTAAAGACGTATGGCCATTGAAACTTCCTGTTTTCGCCCTGCAAGCAAAAATTCTGGGCGGCGGAGATCAGCAGAAATGGATTGAAGGCGTTTGGAAAGGCGAGACGGCTTACAACGATGAAGAGGCAATCGAAGTATTGGAAAAAATGAAGACGCTTCAAGACAATTACATGATTGACGGATTCATGGGGATTGATTACGCAACAGCGCCTTCCTATTTTGCCACTGGAAAAGCAGCCATGCTGGCTGATGGCTCTTGGGATGCTCCAACCGTCGCAGCAGCGAATCCGGAGCTGAAATTCGGTTACTTCCCGCTTCCGGCTACGGAAGATGCAGCCAAGAATTCCTCCTTTGTCGGCAAGTATGACGTAACCTGGTATGCTGCCGAGAAGGGACCGAACAAAGAAGGAGCTCTAAAATGGCTTGAGTTCTTCTCCGAGCCGGAAAATTACACGACCTTCGTGAAAGCTGCCGGCTTCATCCCGACACAGGATAACATTCAGACGGAGAGCGACTTTATTGACAATGAACTGACCCCATATCTCGGGGAGTTCGAATTGGCGTACGAAATCATGATGATTAACCGTCAAAATATTGGCGAGCATTTGGCTGCAGAAGGCGTTCATACGGAATTCCTGGCACCGGGCGGACCATACAAAACAGCTAAAGAGCTGGCTGACATTCAGCAAAAAGAATGGGAAGCTGCCGCTCCAAAATAAAGATTCTTCTATTATAAAGAGACCTATATAGAATGAGCCATACTGTAGTCGGGGTCTGTGCAGCAGGCCCCGACATTTATTGAAATGGGATTTGCGAGGTGAGAGAGATGTATCCATTTGGAAAAGGATTTAACCGATTCATACCCTTATTGCTGCTGCTGATACCGATGGCGTTATATATCGTGTTTTATTTTGGACCATCGATCCTGACGGTCATCTATTCCTTTACCGATGTCAAGAACCTCCCGGGCAGCACATACCAATTTGTCGGGCTTGATAATTATAAGGAATTATTCTTCTCGGGGAACTCAGGAGAGCGGTGGCGTTCCATCGTAAACACCCTGATCTTTATGTTCGTTGTTACGATCGTGCAGAACGGGGTCGCTCTGTTTATAGCCGTCATCATTAACCAGCGCCTGAAAGGCGATTACTTCTATCGTGCCGTATTCTTCCTGCCGGTGGTTCTGGGCGTAGCAGTCGTCGCTCTGATCTGGGGGATGATGTTCGATCCGTTA
The DNA here is from genome assembly GCF_050279985.1 of Paenibacillus sp. NPDC093718. NCBI lineage: Bacteria > Bacillati > Bacillota > Bacilli > Caryophanales > Paenibacillaceae > Paenibacillus > Paenibacillus sp. NPDC093718. The sequence goes on from NZ_JBNNUS010000008.1 coordinate 163,191, forward strand.
AACGGACCGGTCAATCGCCTCTACGACGCGCTCTTCGGCTATCAGGACATGTTCTTTGGGAGCTTCACTCATGCGTTCGGCTATATTATCTTCGTCCAGATTTGGATGTACATGGGTTATTCCATGCTGATCTTTCTGGCCGGGCTCCAATCGGTCCCTAAAGATTTATACGAGGCGGGACATATTGACGGCACCAACAAGTGGCAGTCCTTCCGTCATATTACCTTCCCCTTGATCGCACCGTCCTTCACGGTGAACATGCTGTTATCCATCATTGGCGCAATGTCTACCTTTGATATCATTTTGGCGACAACAGACGGTCGCTTCAATACACGGACGATGGCGTATGACGTGTACAAAGAGACGTTCCGGGGAAGTTTGGAAATGGGCCTTCCTTCGGCGTTATCCGTTGTGCAGTTCCTGATTATTCTCCTCTTTGTTGTGGTGGCGGTCAGACAGACTCGTAAGAGAGAGGTGGAGTATTGATGCGAAATTCCAAAACCACGCAAATTCTTTCTTACGCCGTCGTAGGTTTGCTGCTGGTTCTGTATGTCGTTCCGCTGCTGCTCGTCTTCAATGTATCGCTCAAATCCTTCAACGAGTATCTGCTCAACCCGATCGGGATCGTTCAGAACATGGAATGGGGCAATTACACGCAAGCATGGTCTGAAGGCAATTTCGCCGGTTATTTCGCGAACAGCTTGATATATACAGTAGCGGCGACGGTACTGACCATCATCGTGTCGTTGTTTGCGGCGTTTCCGGTCGCGCGCGGTTATGTGATGTGGAGCGGATTCATTTATATGTTCTTTTTGCTGTCCCAGTTTCTTCCGAATCCGATGGTTGCCCAGTATAAACTCATGCTGTCCTTCAAGGAGAGCGTATCGTTCTTCGGGTATGATACCAAGCTCGGTTATATCCTGCTGAAAACGACGGGAACGGGCGTTGTGTTCATGATGTTTGTCGGCTACATCAAGTCGATTAGCCGCGATTTGGATGAGGCCGCAGGAATGGATGGTTCCGGATATATCCGATACCTGTTCCAGATCATTCTGCCGCTGATGAAGCCGGTAATTGCAACGGGCGTCATTCTGACCGCGATCGGAATCTGGAATGATTTTGTCGGGCCGATCATGTATCTCCCGAGTCCGTCCAACTATCCTATTACGTTCGGTCTGAAGGAATTCAGGGGACAGTACGGGAATAACTGGCCGCTGCTTGCATGCGGAATTACGATCGTAGCCGCACCGTTGATTATTCTGTACACGTTCATACAGAAATATCTGGTGGACGGGGCGCTGGCGGGAGCCGTCAAATCCTAAGGCATAGAGGGGAAGAGATCGCGATATGAAATCAACAGGATGGAAGTTTGAGGGGAACCAGGGTGTCTTTAAGTTAAGTGATCCCGGACATCATAACTATTTATATTTTCCTTTAGTGAATGAGGCCGGCATGATGTCGGCCGTCACGCCGAATCTTCACGGTGAAATGACCAGCAGTCATAATACGTTTTTCATGTCGCCCGTTTCGGTGGAGGATCTGCACAATTCCAAGTCCGCACGTAACTTTTGGGTTCACGTTGACGGGCATGGCGCATGGTCCGTAACCGGCAATTCTGCCAAGCAGAACGCAAGCCGGTTCATGAACGAGGAAGAAAAAAGCCAGTTGGAAGCCGGGTTTTTATGGCATAAGCTGACGCGGATGAACGGGGATGCCGGACTGCAAGCGGAAGTAACGAGTTTCGTTCCGGTAACGGATGATCAAATCGAATTAATGAAAGTAAAACTGACCAACGTAGGCGAGCAGACGCTAAAACTGACCCCTACCGCGGCGATCCCGCTGTATGGCCGTTCGGCAGACGACTTGCGGGACCATCGTCACGTGACATCCCTGCTTCACCGGATCTTTGTCCATCGTAAAGGAATTGAAGTGCAGCCTGCTCTCTCATTTGACGAGCGGGGTCACCGTATCAATCACGTATCTTACAGTGTGCTGGGTGCCGAAGCGGACGGTGCGGAACCGATCGGTTATTTTCCGGTGCTTGAAGAATTTATTGGGGAAGGCGGCGCGCTCGATTGGCCTGAGGCTGTCATTGCCAATAAGCCAGCAGGCACACAGGCAGGAGACTCCGTGGAAGGGTACGAGGCTATAGGAGGTCTGCGGTTTGCGGAGGTTCAATTGCTGCCGGGTGAATCGAAAATTTATGTTATGGCGATGGTCATTTCGGAAGGTCGTGCCGAGATTGGAAGACTTGCCGAAACGTATTTATCGGAGAAACGCTTTGGTGAGCTGCTTGCTCAGAATGAAGCCTATTGGAATGACATACTGAATACCGTATCCTTCCAGACCGGTGATCAGCAGCAGGACCTGTGGATGAAATGGGTAACCTTGCAGCCGATATTGAGGCGCTTATATGGCAATTCATTCCTTCCTTATCATGACTATGGCCGCGGAGGGCGTGGATGGCGTGATCTATGGCAGGACTGCCTGGCATTGATGATCATGGAACCGTCCGAGGTCCGGTATCTGCTGCTTAATAATTACGCAGGTGTACGAATTGACGGAAGCAATGCCACGATTATCGGAACGAAGCCCGGTGAGTTCATCGCTGACCGGAATAACATACCGCGCGTATGGATGGATCACGGTGCATGGCCATTCATGACCACGCTGCTTTATATGGATCAGAGCGGGGATTTGGATTTCCTGAAGCAGCCGCAGACCTATTTCCGCGACGTATTCGTGAAACGCTGCCAGGAGAAGGATGGCGGATGGCTGCCTGAGCACGGGAATCAGCTCTTAACCGTGAATGGTGAGGTATATGAAGGTACGATACTGGAGCATATGCTCCTGCAGAATCTGGTTCCGTTTTTTAACGTAGGTGAACACAACAACATCAAGCTTGAGGGGGCAGATTGGAACGATGGTCTTGATCTTGCTCCGGATCGAGGCGAGAGCGTAGCCTTTACTGCGTTCTATGCAAGCAATTTGATGCAGCTTGGCGATCTGCTGCTGGCATGGCGGGACAGCGAAGGCGTGGAGTTTATTGAAATAGCAGAGGAAATGGCCGTGCTGCTCGATTCGCTAACGGCTCCCGTCTCATACGACGATGTGCAGGAGAAGCTGGGGCTGCTTGATCAGTATTATGAGTCTGTTAAAGTCTCCGTGACCGGAAACAAACGAAAGTTTAGCGTGGCGGATGTTGTGCAGGACTTGAAACGGAAAGCCGACTGGATCATCCAGCATTTGCGCGACAAAGAATGGATGACGAGCCAAGAAGGATATTCGTGGTTTAACGGTTACTACAATAACGATGGAGAGCGCGTGGAAGGTGATTATCCCCTTGGCTTCCGGATGACGCTCACTGGCCAGGTCTTTGCTATTATGGGCGGAATAGCGGACAATGAACAGGTAGGGCAAATAACGAAGGCGGTTGATCGGTATTTAAAAGATCCGAGCATCGGCTATCGTCTGAATTCGAACTTTGGCGAGATTCAGCAAAACCTCGGGAGGGCATTCGGGTTCGCATTCGGCCATAAAGAGAATGGAGCCATGTTCAGCCATATGAGCGTCATGTACGCTAACGCTCTTTATAAGAGAGGTTTTGTCCGAGAGGGATACGAGGTATTACAATCGATTTACGATTTAAGCAATGACTTTGAACGCAGCCGCATGTATCCGGGTATTCCTGAGTACATCAACGAAAAGGGGAGAGGGATGTATCCCTATCTTACCGGGTCGGCAAGCTGGCTTTTGCTCACCATGCTGACCGAGGTTTTTGGAGTAAAAGGAAATCTGGGACATCTGCTCCTGGAGCCGAAGCTCAGGCCTTCGCAGTTCGGAGCCGACGGTACTGCCGTTGTGCATACCCGGTTTGCGGGTAAAGTGCTTCAGATTGTATACAGCAATCCGAAGCGGTTGGATTACGGAAGCTATACGATTCAATCGGTTACGCTGAACGGTGAGAAGATTCAGCTGCGCAGTCAGAAGCAGGGGGCTGTCGAATTGGATCGCAGCTTGCTGTCCGCGTTATCCGATGATGAGTGTCAACGGATTCTTGTCGAGCTTGCCTGACACACGAGCATACAATATTTCGGAAGCCCTGGCAGGCAATTCGGCCGGGGCTTCTTCATCATGAATGGAGCGATTGTTTTGGGACATCAATTAGCAAACGGACAATTGGAAGTTAATATTGCGGAAGCCGGTCGTTATCAAGGCACGCGTTTTGACCGGACCGGTTTCATTACCCAGGTCAAATTGACCAAGAGCAGTCACACATTCTGTGTGCATGAGTTTGCGGATGGGTTTAACGCTCACGGTGGGTCCGGACTGTGCAATGAGTTTGGACTGCATGAGGGGATGGGTTATGCAGAGGCCGAAGTAGGAGGATGGTTTCCTAAATTAGGGGTGGGGCTTCTTACACGGGTTAGCGAGGCCCCGTATCACTTTCAGTATACGTATCCGGTGGAACCTTTCGATGTCGATATGACTTCGGATGACGTGAGTTTCACCTATACGATCCATCCTAGGAACGTCAATGGGTATGCGGTAAAACTCGTTAAGAAAATCTCGATTCAGGACACGGCATTGACGATAGATTATGAGCTCTGCAATGTAGGAAGCCAAAGGATCAATACGGAGGAGTATATTCATAATTTCATAGGGATTAACGAGGCGCTGGTAGGACCGGAGTATAAGCTGAAGTTACCGGTTCCTGTCCGTTTTACGGAGGTCGAATCGAATTATACTTCGGGTCTGTTGTCCGTTCAAGATAACGAGGTGGGCTGGAACGCCAGACCGAACAAGCCCTTTTATGGGAGAATGCAAGGCTTTAACGGCAGCGAGTTTCCTTATTCATGGGAGCTTACGCACGGTGCCAGCAGGGCAGGAATAAGGGAGATCAGTGATTTTCCGGTCGCGTATATGGCTCTGTGGGGGATGGGCCATGTCATCTCGCCGGAAGTGTTTATTCAACTGAGCCTGGCTCCCGGAGAAAAGAGAACCTGGAGCAGAAAGTATCAATTCTTCTGTTGGTAGCCGACAATTTAATGTGAATAATTACACTTGAAGGTCTATGGGATTGTTGCTATGATTAGCGTTAATTAGCATTCATAGTAGAGAAAGGGTGGAGAGTCTTTTGAGCAAGAGAGCATACAATTTTAACGCAGGACCTGCTGCATTGCCGCTTGAAGTGTTGGAGCGCGCCCAGGCCGAATTCGTCAATTACGGGGAAACCGGCATGTCGATTATGGAAATGTCGCATCGCGGTGCTGTGTATGAAGCCGTTCATAACGAAGCGCAGGAGCGCCTGCTGTCCCTGCTGGGGAATCCATCCGGCTATAAGGTGTTGTTCATCCAAGGCGGTGCAAGCACCCAATTTGCGATGATACCGATGAACTTCCTAGGACAAGGCCAGGTTGCGAACTATGTAATGACGGGAAGCTGGTCTGACAAGGCGATTAAAGAAGCCAAGCTGATCGGCGAAACTCATGTGGCGGCCTCTTCCGAGGAGAGCAAGTACATGGCTCTGCCTAGCCTTGAGAACATCCAGCTGTCGGATCGTGCAGCTTATCTCCATCTTACGTCCAATGAAACAATTGAAGGCACGCAGTTCAAGGAATTCCCGGATACCGGCTCGGTGCCGCTTATCTGTGATATGTCGAGCGATATTCTCAGCCGTCCGTTCGATTTGAACCAATTCGCCATGGTTTATGCGGGTGCCCAGAAGAACCTGGGGCCGTCCGGCGTTGCGGTTGTGATCGTCAGAGAGGATATGATTATAGATTCTCCTAAACATCTGCCGACTATGCTCCGTTACAATACGTATTTGAAAAATAACTCGCTGTACAATACGCCGCCGTCTTTCGGCATCTATATGATCAACGAAGTGCTGAAGTGGATTGAGGAGAAGGGCGGCCTGCAAGGCGTTCAAGAGATGAACCGCAAGAAAGCCGCACTCATCTATGATGCCATCGATCACAGCGAAGGCTTCTACCGCGGCTGCGTGAATGCCGAGGTACGCTCCGATATGAACATTACGTTCCGTCTTGCCTCCGAGGAGCTGGAGAAGGAATTCGTGAAGGCTTCGGAGCAAGCAGGCTTTGTCGGCCTGAAAGGTCATCGTAGCGTCGGCGGTTTGCGGGCTTCGGTCTATAACGCCGTTCCGTACGAGAGCGCTCAGGCGCTCGTAGAATTCATGCAGCAGTTTAAGAACAGTCATAGCTAATATCATATAAGATTACACCATGATAACCTTCCGCCGTTCGGCGGAAGGTTATTTCTGGATATCCCGGGAAATCGGGAAAGAATCGGTTATAATAAAAATAAAACGAAGAAAAGGTGGACTTATCAACATGGCATTACACATCGTACTAGTCGAACCAGAAATTCCAGCCAATACGGGCAATATCGCCAGAACCTGCGCCGCAACCGGCACACATCTGCACCTGGTCCGTCCGCTCGGCTTTAATACAGATGACAAAACCTTGAAACGGGCCGGGCTGGATTACTGGTATGCCGTACATATTGAATATCATGATTCCTTTGAGGAGCTGCAGGCGCTATATCCGGAAGGACGCTATTTCTACGCCACGACGAAGGCAACCAAGCGTTATATGGATATTGATTATCAAGACGGGGATTTTTTGGTGTTTGGCAAAGAAACCAAGGGATTGCCGCCGGAGCTGCTAGCCGCGAATAGCGAGCATTGTATTCGGATGCCGATGACCGATAAGGTGCGTTCTTTGAATCTATCCAACTCTGCAGCGATTATGGTATATGAAGCACTGCGTCAATTGGATTTCCCGGGTATGGAATAAGTTTTGCAAAACTTTGAGTTTTTTCGGGAATATCATCCAGTATACCTAGTTGATATTGAAAAAAACTAAGAAATTCTTAATTTCCAGCAGGATTCGACAACTTTTTATCGAACTATTATACTAGGCCCTTGTTATCAGTTCTGAACTGTGGTGTCAGAAATCACTTGTTGAAAATGAAAGAGGTGTACAATCGTTATGAAACCTGCTGGTGTTGTTCGTAAAGTGGATCAGCTGGGAAGAATCGTTCTGCCTAAGTCTCTACGCAAGAGATATCAAATGAACGAGGGGGATCCCGTAGAAATTCTTGTACAGGGGGACCATATCATATTGGAGCGCTATCGTCCGAAATGCGTCTTCTGTGGTTCTATGGACGGAGTAAGCGAGTTTAAAGAACGCTATATCTGTTCACAATGCATGTCCGAAATGCAGCAGCTTCCGAAACATGCCTAGGACCTTAAATGAATCACCTTTTGCGCATCGCTAATGAGCGGTGCCTTTTTTGTCCCTCAAAAAAATAAAACTCCCCCGATATACGAGGGAGACGCCTTACAGGCCTTTGGTTTTATCATCATTGTATGCCGCGGTCCAAATGCCAACCATGTAAAGGGCGAATACGAGCATGACGATCCAAAATGTTAATGAGAACGACATTCTTGCCACCTCCTGCTAAGCTAACCTTATTATAACCACCTTGAGCCAAAAAATAAACGAGAATATGAGGGCCGATTCTATCATTTGAAAAATAAGAAGTGGGTAGGTACCGGGCGCAGACTTCCATCCGACGGTTTGTTCACGACGCGGCCGTTTAGGATTAGGGATGCGGACCCGCCGCCATCCAGATTATAAGCATCGATCACACCCAACTTTTTAAGCTTGTTTTGCAGCTCTTGCAGCGTGGCTCCCGATTTGCCCTTCTCATCATATCCTTCGGTAACCAGGATGAGCAGCTGATCGTCCTTGTAATTGCCGATGACGGTACGCGGTGCCCGGCCGGGGGTCGTTCTCCATTTCTCGGGAATTGTCGTTTTGCTGCCGTTTTGGAGCAGCACGGGTACAAAGGTAGCACCGAACATGGGATCGAGCCGGTCAAGCTCGCTCTGGCTGTAGAACTTGCCACCGATCAGCTTGCCGGATTTGCTTATGCCGACAAAGGCAAGATCCTTAAAGCTCGGTTGAAACCCCGAGACGTATTTGCCATCATAATAGGTCGTGCTCAGTGGATGTCTGCCTCCGTTCCCGTCAGCATATCCACCGGCATTAATCCCCGCGACCGCACCATGCCGGCTTACGGCACGCATGGTGGTTTCGACGGATCCGGGTCTGCCGCTTTCGCTGCCAAGTGACATCTTCATCGCGGAAGGATCCTTCAGTTTGACCTTCATCGCATAGCCGTGATAGGTCCCCGGATTGATCTTGAACAACTCGATTCGAATCCGGTCACTGTTGACCGTTTCAATAGGGACACCCAATTTGGTTGTGATCCGTCGATTATAGATTTGCTCCGGGCGCGCAGCTTGCGATTCCGCTGTTTGCAGAATGGTTCCTACTGTGGCGGTCGTCTGCCGATAGAGCTTGGCCGTTTTTTCAATGGAGGATATCGTCTGTTCCGCAGAGACGGCGGCTTGATCCAAATCCTGTTTGATCACGGCTGATTGTTCCGATATACTGCCGGATGGTATGTACTCGGCGGTGTCGTGAGACAGACGCGGCGGTTCCGTAATTAACCACATACACAGCAGCATTCCGATAAAAGGTGCAATGGCCAGCATAAACGTACGGTTTAACTGCTTGGGACGGATATACTTCAGTTTTCTCACTTCAGCAGCTCCATCTTGCGTTCCAGCTCTTTCAGCTGTTTCTCAACTTGGCTTAGTTGACTGTACAGCTTGTTGCTGTTGTCCGTTTTGCCGCTAGCCTGATCCTTGGTAAAGGTCAGCAGCTCATTAAACGACTGAACCTTGCTCTGCATTTCGTCCATTTCCTGAACCAGCTCGTTAAACCTTTGGTCGTACTCTGCTTTGAATGACGCCATCTCCTGGCGCGTATCCTGCTGCAGCTGCACCACAACTTGCTCCTTCAAGTGATTGCTATATAGGTAGGCTGCGGTGGTACCCAGCCCGATGAGAACAATCCAAAATACCCAGAACCATTTGGTGGATGGCCCCTTTTGATGCACTTCCTCACGGGATTTATAGGGGGTATTGTGTTCCTGCTCCAACATTGGCATTTCATCACCCCTCAAAAACTATCATTTTTTCCAAATTTCATTCTAACATGTCAGAATTACTTTCGCAAAGACGAACCAATAGCACTTGTTTTTATGAAAAATAGATTGCCTAGAAAGATAGAGTGGGATACAATCTGTATAGATTTGATTATCAAATAGGATACATATAAGACATTCGCCATGCATACCGTCAAAGGCTCTGCGCCTATAGGATTAATTAACCTTATTTCTATACGAATAACGGCTCTAAATTGCGTCTATCCATATCTGCAAACAACGAAGATTCGCAATACCGTGTAAGAAATTGACGGCGCTTACTTAATAGAGATACTAGAGAACCAAGTTTGTTGATACAGGAGGTCTATTAGAAAATGAATCAGGTTTGGCGGGTAGTTATCGTCGGCAGTCAACCTACAAGCATGCTGGGAACAAAATTGATTTTGGAAGAGCAGCAGGATCTGCTCGTTGAAGGAATGACATCCTCGGATTCAGAAGGGCTTCGAATGGTCGGGGATTTGCTTCCTGACTTGGTACTATTGGATTATCATTTGTCGGAACGTACCTCGGAAGCCATATTGGAGCAGATGAAGCAGCTGTCCCCGAAGACCCATGTCGTCATTATGACCGACAATGATGGCCTTCCTTTGCTGCAATCCTTGATCAGCCGCGGCGCAAGCGGCCTATTGTCCAAGCAGGCATCCACATTTCAGCTCATACATATGATTACCGGACTCCGGGTTGGCGTTGCCTCGCTGCCGCTCGACTGGATAAGGCAAGGCATCTGGCCGTTAACAGCCTCTGCAATGAGCGAAGGCGGACTCCAGCTCTCCGAGACGGAGGCTTTTATAATGGAACGGATTGTCCAGGGCATTACATACGACAAAATCGCCATGGAAATTCAGGTGAGTCGCCGCTCGATTGACAATTACCTTCGTAAAATCTATGTGAAACTCGGGGTATCCACCCGCGCACAGGCTATCGAGAAGTATGCGCTGTATACCCGCCAAGGCAGGCAAATATATGCCTAATGCAGGATTAAGGTATAATATATATATATCAGGAATACCTTTTAGAGGTTGTTAAGAGGCTCCTGAATAAAAAACCGAGGTTTTGATAACGGTTAGAGGAGGGACTTCCATGCAGTATTCCTTTGCTTCCCGTGCACAGACCCTTTTGTCATCCCCGCTGCGCGATATCAGGGAACTTGCGAAGCGGGATTCTTTTATTTCCTTGGCAGAAGAGCTGCCGGCCGAAGAGTTATTTCCATTGCATTCACTGGCGGAAGCAGCGACATCGGTGCTCTCCGAGGACCCGCTCGCCTTGCAGTACGGTGAGGCAGAAGGCTATGGACCGCTGCGCGAGTGGCTGAGCGAGGACTTATCCCGCCGTAAAAGCCTGAGCGTCCAGCCGCAGCATATTCTGCTGACCACGGGCACGCAGCAGGCCATCGACTTGCTGGTCAGGGTGTATGTGGACCCGGGCGATCCGGTGCTGGTGGAGAACCCAACCTCACCGGGACTGCTCCAGGTGCTGCGTCTTCAAGGTGCCGTCATCGTGCCTGTGGAGGGTGATCAAGATGGGATGCTGCCGGAGCACCTGGAGGCTATGATCCGGCAGCACAAGCCGAAACTGCTTATGGCTGCGCCCAATTTTACCAATCCGACAGGCGTGATGTGGAGCTTGGAGCGGCGTCAACAGGTGCTGGAGCTGTGTATCTCGCATGGACTTCTTATCGTGGAGGATGATTCATACGGCGATCTTTATTTTGCGGACGCCAAGAATCCGAAGCCCCGAATTCCTTCCATCTTCTCACTTGAAGAGCCGCAGGGAGGACATGTTCTGTATGTCGGCTCGTTCAGTAAAACGGTAGCGCCGGCGCTGCGTACGGGATGGGCTGCCGGGAACCGGCGCTTGATTGAGATGATGACGGCCGTGAAGCAGATGGCCGACTGGCAATCCAGCATGCTGAACCAGCGGATGCTGCACCATCTGTTGGAATCGAAGCATTTCAAGCTGGAGGATCATATCGGCATGCTCAATCGGGAATACGCAACGAGGCTCAAGCTGATGGTGGAGCTGCTGAAACGCAGCGCATGGAAGGATTCGAAGTATGCAGTGCCTCCCGGGGGGATGTTTCTCTGGGTACAGCTGCCTCCGGGATTGGACGGGGATGCGCTCCTGAGGGCGGCCTTGCTGAAGGGAGCGGCATTCCTTCCGGGCTCGATGTGCTCGGCGGCAGATCGAACCAGGGAGTGTATCCGGCTGAATTTTACACATCCGGGGCGGGATGAGCTGCTGCTCGGCATGAATCTCATCAGCGAAGCCGTGATGGAATTTACAGCCCGGAATTAGACATGGAAGGTTTCTTTATGCGAATCGTGTATAACATAGCAAAGCTGCTGATTGAGCCTGATTTCAGGTTCGGAATAGAATCAGCAGCTTTTTTTCATGGGCGAATATGTACTTGTTCAAGGGTCTGCTTCCGGAGTTTATGATTTCAACACGGAAGCATAGTCTGCCAGGGCCTGCACGCCGGCCGGCGTCAGCACGTAGCGTCCGCGGCTCACCCGCCGGAACCAGCCGTAGTAATTGCGCTGCAGAATGTCAGCCGCCGATCCCACGCCGCTTCTATCCCGCACGGCCGCGGGAGAAATACCGGACAGCACCGCAGGGGCATGTCCTTCTTGAAGCTCTTGCCCCTCCTGTAGTTCGCGCGAGCTTCGCTGCTCTACTTCCGCCGCATTCATGGCAGCAGCAACGCGCAGCGTCTTCTCGCGATAAGCGGTTACCAGCTTCGCTCTCGTCACCCCGCCGGTGTTGTAATCGCCGCTGCGCTCACGAAATTCATACAACAGGCGTTCCTTGCGTCTGATGGCGGTCCGTCCCTTCTGCACAGCCATCTCCGGCTCACAGAGCACCTCAACGAAGGGCGCTTTGGTTTTGTAGAAGGTGACCGTAATGAGTCCTAGTCCCAATCGTCCACAGAGTCCCGTCAGCTCCGCCCAGCGCTGATTGACGGCTCCTTTCTTCGCCCGGCTCTTCTCGACGGCAAGGTAAACGTACGGAGTCAGCCTCAACCGCTCGATGCCCTGGAGCAGAAGGGCCAGATTGAATGTTTTTTTCAGTTCCACAATCAGCGGTTCATCGGCGCCCTCTTTCATGCCGACAAGATCGCAATTACGTACTTCGCCCTTCACTTCATAACCGTTTAATTCAAAAAAGGCCTTCAGGGGAGCGTACAGCTCGGCTTCATGCTTTATCGCCATGATGACTCTCCTTTTATTCGAAAGATGCTTTAATGTCAAGTTAATGTAATTTCAGTATAGCATGGGGACGGCTCGCATGGCGTACCCGAGTGTAGAATGGACCGGTGGTTAGATAAATTTGCATGCGCATGACTTCGAAAATAAGGTCAACTATTCCAAGCAAGTCGCATAGGTATGTAATACACTTTTTCGAAAATGGAATGTTTTCTAATGACGCTGTGGAATGGAAGCCAATCCCCATAAACAGACTCATAGGAGGTAGCGAAATGGATATTTTCGAACGCATAGCATCGTATCGGGCAGAAGGCGACCGTTTGGCGTGGAGCGGCACATTCAGGGAATACATTGAAATACTTAAGAAGGATCCCTCTCCAGCCATGACGGCACATGCCCGTGTATATGACATGATCGAATCCTACGGTTTCGAAGAGAGCGGGGGCCAGAAAAAATATAAGTTTTTTGAACAGGAAATCTTCGGTCTCGACCGAGCTGTTGAGAAACTCGTTGAGGAATATTTCCATTCCGCGGCCCGCAGGCTGGATGTGCGCAAACGCATACTGCTGCTTATGGGGCCTGTCAGCGGCGGGAAATCCACGCTGGTCACGCTGCTGAAGCGTGGCCTGGAGAAGCATTCCCGTACCGATCGGGGAGCCGTATACGCGATCTCCGGATGCCCGATGCAGGAAGAGCCGCTGCATCTGATTCCGCTGGAGCTCAGACCGGAAATCGAGAAGGAGCTTGGCGTCCGGATCGAGGGCAATTTGTGCCCGGCCTGCCAGCTTCGCCTCAAGACCGAATACGGCGGAGATATTGAACAGGTTGAAGTCGAGCGGGTATTAATCTCCGAGGAGAACCGCGTCGGCATCGGCACGTTTAGTCCGTCGGATCCCAAGTCGCAGGATATTGCCGATTTGACCGGCAGCATCGATTTTTCGACCATCACGGAATACGGCTCCGAATCGGATCCGCGCGCCTACCGGTTCGACGGCGAGTTAAACAAAGCGAACCGCGGTTTGATGGAGTTCCAGGAGATGCTGAAATGCGACGAAAAATTTCTGTGGAATTTGCTCTCCCTGACCCAGGAGGGGAACTTTAAAGCCGGCCGGTTCGCGCTGATAAGCGCGGATGAGCTGATCGTGGCTCACACCAACGAATCCGAGTACAAAGCATTTATTGCCAATAAGAAAAACGAGGCGCTGCAATCCCGGATGATTGTCATGCCGATTCCGTATAACCTGCGAGTCAGCGACGAGGAGAAAATCTACTCGAAGCTGATCGGCCAAAGCGATATGAAGCATATCCATATTGCGCCGCACGCGCTTCGTTCTGCCGCGATATTCTCCGTCTTGACGCGTCTGAAGGAAACGAAGAAGCAAGGCATGGATCTGATCAAGAAGATGCGCATGTACGATGGGGTAGAAGTCGAAGGATATAAAGAAGCGGACCTGAAGGAGATGCAGAATGAATATCTGGAAGAAGGCATGTCCGGGATTGATCCGAGGTATGTCATTAACCGGATATCCAGTGCTTTGATTAAGCAGGATCTTCAGTGCATTAACGCGCTGGATATGCTGCGAGCGATCAAGGATGGGCTGGATCAGCATGCCTCGATTGCCAAGGAGGAGCGGGAGCGCTATCTGAATTTTATTGCCGCCGCACGCAAGGAGTATGATGATCTGGCGAAGAAGGAAGTCCAGAAGGCCTTTGTATATTCCTTCGAGGAGTCTGCCAAGACGCTGTTCGAGAACTATTTGGATAACATCGAAGCATTCTGCAACTGGACTAAAATCCGCGATCCGTTAACCGATGAGGAGATGGATCCGGACGAAAGGCTGATGCGTTCGATCGAGGAGCAGATCGGCGTCTCGGAAAACGCAAAGAAGGCTTTCCGGGAGGAGATCATGATTCGCATCTCGGCTTATTCCCGTAAGGGCAAAAAGTTCGAATATCACAATCATGAGCGCCTGCGCGAGGCGATTGAGAAGAAGCTGTTCACCGACCTGAAGGATATCGTCAAGATTACAACCTCGACTAAAACGCCGGATGCCGTGCAGTTAAAACGGATCAACGAGGTTAGCTCCAGACTGATCGAGGAGCATGGGTACTGCCCGGTATGCGCGAACGAGCTGCTGCGTTATGTGGGCAGTCTGTTGAACCGGTAATATCGGATAGAATAATGGGATGCCATGAGAAACCACCTGTGAAGTTAGGGTGGTTTCTCGTGCTTTGGGATGAAATGGCCCGGTTGGGTGGTGCAAATATACACATAATTAGGACTTTAGCATTATGTCTGCGTGGTAAATATAGTCTATAATGGACCCTAAGTACCTGAACCTGTAATATGGATCACGCTATTTAGGAGTGGATTTTTCGAAATGATTGATGTTTCCCCGAAAAGACGCCAACAGTTGGAGTATATCGGATTGGATGAACAAGGGTTGGAGCTGCTGGCCAATCATCGTGACGTGTTTGCGAAGGTGGTTGAAGAGGTCGTTAACCGATTTTACGCGCAGATCGGGACGCAGCCGCAGCTGATGCAGATTATTGAGCGTACCTCGACCGTGGAACGGCTTAAGGAGACCCAGCGGGTATATTGGATGTCTCTTGCGGCAGGAAGAGTGGATGAAACTTATATTGCCGAACGGATTAAGATCGGACAAGTTCACTCCAGAATCGGACTGAAAACCGATTATTACCTTGGAAGCTACATGGTTTACCTGGACATCGCCACTGACTTACTGAAGCAAATCGTACCGGATCAGTGGATCCAAGTGGTGCATGCGCTGAGCAAGATGTTTAATTTGGACTCCCAGCTCGTTCTGGAAGCTTACGAAATGAAAGAGAAAGAGAAGATCAACAATTTGGTATCGGATCAACAAAGAATGTTGGAAGCGATTACAAATGCAGTTCAAGAATTGACGGCCATGATCGTGGAGCTGGATCAAAGCGCGGCGTTAATGGCAGACAATGCCATCAAAACAGCGGAAGCACAGGATAAAGCGCATACGCTGACTTCCGAGCTGGGTGAAGAAATTCTGCATATTGAGCAGATGGGAAGTTTGATCAGGGAAATCTCGGACCAGAGCCACTTGCTCGGTCTGAATGCGGCGATTGAGGCTGCTCATGCCGGAGAGTTAGGCAGAGGCTTCGAGGTGGTTGCCGGGGAAGTCCGAAAGCTCGCCACCCATTCCAAGAAGGCGATGGATGAGATTCAGGACAAGGTTAGCGGCATTATTCGCAAGCTGGGTCTTGTAGAGAAGGAGTCGGAAAAAACGTCCATGAACGCACGTAATCAGGCGGCAAGCTCGCAGGAATTGGCTGCTTTTGTGAAAATGATGGAAAAGCTGGCCGATGATTTGGAATCGCTTCAGCATGAATATGATGTTCAGAAGCACGATGTCCAGGCGGAAACGTTAACCGAGAAGGTTAGCG
This sequence comes from Paenibacillus sp. NPDC093718, assembly GCF_050279985.1. NCBI lineage: Bacteria > Bacillati > Bacillota > Bacilli > Caryophanales > Paenibacillaceae > Paenibacillus > Paenibacillus sp. NPDC093718. The sequence goes on from NZ_JBNNUS010000008.1 coordinate 178,934, forward strand.
TATAACAGGAATCACGGCACCGAACGGATTACTAAACGATCTATAAAATAACAGCACCCGCACTTGGAGGAAACCTCCAGCGCGGGTGCTACTGTTATATGGTGCCATATTGTCCTTCAAGCGCTGCGTTATTAAATAAATCGTCGATGGAGCTTCTTGCCGTCGTAGGAGAACAGGATCGGTTTGCCCTCGATCATGCTGTGCAGATGCACGGGTTTGCCCCAGAGCCGGTAAACATAGGGGATGGTGCGCTCCATATATTTCAAGTCAAGCTCAACGCCCTCGTACAGGTGCTTGATCATCAGCTCACCGGAGCGAAGATGATCGCCATCGGTTACCACGAGAAACGGCGAGCCGCCGTTAACGCGGGAGACGACCAGCTGGTCGCGGATATTTTCCCACGCCTTGTCGGTGATTTTCCACTCCGGTCCTTTTTTCTCAAAGACATAGAGGTCCAGGTCCTCCACGAGTTCCTTCGTTAAATAATTGCGCAGGAAGGAAATATCGGAGTCGTATTCGCGTACATCAAACATCTTCTCCCGATCCCAGCGGCGTTCGATATCCTCGAAGATTTTCAGACCAAGGTAGTAGGGGTTCAGGCTGTGGCGCGACGGCTGTACAACCGAGGCGTTGAGCTTGGCGAATTCCACCGTTTCCTCGCTGGTCAGGTCCATTTCCCGCAGTATGCGCTGATGCCAGTACGAAGCCCAGCCCTCGTTCATGATTTTGGTTTCCATCTGCGGCCAGAAGTACAGCATCTCCTCGCGCAGCATGCTCATAATGTCCCGCTGCCAATCCTCCAGAATGTCGGAGTGCTCCTGAATGAACCACATGATGTCTTTCTCGGGCTCGGGCGGGAAGCGTTTGGGTGCAGCCGGTGATTTATCGGCTTTGTCCTCGCCGTCTTCGTCCATATCCCATAAATCGTCATACCGGCCGGGAGGCTTCTGTCGCTTGGCTTCCTCCTTCTGCTCCTGCATCCGCCGTGCGGTGTATCGCTGCTTATCGAGTTTATCCGGCCTTACGATATGCGGGTCCACATGCTCTTGAATTGCCAGTACAGCGTCGATAAACTGCTCCACCGCCTCCGTGCCGTGCTCAATCTCATAACGGGAGATGCGTTCGGCAGTAGCCGACATGCTCTCAACCATATTACGGTTGGAGACGGAGAAACGGGCGTTGTTTTTAAAGAAATCGCAGTGTGCAAGAACGTGGGCCACAATGAGTTTATTTTGAATCAGGGAGTTGCCGTCCAGAAGAAACGCATAACATGGATTAGAGTTGATCACGAGCTCGTAGATTTTGCTAAGGCCGAAGTCGTACTGCATCTTCATTTTATTGAAGGTTTTACCAAAGCTCCAGTGGCTGAACCGGGTAGGCATGCCGTAGGCGCCGAAGGTGTATATGATGTCTGCCGGGCAGATCTCATATCGCATAGGGTAAAAATCAAGGCCAAAGCCTGTAGCGATCTCGGTAATCTCCGCAATGGAACGTTCCAGTTCCGCGATCTCGTCTTGGTGCACGAGAATCCCCCCTTCGTCATTAAAAACATGGTTCTTATCATTTATATGGAATCCTGCCGTAGATATGCGGGCAGAAGAGGGGGCTACGGGAATATATACAGGCCTCAGGTCCAAAAAAGAGCCTCATTTCGGTCCACAGTCGTAGCAAGCTGACCGACTATGTAACGATGCCCCTCAAGTGACTTTGCGTTATAATGGGGGTAATCCAGCGGTTTGGCAAACTTCTCCATTCATTAACCGATGGATAATAAGATGAGGTCAGGGAGGCAAATGAATGATCGAATTTCCTAAGCCCGATGTGGAGCAATTTTTTCAAACGTATGGCATTCGTACCTTCGGAATCAGTGCAGACGAGTCACGGCTTGTATTCAGCAGCAGTCTAAACGGAAAGTTTAATTTATGGGCCATGGAGTTAGAAGGGGAGACGTCTTACCCTTATCCGCTTACATACAATGACCAGATCGTAAGCTTCATTAAGCTGGACCCGGAAGGGCGGCATATCTTAACTGCGTTTGACCGTGACGGGAATGAGAATTATCAGTTTCATGCGCTGCCCTGGAATGGTGGCGAGCCGATGCCTCTGTTCGAAGGTGCTGATACGGATGACAAGCATTATTTCGTACATCTGTCAGAGGATGGCAAGCGCTTGTATTACGTCACGTCAAAAGACAATCCATCCTTCCTGAACTCGCGCGTATATCATCTGGACACCAAGGAGGATCAACTGCTGCTTGAAGGCAAGGTTACGTCAACCGAAATGTGTGCCGTCAGTCCCGACGAGAAAACCATCGCGTATACCCAAATGTACGCCAATACCTACTATGTCAGTTACGTGAAGCGTGAAGGCGGAGAGCCGCTCTTCCTGACACCTTCCCCTGAACAGGTTCATATCTCGGGCGATGTGCTGTTCGCCAGCAATGACCAGGTCATCTTCGCAACGGATTATGAATCGGAATTTTCATATGTAGCCACTTACGACATTCCTCAGCAGAAGTTTGAACCGCTGTGCCGCATCGACCTGGAGAGCATTCAGCACTTGCGCTACCATAAGGATTCACGGACTCTCTATATCGTCACGGAAAAAGGGGTGGAGGATCGACTGTATGCCTATTCGCTCGACACCGGTGAGTTAACCGCCATTCCTCTTCCATCGGATATCGTGGAGCAGTTGAACGTGACAAAGTCCGGCAATCTGTACCTGCTTGCCCGCGGCGCTGTGAAGCCGCTTAACATTTACCGTTACGCCTGCGGAGCATGGAGTTTGATCACGAAGAACGTTCTGACAGGATTAACCGACGAGGACATGGTGACGCCGGAGGTTGTGACGTATCCTTCTTTTGACGGCATGGAGATCGAAGCGCTCCTGTTCCGGGCCAAAGACCACGTGGCGAACGGTTATACGGTTTTTTGGCCGCATGGCGGCCCGCAAGCCTCGGAACGCAAGCAGTTCCGTTCCATGTTCCAGTATATTCTGGCCAAAGGGTATCACATCTTCTGTCCGAACTTCCGGGGAAGCACGGGTTATGGCAGCTCCTTCGTGAAATTGGTGGAGCAGGATTGGGGCGAGGGACCGCGCAAGGACTGTTTGGCAGGTATGGATTGGCTGTTTGAGCAGGGCATCTCGAGCCGTGAGAAGCTCTTCGTGATGGGCGGAAGCTACGGCGGTTATATGACTCTGCTGCTAGCAGGACGTAATCCGGAGTATTTCAAAGCGGCCATTGATATTGTCGGGGTCAGCAACCTGTTTACCTTCTACAACTCGGTACCCGAGCACTGGAAGCCGATTATGGAACGCTGGATAGGCGATCCGGAACGGGATAAAGAACGCTTTATCAAGGATTCGCCGATTACGTACCTGGATGATATGGTGAACCCGATGCTGATCATCCAAGGGGCTAACGATCCGCGTGTCGTCAAAGAGGAATCTGACCAAATCGTCGAAGCCTTGAGGGCGAAGGGCCGTGACGTGGAGTATCTCGTGTTCGAAGACGAGGGGCATGGCATTACGAAGAAGGCCAACGAAAAAATCGCTTATGCGCGGATGGTCGAATTCCTGAAGCGCAATCAGTAAGGGGCCGTATGAAAAAAGAGGCGTACCCAAGGTCCATACGGACTCTGAGGTACGCCTCTTTCCCTTTTAGTTATCTATAGTCTCGCTCGGATTCCAGAGCTTGATTCCATCGTCCTCCAGGATGCCTAAGGTCACATCCGAAATGTTCGGATCCTGGGTCAGCAGGGCGTTGATTCTCATTTTGGAATGGCCGGCCTCGGCCAGGGTCATCCCTTTTTTCAGTTCAATGTAGGCCTCCACATGATAGTTGCGGCCTTCCTGCAGGATGCGAAGACGATTGATGTCGCGGACATCCGGATCGCCTAGAATGATCTGGGAGATCTTCTCTTCTACCTCATTGGGAGCGGCGACGCCGATTAAGCCGACCATATTGTCATATCCGACCTTAAAGGCGACGCCCACCATCAGACATCCGATCAGGATCGTGGCGATTCCGTCCAGGATGAGGAAATTGAAGAAATGCGCGAACACAATGGCGATCAGCGCGAAGAGGGCACCTAGTGTAGCCACGATGTCTTCATAGAACACAAGCCGTGTAGGCGGGGCAGCGCGGCCGGCATTTTTGAAAGCGGCGGGCAGCAGGGCAAATCCGGATGCTTGAGCATGGGTTTCCTTCATAATCTCTTTCATGGCTTTCATCAGGATGGCGCCATCAATAATAACGGCAATAGCCAGCACAATGAAATTAAGCCAGAAATTCGTGGCTTCTTCCGGATGCTTTAACAGCTTGAAGCCTTTCAGTATCGTTTCGTAGGCCATGATGGTAACCACGATTACCGCGACCATGCAGACCAGATTAATGACCCTGCCGAATCCGGTGGGGAACTTCTTGGTCGGCTTCCGCTCGGCCAGCACGCTGCCTACGAATACAAACCCCTGGTTTACGGCATCGGCCACCGAGTGCATGGCGGATGCAAACATCGTACCGCTGCCGCTAACGGACGCCGCAATCCCCTTGATTATAGCCAATCCCGTGTTGCCCAGTGCTGCAATGGCGGATGAGGTGTTTCCTTTCTTAATAAGCTGCCATGTGTTCTTCAATCCAAACCCTCCGTCTACTATGTCGATTTCGATTTAAATCCGAAGTATATATTATCATATCATGCCAAATTAAGGGTATCCCGTATCCTCACGTGAACCATGATGTCATACATATTACTTAACATGTTTTTTGTTACATTAATCATTATTTACTCATATCTTCATTTCTTACCCAATACATTAAGAATATAGTGGAAAATAAAGGGATGTATGTAGTGAAAACGGTTGGTAAGTGGTCTTTTGCAGGATGTGGCGAATCGAGTTACCCCCTGGATAACAAAGTGTAAACTGCCTTGCAGCAAAGTGAAAAAACATAAGGAGGAAATGTTATGAAAGCGTTAACAAGTCCAGAGGCAGCGAAAGGCAAGGCGAATGAGGAATGGGGCCTGATTATATGCTCCAGATGTGATGAAATGGTGGACACGATTCCAACCGACGGAGTGAAGATCATTTATGGATATTGCGGAAAAGGGGAATGCAAAGGCACAGACCCTCAAAATTAATTGATGATCGTGAGAGGAATGTAAACAAAGCATGCTTATGGGAAGGAAACTTCCTGAAGCATGCTTTTTTAGTGGATTTATAACCTTTTTTGATAGGGTTTAAAAAAATGATTGATACCTAATTATGCCTTTTTGGATGAAAATATGTTGCATATATATTATATATGACGTATTATATCGGCAAGTAGAGGAAATGCACGCAGGAGGGATCACTATCGAACTGACGACAAGGCAGCAGGATATCGTCGATATTGTAAAAAAACATGCACCCATTACAGGAGATCAGATTGCGGAGATGCTGAATGTCAGTCGAGCCACCCTTCGTACCGATTTATCCAAACTGGTGGTTCTGGATTATATTGATGCCAAGCCAAAGGTGGGGTACTTTCTGGGAAAGCGTGGAACGCGCGACCGGGAGGAGAAGTTTCGCCTTCTCAAAATGAAGGTTGGCGATCTGCACGGTGTTCCGGTTATTGTGCGTGAGACCACGACGATTCATGAAGCCGTTGTATCCTTGTTTCTGGAGAACGTGGGGAATCTGATCGTTACCGATGCCGATGGTCATCTGGCCGGGATTGTGTCCCGCAAGGATCTGCTAAAGGTAACGCTTGGCAACCCGACGGCATCCTCCATGCCGGTAAGCCTGATCATGACCCGCCGGGCTAACGTGACAACCGTGCAGCCGGAAGATACGGTGCTGGATGCCGCCCGGAAAATCATCAACCATCAAATCGATAGCCTGCCGGTTGTCGTTCCGTCCACTACGGGGAATCCGGGGGAACACTGGAAGGTTGTCGGTCGGATCACAAAAACGAATATTATCAAAATGCTGCTCGACATGGTAGCCGAGGAATAATGGGAGGAATCGGATGAATCAGGCATTAACTCATTTCATAGCAATCTGTTCGGACTCCATCGGGGAGACGGCTGAAGCAGTTGTGCAAGCTACCCTGCGCCAATTCGAGCTTCCGAATACAGAGATTAAACGTTATATGAACGTTCGCGACGAGGATGAATTGACAGAATTGATGGAGGAGGTGGCGCGTCGCGGAGGCTTTGTGGCCTACACGCTTGTGCAGCCGGAGCTTCGCGAGGTCATGCGGGAGGAAGCCGTGCGGCTCAACATTCGTACGGTGGATATTATGGGGCCGATGATGCAGGCCTTTGCCGATACGTTCAACGACTATCCCAAACGGCTGCCGGGGCTGCTGCATCGCCTGGACGACAGCTATTTCCGGAGGGTCGACGCGATGGAATTCGCTGTCCAATATGACGATGGCAAGGACGTTAGCGCTATTTTGAAGGCAGACATCATATTGCTGGGCGTATCTCGAATCTCCAAGACGCCGCTATCGATGTTTCTCGCTCATAAAGGCTACAAAACGGTCAATTTCCCGATCGTGCCGGAGATGTCGCCGCCGTCGCAGCTCAGAGAAGTCACGAACGGGACGATCATCGGGCTTACGATCGAGCCGGAGCATCTTCTCAAAATCCGCAGCGAGCGCTTAAAGGTCATGGGACTGCCGCATCAGGTGCAGTATGCAGCCCTTGAGCGGATACAAGAGGAACTGGATTATGCCCTGTCGCTGTATGCGGAGCTCGGATGCCCCGTCATTGATGTTACCGATAAGGCAATTGAGGAATCCGCAGGACTGATTATGAATTATCTGAAATAAGGTGCATCGGTAAGGAAAAAAGCTGAAGGAGGGATTCATTTATGGAGAGTTCATTAGCATTGGAGCTTGTAAGAGTGACGGAGGAAGCGGCGCTGCAATCCGCCCGGTGGACAGGAAGAGGGGACAAGAACAGTGCTGATGAAGCCGCGACGGTTGCCATGCGCAAGCATTTTGATTCCGCAGCGATGGATGGTGTCGTTGTCATAGGGGAAGGCGAGATGGATGAAGCGCCCATGCTGTATATTGGAGAGCGCGTAGGAAACCGCAAAGGTCCGAAGATGGACGTGGCGGTGGATCCGCTCGAAGGAACGGAAACGGTGGCCAGCGGGCTGAACAACGCGTTATCCGTAATCGCCGCAGCTCCCCGAGGCACCCTTCTGCATGCGCCCGATATCTATATGCATAAGCTCGCGGCTGGACCCGAGCTTGCGGGCAAGCTGAGTTTGAATGATCCGATTGAGGTCACCCTTCGAAAAGCATCGGAGATATTATCCAAGCCGCTGTCGGAGATGACGGTATCCATTCTTGATCGCGAGCGACACAGCGCGATGATCAAGGCTTTGCGAGAGTCCGGGGTAAGAATCAAGCTGCTAAGCCACGGGGATGTCATGGGAGCGATCGAGACCTGCACGGACAGCGAGGTCGATCTCTATGTGGGCTCAGGAGGAGCTCCGGAAGGCGTTCTCGCTGCCGCTGCTTTGAAATGCCTGGGCGGAGAAATCCAGGGACGGCTCATACCGGAAACACCGGAGGATTTCATCAGATGCCAGGACATGGGGTTGAAACATCCCGAGCAGCTGCTGACGATGGAGGATATGGTAGGCCGCGAAGGCGTATTATTCGTGGCAACGGGCGTAACGGCTGGCGATTTCCTGCGCGGCGTGAAGTTTATGCCGGGTCAGCGAGCCGAAACGCATTCCGTCATGATGTACTCCGGCACTAGAACCGTCCGTTATATCCGGAGCGTTCATCATCTGTTTCAAGGCAGTGAAACATTAGCTGCCGCTGCATCTTCTTAATGCATCAGCTGGGTATCCATAATATAAAGGCACTCCAAAGGTTAGCCAACCTTCGGAGTGCCTTTATGCGTTGTTAACGGCATGGCGCCGCCGGATGCTTAACTGTGTCTCTTCCGTCCGAGCATCAGCCAAGCTCCGCCAAGCACAAGCAGCACGGCGATGACAGGCTGCACGACGGACAGGTAATTCAGCACGGGTCCGATTGAGAATACTACGAAGAACAGCAGTGACAATACGGTCAGAATGTTAATCGGGATGAGCAGCCACTTGTTACGCGATCCGAACCAGTAGAACTCGAACAGCCCTGCCGCAACGGCCAGGATAAAGCCGGGCCACATGGAGCCCCACGAGTCAAACAGGGAAGCGATTTGGCTGACAATACCGGCTGTGAGCAGAATGCCGCCCGGTATCAACAGTCCGATACCCTGTCGTCCAACCAGCGAGAAGTACATCCAGTGAAAAAACAGGCCTAACGGGATCACGAACAGGGTAGGCCAGAATGTCGCGAAGATGGAACCGGCGCCTACTGTTCCGCCTTGGTTTAAGAGCAAGTATGCGCCGAGCAGGATGAGCAGCGGTGCCAAGATTGTACGTTTCGTCATACAAACTTCGTTCCTTTCCTTTTGTAGATTGATTAATCCAAGAATACCATGCAATGGATGGGGATGTCCTCGGTCCTACGGGGAATGTTTCACCTAGACTTTAGTCTAGGATGGCATGTTTAGCCAATAGGCTGTCCGTTTAATAAGGTCCTAAGCGCCCGATAGGCAAGCCTGAATAAAGAAAAAACAGTCCTGCAGCAAAAGCGTTTCAGAGCAGGACTGTCTTTCCGATTGAAGGATATTATGAAGGCTTCTTGGTATACATGAGTCCGACGGTCTGAGGGCCGCAGTGGCTGCATATGACGCAGCCCGCCGTAGAAATGCTAACCTGCCGCGCACCTGTTTTCTCCTGCAGTTGCTTCTGCAGGAAGCGGGCTTCCTCTTCGGCCATGGTATGTACAACAACGATCAGATCATTGTCCATCTTATCCACTTGGGCCAGCGCATTCTGGATCATCTGATCCAGTGCCTTCTCTTTTTTGCCCCGTACCTTGTAAGCGGGGATCATGCCGCCGTTCACGACTTTGATAACCGGACGGATTTTCAGCAGGCTGCCAATGATGTTTTGCATGCCGGAACAGCGTCCGCCTTTATACAAGTAATCCAGCGTATCGACAACGAATTCGCACTCCACTTCATTTACGGTGCGGCTTAACAGCTCCACAATTTGCGGTATGGATGAACCTTCATTGGCTGCGTGAACAGCCTTCATAACAAGGAGGCCGATACCGGAGGATAGGTTGCGTGAATCAAACACGGTAACCCGGCCCTCGGGCAGCTCACCTGCGGCGATCAACGCATTTTGATAGGTGGAGGAAAGCTCTGATGAAATGCTAAGGAACAGGATATCCTCGCCTTGCTCAATGGATGGCGTGAAGGCCGCAATAAAGTCGGACGGGGAAGGTGCCGCTGTTTTGGGCAGGCTGCCGATCTGATCGACTTTGGCGTATAGCTGTTCCGGCGTGATGTCGACTCCGTCGCGCAAGGATTGTTCTCCGAATACGACGTAGAGCGGAACGATGCCGATATTATATTCTTCTATCCATGAAGGTGGTAAGTCGCAAGTACTGTCAGCAAAAATTCTAATTTTACCAGACATGAACATCTCCCTTTATCAACTAATTGAATCTTGTACTACTAGAATACCTTGTTTGATGAGAAAAGGGAATGTTCTTGTCGTTTTGGGTCCAGTGCTGTGAGTTTACTCCAAAAAAGGCGGTGATTGTGCAACATATTCCATAGGTTTCCCGTTAATTATAATGGAGGTGGTTTTATGGCAAAGCGAAAGCATTTGAGCAAAATCATCGCAGCAGCTGCCGCAGCTATGCTGCTCATGACTATAACGGCATGCGGCGGCGAAGACCCGACTTCTCAGCCGCCAGTTGATCCGAATCCGGTAGAGGATGACGTTAAGCAACCGACTGAACCCGTCGAAGAGCCGAAGATCGAGATCAAGCAGGGAACCGGTACCTATGTAGGTCAAATCGATAACAATTCCATTGAAATTGAAACAGCAGAGGGTCCTACCGCGTTCCGGCTGGGCGAAGGTATGGACCAAGTCATATCCAAGCTTCAGGGAGATGAGTCCGTCTCGTATGAGTATTGGGAGCAGCCCATTGAGGGCGAAGAAGAATTGAAACAGCTGATCCTCACCAAGCTGACGGTGGAAGAGGGAGGCGGGGGCACGGGTTCAGAGAACGCGCAGCTGCCTGCAACCAAAGATTTTGAACTTGAGCTGGAGGGCATGAAAGAGACCAAAACAGCTAAACTCGCCCAGGGTGACGGTTACGCGCTCTATATATTTGATATCTTTTCTTTTGATGCAAAGACCAACAAGCTGACCATGAATGTGGATCAAGATTATTATGTCGAGATTACGAAGCTGCCTTCGGATTATAACGGGGATGAACTCAAGCTGGAAGCGGAGAAAGAGCTAGCCGAGACAGGTAAAGTTCGTGAAGCTGACGACAATGAGAAGCATAAGGGCATGGAGAATGCGTCCGTTTATATGATAGGCGAAGGTGAGAGCCTGACCAAGATGTACATTGTGGATGAGATTGACGGCCAGGGATATATTTTCCGTGTAAATAACCCTCACCGTGAACCTTCCGAGGGATTTGCCACGCATGCCTTTACATCTTTGAGCTCGATCGTTAATCAATAATGCTCGCAAAAACAGCCTCTGCTGTTTGGCCATAAGGCTAAGCAGCGAGGCTGTTTTGTTATACATATCGGATGGATGCATTCATTGTTGCTTGGACGTCTCCAAATATTGCTTAATAAAGCGCAGTGCATTTGCGTCACGTTCCGTGCCTTCACGAATGCCCGCAAACATTTCTTTCTTAAGGACAGGCAGTTGTTCGCCAAGGGGGCTGCCCATAATATCCACGGCATACACATGCTCCGAACCGTCTTCCTCATTTTTACCCTTTACCAGCATCTCCGGCGTGAGCAGTTCCTTCAGCTCGCCTTCAACCTCCGCTTCGAGGGGGCGCACCATCCCTTGATTGCCAACCCAATCAAAGGCGGTCTGATCCATAATGTACAGGTCCGGGCGCTCTGTGGACAGTACAAGCAGTGCCTTTTGCAGCATGGCTGCATCCTGCGGATTGTTGGAATCCAGAGGCGGTACATAGTTAATGTTAACGGTTACGCGTTTCCAATCGGGGAATTGCGCCAGAATCGCATCCTCGATTGGTTTGAGGTCCTGTCCACCATCCTGACTCATATAAGATCCGAGGAACATGACTTCCAGATCAACCGGGGGCAGATTGGCCAACCGTTCTTTCTCAGCCTGATGGTTGAAAATACTGATCACGATATAAATGAGGACGCCGACTAGAGCAATACCGCCGAGCACATGAAATTTATAATAACGGAAGAAATGATCGGTTTTCTCCGCTGTCCCGGCAAACCTTTTATATTTGCCGTACCGTTTCTGATTCATCTCTTCCAAAGCTTTACGGTTCTCTTCTTCAAGGATGAATTTATAGGCTTTGGTGATGTCGGCAAACTCGGCTTCGATCTCCTCCGTCCGGTCCGGCTCCCGCCTTTGATGTGAGCGGGTTTGGCGCATGAGCAGCGTGTACCGGTCGTCGAGTTGTTCCTTGGTTGCATCCTCCGGCAGACCCATTCGCTCATAGGCTTCTTTCAATTGGTCCATTCATGTCACCTCTTCTATACTGTGAGAGTTTCCTATTTACCAGTATATAGTGTAGAGGCGGCAGGTTACAAACGTTTATGTGATGTTTCGACACTTGCCGGCTTGATAATGGGTAAACTGTCATGAACAAGCAAGAAAGGTCGAATGGTAATCAAGCAATATAGCAAATGATGTATAGCTTTCCTGAATGATTATGAATGGTTTTGAAAGTTTTAGATTGTTTTTTGGAACGGTTATGGTAGTATATGCTTTGGGGGGGATTCATTATGCTGACGGAAGAAAGATACCGAATCATTTTAGAGCGCTTGCAAGAACGCGGCGTCGTGAAGCTGCAGGAATTGGTTGAACTCCTTGAAGCTTCGGAATCAACGGTAAGGCGTGATTTAATCGACCTTGAGGAACGTCAATTATTAAAGCGCATTCATGGCGGAGCTGCTCTGCCAAGCCCTAAGATACAGGAACCTGGAATTGAGGAAAAAACGTTCAAAAACATTCAACAGAAAAAGGTTGTTGCCCGTTTAGCAGCAGCACAGGTGGAGGATGGAGAAAGCATTTATCTCGATGCGGGAACGACCACGCTGGCGATGATACCTTTCATCGATGCGAAGGACGTCACGGTCGTAACCAACGGTTTATCCCATATCGAAGCGCTGGTAAGCAAACGAATCAAAAGTTATCTACTGGGCGGCATGATGAAAATTCATACCAAAGCCGTCATCGGAAGCATTGCGCTTCAAAATATGGACAACTTCCGCTTTGACCGTTGCTTTCTGGGCACGAACGGTGTGGATGTAGAGATGGGCTATACCACACCCGACCCGGAAGAAGCCTTGATTAAGCGGCGAGCCCACCAGCTGTCCGCCTCCAGTTATGTTCTTGCGGATTCCAGCAAAATAGGCGAGGTTTCCTTCGCCAAATTATTAGACCTGAACGAAGCGACGCTGATTACGGAGTCCTTGTCGGAATCCTGGAAGAAGGCTATTTCACAGAAAACCAAAATAATTGAGGGATCATGATGATATATACAGTAACACTGAATCCTTCCATCGATTACATCGTGGAAGTTGAGCATATCGAGCTTGGCGGTTTGAACAGAATGACCCGGGACATGAAGTTTCCGGGCGGTAAAGGAATTAATGTATCGCGGGTGTTGAACCAGCTTGGAGCTGATAATACGGCCATCGGTTTCCTGGGCGGATTCACCGGTCGTTATATAGACGAGATGCTGGGCAAGGAAGGAATCCGCACCGATTTCGTGAATATTGCGGACGATACCCGCATCAACGTCAAACTTAAGCATGGCGATGAGACCGAAATTAACGGCCTGGGTCCTATCATCAGCGAGGAAGAAACGAAAGAACTGCTTCATAAGCTGTCACAGCTTCAAGCAGGGGACATCGTTGTGTTGTCCGGCAGTGTTCCGCCTTCGCTGGGACCTGACTTTTATGGCCTTCTTATCGAAGCGTGCCGCAAGTGCGGTGCCGAATTCGTGATGGACACTACTGGAGATGCGCTGATGAAGGCCTTGGCCTGGAAGCCGCTTCTCGTAAAGCCGAATCATCACGAACTGGCCGAATTGTTCGGCGTTGTTATCGATTCAAGCGAGAAGCTTGTGGAGTACGGCCGAAAGCTGCTCGAGGAAGGAGCACAGCATGTCCTTATCTCCATGGCCGGCGAAGGGGCGCTGTTCATCACGGCCGATCGGGTATATCACGCCAACGTACCGCCAGGTACAGTCCGTAATTCTGTGGGGGCTGGCGATTCGATGATTGCCGGATTCGTCGGTGCTCTTGCGATGGGCAAGGATCCGATCGAGGCATTCCGGACAGGGGTCGCCTCGGGTAGCGCGACGGCGTTCTTGGACGATTTGGCTGTGCGGGAAACAATTGATCGACTTCTTCCGCAGGTTAGGATCACGGAGTGGTAAGCCGCTTTACATCGAATTACGCGGTTATGATGCGGCCTGCTATGGCGTGGCAGTCATCACGAGGATATCAAGGGAGTGTGAACCAGCATGAAAATTACGGATTTAATGATACAAGAAACGATGATCATGGACCTGAAGGCGGTCACGAAGGAGGCAGCCATTGATGAACTGATCGCAAGCCTGGCTGCAAGCGGGCGGATCAACGATCCAGTCTTGTTCAAAGAGATGATTCTGAAGCGTGAAGCCGAATCCAGTACGGGGATCGGAGGCGGCATCGCGATGCCGCACGCGAAGACGAAAGCGGTTAATGAACCGACCGTCGTGTTTGCCAAGAGCAGTCAGGGCGTGGATTTCGAAGCGCTGGACGGAGAGGCGGCGTATGTGTTTTTTATGATCGCAGCTCCGGAAGGAGCCGGAAATACCCATCTCCGCACGCTTGCCGCGCTATCGCGGCTGCTGATCGATGCCGAATTTATCGCGCAATTGATGGACGCGAAGACGCCCGAGGAGATAACGGCTTTATTCGACTCCAAGCAGGCGGTAGAAGAAGCCGCCAAAGCTGAGAGGGAAGCGGCCAAACAAAGGGAATCTAAGCAAAAGGAAACTAAACAAAAGGAAGCGGAGAACAACCGTCAGGAGTCCGGCGGCGCTCCCGAATCTGACCAACGGAATGTTTCTGCAGGAACCTCGGATGCTTTTGTTGTTGCCGTAACGGCGTGTCCGACCGGTATTGCCCATACGTTTATGGCTGAAGATGCCCTGAAGAAGAAAGCCCAGGAAATGGGCGTCGAGATCCGGGTGGAGACCAATGGCTCGGAGGGTGCGCAGAACGTGTTGACGGAAGAGGAAATCCGCAGGGCGGCAGGCGTCATCATTGCCGCCGACAAAAACGTGGAAATGGCCCGCTTTAACGGAAAGCCCGTGCTCCAGCGACCGGTCAGCGACGGTATCCGCAAATCGGAGGAGCTGATTCGCAAAGCGATGAGCGGCGATGCGCCGATCTACCGGAGCGAAGGCGGTGGTGAGTCGCAAGCAAAGGGCGCCGAGAAGGGCAGCATAGGCACGAAAGTGTATAAGGACCTGATGAATGGTATCTCGCATATGCTGCCATTCGTCGTAGGAGGCGGTATTCTTCTGGCTATCTCCTTCCTGATCGAGCAGCTTGCAGGTGAAAGTCATCCCCTCTTCCAGCTGCTGCAGACGATTGGCGGGGGAGACGGCGCCTTCCACTTCCTCATTCCGGTTCTGGCCGGATTCATTGCGCTCAGCATAGGTGATCGTCCGGCATTGATGCCCGGCATGGTCGGAGGGCTAATGGCCCTGAATTCTAATTCGGGATTTCTTGGCGGGCTTGCGGCAGGTTTCTTGGCGGGTTATGTGGTGATCCTGCTGCGCAAAGCCTTTGCTGGTCTGCCCAAAGCGCTTGACGGCTTAAAGCCGATTCTGCTGTACCCGGTTGTCGGCCTCCTTGTCACCGGAACGATCATGTTCTACCTGTTTGATCCGTTCTTCAGCTGGATCAATCTCGGCTTGATTGATATTCTGAACAATCTGGGTACCGGCAACGCGGTGATTCTCGGTCTTATTCTGGGCGGAATGATGTCGATTGACATGGGCGGACCCTTTAATAAAGCGGCTTATGCATTTGCGATCGGCGTCTTTACATCCAGCGGCAATACGAACGGAGCGATGATGGCCGCGGTTATGGCCGGCGGTATGGTTCCTCCGCTTGCCATTGCGCTTGCGACGACGTTTTTCAAGCGTAAGTTTACGGAGCAGGAACGAAAGTCCGGTGTAACCAACTACGTGATGGGTCTTTCCTTCATAACGGAGGGGGCGATCCCGTTCGCCGCTGCCGATCCGCTGCGCGTGCTGACATCTTGTATCCTCGGCTCGGCGGTTGCCGGCGGGTTGACGCAGCTGTGGAGCATCAACGTCCCTGCTCCTCACGGGGGGATTTTTGTTGCCGCTCTGGCCAACCATGCGCTTCTGTTCTTGCTGGCCGTTCTGATTGGCGCGTTGATATCAGGCCTGCTGCTTGGTCTGTGGAAGAAGCCGCTTGAGCGTAAATAGATTCATACAGATGAGACAATACGAGTTTGGGGTGGGCGTTTCTGCTTACTTCGGACTCGTTTTTTTTCATAGTCGGTTGGATCTCTCTGCAGATGACCGCATGTTATAATCTAGTCATGATCGAAAAAGGAAGGAGAGAGAATAGAGATGATGGAACAAAACAGCAAGGGTCGAGGTCCCGAGGAGCTTATCGAAGAAATCAACCGGACGTCCACAGCCGAAGGAATGGCGGCGGTATGGTTTCTGGGACAGGAGAGCGTTGTCCTTAAGGGCGGAGAGGTTGTCATCTATATCGATCCTTATATGTCCGATGATCTGGAACGCAAAGCGGGATTCAAGCGCGCATTTCCTGCACCGCTGAAGCCGGAGCATATCACGAATGCGAACATGGTATTGATCACCCATGAGCATGACGATCATATGGATCTGGGAACGATTGCGGTCATAGCCAAACAGAATCCGGAGACAGTCTTTGTCGCACCGGCTTGCTGCCATGAAGCGATGAGAGAGGCTGGTGTCGCGCCGGAGTGTTTGTATGCGGCGATGTGCGATGATTGGCAGCAGTTTGAGGGCTTCCGACTGATGGCGATTCCAGCTGCCCATGAAACTTTGGATGAGCATGAACAGTTTGGGCACCGATATGTCGGATATTTGGTGGATATCCAGGGCGTGTTGATCTACCATGCGGGAGATACTGTCGTTTATCCTGGTTTGGTTGAAAGGTTACAAGCGCATGCGATTGATATCGGGATGGTGCCGATTAACGGGGGAGATGCCTTCCGCCGGAAAGACGGAATCGTTGGAAATATGGGCTTTCGGGAGGCAGCGGGGCTTGCCGCAGCATCGGGATTCGATCTGACCATTCCGATGCACTATGATATTTTCCCTTGGAATGGAGAGAAGCCGGGGTATTTTGTGGATTATTGTTATGAGAACTATCCATATATGAAGACCAAGGTGATGGCACGGACTGAGCGTTTGATTTATGTAAAAGATTAATAGCGAAAGGCATCCGAATCGTGCCCGGTGGAATTTTTTTCAAATGCGGGACAGCAAGTCCGCAATTTTTCGAAATGGCAAGCATATAAATGAGACATGCCCTTATAAATGGAGATGGGGAAATGGTGTCATTTCGAAAACATGTCATTATCGTGATCGGCAGTTTTCTGATTGCGGTGGGGACCAATTTTTTTCTTGTCCCGCATAAAGTTTTGGATGGTGGAGTTATCGGCGTCGCTCTGATAGCTAACTATGTGTTTGATCTACATATCGGATTCGTCATTATTTTGTGCAGCATTCCCATGTTTATCGCAGCCTGGATATTAAATCGCGAAATTTTTTACAATAGTCTGTCAGGCATGCTGATATCTTCATTTATCATCGATTTGCTTTCACCGCTGCAACCGGGTTTTTTGCGATTTTTTGCCCCGAATGTCATCCTGAGCGCGCCCCTGGGCGGGGCTTTGATCGGAGCCGGACTTGGATTTATGCTGAGAAACAATGCAAGCACGGGCGGTACGGATCTGTTGGCGCATTTCCTGGCTAAATATTTGCCGTTAAATGTAGGTGTCATTATTTTGTTGATGGATGCCGTGATTATTGGTTTCGGAGGTATCCTGCTGTCGGGAAGCACCTTCATGTATTCTGTTCTGACGATCGTAGCGGGCGGCTTTACGACAGGAATGTTCACTCAGAAGCGTTGGTTCAAAAAGAGACGGATTAAATAAACAGACAAGCCTATCAAGTCGACTCTTGATAGGCTTGTCTGTTTATGAAAAAAAACGATATTTGGAGAAATCCTATACGAAAACGGTACAGCATTTATTATCTTTGCGATTGAGCTGCCTTAAAGGCGTTGATATAAGCGCGTGCCTTTTCTGTAATCAGATTGAAGTCACCGCTCTTCAGTGCGTCCTTGGTCAGATCCGATCCGATCCCGACCGCAAACGCGCCGGCCTGGATCCATTCATGCAGATTGTCCAGATTTACGCCTCCGGTTGGCATGATGTTGGCCTGCGGGAGCGGACCTTTCAGAGATGGAATGACGGAAGGAGAGTACAGATTCCCCGGGAAGAGCTTAATGACATCAACGCCAAGCTCAAGAGCGGCAACGATATCATGAACGGTTACGGCGCCCGGCATAACCGGGATGCGGTAACGATTGCTGAGCAAAATGGTATCGCGGTCAAAGCCCGGCGAGACTACAAACTCGGCACCGGCAAGAATGGTGATTCGAGCCGTTTCAGCATCGAGAACCGTGCCTGCGCCAATGATGGCATAGTTATCCGCTTGCGGATCTTTAGAGGAGTACATTTTGGCCAGCGTCGTAATGGCTTCGGTAGCGAACGGTACGGTCATGGTTACTTCGATAACCTTGATACCGCCTTCAATCGCACGTTTGGCAATCTCGACAACCTCTTCGGGGGAATCTCCTCGAAGGACAGCGACGACGCCTGCATGATGAATTTGTTCGATCAGTCTTAGCTTTTTCATGTTACACACTCCTTCTCGTCTATGAATGGATTAGAAAGATGGCTTGTTTAAAGAACAGGAGTTAACGCTCGATATGAGCAGCATTTCCGCGCCGCTGTTGTACCTCTTCCCAGGTCGGAAGTGCTTCCCAATCACCGGGCGCTTGGATCACCAGCGAACCGGTTAAGCCGCCCAGCGAGAGGGCCTCTTCAGGTGTCCAGCCCTTTGCGATACCGGCAAGGAAACCGGCACAGAAGCCGTCGCCTGCTCCCACGGTATCCACCACTTGATCCACCTGTTCAAAGGGAAGGGAGTAGGTGTGGCTCTTGTGGACAATGACATTGCTCCCATTGAAACTTTTGATAATTGACATCGCGGGAAGCTGCCGCAGGCGATTCAGGATTGCCTGCTCGTCCTCTGTTTCGAACAGCAGCTTGCATTCATCATAGCCCGGAAGAAAATAATCACAGGCTTCCGCAAGCTCCAGCAATACAGGGCGAGCTTCCTCGATATTCCATAGCTTGAGCCTGAGGTTAGGGTCAAAGCTGATGAGGACGCCATGCGATTTGCATACGGAAATGACATGCCGTATCGTCTCCAGGCAGCTGCTGCTTAGAGCTGCGGTGATGCCTGTAAAGTGAAGGAAGCGGGCATTGGCTATGTATTCGGAGTCTACATGGTCCGGCGTCATTTGACTGGCGGCTGACCCTTTGCGGTAGTAATAGACGGAGGATTGACCGCGAACGTTCTGTCGCAGCATAAGACCGGTCGGTGCAACATCCGTTTGACTGGCGGCGGAAATGTCGACACCTTCTCCTCGAAGCGTTTTCAAAATACCGGTTCCGATCGGATCGTTGCCGAGTTGACCGAACCATCCGCTGCTGCAGCCAAGTCTGGCCAATCCGATGGCGAGATTGCTTTCGGCACCGCCGAAGGATTGTGCCATGCTTCCTCCTTGCCCTATGCCCCGTGTGCCTTCCGGATATAATAATCCCATCGATTCACCGAACGTGATGACATCGATAGGACGCGTTTCATTCTTCATAGAATCTCCCCCCTTGAATTCAGTCGCCGTTATTAACACTTTACCCTGATGGGGAGGATAACTCAATAATAAATAACACAATATAAAGTACCTCCTATCAGGGGAAGATAGGAGGTAAGCATGGGCTTACATGTGATGGAGCAAACAAAAAAGAAATGTTTAGAAACCTTTATACTGAGGCTCTTCCTGTTCAAGCTGCTGAACCCGCTGGGCCACTTGGTCCACGACTTGCTGTGTTTGTTGTGCTGCCGCCGTGAACAAATCCTTGGCATTTTGATCTTGCGTGGACAGTGCAAATTGCTCAAGGCTGGCCTGAGCGCTTTTTAAGGATGAGAGACATGTTTTAACATCGGAAGCTACGGTCATTGGTTTTTATCACTCCTTTCATGCGTAATAATGTACGCATTTTGCAGAAGAACATGCATAGAGTTTCCCTTGGAAAATAATGGTGTGATTTCTAAAGGGATATTTGACAATAATCTAAAGTGTGATTATCAATCAAGACATTAAATGAGGAGGCTTTATTGTGGCCGAGTGGTTGGAAATTGTACTCAGAACCTTATGTGCTGTGGTCGTTTTGTTTCTGATGACGAAACTGCTGGGCAAGCGGCAGGTTACGCAGCTATCTTTTTTTGAATATTTAACGGGGATTACGATCGGCAGCTTGGCCGCCTACATCTCCTTGGATCTTGATGCGAACTGGTATTTGGGATTAGTAGCGCTGGGCGTATGGGTAGCCTGTTCATTACTTATTGAATTCCTGTCAATCAAGAGCAAAAAGGCCAGAGACTTTATCGATTTTAAGGCGACCGTGCTCATCAAAGATGGCAAGATATTAGAAGATAATTTAAAGAAAGAAAAACTGTCTGCCGATGAGTTAATGCAGCAGCTGCGGAAAAGAGACGTGTTTCAGGTCGCTGACGTGGAATTTGCCGTTATGGAGTCTAGCGGGGAAATTAATGTTCTGCTGACGCGTGACAATCTGCCTTTAACTCCTAAAGATCTTGGTGTCCAGGTAGCGCCGGAAAAGCCCGGACAGGTTGTCGTCATGGATGGTAAAGTGATGGATGAACCGCTGCGCGTCGCAGGCTTCAATCAGGGATGGCTGGTGGAAGAACTGGACAAGCAGGGTGCTAAGATCAAGGATGTATTTCTCGCCCAGGTAGACACTTATGGACAACTAACCATCGATTTGTATGATGATCAGATTCAGGTTCCCCAAAATGAGGAGCGGAAACTGCTCTATGCGAATTTGAAAAAATGTCAGGCGGATTTGGAGTTATTCAGCCTCAGTACAAAGAGTAAGAAGGCAAAAAAAATGTATGAAGAAAGCTCCAAACAGATCGAGAAAATTATAGCCGAGGTAAAGCCAATCCTAAATACTTAATTCGGGAACCGGCGAGTCATAATTCCGTAAAAATCGGAATAGGATATTTTTGTGTATTACAAAAGGAGCCGGTTGCCGCCGACTCCCCGCACAGCAGATCATCACCTGCAAGGTGGATATTTGCTTGCAACCAGACGTAAGAAATAGATTCATCTGTACAAGGGACGGGTCTATTTCTTATTATGGAAGGCAAGGATCGAGACGACCAGAGTGGCGAACGATATCATTAAAGCCAAAGCTTCATTCACGCCCATGCCTATCACCTCCTGCTGCCACCCTTGCCAGCTGGTCTACTGTACTATATAATATGCCAATTGCTTACAATAAAAGAACCTTTTTGTAGGAAGCGCTTTCATAAAATGTTGATTTTTTGACGAGATAAATAAGTATAAACTTCGATTAGATTGATCGAGAGGCTAAGAGAGCGGCAAATGCAGCTCTCTTATTTCGTTTTCATTAGGATATCGATACAGTTTCAAGTTTCAAGCGGGTTTATGATTGGCTTTAGGTTTTTGTTTACGCTTGGGTCTGCGTTTACGGAACAGGGAGGCAATCCAGTAGAAAATAGGGATAAACTCCATAAGAATAAAGAACATCGCCATCCCGAAAGAATTGAAGTCCTGGAGAAAGAGGATCGGATTTTGCGAATACTGAAATGCAATCACGATAGCCGTTCCCCCAATGATGGCAATCAGCGGTCCATCCATTTGCTTTAGGTGAAGCAGTTTGGCAAGACATCTTACACTTACATGGATGAGAAAGGCGCTATGGAAAAACATCGCACTGCTCCATAATCCAATAATAAGCGGGTCGGAGTTGCCGAGGAACCCACTGGCTGCGCGCATTAATTCAACAAGTGGATATTGCATCTCCCGCCCTAGATAAGGGCCGAAGGTTAGTAAAGCTGAGGCCCATTGGAGCAATATGCCTATAGTCACCAGCATCCCTGCGGCGGCGAGGTTTCGAAACGATTTCCGGTTAAATTGGATATAGGGAGCGAGAAAGAGGAAGACGATCCATTCCGCGAAGAATGAAAAACAGAACAGGGCATCCTTAACAGCCGACTCATAATTGTGATGCCTGACCATCGCAGTCATCATATCAAAATGGGCTTCCTTGAAGAAAAACAAATTCATGGACACGATCGCAATGACAATGACGAGAAAGAGCCCGTCCGAAATATAAATCATCGTCTCCATGCCCCATCTGGCGGTAATCATAACGACCAAACCTACGATCAGGAGCACGAACCATTGAGGAGATTCCCGCATGTAATTGGTGTCGAAGAATAAAGTGAAGCTTTCAATATCCATCCCTATGTAATTGATCGACCAGAAAAACACCAAAGCAACGACTGGGATATGAATCCATTTGCTGACAAGTTTACTGCCGAAATCGATCCAGGGTTTCTGAGGATCCCACAGCGCGAGCTTTACCATAAACCACAGGAAGATTAAACTCATCACATAGCCGCCCAGAATCGCAGCCCATCCTAAGTAAGCAGAGTTCCACAATATGGGACTGATCAGAAATCCGGTAGGTATGGCGTTAAGATAGACAAATCCGAAACGGAACAGCTGCCAGGGAGTATTGCGCATGTTGGTTCGTACATCCTTTCCGTCATAGATTATAGTCCTCTGTGAAAATACGCCGATAGATGTTTTTGTTATATGTTATCAAGCCAACCGAACAGCAGCATAATCAGATGGTTGGGGGTCAGCCACTCGTGAGAAAACGAGGCGAATAAATTCCAGACGGTAAACGCAAGGATTAGCAGGAGAACCGTCCATTTTTCACGAGGTGCTCTTGCCTTTTTCTTCGCGATATACCATTCCACCAAGGAGTACACGAGGAACAGAAGAGCGAGCATGGGCAAAACCTCCTTATTTCGGATTCATTTTGAGTATGGATCCGAAGTTTCGAATTTTGATGTCGGTAACAACCTGGATCTCAACTTCGTTTTTGTAATAATCGGGCCAGTTGGCACTAACCTCGTGCCAATGATCCGGATAGTTCCAATCCACCAGCATGCCAAGCTGCAGGATGTCTGCTCCTACTCGCTGCGATGTATGAAGAGCCTTTCTTAAATGACCGGCGATTTGATCATTGAGCTCACGCTCGATCAGCTCTTTCACCTGAAGGGTATCAAGCTGCCTTTGCTTTTGTTTGTATATGACATCGCCCGTTCCGCTTAGCTTTACCGTGAACACCGGATGACCCGAAACCATGCGTACGGACTTTTTGGACCTTGATGTGATGACAAACACGCTTGCTTTCTCGCCATCACTCCATTGAACAGTATACAGAGGACCTTTTACCTCGTTTACTCCCCAACTGACGGCAAGCGACTCCTTCATCGGGAGTGTGGCCACGAGTTTATGATGACGGAAAAGCGCCGTACCCTGAATCCCTGCCCAGGGTTCCAGTTTCTCTTGGTCGGCCACCATAGGCTTCAAGCCTGCTGACAAATAGTTCAAGGCATAGCCTTGATTGGCCGATTCGGCATAGAGGCAATCCTTCAAGTTCGTCACGATCATGTTGTGTTGGTCCGCAAAACGGGTGAGCACCTCCGAGGGCATCTGCTCAAAGACCGGTGTCAGCTCAGCGACTTTTTTGGCGTCTCCGGGTGCAACCATTAAATAAATATTCAGGTTGGTTGTCGGTTCTCGCTGAAGCCAGTCCGTAAGCTCTTCTAATCCCGCTTCCGCGAAGCTTTTGCCAACAATTACGACCTTGGTGTGACTGAAGTCAAAACGCCTGGAAAGATCCCGTTGAATCAGGTGCAGGGCATCCTGCACGGTACTGGAGGTCTTGGTTACCATGGCATACGGGTCACCACCACCTTGGCCGCCTGCTTGGCTTCCAGATGTAAGCCGATTTGGAAGGGGGGCACTGATCGTAACTTCTACGGTGTCTTCTTGCTGACCTTTATTCACATACATGGCAAATACAAAGGTTTGCTCATTGATTTCAACCTTGGTCATCGTGAAACCACAACCCGTCAACAGAGTCAGGGGGAGCACCAATTTCAACAAGTTAAACAATTTGAGTAGAGGCATTATGGCTTTCTTCTCCTTAAATTGTTGGAAGACGCATAGGTTTTAGGCCGGTTCTTCATCAGCATGGATGGTGCCCTCAAAAAGGTATCCTTCCATTCGGATATCACAAGCGGCGCAACGGGCTGCAGATAAGGCGTATTAAACGACTTCAGGGAAGCCATGTGGCCATACACAAGGAAGGCAGCGGCAAATACGCCGATTAGGCCGAGTGTCCCTCCGAGAATGAGTATGGGGAAACGCAGCAGGCGGAACGCAAGCCCAAGCTCGAAGTGCGGAATGATGTAAGAAGCGATTCCGGTTATCGAGACCACGATGACCATCGGGTTGGATACGACCCCCGCTTCCACTGCGGCCTGTCCAATGACGATGGCGCCGATAATGGATATCGTCTGCCCGACGGGCTTCGGGATCCGGGTTCCGGCTTCCCGCAGCGCTTCAAAGGTCAGTTCCATGATCAGTGCCTCCGTTAAAGCGGAGAACGGGATATTTTCACGTGATGCCGCAATGGTGATCAGCAGATCGGTGGGTATAATGGATGGCTGAAATGTCGTAATCGCCACATATAGCGAAGGCATCAGTAATGAGATTATGGCGAACACGAACCGGACAATCCGGATCCAACTTGAGGAGAAGAAGCTGTGATAATAATCCTCGGACGACTGCAGCAGGGAAAATAGAGTGACAGGCACAATCAGTGCCGACGGCGTTCCATCCTGCATAATGCCGACCCTGCCTTCAAGCAGAGAAGCGGCTACGGAATCCGGTCGCTCTGTGTATTGAAACTGCGGAAACGGGGATTTCACACCTTCCTTCATTTGCTCGGACAAGGTGCTGATCCCGAAGGTGCCATCAATGGAAATGTTATTCAGCTGCCGGTCTACTTGGGCGACAACTTCGGGTTTACATAAGCCGTCGACATACACCATATATACGGCGGTCTTGGAATACTCACCAATCTGATAACGCACGGTTTTGAGGTCCGTATGCTTGATTTTGTGCCGGAGCAGCGATAAATTCGTGCCAATGTCTTCGATAAAAGCTTCTTGCGGCCCGTTCACCACGAGCTCATTCTGAGATTCCGAAACCGCCCGTTTCTGGTACAACGCGATGTCAAATAAA
Source organism: Paenibacillus sp. NPDC093718 (assembly GCF_050279985.1). NCBI lineage: Bacteria > Bacillati > Bacillota > Bacilli > Caryophanales > Paenibacillaceae > Paenibacillus > Paenibacillus sp. NPDC093718. The sequence goes on from NZ_JBNNUS010000008.1 coordinate 203,614, forward strand.
TAAGCCTCTGCCAACTGCTCCACAACCACTACCGCTGTGCCTTCGACAATCATATTGGCAATATACTCCGCCGAGGAAGAGCGATGAAATGGAACCGACAGGATATCTCCACGATCCATACGATCAATGAAGTCGTTGAAATTATGCTGAATCAACGCTGCTTCCTTAATTAGCGGTTTGACGATATGTTCGTGCAGGGTGCTGATATCCACAATGGATTCAATGTAGATGACGGTGCACGTTGATCCATGGACACGTAAGGATTGATAGATGACATCCTCGCAATTCGCAAGCCGTTCTTTAACAGGGTCAAGCAGTACGTACTGCACCTTCGATTTCATTCAGTTTTCCCCTCCTTTGCCGATATGTAGTAAAGGCTCATCCTCTTTAGAATGCCGTGTTTTTAGCAACTTATACCGAATTTTCCAGAGAAACCGGTCAGGGACTGAAGAGGAGTTGAGATCCGGACAGGGACAAAACATCTTAATTCTAAAAAATAAAAAGCGCCTGAGGAGAGGGATCCCAGGCGCTTTTCAATGTGAGTTTTAATTAAGACTTCGATTTACCTCTTCGAATGGATTCTTTGATTTTGTGAAGCAAGGGTCTGCGGTAAAAGGAGAGCAAGATGCGCAGTAAAATATAGAGTATCAATGTAGAGAGGATGCTATTGATGAGGGCACCGACAAGAAAGTTGACGCCCATATCGCCTAATCTGCCAAAATGGTTCGTCTCAATCCTATAATCCGTCTCAGGGACAGGTGCCGAGAGAGCATCTTCGATTTCAAAGGTTTTGGGGAATGTGGTGAACAGATGCACAAATACCCCGATTCTATAGTTTAAATAGAACAGGATCGGCCACAAGACGGAGCCTGTCGAAGCTGCAAGGAAGGCGGAGGGGATGTTCGCCCGAACCATGCGGGCGAGCAGCGGAGCCAGCAGCAGATCAATGCCGAAGGTTGGGTACCAGCAAGGAAAGAAGCCTACGGCAAAACCGAGCGCAATTCGATGATCGCTATTTTGCATGCGGAGAGTTCGGAGAATATAGTATTTCAGTCGTCGAATGTATTTATGAAGCAAAACCGTCTCCTCCTGCACGTACTAAATACAATAATGAAGGGATTGGAACCGCATTTTTGTATCGTAGGGATTCCATTTATAATAGGAAGAACTTTCAAAAATTATATAGTAGTGCTTGTAAACCGTCAATCGAGGAAAGAAGAAATATATGCATGTAATATTACTTTGACATACATAGTAATATGCGTTATATTATTCCCATTCGTTTCGTTAAGGAGGTCCGGGTATTTGATAGAATCCATACATAACAGCGATTTGATACGTGGAAATATTGATACCTTTATTTTGCGCGTGTTATTGGACGGAGATAATTACGGCTATCAGATCATTAAAGAAATCTCGCTGCGAAGCGGGAATCGATTTGAGCTGAAGGAGCCTACCTTGTATTCCAGTCTGAGAAGGTTGGAGAAGCAGGGATTCATCCGTTCCTATTGGGGTGAAGAAACCCAGGGCGGAAGGCGCAAATATTACAACCTCAGCCAGGAGGGACAGAGACGCTTGCTGCAGAATCAGGAGGAATGGAAGGCTGCGCGCGAGATTATTGATATTCTGATCGGAAACGGAAAGGAGCTGACAGACAATGGCCAACAGGCATGACTTAGAGATCTTTGTGGACCGTCTATTTGCGAATCAACGCAAAACCAAGGAAGTGGTAGAGCTGAAGAATGAGGTTCTCAGCAATTTGGAGGCTCGGGTTACGGATTATATGGAGAATGGGATGGAATATCAATCGGCCATCAGTCTGGCCATCGATAACATCGAAGATATCGAAGCTCTCATTGACGATAATCAAAAAGTTTACAGCTACCGTTTCCGTTATGAATTGGTTCAGAGCGCGCTCATTTATTCCTTGCTGGCGTGGATCGTCACGATCCCGGCCCGATTTTTGCCAAGCGGTATAGGGGTGAACACCCTTCTGCTATGTCTCGTTGTCTTGACCGGAGCGGTGTATCTGTCCATGTCAAGGCATCTGAAACGGTATGAGAAGCAGACAGCTGTGATCAACGCAGGCAAATTGGCCAAATGGAGCAAAGGGGCATGGTGGCTGTGGTCGATATTTATCGTCGTTGTATCCATGTACACCTTCCTGATTCAATACGGCAGCGATCTATGGTTTGGGCGAGAATTGCGGATCGATGGGCCCTATTCGTTCTACGTGACCGTCATGCGATATGCCATCCCGATGACGTCGGTCATCATTCCGCTGCTTGTCCAAAAAGCTTGTAAATTAACTCTTCAACTTGAGGTGAATGAACCATGAGCAAAAAAAATTGGCTGATCGTTACACTGCTGCTTATCGGCGTAGCGGGTATGGCTGCACTGGAGGGATTCATCAAGCCCAAGGCAGACGAACAGGCCGTTCAATATGAAGCGGAGCAGAATGATCCGTTGACGCACGATATCCGGAATTCGTTAAGCTTTGCGAGCCCGTATATGGGGAATGCCGGGAACCTGATCAATTTGAATGCTTCGCTTCCCATGCGTGACATCGAACGCACATTTCAGCTGTATCCGGAGGAATTGACGGCCGAGCTCCGATTCCAGGCCAGGGCCGGCGATCTGCAAGAGGAGAAGCTGAAACAGCTGCTGGTTTATAATTCCACTGCTAATTTTGCCATGATTGATAATATGGAGAAACTGATTTTCGCATTTGAAGACCAAACCTTCACCATCCGGCGGGACGAGGTGGAGTCGTGGTATGGCAATCAGGTCACACTTGCTTCATTACGGGATGCCGGGACATGGGAGAAGGAGGTTCAATCCCGTCTTGGTGATATGAAGTTTGTCGGTGATTACGTAGAGAACCTGGTTGAGCGCAAGTTTCTGTAGAGATAAAGCTTTAGAAGAGATAAAGCGAAGGGGAGTATAGAGATGGGTGCGGAGCGACGCCAATTAAGTCTGGGTGCTTTTCTAATGAATTACGGCCACCACATTGCCGCTTGGCGGCATCCCGGTTCGGCGGGGGTCGGAGCCGTGGATTACGATTTCTATAAGCGCTGCGCTCAAGCAGCCGAACGCGGGAAATTCGATATGGTATTCCTTGCGGACAACAACTCGATTCCGTTGATCGAGGATTTGCGGACGAATGTCAGCTTTCTTCAGCCTGAAGCGCTGACCATGATCAGCAGTCTGGCCGGCGTCACGGAGCATGTTGGATTAGCCGGCACGGCATCTACCACATTCAACGAGCCCTACGCATTGGCAAGGCGCCTGTCCACGCTGGATCATATCAGTGGCGGCAGAGCCGCATGGAATGTGGTGACCTCCACAAAGGATGCCGAGGCGCGCAATTTCGGCTCGGCTGAATTAATGGAGCACGGGAAGCGGTATGAACGGGCGGAGGAATTTCTGCGGGCTGTGATGGAATGTTGGGACAGCTGGGAGGACGATGCCCTTGTGTTGGATCGGCAGAGAGCTGTTTTTGCGGATACGACCCGGATTCATCGGATTCAACATGAAGGAGCATTTTTCAGGGTGGAAGGCCCGCTGAACATGCCCAGATCTCCGCAAGGCAGGCCCATTATCATTGAAGCGGGAACCTCGGCAGCGGGAAGAAGGCTGGCCGCCCAAACAGCCGATGTTGTGTTTACGGCCTGTGAGAGTAAAGAAGATGCGATAAGGTATTACCGGGAGTTTAAGGACTTGCTTAAGGGGTATGGACGGGAAGGGGAAGAGGTAAAGGTTCTCCCGGGATTGCTGATCTTCCTCGGAGAGAGCGAAGCTGAAGCTTTGGCGTATCACCGGGCATTCAGCGAGCTCATCTTGCCGGGAGCAGGGGTGAAATATTTGTCTCAATTGCTGAATGCGGATTTGACCGAATATCCGGTAGACGGTCCGCTTCCTGATCTGCCGAGGGAAGGGAACAGCAGCCGGGCGATCATGATAATGGATATGGCCGCGAAGTCGGGCATGAGCATTCTGGAGCTTGGCAGGCATTACGCGGTCGCCAGAGGTCATATGACGATGATCGGAACCCCGCAGCAGATCGCCGATTGGATCGAGGATTGGTTTCGAAGCGGGGCTTGCGACGGATTCAACATTATGGCCCCTTTGCTTCCGAGCGGACTCGAACAGTTTGTGGAGGGCGTAGTACCGCTGCTCCAGCAGCGCGGGCTGTTTCGCGAGGACTATACAGGCAGAACGTTACGGGACCATCTCGGTCTCAAACGGCCGGAAACCCAACATTAAAATTAATTGACGACAAAATTAGACGGTGCTATATTCCTACTTAACTTATCGGAAATATTAGAATTTATGCGTATTCTACCGGACAGCCGGAGATGCATCCTTGGATCAACTAGTGATCCGAGGTGTGTCTTCGGCTGTTTTTTTTAGATATCAGACTTCGAAGCAGGGCCTTCCTGATATCGCAAGAAAACCTGCCTTTGAATCGCTCGCTCATCCTTTCGGAAAAGCCTCGATAGAGGTTTTCTTATATGAATCTTATGAGGAGGCTCCAATGTATGAAGTATAGACCACTAGGGAGAACGGGAGTTCAAGTGTCGGAGGTGAGTTTCGGGACCATGGCTTTCGGGCGTTGGATCGATGAAAGGGCTTCGGCCGCCGTATTGGATCTGGCGCTTGCTTCTGGAATCAATCTGATTGATACGGCTGACGTATATGGCGCGGGTATGGATAACGGAAACGTAAATCAGCTTGGGGAGTCGGAAGAAATTCTGGGCCGGCTGTTGAAGGAGCGAAGACAGGATATTCTCCTGGCTACGAAGCTGCATAACCGGATCGGACCCGGCATCAATGACCAAGGCCAAAGCCGCTATCATATTTATCGCGCGCTGGAGAACAGCCTTGTCCGGCTCCAAACGGAGTATATCGATCTTTATCAAGTGCATCGGTTTGATGAGTTTACCCCGCTGGAAGAGACGCTGGAGGCGCTCACGGATCTTGTGCGACAGGGCAAAATCCGTTATATCGGCTGCTCGAACTACGCGGCCTGGCAGCTGGCCAAAGCTCATGGTATCAGTGCGCTCCATGGTCTTCGCAGGTTCGAAAGCGTACAGCCGGAATACAGTCTCATTACGAGGGATATCGAACGCGAGCTGCTCCCCTTTGCCCAGTCCGAGCAGGTCGGGGTTATTGTGTACAGTCCGCTCGGCCGGGGCATATTGTCCGGGAAGTACCGGGCGGGCGAAGCTCCCCCATCAGACTCGCGCCTGGTTGCAGGCGAACAGAGACTGCAATTGCTGCTGAACCAGAGGCATGTGCTCTCTATTGTAGAAGCGATCCGGACGCTGGCTGAGTACCGGGGATGGACGCTTCCGCAGTTCGCCCTGAACTGGGTGCTCAGTCGCCCGGGCATCACGTCAGCCATTGTCGGGGCATCCAAGCCCGAGCATATCGCGGATACATTGAAGCATTCGGATGAGCGGCTGACAGAGGAAGAACTGCAGGAAATTGATCGTTTATCGGCTGAAATCCGCGGATAAAGCGGGTCCGTAGAAATTAAACGCTTTTATGATCAAATATTATAAATCAGGAAGGTGACACAACCATGAGTTCAAAACGTCGTCAATTGCATCTTGGCTTGTTCTTATTCGGGACAGGCTATCATCCCGCGGGCTGGAGACTGCCCGAAGGCAAAACGGACGGAGCTTACGATCCCCAGTTCCTGAAGGAGGTCGCCCAGAAGCTTGAAAAGGCCAAGTTCGATTTCTTCTTCCTGGGGGACCGATTGGCCACGAGCGCGGACATGCAGCATTTATTCCCTTCCCAAATGACGCGGCTGGAGCCGTTTACGATGCTGTCCTATCTGGCGGCGGCAACGGATAAAATCGGTTTGATCGGCACGGTGAACACCACCTATGCCGAGCCTTACAACATCGCACGCTTCACGGCATCGCTGGATCATCTTAGCCAGGGCCGGGCCTCATGGAATGTCGTGACGGGCTCCGATCCGCGGGCTGCGCTGAATTTCAGCCGGGAGAAGCATTGGGATAACGCCAAGCGGTACGACTACGCTGAGGAATTCATCGAAATTGTAAGCGGGCTGTGGGACACCTGGGAGGACGACTCCCTACCGCGGGACAAAGCAAGCGGCGTGTTCGCCGACGGAAGCAAGGTGCACGCTCTGGATCATGTCGGCGAGCACTTCTCGGTTGCGGGTCCGCTGAACATTCTGCGCCCGATACAGGGCCAGCTTCCGTTGATCACGGCAGGAACCTCCCTGCGCAGCCAAGTGCTGGCGGCCAAATATTCCGACATGGTCTTCACCGGAACGAACGTGAAGGAAGTTACCGTGAAATTTTACAAGGAAGTGAAAGGCCGCCTGCCGGAGTATGGAAGGGAGGCTTCGGATTTGAAGGTCCTCCCCGGGTTGGTCCCGATTGTGGGCCGGACGGAGGAAGAAGCACGGGCCAAATATGCGGAGCTGAATGAGCTGGTCGTTACGGATTACGATCTGGGACCGCTGTCGGATAAGATCGGAATCGACCTGAGGGGATATTCGCTGGAGGATCCGCTGCCGGATGTATCGGATTCGGAAACGGCCTTACACTGGGCCGACTTGGCCAGAGCGGCCAACGGGCGCAAGGATATTACGATCAGGGATCTGTTCTATTTCTTTACCGTTACGGTCCGCGGGCATCTGCTTGTTGTTGGCAGCGCGACGCAAGTGGCGGATATCATCGAGGAATGGTTCCGGGATGAAGCGGCTGACGGATTCAATGTGTGCCCGCCTTATATGCCGGGTGGATTGGATCTGTTCCTGGAGCTGGTAGTCCCCGAGCTTCAGCGTCGGGGCTTATTCCGTATCGAATATGAAGGCAGCACCTTCCGCGAGCACTTGGGACTAAGCCGCCCGGGGAACCGCTATGATCTGATTGCAAAGGGGTGATCCTGATGGGAACGAGGCATGCCAAGAAATACCGCGGCATCTGGGCGGGGCAGGCGGTTTTGCTGCTGATCATATTGGGGATTTGCGAGCTCCTGGTTCGCACGGAGATCGTCAGCAGCCTGTACCTGCCCGCACCTTCCCAGGTATTCCGAGAGCTGTTCAAACTGTTCGGTGACGGAGAGATTTGGAAGCATCTATACGTCACCCTGGCCGAATTCGTTGCGGGCTATGGCATTGCCGCCCTTGGCGGTTTGGCCGTCGGCATGGCTCTGGTGCTGATCCCTTGGGCGGAGCAGTTCTTCCGGCCGTATCTTTCGGCGCTGATGGCGATTCCGAAGGTGACGATCGTGCCGCTGCTTGCGCTCTGGCTCGGGATCGGGGTTACGCATAAAATATCGATTGTGTTCCTGTTCTGTTTCTTTACGATCACGGTCAATACGATGACCGGGATCAAACAGACGGCGGATAATCACCTGAAGGTCGCCCAAGCGTTCGAGGCCACGCGGAACCAGACCATCATGAAGGTGATTTTGCCATCGGCTGCGCCGACCATTTTTGCGGGTCTGCGTTTATCGGCTGCAACCGGACTGGTTGGGGCTCTGTTCGGGGAGATGCTGGCGTCGAAGGACGGCCTTGGCAATATTCTCGTGAAGGCGACATCGCTGTATAATACCGCGCAGGCTTTTGCCATTGTAGCGCTGGTTACCGTCGTATCCGTACTTATTATTTCATTGATCGATTTGTTGGAGCGCAATGTGTTTTTGAAATGGAAATCATCATAATCCATCAGAAAGAGCGTCACTTACAAGGGGAGAGATCCATATGAACAGAAGAAAAATACGTCCATACATCATAGCGCTTGCGGCGTTATGGTTAATCGCCATGACGGCCGGCTGCGCAAGCGGCACGGATAGCGGCAAGGGAGCAGCCCCGTCCGCAGAGGTCGGAGAAAGCGCTGCGGGAACCAAGCTGGAGAAGATCCGTTACGCGCCGCTTAGCGGCGTCAGCGGATTGGCGGTGTCCTTCGGGGCGGAGAAGGGATTCTTCGAGGAAGAAGGACTCGACGTCGAGTTTATTACCACCAAGGATCCGATAGCCGGTCTGACCAGCAAGGACATTGACGTGGTCGACGTAGCCACGACGACGGCGATTGTGGCTGCGGGCAAGGGCGCTCCCGTCAAAATCGTCTCCTCCATGTTCCGAACCAAAGGCCCTTTCTACCTGATTGCCTCGCCGGAGATCAAGACGGTGGAAGACCTGAAGGGCAAGAAGGTGGGCATCGCCGTGTTTGGCAGCGGGCTGGAGGTGTATACACGAGTCATTCTGAAGGAGCATGGCTTGAAGCCGGAGGATGTAACCTTCATTGCTAACAGCACGCATCAGGCGGCTCATGCGAGTTTGGAAACCGGACAGGTTGACGCCACCATCATCCATGAGCCGTTCGCTTCTCTCGCGGAGAAGCAGGGAAAAGGCCATATCATCGCTACAGGCTGGGATTACCTGCCGACTTTCCACACCGGGGTGCTGGCGGCGCGTGACGGCATATTGAACGAGAAACCGGAATTGGTCGAGAAGCTGCTGCGGGCCTATTTCAAATCGCAGGAATATGCGAAGAGCCATCCGGACGAGTATAAGGCGTACTATCTGAACAATATCGAGATTGATCCCGAGGTGCTGGATCTGGCGCTGGAACGTGAAGAGGTGCTGTGGGAGAACAATCCGGACGTGGACATCAACGCGTTGAACGATACCCAGCAGATTCAGAAGGAGTTAGGTTTCCAGGATGAGATTTACAAGGTGGAGGACATTCTGGACCTGAGGTTTATTCCGGAAAAATAAAGTGTGGCAGGAGGCGTTCCTATGTCGGGATTTACGGTGGAAAATGTCTCGAAGGTCTATGACGGTGATCTTCCTACGATCTCGCTTCAACATATAAACTTGCAGGTCCGCGATGGCGAATTTCTATGCATCCTCGGGCCGAGCGGCTGCGGGAAAAGCACGTTGCTCGAGCTGCTGGCGGGGTTGCAGCTTCCGACGGAAGGCGAAATTTTGCTGGATGGCGCGAAGGTTCAAGGACCCACGCGGAGCTCAGGGGTCGTATTCCAGGATGCATCCCTGTATCCGTGGCGTACCATCTCGCAGAATGTCGGCCTTGGGCTGGAGCTCGCCGGCATGAAAAAAGCGGAGCGGCAAACGCTCGTGGACAAATATCTGAACATGGTCGGTCTGCAGGGATTCGGTTCCAAATATCCCCACCATCTGTCGGGAGGCATGCGGCAGCGGGCAGGGATCGCTAGGGCTCTTGTAAGCAGCCCCAACATCCTCCTGATGGACGAGCCGTTCGGCGCGGTGGACCATTTGACCCGGCTTCAGCTCCAGCAGGATCTGCTCCGCATATGGCAGGAGGAGAAGAAGACGGTGGTATTTGTGACCCATGACGTATCCGAAGCCGTCTTTCTGGCGGACAGGGTCGTCCTGCTATCCCCGCGTCCCGGGCGCATTCACCACATTTTCGACGTTCCCCATGAGCGTCCGCGCAAGCGGGAGGATGCCGGTCTGCTGAAGATTCAGAACGACATCTACTCTGCGATCTATGACGTGAAGACAGAAGAGGATTTGGAATTCACGATTTGAACAGCTGCTTGAAATCAGAAGGGACGTGAAGCTATTGTCAAATCTCGTAAGCAAGGAATGGGTGCTGGAGCAGCTGGAGTCGAACCCGGATCAGCTGGTTATCGCGGATGTCCGATTCAGCCCGGGCAATGAGGGATACGGCCTCGAGGCTTATCAGCGTGAACATGTGCCCGGCGCGGTATTCATTGATTTGAAAAAGGACTTGATGGATCCGCCAGGTGAGCATGGCGGCCGGAGTCCGCTGCCTCAACCGAATGAGCTGGCCAGGCGACTCGGCAATCTCGGAATCGATACAAGTACGCCTGTCGTTGTCTATGACGATGACCTCCGTCCGGAAGGAGCGCGGTTATGGTGGATTTTGAAATACCTGGGCCACGGTTCGGCATTTATATTGGATGGAGGTTTCACAGGCTGGAAATCAGCCGGATATCCGCTTACCTCGGGGAAAATCGAAGTGACGCCGCGTTCTTTCCAGGCAAGGGTGCAGAAGGATTGGCTGGCTGATGTGAACGAGGTGAGGGCGAAGCTTGGCGCAGCTGGCGTGACCCTGCTCGATTCAAGGGACTGGAAGCAGTTTACGGGAGAAACGGCGCCGCTGGATCCGGTGGCCGGACATATTCCGGGAGCGGTGCACGCCTTTTGGAAGCACGGGATAGATGAAGACGGGACACTGAAGAGTGCAGAGCGGCAGCGTGAGCGTTTTGAGGGAATAGATCCAGATAACGAAGTGATTGTGTATTGCGGCTCCGGGCTGTCCGCGTGCCCGAACGTGCTGGCTTTGCAAGAAGCGGGGTACCGCAAGGTGAAGCTGTATGCAGGCAGCTGGAGCGACTGGATCAGCTATGATGGGAATACGGTGGCAACGGGGGCAGAATAGAAAACCGAAAGATAAGTAACAGTCTATAAAGTAAGTTTGGATACATCACCATGCAGCTTTAATTCTTTGGTGGTGTATTTTTTTGGCCCGAAAGTCAACACGAAGTCAACTAGAAATGAGTAAAGGCAGCTTAAATCAGATAATAGATATGCTTTGAATATATCCAGAAATCATTGAACTCATTCACGCAGATGTTCACTTGATTGCTTTCGTATAGATGAGCTTGACAAATTTGTAATTGTTATGAATATAAAACTTTCAAAGATCCTACCCTATGTTCTTTCTTGATTAACTACCTACAAAAGCAAGAAATAAATTCCCAGAAAAATACTATTTTTTAGCGCATAATGATGTAATATAGCAATGAAGTATATATTTACCACTAATATAGAAAGGAGGATTATTCTTTTTGTATTCCTTACAAGTAATACATCATCGCAGAGTCTATATTGGATTAAGGAGGAGAAAGAGTGCTCCCTTTAAAAAAGCATGAACTTAAAGGACATGATGTTTTTGAATTTATGCAAGGGGAACTACTTGATGATCACTGGCTTGATAACTCGATTTACTTAACAGAGGAAGTCTTAAATGAAACACAATTAATAGAAGAATTTAACAATTCTTCAGTAAACTTCAATTGTTATGGTCCAACAGTAGTCAACAAAAGAAACTTGGGAGTGCATTAAACAAGAGGTTCTCACTTCCAAATCAATTAAAACGCAAAAACTCCTTCTAGAAATTGATACATGGGCAAATATCTGCTTTAAAAACTATTATTGTTTTACAATCTGCGGAATATAATATAAAGGAGAGTTCTTTTAATGAAAAAAAATTTCAGTTCTATTCTAGCATTTCTCATACTACCTTCTATTAGCACATCTGCATTTGCAGATGTCGAAAGTTCAAAAACAACCGACCCTTATGTTCCAACAATTACATATGAACAAAACCTTGTCCAACCTAATGCTGTAAGCTTTCCTAATGGAATACCAATCACTGTATCTCCATCCTACACTAACTTAGGAGTTTGGGTGGGAAATATCGGGGCAGACTCTTTGGATAATGTAACTGTAAGTGGAACTGCAACTGCTTATGGTACCTTGGCACCTAAATCAGGAAGTGTTCCCCCAGTTGTTGGAAAGACATTTGTTTGGAATGTACCTATGACTAAAACGCAAATGGTGTACAACGTTACTATAAGAGTTGTTGATGGCAGTGGCACAAGAAATTTAACTGGTAATGCTAGATTAGAGTATTCCGAAGCGCAACTTGCCACGCTAGGATGGAACAAAGGAACTTTTAGCACTCGCGGAGCTTCTTTAGAGTATCACTTCAACAAACATAAAGGTGAAGTACTTGTAAATAACTTGTATAACTATTTGTTAGCTGCTGGGACTTTGAGAGATGATGTAATAAATAAACCCATCGAATTATACAAAAATGTAAATTCAGGTTCGATCCTGCACACAAATATAAACATAAAACAAATGGAAGATTCGCAATAATTACTGATTCTGGAAATGAAATTTTAAGTTTCGGTAGATCATTTCTCACTCACCTTTCAATTTATAATGTGTTGATTAAAGGATTGCAGAACCAAAGGAGCTGTCCCATAAAAATACTCCCCATATAGTAAAAGGCTTTAATTATTTCACCTGTCTACTATATGGGGAGCATATCATAAGTCATAAAAAGACTCGGGATAGCCCCTTTTCGTCATGCCCCCGATTAATCGAAATATTTAATCTGCAAGTTGCTAAATACTGCTTCTCCCCCTTCAGCATACAGTGTGATCCCACGATCATTCCATTTGGGAAAAATGACATTGGATAACACCAATGAACCATCATCAACGAAGACCTCAATACTGGTCTTGTCTACGAGAATCTTGAGATGAACCTCATTCTTCTCGGGAGCAAATGCCGCTTGACTCTCCAAGTCTCGGCCACTCCTGTCAGGATTCCCGGTATAGGTCCGGTTCACATAGACATAGCCACCTTCTACATTGACGCCTGTATCCACATGTCGGCTCTGGTCGTTGGATTCACGAAGCCTTAATCCAATATTATTAATCTTGGTCCACGATATATCGACCTCAAGCTGATACGAATCTCCAGTCACAGGAAGTGTATGAGATCCCTTCACTGTAATCGGTTTAAAGGCAGTCTCCGAGACCACCGCCTGTTCCAGTGACTCAATCGGCCTAGAGATCAGTCGATACTGACCCGTTTTCGTTGTAATAAGCTTAATTTCACGAACAATCGAATCCATGCCGTTGTAACCTTCCTGCAGTGTTGGCGTATTGTTGGCATAGCTCCAGTTATTCATCCAGGCAAATGCGTAGCGATGATCGGTTTTGTCACTGCTTGCCCCATCTTCAAATGTAACTCCACCATACCAGTCGAAGCCATAGTCCAGCCATTGTGGTTCATGAAGGTCTGGAACAAATTGTTTACCATTAAAGCTTCCGGTCCAATAAGCGTAGGTGTTGGGTTGTCCTGATGATCTGCCATTGGCGCTTACGCCGAGCACCCATTTATAGGTTCCGTTATCTGCCCGCATCACAAAGAGATCAGGACATTCAACCAACCCCACGTTTTCCGTGAAGAAGCCGCCGGTATATCGCCAATTTTTCAGATTAACCGATTCATAGAATCCAATCTTCGTCCCTTCAGCCAGAGCCATAACCCACTTTCGGGATTGCTCATCCCAGATGATTTTAGGGTCTCTAAAATCCTTTTGTCCCGGATTCTTGATCACCGGTCGATCTCCATATGGCTTAAACGTTTTCCCTTGATTGGTGCTGTACCATAAGTATTGTTCCTGTTGTCCGCTATCGGCAGAGGGCTGCGTCATGATCGCAACAATTGCTCCCTTGCCGAAGCCGGCTGTACCTGACTCATCCACAACCAATGAGCCAGACCATGGATCACCGTTCCGGTTCGTATATTTAGGGATTGCTATTCCTTCATCCTTCCAATGAACCAGATCGACCGATGTTGCATGCCGCCATTCCGTACCATTACCTGTGGGGTAATCACCGTTATACAGATAATAATAGTGGTACTTCCCGTCCAGATATATCGGCCTTTGGGGATCATTCTTCCACTTGTCTGGCGTTGTAAAATGGAAGCTTGCTCTCATACTCGCGCTAGGAGAGGCTACTCCCGTATCCTCTGTAGGCCATGGGCTGTTGGTCAAGAGCGGAATGACAGTGAAAGCGAGCGTGATCATACCACAGACAGCAGACCCGATGACCATTTTCTTTCTAATTTTAATATTCATAACAATACCCCGCTTGTAAAAAAAGAAAATGCCAATATATATCGACATTTTCTTTCTTCAGACTCTCTGTGGAGTTGGTTTACTCCACTGTCAATTGTCCTTGTGCCAGAATGCTGTCCTTCACTACGGATGTTTTGGATCCTTTGATATTCACCAAGAAACTTGGTGCGAAGGTAGAGTGATGATCTTCAAACATTCCTCGGTTGGTCATATAACTAGTGATCACTACGTTGTTGCCTTGAACTTGCGGAATAGCAAAATGTGCGTAAGTCCAGGTAACATCCTTAGGATCCAGATCCTGATGCAGTACTAGTCCGCTACCATTCAACGGCTTGTATGGTCCTGTCAGAGAATTAGATACATATCCCAACATGTAGATATCTTCAGCATCGACACCATCCACAACCATTTTGGCTCCTCTTGTATCCGTGAACAAATACCATTTTCCATTCAATTTAAAGACATTTGCGCGTTCAATTTCATCTGTTACCGTATTGGATGCAATCAGCGGCTTCATCACTTGTTTTAAGGTATAGTCGTCATTCAGTTCAATGATCCCCAAAGCGCCATTGGCTAAGGAAGCTAACTTTTTATTAGGGCTTTGCAGCAATTTCTCCCTCTCGGCCTGGAAGAACTTCTTGCTTCCTTCGTAGAAGGCTCTGTTATTGAATGCATCCTCGCCCTGGTAGCCCGTCTCAGTTCCAGTATTGGCTTCAAAAACAAGGTATTTGTGACCATTATCTTCAACGTAATGAGGATCTCTCAGCGTATGATTGTCGGAATAATCCCCACCGCTGAAAGCCTGCTCCACGGTTTGATACATTTTGCCGTCACCATCAAAGATCGACTTGAAATCTTCAACACCATCCACCTTGAGCGTGTCCTCTGTAAGTTCGGAGACATTGATTTGCGCAGTCGTCAGGGTTTGCTTGCCATAAAATCCGTTGGCCGGGTCCCAGCCATGACGATTGGTGTAGAACAGACGAATATGGCCATCCGTAGTCAGCGTAGAAGAGCCGGACCATTCCTCTGCCTGCTGATTCAGAATGGGGTCATTCGGAACGTCCTTGTCGGTGTTTTTGAACACTCTGCCTGCATTTTTCCAGGCATCAATGGATGTGTCTCCTGCTTTTTTGTAGAACATATAGATGAATGTGTCCCATCCCCGATCCGGGTCACCCGCCAGGCCAAAGACGATTTGATAACCATGATAGTCAGCTACGGTACCATCCGCATTCTGCAGTGGCCAGGTATCCCACACATCCATGTCGATGATGTTACCATTCTCATCATACCCTTTTGCAGAAGGTAGATTTTGGATAGTAGATGCGTCAAACTGAGGAACCTTGAATCGTTCTTTGATCTGTTCCTCAGGAATTTTCAGGGCGTCTGCGCGTGTAATATGCGAGAAACCATAACTCTCTTTGTAGTCTGAATTTTCTTTTGCAAAAGCCGAAACTCCTCCACCTGCCAATAGTGTTGTTGCCAACGTTACTGCTGTCACTCTTCTCACAATCTTCTGGAAATTCATTAGATGTATCCCTCTCTCTTGTCATTTTTTTCCGGTAAACAGAAAAAGACCTAAAAATCGTTAGGGTATGGTGGATACACCGATCCCAACGGACTTTTAGGTCTTGCCTGCTTACCAGTAACAATCCCGACATATTCAACTGTCGATAACTATTCTATATGGTCCGATCAAAACTTGGCTATAGATCGAAACTCCCGATTCGGATCAAGGACCAGGGACTCAGTTTATCAAGCATCAGAATCAATCCGAGGATGGATGAAGTCGATGATCTATCCGGTTGATTTCCATGGCGATCACAACCAGTTGGCTTTCGGTAAAAGCATATCCATAATCCTCTTCAACCATTTCACAGATCTCGCGGGCCTGTGTATATGCTTCGGTAAAATTCACCTTTGCCATCGCTACAAGCTCCGGATTCAGTTCATTGCGGAGTCTGCCTGATTCATCCGTTTGCAGCATATTCTCAAGCTGGGTCAAAAGTCGCTCATAGTTCGCAGACCGTCGATCCAGTACACCGGCAACTTGTCCTACACCTTCCGCGATATCCCTGATCATGGCCGTCTTTTCCGGAGCCTTATGGCGCATGCCCGCATTCTTCCAGGCCGTATGGATATGCATGGCGATATAACCAACCTCATCTTCCGGGATGACCACCTGCAATTTCTCGTAGATCAAACGCTTGGCATGAAGCCCAAGCTGGAACTCTCTTGGATAGAGGATACGAATCTCCTCAAGAAGCGTATTCCGAATTTCGATTCCTTTGCCAATCCGCTCCAGAGCAAACGAGAGATGGTCTGTAAGAGCGATATGGATATGCTCATGAAACGTAACACCCAGTGATTTCTCGGCGAAAGTGATGATCTGCTGGGCGACTGCAATTTCTTCTTCAGGCAGGGTCCCCAGTATTTCCTGAAGGTGGTTATACCGTTTCGGATCAGTCATCACAAACACTTTTTCAACAAGGCTTGGGTCTACAATATCATTTTTTCCTTTTTGGAAAACAACACCCGGCCCCATGACTATTTTCTCTTCTCCATGATCGTTAACCACAGCGGCATTATTGTTGAGTATTTTTTTGATCTTCATGTTAGTCTCCTATGCCTGTTCGTTAAGTTTATCAGCTTCTGGTCGAACATCGCGATCTACACCGAGCAGCAAGGTAACAGTAAAAGCCGTCGCCAGCGCAAGCACAAAACCGATCAGATAATGAACAAAATTCATCAACCCCGGCTGTACGATAAAAGCAATCATCGGCAATCCGGTTAGCCCAAATGAATTGGCCACAACCTGATGAAATGCGACATATGCTCCTCCGGCGGCTCCTCCGGCGGCCGCACCCAGAAAGGGGCGCCCAAGTTTAAGATTCACACCATAAGTGACTGGCTCGGTAATGCCGAACAGCGCGGTGATCGAAGCAGGCAATGCTATTTTCCTCAATGCTTCGTCCCGGGTTCTGGCATACACTGCAAGACCCGCCCCTGCTTGGGCAATATTCGCCATGGACCAGATCGGAAGCAAGAAGTTGAAGCCGATATCCGGATTGGAAATCAGTCCAACTTCGACAGCCTGAATCCCGTGGTGAAGACCGGTGATCACAATGGAGCTGTAGATCCCTCCAAGCAGAAGGCCAAAAAGCAAACTCCCGTAGTTGAAGACGTGTTCGAGAATACTTCCCAGCGAGCGGCCCAAACCAAGAGCAAGAGGTTCTATAACCAGTACCGCAAGGCTGCCCGCGATGCTAAAGCTTAAGAAGGGAACGAGAAGAACAGCTCCGGATGACGGCATCCATCGGCGTAGTCCTTTCTCCATTATCGTTAGCATAAGCGCCGCAAGAACGGTTGGGATTATGGCTCCCTGATACCCGAATTGCGGTGATATGGTCAAAACTTGAGCAAATGCCGGATCTCCACCGACGTCGGTGAACGGAAGAATCCCCGGATGAGTCATGACAATTCCAACAGCGGCACCAAGCGTCGGGGTTCCCCCGAACCGCTTGGCGGTGTTGTATCCGAAGAGAACCGCCATCAGCTGGAACGCGGAGCCCGTCAGCAGTGACAGAATCCGGAACCACATTTGGCTCGGATCATCCCAACCAAATGCTCCTGCAAGTCCCAAGAGACCCAACAGCAGTCCAGCCCCGATGAAGAGTGGAATAATGGGCACAACGATATCAGAAAAAAATTGGAATACGTCCATCAACCTGTGTAACAATGCTCGTGAATGAAGCCCCTTATCATTGGATGACCTGCTAGCCGTAGACACGGACGGCAGTGGGTAGGATTCAATATGAACTTCTTCGTGTAGCCGTGGTGTGACAGGTCCATTCGGTTCGTCTTCTTTTGGTATGGACAAAGCAGCTGACTGAAGCATGACATTCACCTGGCGATTAACCTTCGAGACAAGAGCGGGACCAAGAATAATCTGCAATTGTCCAGCACGAACGTACACCCCTTGAATTTCCTGCAACCCATCAAGACGTTCTTGTTCCACCAGATCACTGTTCTGCAATCGGAGTCGGAGTCGTGTCGTGCAATGGGTGCTTTCGATAATATTGTCCGTTCCTCCGGACCATTCAATAAGTTGTGTGGCCAATGCCCTTGCGGAACTACGCCCCTTGGTGACACTCCGGTCATCCTGCTGCATGGATGCTCCTCCCTGTTACTTGGCATTAAACGGACATCGAAGGATCGATGTCTATCATTGAAAGTTGATCTTCTACAAAATTAACAATTCCGTCATTTATGGCAATATTACTATTGTGACCACTTCACTTTCCAAAATCAATGGTCAGTAAATACCACTACTCTGAGGACAATGGCTCATCTTGGCTTTACATTCAGTTCTAGCAGATCCCCCGTCGAATTCGAAGTGTATGCCGGAAGCTGGAGCGATTGGATCAGCTATAAGGAGAATCCGGTGGCCATTGGGAACGTGTAAAGCGGAAGAGCCTGCGTCTGACCCAGGGGCACATCAATATAGATAACATACGGAAGGTTTGTCGACCAGAACACACTGGAGGAACAGTCATCGGGCTGTGTCTTTTTGTTGTTTTTACCTGATGAAGGCAAGCGTAACATGCCAGGGTTCCAAGGTAGCAGGAAACATTTTTTGTGAGGGAGGGATATCGTGTGAAGGAAATGGTCTTCGAAAATGCCGATATGAAGTACTCCATACCTTCGGATATGGAAAAAGGGGGTGGAATCTGGATTCTCCGTACGGGCCGGAGTCGGGTCAAACCCCAATATTTCGTAGGCCCCAAAGTATCCGAAAACTATGCGCTGCATTTTGTTCTGAACGGAATGGTCTCACTGGCTTACGTGGACGAGGAGGTAACGTTGTCGGAGGGGGACGTCTTTTGCCTGTTTCCTCGTACGAGGTACAGCTACTGGGAGCCGAACGGCCATCTCGAACCGACGCTGCGCATGCAGTGGGTCGTTTTGGATGGAGGATTGACCGACTTGGCTTTGAGCCGGATTGGGCTGCATCCGTGCAAGCCTTATGTGCATAACGTGATGAAGGGTGAACTGCAGGCGGTGCTGGATCAAATGAATAGATGTGTTGACAACGATACCATCGGAAACGAGTTTGCACGACAGAAATGGTTATACCGGCTGTTTGAGCTGCTGGCGGGTGCCACGGTCCAAAAAGGGGGTAAATCGAACTGGCTTGAGCAAAGCGTTCATTATATGGATTCCCATTACATGGAGGGGATCACCGTTACGGATGTGGTCGAGCATGCCGGCGTACACCGGACGCATCTGTACTGTGAATTCATTCGAGTGTACGGCATTAGTCCGAGCCATTATCTCATGAAGCTGCGGATGGAGCGGGCAGCGGTGCTTCTGACCGAAACTGATGTATCTATCACGGAGGCGGCTATTTCGCTGGGATATTCCAATCTTCATACGTTCTCTAGAGCGTTCGCTAAATATTACCGCACGTCGCCTACCTCATATCGGCTGCAGCACGTGCCGGTTCCGACTTAGGTGAACGCAAAAAAGGCATGCCGATCAAGGCTGTGACAGGGTGTAGCAAGGAACCTGCTGCGGCCTTTTTTTGTTAGAACCATATGATGATTCCAGCTTATTTGGCTGCATTTATGCTAGAATGGGATTAGGTTAATCTCAGGAGGCGTTTGAGATGAAAACAACTATCGTTCATGGGCAAACTTATATGGGGATTAGCGCATAATTGCCCTTAAACTGCGTGCTTCCCCGCCTTTGAAAAGGGGAACAACGATTTGAAAACATGGATATTGCAGCAGTATGATTACCACGTATGGGCAAATCGGAAGGTTTGCGAATATTTGCAGGGGCTTTCGGAAGACGTATACCGCAAGGAGATTGTCAGCGTCTTTCCATCCATTTATGACACGATGGTGCACATCTATATCATTGATTCCGGCTGGCTGTCGTTCTTTAACGCGGGCGGAGTTACGGAGATGTCGCCTGCGTACCTAGAGAATCTGAAAGATTCGATCGATCGGCTGGTTGCGGACACGGAAGGCAAGCGAATCGAAGAACTGGGACAGCTAATGGACGATCTGGCGGTGCGCTTCAGGCTGTTGATCGAAGAGCATGAGAATCTGGAAACCGTCTATCCGTCCGGCGACTTCAAAGCCAGCTGCCTGAATTATATTTAGCATATGGTCAACCACGGGACGTATCACCGGGGGAACGTGACCGCGATGCTCCGGCAAATCGGCCATCCGGGAACGCCCACCGACTACGGCTATTACTTGTATACCTTAAGTCACTAAGCGTCTAATATTCCTATTAAGAGCTGCAAAAAGAGCCTGGAACCCCGTGTTCCAGGCTCTTCTTTATGGGCCGGGTTGCCCATCCTAGTCGGTTGTTGCGTTTCGTATAACGGACACGCTGGATTCCCTGACGATGAGCCTCGGTTCGAATTGCACGCGTTCGTATTGGCCGGACTTTTGCTCGCGAAGCCGCTTGAGCAGCAATTCCGTAGCCAGCCGGGCTACTTCATCGCCCATGATCGACACCGAACTGATCTGAGGCGTCGTGACGGTGGTCCATACATTGTTATCGATGCCGACGACGGCCACGTCATCGGGAACCCGAACCTTCAGCTCTTTAAAACGGTTGACGATGCCGATGGCAACCATATCGTTTACCGCATAGATGGCGTCAGGCATAAGCTTTAGGCCATAAAAATAGTCCGCCGCACGAACCCCCGTTTCAAACGAGAAATCCTCCCCAAAATAGACAAGAGACGGATCGACTTGCGTCAGCGACTGCTCATATGCCCAATACCGCTCTTCGATTTTATCTTTGGGCGCACCCGCGTAGGCAATGCGGGTCCGACCGATTTTCAGCAGATGCTCCATGACAAGCCTGCCCTCCTGGCGTGCCAAGCCGACGATATCGGCTTTATACTCATCTCCCAGCTGTTTCCCGTAATTAATGATTGAGACGGGGAGGCTGGATTTGTTGATCAGGTCGCCCAGCGTTTTCGGATAAGCCAGCGGCATGATAATCAAGCCGTCTACATGGAGCTTCTTGATATCTCTCACGATTTCAAGCTCGTTTCGGGCATTCCCGGCCGTATTGATCTGAACGACCCGATACCCGTGCTGCTTGGCGGTCTGTTCCACCGACCAGGCGATTTCCGGGATGATCGCATTTCGGATGTCAGGCACGGCCAAGGCGATTTGATTCGTCTGCCGAACCTTCAGGCTTTGAGCCGATGTATCCGGACTAAATCCGATTTCTTCGATCACCTGCAGGATCCGTGCTTTCGTTTTCGGACTGATCCCCTTGCTGTTGTTGATGGCTCGGGACACGGTTGCAATGCCAACGCCCGCTTGTTTGGCGACATCTTCAATCGTCACTTTTTTGGGATTCACCATATTCATAAAGTCCTCTCTATATCGGAAACGTTTCCTGTTATTGATCTGATTCGAAATCCTAATGGAGTAATATCTATATTATAACATTAAGAATACCTTCGATTCATGGAACACCTCGGCAAAGAAAAGAGGTAAGGCTGAAGTGAACGCATAAAAAGCTGCAACTCCTTAAAAAGTCGATGTACCCTGATTACCGGTTGTCCATGACTTTTCATACATTATAGTCCATCATGTTTGACAGATTGTCAAAACTGTGACATATTTGATTTCGGAAACGTTTCCTGTTTTGTTTTTATTTTTTCGAACCCATAAGGAGATGAAGACAATGCAAGCATTGCGCTGGCATGGAGTAAAGGATCTGCGTTTGGAGACAATTGCGGAGCCGCAAGCAACGAGTGGAAAAGTGAAAATCAAGGTTGAATGGTGCGGGATTTGTGGCAGCGATCTCCACGAATACGTAGCCGGGCCTATATTTATACCTGAGAATACGCCTCACACCCTTACTGGAGAACAGGCTCCGGTGGTTATGGGCCATGAATTTTCCGGCCAGGTGGTAGAGGTTGGCGAAGGCGTTACGAAATTCAAGGCCGGTGACCGCGTGGTTGTTGAGCCTGTATTTGCATGCGGAAAATGCGCAGCCTGCAGACAAGGAAAATACAATCTATGCGACAAAATGGGCTTTCTTGGCCTTGCCGGCGGTGGCGGCGGATTCTCCGAATATGTCGCCGCGGATGAGCATATGGTTCATAAAATTCCGGACAGCGTCTCCTATGAACAAGGAGCTTTGGTAGAGCCTTCGGCAGTCGCTTTGTATGCCGTACGCCAAAGCCAGCTGAAGGCAGGGGATCGGGCGGTCGTATTCGGTGCGGGGCCGATCGGTCTGCTTGTCATCGAGGCATTGAAGGCAGCAGGGGCGTCCGAAATTTACGCCGTGGAGCTGTCTGCTGAGCGTAAACAAAAGGCCGAAGAATTGGGTGCCATCGTCATTGATCCGAAGGCTTACGATGTGGTTGAGGAACTTCATCGCCGGACCGGCAGCGGGGTAGATGTCGCATTTGAAGTGACGGGTGTTCCGCCTGTACTGAATCAAGCGATCAACTCTACAAAGATTGGCGGACAGATTATGATTGTGAGCATCTTTGAAACCTCCGCTCCCATCGTGCCGAATGACATTGTGATGAAGGAGCGTAATATTACCGGAATCATCGGTTATCGCGACGTATTCCCGGCTGTCATTAGCCTGATGGAAAGAGGATTCTTCCCTGCGGATAAGCTGGTTACCCAGCGGATCAAGCTGGATGAGGTTATTGACCGGGGCTTTGAGGCCTTGCTCAAAGAGAAGAACCAGGTGAAGATTCTGGTGAGCGCGCACTAATAAAGCCGCTGCGTGACGCAGTTGCACAGCTTATGAAAGACCGCGTAATGCGGTCTTTTTGTTTTGCGGAATAAAAAGGTTGCCTCCGAGCTGAGTCAGAGCAGTGCATAGCACTCGCTGATGTACGCCAATCAATCTTTAGCACATGACACAAAACAACGGCGATTACCTCCGAATGGATTCGGGAGGTGATCGCCGTCTTTTTTAAACTCATTCAATTAATCCTTGATCAACAAATAAATAAAGTAGGGTGCTCCGAGACATGAAACGACTAATCCTACAGGAATCTCGGAAGGGGCCATTAGGTTCTTGCCGATCATATCGGCCACAAGCAGCACCAGTGAGCCAAGAAGCGCAGAGACCGGCAGCATTCCTTGATGACGGGGACCCACCAGCTTACGCGCCAGATGCGGAGCAACCAGTCCGAGAAACGCGGTGCCGCCGCCTACGGCCACGCAGGCGCCAGCCAGGGCAACGGAGATGAACAGCAGCGTTCTTCGCTCGCGTTCTACTGTGACCCCAAGTCCCGCTGCCGTGTGGTCCCCCAGGTTGAGCACATTCAAATGTTGCGATTTGTACACTGCCCAGGGAATCAGCAGAAGGATCCACGGAAGGATCGCAACGACATATTCCCAGCTTGCGCCCCAAATGCTTCCGGACAGCCAGATGGTAGCCTGCATGAAATTGTTAGGGTCCATCATGAGCTGGAACACGATAATAAGCGCGCCGAAGGCCGCGTTGATGCCAATCCCCACAAGCACCAGCCGGATCGGCGTTACACCTTGCTTCCAGGCCAGCGAATATATGAGAAAGGCGGCAAGAAATGCACCGAATAGGGCGGCAAAAGGCAGGATATAGACGGACCATATGCCGGAGCTGAACGAGCTGCCTTGGAAATAAAAGATATACAGCACGACGGCCAGTCCTGCTCCGGAATTAATGCCTAGGATGCCCGGGTCCGCCAGCGCGTTCCGCGAAACACTCTGCAGTATAGCACCGGAGACGGCGATTCCGGCACCGATCAGGATGGCAATGACCATGCGTGGTAAACGAAAGTGCATCAGAACGGTATAATTTTGCTCAGATCCTGTCCCGTTGAATGCTTTAATGACCTCAGCCAGCGGGATTTTCATCGTTCCCATATTCAGGCTGACCAGAAACACGGCTAATATGGCCAGCAGCAGGATCATCGACACGGACATGATTTTTCGCGTTGTATTCATCGTTACAGCCCCCTCCCTTCCCGACGTGCAAGATAGAGGAAGAAAGGAACGCCGATCATGGCCGTAATTGCGCCGACTGGCGTCTCGAACGGAGGGTTGATCATCCGCGCCCCCACATCGGCAAACACCAGCAGAAGTGCTCCCATGACAGCGGAGCAAGGGATGATCAGCCGATAGTCGGGACCTACGATGAAGCGAACGATATGCGGGATGACAAGCCCCACGAATCCGATCGTTCCGCCCACAGCTACCGCTGCACCCGTGAGGAGCAGCACAACGAGCGTGCCCAGGAACTTCACGGTTCCTGTTTTTTGGCCAAGCCCGGTAGCGACCTCTTCGCCCAGGCTCATGACGGTAATGGATCTGCTGAGTGCGAGTGCAATGAGCAGCCCAATGATGGCGACAGGGATCAGAAGCTGCACGTTCACCCACTGCACGCCCGACACGCCTCCGGCGTACCAGAAGCTGATATCCTTGGCAACGTTAAAGCGGATGGCAATGGCCGAGGAAATCGAGCTCAGGAGCGCAGTAACGGCTGATCCGGCCAGCGCAAGCTTGACAGGCGTCAGTCCCCGCTTGGATAACGAGCCGATGAGAAGCACGAGTCCGGCCCCAAGGCCTGCACCGGCAAAAGATAGCAGCATGAGCACGCTGTTGGATGGCGACTCCATAAAGGCAAACCCAATCGACATCATGAAAGTGGCACCTGCGGTGACTCCCATAATGGAAGGGGAAGCAAGCGCGTTCCTTGTCATCCCCTGCATGATGGCTCCCGAAACCGCCAGGGAACCGCCGATCAGCGCAGCGGCCAAGGCCCTCGGCATGCGCAGTCTCTGGATAATCTGGTGCGAGGTGGAATGGGCATCGAATCGAACAAACGCCTCCCATATGGTGGACAATTTAATATTCGAAGCGCCATAGATAATTGAGGATGCCATCGCGGCAGCCAGCAGACCAAGCCCCAGCAGAATGACGGCCGCGGCCGTCTTGGGGCGGTAGATGGATTTTGCGGTTGTTTTGTTCATGGGCTGATTTGCTTGCATAGTCACCTAAACCTTCATGTTGATAAAAAATTTAAAATAACGTATTGTAATTGAGAATGAATTTCATTATCATGGTTATTATTATATCACTTCATCCCAAGATTGCTAGTGATCTAAGCAGAAAAAATATACATAAAGGGGATCTGAACAATGAGTCGATTCAAGAAAAAAATATGGATAATCGCAGGACTCTTGGCAGCTTTCACGCTGCTTGCAGCTTGTGGAAATAGCAAAGACGAAGCCGGGAACGAACCAACGGAGGCGCAAACGCCAAACGAGCAGAGCGGCGGCAGCGAAGCGAAGCCAAGTGAAGGAGGCGCAGAGAGCAAGACAGAACGAACACTGATAGACGCCATGGGCCATGAAGTGAAAATTCCAGCCGAGCCGAAACGGGTGATTGCTTCTTACTTGGAGGATAACCTGGTGGCGTTAGGGATTACGCCAATCGCGCAGTGGTCGGTCAAAGGCGGAAGCGTCCAGGATTATCTGCAGGACTCATTGAAGGATGTGCCTACGATTGAGCATGATCTTCCCTTTGAAGCGGTAGCGAGCTTCCAGCCGGATTTATTGATCATGGACTCGGCTTCCATGGTAGAAGGCAACAAGTACAGCCAATACGAGAAGATTGCTCCAACCTACGTCATCGGCAATGAGGTCAATAACGATTGGCGCGAAGAGCTGAAGAAAGTGGGGGAAATCTTTGGCATGGAGGAGGAAGCGCAAGCGGCGCTCGATCAATACGAGCAGAAGGCAAAGGATGCCAAGGAGAAAATCCAGCAATCGATCGGCAGTGAATCTGCTGCAGCGATTTGGCTTGTCGGCGGTAAATTGTTCGTCGTTAGCGAGACGTTGTCCAGCGGAGCCGTTATGTACGGCGACTTGGGACTTACGGTACCGGACGTGGTGAAGGAAATTTCGGCATCGGCTACGGGCAACTGGTCCTCCATTTCCCTGGAGAAATTGGCCGAGCTCGACGCGGATCATCTGTTCTTTATTAACAGCGACGGCGAAGGGGCCGAAGTGCTCCAGGATCCGCTCTGGGCGAATATTCCGGCCGTTAAGAACGGCAACATCTATGAATATGGAAAAGATACAAGCTGGCTGTATACCGGTACGATTGCCAACAGCCAGATCATTGATGACGTGCTGGAGAGTTTGGTGAAATAAACGCGGTCAGATCGAGCAAATCAGCCGTCTTCCCATATTAGTGGGGAGGCGGTTTTTTGTATGGATGCGTAGATGGAACAAGGACGGCGCAAACATTCAGCAGGAAAACGTGCGCACTCACAGAACTAGTTAGCGAGGTGGGAATGATGATGCCGAAGTATATGCCGGACTTATCCAATGTGCAGGCGAAGCTGCACCGATACTGTATGCGAATCTCAGGGGATCCATGGGAAGCGGAGGATCTGCTTCAGGATGTTATGATAAAGGTGATACGAGCCGTTGAAACCGATCCTGGAAAACATCTGTCCAATGCCTACTTATATCGCATCGCAAGCAACGCGTGGAAGGACCGACTGAAGAAGGATAAGCCCGGAATGAGGGTTTCCGAGGATGCGTTAGGAGATAGGGCGGCCGAGGATGAGGGCTTATCCACCAGGGAGCTTCTGGAGACATTAGCGGATCGGTTATCCCCACGGGCGATGGTTATATTGCTGCTGATGGATGTTTTTGATTTCACGGCCAGGGAGACGGCTGACTTTCTCTTCATGTCGGAAGGGACGGTTCAGGTGTCGCTCGGACGTGCGCGAACCAGGCTGAAGAAGCTGCATCGCATACAGCAAACAGGCATGGAACCTAAACCGCAAGAGAGAGCCCGGGCAGGCACAGCCGCAGGACTGGATATGGATGCGCTTGTGGAGGCTTTTCGGAAAAGGGATCCCAAAGCCATTTGTACCTCGTATCTCCAATTGACGAAGCTGCGAATAAGAATAAGCAAATTGAGCCGGGTTGGCGGAGCCCTTGCATTTTATATGGAAGATCCGGATGGAAACGTGTGGAAACTTACGGAATGAAACATGATATTTGGACGCTGTTTGGTTTTAGCCCAAAATTTCGTTTCTTAGGTGTCAGAACCCTATATAACCAAATCAAAGAGGAGGAAGGTTCTTTGAAAAAAAACCTTTTGTACGGCGTTGGCATTTTTGTACCGGTCAGTGATCTGAAGCGTTCGACGGCCTGGTATACGGATATGCTCGGGTTTGAAGTGATCCACATGGATGAACCGAATGCGGTGGTCATGCGAATGAACGATGAGAAGGTATCCTTCTGCCTCGTGCGGTCCTATGAGGTGAAGCAGCCGGTTTTTCCCAGGAATGATTATGGCGTGGGGCAATATTTCAACCTGCATACCACGAATGTAGGTGAAATTCATCAACGATTGGTTGCCAAGGGAGCCGACGTGACTGAAATTGAGGATTTTGGCGGGTTCAGAGGCTTTTCCCTGACGGATCCAGACGGCAACCGCTGTGGGGTCACGGAGTAACGACATCGAGAAGCGGGATGGTTATAACCGACGGGCATCGTGTTTGCCCAGATGATTGAATAGGAAAAATACCCATTCATTGCCTTGGCATGGATGGGTGTTTTTGCTGCGGTGATTATTGAATGTGCATCGACAGTTGTATCAAATCCGTTATTCCTGATCCCGACAGTGCTCCTCGGCCGCCGAAGTAAACTCTTCCTCATTCTCGGAAGCAAGCTTGTCACCGTATTGGTCCAAACGTTCAGGGCTGCTGGAAGGACCGTCGTTCTTAGGTTTGCTGTTTCTGCCTGTCATGCTGTATTCCTCCTTATGTGGGGTTCTCATCGATTGGGAACGTACGAATGATCGTACTTTGCGAACGTTTATGTTGTTCCTGATTTGGCGGGGGATTATGCACGCAAGCCTTTCATCCGTTCATGAAGGTATGATGAAAGCGCTCGTAGCTGCTTGTTCGTTTCAGCCGTGACATGATACCATAATAGAATTTAGAAGATTCATAGATTCAACACGCTTAAACGATATGGATACCACGGAGGTTGCGATATGAAGCTAGTGTCATGGAACGTCAACGGATTGCGGGCCTGCGTAACGAAGGGCTTTATGGATTATTTTCAGCAGGTGGATGCCGATATATTTTGCGTGCAGGAAACGAAGCTGCAAGCAGGGCAGATCGAGCTCGATTTAGGGCCGGAATATCAACAATATTGGAACTATGCGGAGAAGAAGGGGTACTCGGGAACGGCGGTATTTACGAAAATCGCCCCATTGTCCGTACGCTATGGTCTGGAGGAGGACAGCGAGCCGGAGGGCAGAGTGATCACGCTGGAGTTTGAGGACTTCTATCTCGTGAACGTATATACGCCGAATGCGAAGCGCGACCTGAGCAGGCTGGATTATCGGCTGGAGTGGGAGGAGCGGTTTCGTGCTTACTTGCTTCAGCTTGACGAACGTAAACCCGTGATCGTATGCGGCGACTTGAATGTGGCGCATCAGGAAATCGACCTGAAAAATGCCAAGTCTAATCATGGCAATTCCGGCTTCACCCTGGAGGAGCGCGGCAAAATGACCGATCTGCTGGCAGCGGGCTTTATTGATTCCTTCCGTCACTTCTACCCGGACCGTACGGACGTATACAGCTGGTGGTCGTATATGGCCAAGGTAAGGGAGCGGAATATCGGCTGGCGCATCGATTATTTTCTGGCGTCTGCTCGTTTAACCGAGAAGCTGAAGGATGCCGAGATCGACTGCCATGTGATGGGAAGCGATCATTGTCCGGTGAGTTTGACGCTCAGCGAGTTATTACGTTAAAATACAGATTTTTAAAAAAGCCAACCGAAGAGCAGGGGACTGGATAACAGCCTCGCCTACGCCGGTTGGCTTTTATATTGAAAGTAAAAGCTTTCGTTCACCTCACCCAATCTGATGCTTCAGCTTGTCCAGAAAGATCGAGGCCGGCTTCGACAGATGGTGCGTTCCGGGCTGTACCCACCCGAATGAGGAGGCAGCATGGCCCGGGGGCATCTCCAGCTCCAGCGTTACGATGTTTCCCGAAGGTATGGGAGTGAAGCTGGAGAAGGACAAATCTACCCCCACCGTGACCGCTACATTTTCTTCGACGACCTTCTGTATGACCCTTGTCTGGTTGGTTGAGAAGAGCAGATCCATTTCCCCGTATTGCTCCTCGAATACATCCATCAGTTTGAACAGACTGTCATCCTTGTAGAGAACCAAGGGGTATTTACGCAGTTCTTCCGGCGTGATCGATTGCCGCATGGCAAGTGGAGATTGACGGCTGACCCCCACCACGAATTTGCTCTCCAGCAGCTTGCCGAAGTGAAGGCCGCGGTGCTGATGAATGGTGGAATCATCGACAAAAATCAAACCGATATCCGCATGATTTTGTTTGATATCCTCAATAATATCAAGAGTCGCTTTTTCCGTAATTTCGAGTTGGATATGGGGGAAGTGCTTTTTGAACTGGATAATGGCATCGATGGACAACGTTAAGGGGACCGGAACGGTAGCAATCCGCAAAGATCCGCTCAGCAGGCTGGAATATCCTTCGGCCTCTGATTTCAGCTCCTGAAATTGTTCCAAAATGGCATAGGCTTTCTGGAGAATTCGCTGGCCCTCGGCTGTGGGAACGGCACCAAGCCGCGATCGGGTGAACAAGGAGAAACCGAACTCGGCTTCCAGGCTGGACACCGCTTGGCTGACGGCGGAAAGGGTAACGTTGCAATTCTGGGCTGCTTTGGTTAACGATCCTGTCTTGGCCGTCTCCACGATATATTCCAGTTGTTCAAGATTCATATGACCTCATCCTTAATCTATAGTTAAGTAATATTAATTAAGTTTAAATTTACTTAAATATAACGCAGCGTTACAATGAACACAAGGACATGGACACACAATGTTCAAACAATAACGCTATTATACCCTAGGAGGTCATTGATAATGTCAGAACAACGTGTAGCGGTAATTACCGGCGGAGCGAGCGGAATCGGTCGTCAGGTCTCCCTTAAATTTGCAAGAAAAGGCGATCGTGTCGTCGTTGCCGATTATAATGAGGCTGCCGGTCAAGAGACGGTGGACATGATCAAAAAAGAAGGCGGCGAAGCCACTTTCGTTCAAGTCGATGTTTCCAAACAAGAAAGCGTCGAGGCGCTTGTAGATAAAGCGGTTGAGCTTTACGGCCGCATCGATGTCATGCACAACAATGCGGGTATTGGCGGGGCTGGACCGGTTCTCGAACAAAATATGGATCTCTATCATCGCACCATTAACGTGAATCAGCACGGGGTTGCTTACGGTATTATTGCGGCAGGCAGAAAGATGAAAGAGCTCGGTATTAAAGGCGTTATCATCAATACAGCATCCGTATTCGGCTTCCTGGCTTCACCGGGAACATTTGCATACCACGCTACAAAAGGCGCCGTCATCATGATGAGCAAATCCGCTGCGCTTGAACTGGCGCCATACGGCATTCGCGTCGTTGCCGTTGCTCCTGGAGCAGTGGATACACCGATTATCCAAGGCTATAAAGATTCAGGAATGCTGGATTCCATGAGAGCCAAAGTCATGGGCGGTGAATTAACACAGCCTGAAGTTGTTGCGGATACCGTGTATCTCGTGTCTCTAGATGAAGCTGCTGCGATTACAGGCAGCGTGGTCATGGCTGACCAAGGCTATGCTTCATTCAAATAATCCGTTCGGTATTTAATGGCAACGTATATAGAGCATTAAACATACAGAACCTCTCTTTGGAAGGAATGCAGGCTTAAGCCTTCATAACTACGAAGGGAGGTTTTCTTGGTTTTCCTGTCAAAAGATTTCCTCTCTCCACAAAAAACAGGTAAAATAGAAAGGAAATTTAAAAGACCATACATATGGTGTCAGAAGACGAGTACTGGAAGAGAGGTATATAAATATGATCATTAAACCTAGAACACGCGGATTTATTTGCACAACGTCCCATCCTGTAGGCTGCGAAGCCCAGGTGCAGGAGCAGATTGATTATGTGTTAAAACAGCCTGGCATCGAGGGGCCGCGCAATGTGCTGGTTATCGGCGCTTCCACCGGGTACGGCCTGTCGGCCAGAATTGCTGCCGCATTCGGCTCCAGAGCAAATACTGTAGGTGTGTATCGTCCCAGCCAGGCAACCGAGAAGCGGACTGCTTCGGCAGGCTGGTATAATTCGGTCGCATTCGAGAAGGCAGCGGAGGCTGCAGGCTTAAAATCGTTCAGCGTGACAGGAGATGCCTTCACGCAAGAGACCAAAGCCAAGACGGTTGAGCTTATCCGCAAAGAGCTGGGACAGGTTGATCTCGTGGTGTACAGTGTTGCTTCGGCGCGCCGTACGCTGCCTGAGACGGGTGAGACGGTCAGCTCCGTATTAAAGCCGATCGGACCGGCCTATACCAACAAGACGGTAAATTTCCATACGGGTGAAGTGACAGAGGTAACGATTGAGCCGGCCACGGAAGAGGAAGTGAAGAACACCGTAGAGGTGATGGGCGGCGACGATTGGGAATTATGGATGAATGAGCTGGCGGAAGGCGGCGTCTTGGCTCCTGATGTGACCACGATTGCGTTCTCCTACATCGGCTCCGAGATTACCAAAGCCATCTACCGGGACGGATCCATTGGACAAGCCAAGGATCATCTGGAGGCAACCGCGCTGAAATTGAACGAGAAGCTTGCTGCCGGAGGCGGGCGAGCTTATGTAACGGTCAGCAAAGCGTTAGTGACCCAATCCAGCTCGGCGATCCCGGTCGTTCCGCTGTACGTATCGGCGCTATACAAAGTCATGAAGGAGAAGGGGCTGCACGAGGGCTGCATCGAGCAGATCTATCGTCTATTCTCCGATCGTCTCTATAGAGGGCAAGAAACGCCGGTGGATGAGAAGGGGCGCATCCGTATCGACGATTGGGAACTTCGTGATGACGTGCAAGCCGAGGTGGCCGAATTGTGGAGCAAGGTGACAAGCGAAAATATTGAAGAACTGACTGACCTTGCCGGTTACCGCCGGGAGTTCTTCCAGCTGTTCGGCTTTGAAACCGATGGCGTGGATTACGATGCGGATGTTAATCCTGTGGTCGACAATCCGAAAGCCATTTAACGAGTAAAGCGAGTCCCAGACATGACCGGGGCTCGCTTTTTTAAATCACCAAGGAGTTAAGGTTGAATATACGCATCCGTAGCGTACCATTTCCCGGATTTTAGCCGCAGATTTAATCGGACAGGTTCCTTGAGTCCGAAATCATGATTCTCATATTGTTGCGTGACAAATGTGTTTGATAAGCCCCTGATTCATTCAGGTTAAAGGTATGTAGATTTGGGCTTTAGAGGCATGTACCGAGGTTCTCAGTTCAAGGCTGTAGAGCGCCGGGTTTGGCGTGAGGCCACGTTGTTTCAACTGCTGGATAACATAGGCATAGGACTGGTCGGTATCCTCCCGGTCGGAATGTCCTTCATGGGTGTACATTGCATATTCCTTTGTTGGCAAAGTTAAAGCTACCATCCGCTCCGGCGTATCACCGATCGTCATTACCTCGATTCCGGCTACATAGTGATAGATCTGCTGCCGGTTCAAAACAGCTGCAATATATAAGGGATTCGATGTTTTCTTGCGGATATATGGAATTTCCTCCATGCGATCCTGGAGTTCCTTCCAGAGCTTTGGCTTGAGGGTTTGGGACATATAATAGGCCGTAAACGGAAGCTTCATCTCCAGGCCGACGATCATGGTCTGCGGTTTGATTATCCGCTGAATGGATTCATTCGTCTGCGCGGATCGTTCTCTCTTTTGCCGCGATGTCAGAATGGAGTAACCGCCGTTTTTCCCCTCATTGGCGTACAATGGAACACCTAGACGAGACAGTTCATGAAGATAGCGGAGCATCGTACGGTATGAAACCGCGAATTCTTCGGCTAACTCGCCGACGGTGAAGTTTTGCCGTTCATACACCCGCTGCATGACCTTAAGGATCCGTTCGGTTTTGGGCATGATTTCGCTCCTGTGATTTTTTATAATGTGACAGTTTCTGGCATAGTTCAAGTATATAATGAAACCAAATACAGGATAAAGGAGCATTTACTAATGACAATCGATCAACGAAACGAAGCAGCGGTTACGAGTAAGGAAGCTTTTCAGGCGATAGGATTGAAGTGGGAAGGCACATTTGCCGAGGCGGGTGCAGGCGGGATACGCGCAGTGCATCGGTTGATGCAAGAGCGGCTTGCGGAGATACCCCATGCCTTACATACCGATACGTTGCTGGGGCTGTCTTACCACGCAGTTCCCGGGGGTGACGGATTTATCCATTACGCGGTCGTGGAAGTGGAACGGATCAACGAAGTTCCCGACGGGATGGTTACGATATCCGTTCCTGCATTAACCTATGCCACTTGTACTCATCGGAAAGAGCAGCGCATCGATCAGTCCTATAACAATATCTATGCCTGGATTAAAGAACAAGGTTACTCGGAATATAACCCGGATCATTTAACGCATTTCGAAAAATATCCGATGAGTCAGGATCCCTATGCGGATGACCCCGAATTTATCATCATGATTCCCGTTCAGATTGGAGAACCTTTGAAAGAAAATGGATAGGGGGTGCTCACCGCGCGGTGTGGATATGAAGCTCATGTTCATGGTCTTGTAGCGGTGAGCGAAAAAAATTCATCGTTTCAGCGGAAATGTACTACTATGCCTTTCTAACCACAGGAATCCATAACTCGTTCTTATACTCGTCCGGAGGAAGATAGCATTCGATGGCAGGAAGCGGCCCGAGATCATAAGTTTGGGATGGTATCCACTCCGTATAAAGGCGTTTCCACATCTCCGCAATGCCGCTCGGATCTCCTTCCAGCTCGAAGACGGCCCAAGTGGCGGCAGGGAAATGTCGCTGTACCATCGGTTCCTGAGGCGTGTCCTTGGATACGACGGACATGATGTAGTCAAAATGCTCATTCTTCCCGTAGTCACCGTCTGCACAAACACCCAGTATTCCCCGGATCGGATGGTCCTGCACACGATAGTTCCATAGTTTCTCGAAAATGCTCTTCTCCTGAGCCTCCTTCCAGAGGCGGGGAACGTCTTCATAGGCACGCTGCGTGCTTACCTGCTCCTTGAAACCGACAACGGAAAACTCCTTCATTTCTTCGATTCTGTAATTCATTTCGGCAGCTCCTCGTATTGAGAATTGAAAGGAGATGCGGGGATAGGCCTTCAGTTTGGTACCCGCCTGGCGTGCGGCCGTCGGCGTTGTGCCATGCATGTTCTGGAACGCACGCGCGAACGCCTCCGGGGAATCATAACCATATTTAAGTGCCAGATCAATTACTTTGATATCGCTGTTTTGCAACTCGTAAGCAGCCAGTGTCAGCCGGCGTCTCCGTATGTATTCGGACAGCGATACATCCGTAATGAACGGAAACATGCGTTGAAAATGATAAACGGAGCAGCATGCAATCTGAGCAGCTTCAGCGTAATCGATCTCCTCGGTTATGTGCGCTTCTATATAGCCTATGGCCTCATTCATCCGCTTTACCCAATCCATCGGTCATCATCCTTTCTAAGATCAATATATAAGAAGCTGCACTTGATAGGCCTAGCCGTTGCTGAACGGATTCCGCTAGCCCGGTTATCTAAGTCAAACCATCATTCCAACGCAGGTACTAGACAAAAAAACACAGCTTAGCCGTTTGGCGAAAACGGATTCGGATGTCCATACTTTACGAGCACATGCCACAGCTGTTTGAGATGCTGGAAGGTTTCATCAAATGTTCCCCAATCGCTCCATTCGCTTGAATCATGGTGCAGTTGAGCAGCCGCTTTGCCGATAATGGCTGCATCCAGCATGCCCAGCGAGCCTCCAAACCGTTGATCGATCCGCTTAGCGAGCGGCGGCATGGCCGGTCCCCGAAAATCATCCGGAACATCCCGTACCGCAAGGCAGAAGCCGGGATGCCAGGACAAGGTGAGGTCATACCGTTCACATAAAGCATGAAGCAAATGTCCGATTGGGGTGTTCCTATAGGAAGGATCGGCTACCAGGGCCTCCACATCGCTGGACAAGTCGATGACGCCATGGATCTGCGCTTCAATATAATCATCCAAGGAACGACCGACAGGCCCGGAAGAACCGGTATACGATGAAGGCAGATGAAGAAGCCGATCCAGCATGGATGGAATGTCCACATTCGGGGAACCCAGGGCCGAGCCAGTGGATTCAACTTGCTGCAAGAGTGCAGCGAGAATGGAATCCCACTGACGGAGCGTGCCTACAAACTCAGGACCTGCATGACTGTCTCCGAACGTAAAGGTACAGCGGTTCAATACGTTAGGGGACAGCACCAACAAACAGGAGCCGAAGCGGGGCGATGCACCATCGGCATAATTCATAAGATTAAGTGCTCCGTATTTCGGCCGCTCGTCGTTACGCACACCGGGCTGCTGGTAGGCTCCGCCAAACAGGAGCCGTTCCCATTGGTCGCGGTCACCGCCCGGATAAGCGGTCTTGCTTCCATTCGTCACGCTCGTGATGAACTGGTTATGATATATGCCTTCTGCCAAGAGGGATTCGATGACAGGGTGCCCGGTGGGCCGTATCCGATCCGGATGGAAATTCAACGTGACGCGGGCAAATTTTTCAATATGGGTTAACAGTGAGCCGATCGTTACGGAATCTTTTCCATGCTTCCGCAAGATGTGCTCCGTCATTTTCAAGGCGACCCTTCGCTGGCCCGCCGCTGTTGATTCGACATGAAGAATCGCTTGTTGCTGCGCTTCAGATAACCGTCCGCTCATAAGTGGATTTCCTCCATACTCTCCATACTAAACAACGATCGCATTGATCCTCATCATTTCTAGCCCACGGGCTGAGATTCCTCTATTGCTGCTGCAAATGAACGTGTTTTAGCACTTAACGGGATGGATTTATTGGGAAGGGGGACTAACAAAGATTGCTGCTGACCAGCCATCATGCTTTAATGAAACTAACATGAATGGATATAAGAGATGGAGGTATTACATATGCAGCCTAATTTCAGCATTCAGGATAAAATTGCAATCGTGACGGGGGCCAGCAAGGGCATCGGTTATGGACTAGCCCAAGTGCTGGCAGGGGCCAAGGTTGCCGTCATGGCACGAAGCAAGGACCTGCTCCATCCATTGGTCGAGGAAATCGCTCAGGCAGGAGGTCAGGCCAAGGCCTATGAGCTGGACGTCCGGAATGTGGAGCAGATCCGAGCCGTATTTGGTCAGGTAGCCAAGGATTTCGGCCGGCTCGATATCGTGGTTAATAACGCGGGTCTGGGAGAGGGGATGCTGGCGGAAGACATCACGGAGGATTATTGGGATTAGATGATGGACGTAAATTTGAAGGGCGTATTTTTTTGCTGTCAGGCCGCTGGCCGTATCATGCTGGAGCAGGGGTTCGGAAAAATCATTAACGTCAGCTCCCAGGTGAGTGTCGTTGGGATTACGGAAGGGGCAGCCTATTGCGCCTCCAAAGGCGGCGTGAATCAGCTGACGAAGGCGCTGGCGCTGGAGTGGTCCAGCCGTGGCGTGAACATTAATGCCGTCGGTCCTACGTTCATCCATACGCCGGGAACAGCCGAGCGTTTGGACTCCCCTGATTTTCGCGACGGCGTCCTGGCACGGATCCCGGCAGGGCGGATCGGCAACATAGGCGATGTGGCTGGAGCTGTTATTTATCTCGCCTCCCCGGCATCTGATCTCGTTACAGGCACTTTGCTGCTTGTGGATGGCGGCTGGACGGCACAATAAAGCTGCGTTGGTGTAGATGTAACCCATGATTTTTAACTGGAGGATACAGAAATGGAATTTCGAACGACAATAGTGCTAGGCAGTAAGACGGCAACAGGGTTTCAGGTACCGGATGAAGTGGTGGAAGGCCTCGGTTCCGGCAAAAAACCCCCAGTTACGGTCACCATCGGCAAGCATACCTATCGCAGTACCATCGCCCCTATGGGAGGCGTATTCATGCTGCCGCTTAGCGCAGAGAACCGGCAAGCAGCGGGAGTTGCGGCGGGTGACGAAGTGACCGTTCAGATTGA
This sequence comes from Paenibacillus sp. NPDC093718, assembly GCF_050279985.1. NCBI lineage: Bacteria > Bacillati > Bacillota > Bacilli > Caryophanales > Paenibacillaceae > Paenibacillus > Paenibacillus sp. NPDC093718. The sequence continues at coordinate 240,455 of NZ_JBNNUS010000008.1, forward strand.
GCTTGATACCGAGCCGCGCGAGATCACGGTACCCGATGATTTTTCCGCGACTCTGGATCAAAACCCGGTGGCACGACAATACTTCGATGGTTTGTCCTACAGTAATAAACGCCGCTTGGTGCTGTCGATCGAGGGGGCCAAGACGATAGAAACCCGTCAGCGGCGAATCGAAAAGACCATCACGATGCTGAACGAGGGACGCTCACAGTAGAGAATCGCCGAATGAATGGGGTATACCATCGTGGTCGAGAAGTCGGATCAATATACGTTCCAGTTTGCACTCGAGGGTCCTGCTTCATAGAGATATTGTGATTAATACCCTTCGGTAATAGAAGAACCCGGTCTTGCTATAGGCAAGTTACCGGGTTCTTTGACGATTGTAGGAGCTGGGTTATTTTAACGGAACCTGCTTGGACAATGCTTCAAATTGCTGCAGGTGAGGATTTACTTTGCTTTGAATGCTCTTGAAATAACGGAGCGCGGCGTCAATCTTACGCTGTTCAGCCGCCGAATTAGCCGGGAAGATCGAATAACTATGGTTGACGGAACCGTTCTTGTATTGAGCGCTGAACATCGTTCCGGTGGCCCAGTTTTTTTTCATGTTTTGATTGGTGCCCATAACCACGAGCAGTTCCTTGCCTTTCTTATAGGTAAAGCTGTAGTCGGGATCCGCGACCGCATGAATGACATCGTATCCGCTTTGGAAGACGCCTGCTTGGAATGTCCCTTGCTGGATCTGATTCCATCGAACGGACCCGTCAGGCGATGTCACCTTATGCGTCAGGATGCCTTCGCCATCCATTTTGTCGTTGTTCCAGCGGCCGATGTATACCACCTTATGCGATTCACCGTCTTCTTGGTATTCGTTAATGTATTTACCGTTTCCGGTGCGCTTCCCGTTAATGAATTCGCCGGAATATTGTTTGCCATTTCCCCACTTGATCGTACCGCGACCATTGGGCTGGCCGTGGGCTGCTTCACCGTAATAGGATGTCCGTTCGGAGATCTGTATCCATTCCTTGGCGGAGGCCGCATCGACGGAACCCGGCAGCGAGGCTAATGAAGAGGCCATAAGCGAAGCTGAAAGTGTTAAGGTTACTGATAATGCCGTTATTTTTTTCATGAACATGTAGGCTCCTTTGTTGATATGGTTCTATTATACACTTCGCTGGTTACTTCTTCATTACTCTATACGTCCTATATAATGAAGCGGAAGAGGATGGTGACTTGAATGATTGGGCCTACTCGGATATGGTTGAATTTTTGGATATACATGATAACGGGAGGGAACAGGATATGACACATGAAGAAAACGCCGCAGGCTGGGACGCAATTGATGAGCAGCTATTGAAGCTGTACGGGGAGCAGGAGCCGAAACATTACGGAGCCCTAATTCCTTATGCTCTTGGAGGACCCGATCCGCTGAATGGAATCAGCGCTTATACGTCGAATGCCCCTTTTCCCCATTGGCATATGGTCACTTATGGCTTTAGCGAGCTGTATGACAAGGAGTCGGACAATTTGGAGGAGAGCGGTTACGGATTCGAATTGACGTTCAGGCTAGCTAAGCGGGAGGGCGAGGAAGAGCCGCCGGCGTGGGCGCTAAATCTGCTTCAGAACATGGGGAGATACGTGTTTAACAGCGGGAATGTTTTTCGTTCGGGGGATTATTTGGATGCCAATGGGCCGATCTGCCTGGGAGCCGATACGCAATTGACCGCGCTCGCCTTCACCCTGGATCCCGAGCTGCCGGGGATGGATACGCCGAATGGTCGGGTAGAATTTCTGCAAATGGTTGGCATCACACGTGAAGAGCTCGAGGCGATGCAGACATGGAATACGCTTGGCGTATTACAAGCTTGTGCGGAGTATATGCCGCAGTACATAACGGATCTGGATCGGGATTCGCTGCTGAAGGTGCCTTCGATTTCGGAAGCCGTTGATCGGGGGAGAAAACAAGAGGGCTCGAACACCGGATTTCTCTACGTGAGCCAGCTGGCTTTTGAACCGGGGAAGAAGGGCTGGTTAAGTAAAACTCCGGCTACATTACAAATAGGCGCCAAGCAGGCCGAAATTATCGGGAAGCTGCTGCAGGGCCGAATTTTGAAAGATAAGAAACTGAGCCTTGTAGGCTCGGACGTTCGGGTCGTATTTGAGCCGGGGGAAGAGAGTCGCTGGACTGCAGAGGATGGAGATGTTACCCTGGTTTTGGACGATCGGACCGCGGGTGAATTTTCAAGACGACTGCTGCCGCAGGTCAGCACCTTCGAGCTTTCTGGCTTGCAAGGAATTCGGATTGAAGTCCTGAAGACGGAAATCAAGGATCAAGAAGGAAATGTTGTACAAGTTATCGGATAGCACGGTGGAGATTAAGAATAACACAGATAGAAACAATTTCCTGTCCATATAAAATAGTTTACAATTTGAGTGATGTCTATATACTTATACTTTAAAGCGGTACATAAACATCATGCTACAGGAAATGGTTCTGACAAAGGGAGGATTACATTGAAAGCATCTATTAAAGTAGGGATCGTAGGTTATGGAAATTTGGGCAAGGGCGTACAGAAAGCCATCGGGCAAAATCCGGATCTGGAGCTGGTGGCCATCTTCACGCGCAGAGACCCGCAGCAAATGCCGGCCAATTCCGGTGCTCGCTTCGAGCATATATCAGCGGCAGAGCAATATATCGGCAAGATTGACGTTATGATTCTGTGCGGCGGTTCGGCTACGGATTTGCCTGAGCAAACACCACAGCTTGCCAGCATGTTCAATACGGTAGACAGCTTTGACACACACGCGAAAATCCCTGAGTTTTTCGAGGAAGTCAACAAAGCGGCGATGGGCGGAGGCCATGTCAGCGTCATTTCGACAGGCTGGGATCCGGGCTTGTTCTCCATGAATCGTCTGCTTGCCGAAGCGATTTTGCCGGAAGGAAAGGATTATACCTTCTGGGGCAAAGGCGTGAGCCAAGGCCACTCGGATGCCATCCGTCGTGTTCCCGGGGTGAAGGCAGGCGTTCAATACACGGTTCCAGTAGAAGAGGTTATCAACCAAATCCGTTCTGGTGAAACACCGGAGCTTGCCACACGCGAGAAGCACCGGAGAGATTGCTTCGTCGTAGCGGAAGAAGGCGCGGACCAAGAGCAAATCCGTCAAACGATTGTGTCGATGCCTAACTATTTTTCCGATTACGATACAACCGTAACTTTCATTACGCAAGAAGAGCTTGAGGCTGAACATGCAGGTATGCCTCACGGCGGATTTGTCATTCGCAGCGGCGTGACCGGAAGCGGAAATAAACAAATTGTTGAATTTGGCCTGAAGCTCGACAGCAACCCGGAATTTACGGCCAGTGTGCTGGTATCTTATGCAAGAGCTGCCCATCGTTTGAGCAGAGAGGGACAGCAAGGCGCCAAGACGGTGTTTGATATCCCGCTGGGATACTTATCTCCAAAATCGGCTGAAGAGCTCCGCAGCGAGCTTCTATAAGCTGTAAGAAGCCCTGCCGCATATGCGGCAGGGCTTCTTTTTTTTCTTATTTATACGATACCTTGTGCGATCATGGCATCAGCTACTTTAATAAAACCTGCGATGTTGGCACCAGCCACAAGATTGCCGGCTACGCCATATTCTTCCGCAGCATCCACGGCACTGCTGTAGATGTTTTTCATAATCTGATGCAGCTTTGCATCCACTTCTTCAAAGGTCCATGACATTCTCATGCTGTTCTGGCTCATCTCCAGCGCGGATACGGCAACCCCGCCTGCATTGGCGGCCTTAGCCGGTCCGAACAGCACGCCGCTGCTGATGAACTGCTCAATCGCTTCCAGCGTGGAAGGCATATTGGCTCCCTCACCGATGGCTTTTACGCCGTTCATGATGAGTGTCTTCGCTGCTTCTTCATCCAGCTCGTTCTGCGTGGCGCAAGGAAGCGCGATGTCGCATGGAATGTTCCAAATGCCCGCGCAGCCCTCGGTATACTCGGCATGCGGGTGAATCTTGACGTATTCACTGATCCGCAGGCGATCCCGTTCCTTCAGCAGCTTGACGGTTTCGAGGTTAATTCCGTCCGGATCATACAGGTATCCATTGGAATCACTGCAGGCGATGACGTGCGCACCGAGCTGCTGTGCTTTTTCAATCGCATAGATGGAGACGTTGCCCGAGCCGGAAACCACGACGCGGCTGTCTTTGAAGCTAAGGCCTTGCGAAGCCAGCATCTCCTGTACGAAATAGACGCAGCCGTAACCGGTTGCTTCCGTACGTGCCAGGCTTCCGCCATAGATGACGCCTTTGCCTGTCAGCACCCCGGCCTCATGTCCTCCGCGGATACGCTTGTATTGGCCGAACATATAACCGATCTCGCGAGCGCCGACACCGATATCACCGGCAGGCACATCGGAATCAGGTCCGATATGGCGGTAGAGCTCAGTCATGAAGCTCTGGGTAAAACGCATGACTTCCTGATCGGATTTGCCTTTTGGATCGAAATCCGAACCGCCCTTGCCTCCGCCGATGGGCTGGCCTGTGAGCGCATTTTTGAAGATTTGTTCAAAGCCAAGGAATTTGACGATGCCGGCATAAACCGAAGGATGGAACCGGATGCCGCCTTTGTACGGACCCAGCGCGCTGTTAAACTGGACGCGGAACCCGCGGTTTACTTGGGTTTTGCCTTGATCATCCACCCATGGTATACGGAAGGTGATCATTCGTTCAGGCTCGACAAGGCGTTCCAGAATACCGTGTTCCCGATATTTCGGATGCTGGGCTAAAACAGGGACGAGGGAATCTACAAATTCCCGGACGGCTTGATGAAATTCTTGCTCGTGCGGATCTCGGGCCACCACTTGGTTATAGATGGATTCCACATAGTCTTTCGCGGCAGTAAGGGGTGAAGAAACAGAAATATTCGTAGTCACTTTTGCGATGCACTCCTTCAAATCGTTAAAGTAGAATTGCGTGATAAATCGTCGGTTTTGCTGAAAAGAAAGCCTGTCTTGGACAATTTGTACTAAAACATTAAAAGTTTGCACTCAGCATTTTTAAGTTAAAAAGAATTTTATAGAATCTTGCCTCGTATTACCAATAAAATGTTTTTTGCGAACTCATTAAATATTTCTATAAAGTTGTCATTTGGTGTAAGTTAATAAGCCATATCCCCGTGTTTCGTGTAGCGAAAATGCAAAAAATGATCCGAATTTGTCATGGAAAAATACAAATAAAAGGAACTTTGCCTTCAATTTTTTCGGCATGTTTAGCGTCTGGTCATATGGAAAAATTGGAATCTTATTACAGTGATTAAAGGCATGAAAAAGTTTTCGGCTGCTATGTTTATTTTGGCAATAAGTACCTTGACGGCATAATAAAAAAAGATCGAAACATCCTAAACGGCTGTTTCGATCTTCTTATTCATATAAGGATAAGTCCGGCCTTATTTCGAAATATCGATAAATCCTTCGCCAAACACGTCGCGTACGTCGTGAATCGTCACAAAGGCGTTTTTATCCTCCGCACGGACGATTTTTTTGAGCATGGAGACTTCCTGTTTACTGATGACGATGTAGAGCACATCTTTGGTCTGACCGGTGTAATATCCATAGCCCCGAAGCACGGTCACCCCGCGGTCCATAATCTCCGTAACCCGAATCGCGATGCGGTCATGATGAGTTGAGATGATAGTAACGGCCTTTTTGGGATTCAAGCCCTCGATAATGAACTCCATCGCCTTGGTGCCGATATAGAGGATGACCACGGTGAACATCACCTTCTCGATCCCGATTACAAAGACGGACAGTCCGGCCACGATCAGGTCAAAGAACAGCAGGGCATAACTGATATTCCAATCCCAATATTTATTAGCCAAACGGGCCAATATCACCGTACCTGCCGTTGTGCCGCCCACCCGGACGATGAGTCCAATCCCGACGCCGGCAAACAGTCCGGCGAAGATGGCATTGATCACCGGCTCATCCGAAGCGATGTGCCAGTTCTCCGTCAAGTGCAGGAATATCGAGTGAAAGGCAACAACGATAATGGTATAGACGGTCGTTTTTTTATCCAGAAGCTTATAGCCGACAATCAGCAAAATTCCGTTAATCACTATGCCGACCAGCGCCGGGGACCATTTCAGCACATAAAACAGAATAATCGATATCCCGGTAACGCCGCCTTCGCCAAAATCGTTGGGAATGACGAATAAATTGACGGCCAGCGCAAAAATAAATGCCCCAATGAGCAGCATGATCATATCAAACGCTCTTTTTTTCATACGATATACCTCCATGACTTTCAACAAGCTCACAAAAAAAGCGACTAAAGGAAAAAATCATCCTTTAATCGCTTTATGCAAACACAGGTTGCGCAGCTCTTTTGATATTCTCATTATAATAATCATTACATGGAATGTAAATGATTTTTAATTCACTGAATGTAGGAGACGGCGCAAGCTGCCTACGTTGTAGCCCCCTTTGCAGGCGGGGCATTTTTTACGGGGGTTATCGAGAGGAAGGCAAGAATAGGAGCGCAACATTTCGAAATGGGGTCTGTGATAAAACTAAAAGTGAAAAAAGAAGAGGGGATGATGAGAAGATGAATACATTGAATGGGAAAGTTGCTTTGGTTACGGGCTCCAGCCGAGGCATCGGACGTGCTATCGCGATACGATTGTCGAAGGAAGGAGCGTTGGTAGCCGTTCACTATGGCAAGAACCATGAGGCGGCGGAAGAGGTCGTCAGCGAGATTATACGGGCTGGAGGAGAAGCTTTCTTGGTAGGGGCAGATCTCGCCTCCTCGGATGGAATAAGTGCCCTGTACGGGTCGCTGGATGAGACATTGAAAGCACGAACAGGTAATACGTATTTCGATATTCTGGTTAACAACGCAGGGATCGGCTTAGTGGAAACCATCGAGGAGACCACGGAGGAGAGCTTTGATGAAGTGATGCGAATGAACGTGAAGTCGCCATTCTTCATGATTCAGCAGGCTCTGCCACGTCTTCGGGACGATGGGCGCATTATCAATTTATCTTCTGCAGTAACCCGAATCTCCTTGCCCAATATTCCGGCGTATACGATGACGAAGGGGGCCATTAATTCGCTGACCCTCTCTCTGTCGAGCCAGCTGGGTTCCCGTGGAATTACGATCAATGCGATACAGCCCGGATTCGTTGCTACCGACATGAATGCTGCCATGCTTCAGGACCCGGCCTCGTTCCAATTCGGAGCCGGTTATTCGATCTTCGGTAGATGGGGTGAGCCTGGGGATATCGCGGACATAGCTGCATTTCTGGCATCTCCGGACAGCCGCTGGATCACCGGTCAATGCATCGATGCCAGTGGAGGCTCCCATCTGTGATGACGGTAGCTCCAAGGACCTAATGAATTCCTTACACCGGTGGTATGATCCCCTTTTTCCAGCACTTCCTATATAATGTTGAAGAAGTTCGTAGATAGGAAGTACCAGGATGGAGGAAAGGCCAAGGATGTGGAATATCGATTTTGAGCACCAGTATGACAAACGTTCCGGTGCAACCGGTGAACAAATGGCCCGTTTTGTTAAGGAGTGGAATACGGAGCTGTCTGCGCAAGAAATGGAGGACATCAAGGGAAGACAAGTGAATCCTTTTCACAAAACGTCGCCCTTTTACGACCAATATACGCCGCTCGATCCCGCAGGCTGGAAGCTGCCTCAGCGAAATTTTCCCGCTAGCTATTTAGACCTGTTGAAGTACTCCAACGGCGGAGACTTTCAACAAGGAGAACGTCTTTTTCAGTTCTTTAACACGGATGACCTGAGGGAGATGAACCTGGCTTACGAGCTGCCGGAGTATATGCCGAATGCGGTGTCGTTTGCCATGGATGGAAGAGGAAATCATTATATGTTCGATATGAGGGAAGAGCCGGTAAACGGTGAATATCCGATTCTGTTTGCCCATTCCGGCAGCTTGGGGTATGAGGAGAGCGAACGGGTTGCGGATTCTTTGCCGGCGCTATGTACGGAGAAATGGGAGCTTTATTGAGAAGGATAGGAAGGCAAGCAGGGAAACTCAGGATATAATTGAAAAAAGAATATTCTTATTGGCATGGTTATCATCTATTGAACAGGAGAAGGGCCCCGCGCGTGATGTGCGGGCTCTTATATTTTGCGCTTAGTTGCCGTGTACGTATCATGTAACAATGATGATTAAGCCAGTACTTCAACAGTAAAACCGCCCGGAGCTTTAACGTAGAAGGTCCATCCGTGGGTTCTTCGGGGCTCTGTGACATCGAAGCCATCAACGCTTAGGCGCTGATGGAGCTCATTTACCTTCGCTTCGCTTTCCTGAATAAAGCCAATATGAAACGTCTTGGGATAGTTAACCTCGGTACCACGCATTAAGGTCAGCACCATTCCTTGATCGTCAAACAGCGACACAAACGTCTGACCACGCTCCCCCCCGATTTTGAGTCCGAAATAGGTTTGCAAAAATTCCTTTGCCGCGGTTACATCGGTGACGGTGAGGTTAAGATGGTTCAGTATCATATCGTGCACACTTCCTTTCCAGCGAATAAGTGATTTCTTGATTCAAGCGTAGCACATGAAAGCAAGTGGAGGGCTTACGCCGGTTTAGGCCCGGAACGGGTGGCAAAACCCGTCACATAAGTCGAATGTTTCAGATAAGGCTTTATTTTTGTGTGATCGAAAAAAAAGCTTCCGAATACGGATTGTCATCACAGATGAGCGGAGCATCTGGTATAATAACATCACATTAATTGATAATGATTATCATAATCAAGGAGGGCGTTTCGTGTCACTACCTTCAACAACTAAACTTCCCCCTCATTTTTTTCACATACCGACTCGTTTGATGGGATTGGATGAAGAGATTCCGAGCGACAGGGGAAGTCATCAAGAGCAGAGCTATCGTATCGTGATCATCCAGGAGGGAGAGGGCCTGCTGCTTGCGGATGGGCGCTCCTTTCCGGTTTTCAGAGGAAGTGTATTTGGTTCAGGCAGCCAAACGAAACTCAAGCTAGAATCCACAAGATTAACGCCTTTGCGGGGGCTTTATATGGAATATCGATGCTTATGTATAGATGACAGCGCATCTTACGGAATTGAATGTAATGTTCCGATTCATGACATTCCGTCCGAGATTTTACGGCTGGCCGGAGAACTTGAGAGTATCTGGGGAGGCGCGGATCACGGGGAACCTTTTCAGCTGCAGCATCTGTTCATTAAACTGCTGCAAGAGATCCATGCAGAGACGGTATTCAGATCATCTTCACAGCATCGACCTTGGGTGGAACAAGCCCAGCAGTATATGGAAGAGAATTACCATAAGGATCTGACAAGAGAGCAGATGGCCGCTATGGCGGGTGTCAGTCCGGAGCACTTCTCGCGTATGTTTCGCAAGCATGCCGGTCTTACCTTTAATGAATACTTGACCCTGTTTCGAATACGCAAAACGCAAGAACGGCTGTTGACCGGATCGAAAGATTTAAATACGCTGGCGCAGGAAGTAGGGTATAAGGAGGGCTTGTATCTCAGCCGTAAATTCAAGGAGGCCGTAGGCGTATCTCCCACGGATTATAAACGCAAACCGAAGCGAATCGCCGCATTAAACCTTAACCATACGGCATCATTGTTGGCGCTTGGCGTTACTCCCGAGTTGGGTGTGTATACCCCTTGGCTTAAGCAGACCCCACACAGCAATCATCTGAGTGCAGAGCATTGTTTTGACCCGTATGCTCTCGCATTCGATCATTACTATAAGACGATAGCTTCATCCCATCCGGATCTGATCATCAGCTACGATTCGGCAATGGAGAACAAGGCACTGCTCGCTTTGGCGCCTGTCCTGAAGCTGCCGTTCAAGACGATGAGCTGGCGCGAGCAATTCCGCTTCATCGCCTCCGCAATAGATAAAGATGCGGCAGCGGAGGAATGGCTGGCGCGTTACGACGAACTGGTCGCTCACTCGAATGAGGTACTCAATGGAGTGCTTGGGAAGCGGGGAAGCGCCATCGTCTGGGAAATTTGCGTGGATACCGCCTACTGCTTCAGCGGCAGCTTCGGCAGAGGGAGCCAGATTCTATACCACGATATCGGATTTCAACCACCTGCCCGGCTGGTGGATGAAGGCGTGCATCGTCGTGGGTTCGTGGAAGCGAATATTAGCGAGATCGCTTCTTATGCAGCCGATCATATATTTATTACGTCGCTACCTAACCATTCGTATGGCCAGAAGCGCGTCGATGCATTGTTCAGTTCCAAGGAGTGGCTGCATTTGGATGCGGTTCGGCACAATCGAGTCTATGTCCTGGATCAACCCGAATTGTTCTTCGGTTATGATCCCATCTCTACACAAGCACAGCTGCACGAAATGATAAACGCGCTGACAGAACATCATAAATATGCATGAACAGATATCATTTTAAGGCATAGTCATATGAAGGGACGGGCGGTAAAGTATATTTGAGAATGATTATCGTTATCTATAAATAAGGGGGATATGAAGTGTTTTCTTTTCGTAGTTTGAGCAGAAGGCGTGTAACTCTTGTTACCGCAGTGCTCTTCCTGGCATTTATGCTCAGTGCCTGTGGGGCGGGAGAGACAAGTAAGAGTAACACGGAGACCGTACCGACAGCAACAACGGATTCGTCACAAACGATGGAAACGAATTTAGTGGGAAAATCCAAAGTGAAAACTGTCTCCACCATCAATGGCGATATCGAAGTTCCGGTGAGTCCGCAGCGCATCGTCGCTGAAGAATATTTGGGCAGTCTGATTGCGCTCGATGTCATTCCGGTCGGAGCCCCAGGGTTAACCATTAAAAATTATTATTTTAAAGAATCTTTGGAAGGTATTGAGGATATCGGGGATTACGGAAAACCGTCGATCGAGAAAGTCATGGCTGTAAACCCGGATCTTATCATTACCGGCAATGGGGAAACAACCTATGAGCAGCTAAGCAAAATCGCTCCCACCATCGTTATTCCATATGGAGATTTAAAGAATGCCCATGAAGAGCTGACTTATTTCGGCGAGTTATTCGGTAAGGAAGAGGAAGCCAAAACCTGGCTGGAGGAGTATGATCGGCGTATTGCCGCAGCCAAAGCTAAAGTCGATGCAGCGATTCCGGCGGATGCGACCTTTAGCATTATGGAAGACGGCGAGAAGTCAACCTGGGTGTACGGCGATAATTTTGGTCGTGGCGGGCAGCCTGTCTATCAGGCTTTGGGAAGAAAGCCGCCAAGCGGAGTAGCTGCGGAAATACTGGATAAGCAATGGGCTGAGTTAACGGCTGAAATGATAGGGAAATACGCGGGCGATTACATTATTATGACGTCCAATACACGAACGATCGAAGATTTCCAAGCGGATCCGATTTGGGGCAGTCTCCCTGCGGTCAAGCAGGGGAACATGTATTCATGGCCGGAGGAGCGTTCATGGTATTACGATCCGCTTGCTGTTCTAGCCCAGACGGAAGAATTGGCGGAATGGCTCTCCAAGAAGAATTGATACATAACAAAGGTGCTCTCCTGAGTCTTGTCATACAAGATGAAGGTAGAGCGCCTTGTTTTTTAATGTGATCCTATTCTTGAACCTCCTGGCCCTAAGTATAAAGCCACTTGTGGGAGACGAATTAAGAACGTATTTTGCCAAATAATCTGCTATACTACTCAGTAGACTTACCCCCTTATTCAGAAAAAAAAGGTGAATTTTCATGCTTTCATTTACTAGACTAACCAAATGCAAACCCCCGATCCCGTAATTTCTTTGCCAGCCAACTAGAGATTTTTTGAAATGATAAGGGGGATGTTAGCTGTGCAAAGAAAAATCTCAAATCCATCCATATGGCTATTGATTGTTCTTGTGGGTTTCCCGCAAATTAGTGAAACGATATATACACCATCATTACCGGACATTGCCCATCAATTGGGAGCAAGCAACAATGCCATCCAACTGCCGCTCAGCATTTACTTCCTGGGCTTTGCCTTCGGGGTGTTTTGCTGGGGGAGGCTTTCGGATTCCCTCGGACGTCGTCCTGCCATGCTGTGGGGCATCCTGGTTTATGGAATAGGCTGCTTGGGCTGCTACCTATCCGGTTCGGCCGAATGGTTATTGGTGAGCCGATTCATTCAGGCTTTCGGTGCCAGCACAGGCTCGGTTGTCACCCAAACCATTTTGCGTGAGAGCATCGATGGAGCCAAGCGCCATGCGGTGTTTGCCCAGATTTCGGCTGCGCTTGCGTTTACGCCCGCCATCGGGCCGCTCATTGGCGGATGGGTAGATCAATCTTTTGGTTTCAGAGCAGTGTTCTTGACGCTGGTTTTGATGAGCACCGCCATTTTGGCGTATACCTGGACTTCTCTGCCTGAGACCAGGGTAAAGTCTGTATCGAAGATTAACACCCTTTCCGTGGCCAAGCGCCTGGTCTCCGACCGCAGAATATGGGGATTCGGTTTTCTCATTGGAGCCACTAACGGCATATTGTTCAGTTACTATGCGGAGGCCCCGTTTATTTTTATTGAATTTTTTCAGATGAGTCCCGGCGGGTTTGGCTTCTTCGGTATTTTTGTTGCGATGTCGTCCATACTGGGTGCGATGCTGTCGAAGAAACTGCTGACAAGGCTCCAGGCTGAGCGCATTATCGTGATCGGCACGATTATTACGATGCTGGGGGCCCTTTGTCTTACCGTTCTTGCTGTTAGCGGAATTAATGCCACCCTAATGGATATGGTGTTGATGGTAGCGTGTATTTTTATTCTGCTGCTTGGCATCGGAATGGCGATTCCGAATTGCCTTAGTCTGGCGCTGAACCAATATGGAGATGTGCTCGGAACGGCAGGAGCGATCTTCGGATTGGGTTATTACGTTATCGTCAGCGTGATTACCAGCGGCATGAGTCTTCTTCACAATGGCTCGTTAATCGTGATGCCCTTGTATTTTCTTGGACTTGGCGTAGTCATGGTCTGGGTGAGCAAGAAGCTTGCTGGGCATTCGCTGAGGTAGTTTGGCATTTAAATAAAGTTATCATATAGGATTGTATAAAGAAGCTGTCCCCTTCCTTGCAGGAGGGGCGGCTTCTTCTTGTTCCACTGGATTAATAGAGCGGCGGTGGTACACCTACCGATAAAGATTCCTCGCCGTGGTGGAATATTTATCCATGGTCTGGTAACATTTTAGCTAGATTTATGAGGAGGGGTTCCGAATGAAAGAGCTGGGAATCGACAACCCGGACTTGGAAAATGAGATTATAGCGACGGTTGAGACGGGGAATGAGCTTGAAGAGGCTGGGAAGCCTTCAGAGGCTCTTACATATTATGAAAAAGCGTGGTCCATGCTGCCCGAGCCCAAGCTAAGCTGGGAGATTGCGAGTTGGATTGCATCTTGTTGTTCCAGTGTTTACTTTGCGAGGGGGGAGTTTGAGCAGGCCAAACCTTGGAGCGAAATCTCGTTGCAAACCAGAGGCTCCAATATCGACACCGGACCGCTCATTGATCTCGGCATGGTCTGTTTGGAACTCAAACAGCATGAGGAGGCCTTCCGATATTTTGACGAAGCCTATCGATACGGGAAGAAGAGGGCATTCCAGGAAAGACCGAAGAAGTATCTTGATTATTATCTGGGTCAAGTCAAAGGGTAAAACGGGGATGCGGGTCAGACTTCGATTTCAGAGTGTTTATCTGACAGGGAAATCGGAACGGAGGCGAGTGAAATGAGCGATGTGTGGACAGCATCGATGAGCGGGGTTCCCTGGAGCACGGACAACATGGACAGTGCCGTTAAACAGCTGAGACACCGTGCAACCATCGGTTTTGTTGTCGGATCAGACAACGCTGGAGATTTGCTGAAGCTGGACGAGCAGGTGTTTTCCAAGCGTCCGGATTTGATATTGCATATTTATCATGCAGAGGCGAATGGTCGTTATACGGAGGAATTTCTGGAGACGCTCGCAGGATTGAAGTTTGTCGCTGCTCTGCATTTAGATCTCAAACAGCGGCAGGATTTGAATAGTCTGGGTGCGATGGATCGAATGGAGTTTCTTAAGCTGCGCTCGCCCAAAACGCAAAGCCTCGATTTTATCCGGAACTACAAGTTTCTAAAATACCTGGAGCTCAGCGGTAAATTTGATGATCTAGCGCCGATTGCCGACTGCCTTCGGCTGGATACGCTCGTTCTGAACTGTGCGATCGATCAACTGAGTTTTGTAGTGGATTTGCCCATGATGAAGTATCTGGCCCTAGACAGCTGTACATTGAACGGTTCGCTTCACGTGCTGGCCGATTCGAATGTAAGCATGCTGAGGTTGTCCTCCGTCCGAAACCTGGTGAATATCGATGCCCTGGCGGCATTGGATCAGCTGGCCTTTCTGCACTTGTCGCTGCCGAAAGTCGAGCGCTTGTGCGATTTCTCGTCTATGCGAAATCTTCGGCAGCTTGAACTGGATTACATGAAATCCTTGCAGGAGATCGGGAATCTGTGGACCGCGGACCGGTTGGAGGTTCTAATGCTGAAAGAGATTTCTACAAGGATCAAGGCGGAAGCCTTGGACGGCTTAACAAAAATGGAGTGCCTGCGTCAGATCGACTTCCGGTTTATCGATTCCGGCAAAGGCCGAATTGCTGCTCTCCGCAAGCAAATGGCGGAAGCGGGCAAAGAGTATCTTCTCTATGAGAATATCCCTGAGGAGAGCCGAATACGCCCGATGGCTCTTGAGCATCTGTCAGGGATCCTGATGTAAAAGCGAAAAGGACACAAAATAATGAAAAGCCCGCTACGCTATGGTAGTGGGCTTTTTCCGATATCAATCTTTGGATGCCTTCCCAGTCGCCACCGGGTTCTCCTCATAGCTGATCCAGTCGCTCCAGCTGCCCGCGTACAGCTTCACATTGCCGTAACCGGCTTCCTCCAGGGCAAGCACGTTCGGACAAGCGGTGACGCCGGAGCCGCAGTATACGATAATCTCGGCATCTTGCGGGATGTCCGAGAAATTCTCGCGGATCGCTTCTGTTTCCTTCCAATGTCCAGAGTCGTCCAGGACACCCTTCCAGAAGTAGTTCACTGACCCCGGAATATGCCCTGCTTTGGAGTCCATAGGCTCCTCCAATCCGGCATATCTGCGCGGTTCGCGTGAATCGATGAGGGTTTTGTTACCATGCTGCGAAGCCGCGCGCACCTCATCTACGAGGGCCAGCTTATCCGGTTTAAGGTTGATTTCATATGGTACCGGAATGACGATTGGCTGATCGTCCGTTACCGGATACGAAGCGTTCTTCCAAGCCGTAAACCCTTCATCCAACACATAAGCCTGTTCATGCCCGGTGTATTTCAGCAGCCACCATAGTCGGCTGGCCATGGCTCCGCCCTGGTCGTCGTAGATGACGACACGGCTGCTCTCCTGAATGCCGGACTGGCCGAGACGCTTTGCAAGCTGATCCAGGTCCGGTAGAGGATGGCGTCCGCCATGTTGGGTGACAGGGGAGGAGAGGTCCTTTTCCAGGTCCAGGTATACGGCACGCGGAATATGCGATTCCTCGTAAGCGGCTCGGCCGCTTTCCGGCTTGCCGAGGGCAAAACGGCAGTCGACGATGACCAGATCCGGTTCATATAGTCTCGCCAGCAGCCATTTCATTGACACGATATTGTTCATATACCAGGACACCGCCTTCTATTAAGAAATTATGAGATTAAGTAACCGAATTATATCATATTGCTGCTTCCGATTACGTATATAACTAAAAAGTCGACCTGTCTCATAGAAGGATGAGATCAGGTCGACGATATGAGAATGAATAATGGCAAGAATCAGGATGAACGCTTTATTTCTTGATAGCTTGAAGCAGCATGGAGGTGTAAGCCTCGGCGCCTTCCGGCTCCAGATGGACACCGTCAGACCGGAAGTATTCCGGATGATCCTTACTGGCTGAATACCAATCCACCAGCGTAACTTTCGGGTTCCGTTCGGCTGCTTTGGCCAGCATGCCGTTCACGTTCTGTTCCCAATCGCGCGGAACCCGCGTGTTGATAAGCAGAATCTGTTTAGCCGAATCCAGAGGGCCCAGAAGGGAATCGAGATCCTTTTGCGAGAAAGCGCCGTTGGTTCCGAGCCCGATGATGATAATGCCGCCATCTATCCGATTCTGGGTCTTCATGGCAGGGATCAGGTCATCGGCCTGACGCATTTGGCGGCCTATCTCCGCATCGATGTGAATGCCGGGCAGGGATTTCTCCAGATAAGGGGATACCCCGAGCATGACCGAATCTCCAATGGCCGTGATGGCGGACTGGGATACCGGAGGATTTTGAGGCTTATTCGTTGGCCTCGTATGATTGCTCTCTCTGCCTGTCGTTTCGGTTGCCGCGTCCTTGGATGGATCCGGCTTATCTGCCTTATTGTCACCAGGTTTACCCGCTTTATCTTCATTCGGTTGATCCGGGATTGTTTTTTCGGAATCAGCCCTATCCCGGTCTTCGCTCCCTGCGTCGGTGTTCCTGTCTTCGTTGTCAGCGTCATTTCCAGCAGGAGGGTCCGGCTCTTCGTTTCCGCCTGCATCTTCATCTCCAGAATGTGTCGCTTCGTTCGGAAGCGGCATTTCATCCGTTTCTTTAGCGGGCTCCGGCTTCTTAATAACACCAGGCTGCTTTGCGTCGGCAGGCGGAGGGGAGATGTTACCGTCGTCAGTGCCTTCAGGAAGCGGCGTTTGTCCTTGCGGTGGCTCCATCACTCTGGGCTCTCCGCCTTGATTCTGATCCGGCTCTTCCGGGGCAGGGTCATCAAGGTTCAGCATGGCAGCGATATCGCCTACCGTTCTCGCAGAAGATACGCTGCTCATCATCCCTGAGCAAAAAATACCGATTAGAATAAGCGAGCTTAGCGACACGACCCAGCCTCTTAATGAAATCGAAGCCGGACGGCGGCGAATGGAGCGGGCTTTAAACCATACTTTCTTCAGTCCGCCATGTCGTATCGGTTCTTCAACATACTTCCAGGATAGGGCGGCCAGCAGAACGCTTGCCGCGATTTGCAGTGCAACCTGAGGCAGACTCAGATTGCCTGCGCCGGATCCAGGCGAGGTCAGGATCATCACCGGGTAATGCCATAAGTAAATGCCATAGGATCGAACGCCAATCCACAACAGGGGCTTCCAGCTTAACAAGCGACTGATCGAAGCTGCAGGATGCGCCAACACCGCAACGAGGACGGCGGCGGCCATAGAGAAGAGGAACATTCCCCCTTGATACAGGAACGAATCGTAACGGTCCACCCGCCACATCATGAACAGTATGATGAGCATTGCCACTGCGCCTGTTAGGTTGAGTCTGCGCCGGGCAGCCCTTGAAACATGGGTGGACAGCTTCCAACTGGGCCATACGATAGCAAGCCCCGCTCCGATGAGCAGTCCAAACGCCCGGGTATCCGTTCCATAGTAGACCCGGCTAGGATCATCTCCCGGCTGATAGATCACTGCCATGGCGAGAGCTGAAATCGCGGCACCGGCAGCAATGAAAGTGAACAGCTGTCCCCTGCGGGGGAATAGCTTGAGTACGGCTAACATGATTAGGGGCCACAGCAAGTAGAACTGCTCTTCCACGGCAAGCGACCAGAAATGCCCCAGAGGAGACGGTGGGCCAAATGATTCGAAATAAGATTGCTGCTGAAAAATAAACTGCCAGTTGCTTATGTATGTAACCGCACCGAGCACCTCACTCCGAAGCGTAGCCAGCCGAGATCGGTCAAATAGCGTAACCCACACCACAAGAATGAACAGCATGAGCAGCATGGCCGGCAGGAGACGGCGGAACCTTCGAATCCAGAAATCTTTCAGATCGATCCGGCGTTGATGATGCCATTGGGATGCCAGAATATCCGTAATGAGATAGCCGGACAGCACGAAGAATAAACTGACTCCGAGAAAACCACCGCCTGCAAAACCGAAATTCCAGTGGTATCCCATCACTCCGATCAAGGCGAGGGCCCTCAGCCCATCAAGACCGGGCATGTAGCGTGAACGTGGCTTATCTGATGCCGGCACGGAAGATCGCTCCTTTCGAAGGATCTGCGCTTACGCCGCCCTGGAACAGCCGCTGCGATAATATGTAGGACATATTCTCAAACGTCTGGGTGCTGAATAGTGAATGTGTCATTTGGAACATGGTAAACCTTCCCTTTCCTTTATAGGAGGATATCTTAAATTTAGGAGACGCTTATCGAATCCTGTAATATCCTGCAACACGATGTCATAGCTAATACTATCATTCCAGGAAAAACAGAAGGTGACAAAAAAGTGAAGCTACGGCTACATTATGATGTCAATAATAAAACATATTTTTCATTTGAAAGGAAAAGTCTACACACCTCGTTATCCATGATTCGGTAACCGGCTGTTAGCTGTATCGCAATACGCCATAAGAAAGAGGAGGTCCCTGCCTCCTCCAATATCAGGATGAATAGACATCCACGATTTTCCTTTTATTAATGTAGAATATGGGTCAGATCGCGGCTCCCTGCCGTTTACGAAAAAAGGTTTTGAGCGCCTCGTACACTTCCCCTTTGTCTTTAATGACATGATACATGAATTGGTCCAGCTTGATATTCTTATAAGCCGACATCAGCGTGCTGCTGCGATTGTATTGATTGACCTCGCCATAACCGAACATATTGCTGACCTTAAGCAGTTCGCCGATGAGTTTGACGCAGCGTTCATTGTCGGACGTGAGGTTATCGCCGTCGGAGAAGTGGAAGGGATAAATGTTGTATTTGGAAGGGGGATAACGGTGATGAATGATATCAAGCGCCTTCTGATAAGCGGATGAACATATGGTTCCGCCGCTTTCACCCCGTGTGAAGAACTCTTCTTCGGTCACTTCTTTCGCCTCGGTATGGTGGGCGATAAACACGATTTCGACCTTCTCGTACTGCTTGCGAAGGAAGCGGGTCATCCAGAAGAAAAAGCTGCGCGCGCAGTATTTCTCGAAGGAGCCCATGGAGCCGGACGTATCCATCATGGCGATAATGACCGCATTGGATTCCGGGATGACGGTGTCGTCCCAGGTCTTGTAACGCAAGTCGTCCGGACTGATCCCGTGGATGCCGGGTTTGCCGTCTCTTGCATTGCGGCGCAAATTCTCCAAGATGGTGCGTTTCTTGTCAATGTTGGACATGATGCCTTTTTTGCGGATGTCGTTGAAGACGATGGATTCGGTCTCGATCTGCTCTTTATCCTTGGGCTGCAGCAGCGGGAGCTCCAGTTCCTCAAACAGCATATTCTCCAGTTCTTCCAGGCTGACCTCGGTTTCCACGATGTCCTGCCCTGCCTGATCGCCGGCCGATTCCCCCTTACCGGGCTGGGCTGACGAAGGGTCGCGTCCAAGGACGTCCCCAACCTGACTGTCACCGTCGCCCTGACCGACATGTTTTTGCTTTTGATAGTTATAGATGAAACGGTATTCGTCAAGGCTGCGGATCGGAACTTTAATGATCTGCTTTCCGTCGGACAGAATAATGTTTTCCTCGGTAATAAGGTCGGGCAGGTTGCGTTTGATGACTTCACGGATTTTATGCTGATGACGTACCTGATCCTGATAGCCCTTGCGGTGCAGCGACCAGTCTTCACGGGATACGACAAACGACAGGGCGTCTTCATTTTGCATGGACAGTCACCTCCCAAGTATTGCCTTGACACGGTTGCCGTCTTTTTGGCTGTAGTAATTCATTATATTCGGGAGAAAGAGCGATATGTGAGTATCAATCCGGGTTTGTCATGAAAAAGACACTTAACCCGAGATGAATCAGGCAAGTGTCTTGAAGTGGCACTCCTTAAGCATTTAATACGAATAGGAAAAGAGCTCCGATGGTGATGATGACTACGCCGTTCACGATGGTGGCAATCACGGCGACAGCACGCTTGCGTGTTTTGGAGAAGCAGCCTACAACGCCAAGCACCAAGCCGGTGATATTGATGATCATGACGATGATGAACACGGCCGCCAGCGTGGTCATCGCTTCCAGCGTTTCCTGAGTCGGCTCAAGGAGCGGTCCGTTCTCCGTCATGTATGGCTCAATCATCGTGGTGCCGAGCGCCCCGAGCAGAATATACCCGAGCAGCGTCACGATCGACAAGATGAATGAGGCGATGCCGAAGCGGGAGTTTTTTCTGTCCTCGGGTGGAATAAATGTGGTTTTGGGTCGCTTAGGTGAACCTTGGTCCTCGGATGGGGAGGCAGGTGATTGTTGATCCATGTACATAATCGCTCCTAACATAAGAATTCATTCTCTAATGGGTTCGTGTGGTCTTCAATAAAAAGACATCCTTATTAATCTTTCACAAAATGGCCCTGAAATCAAGTCCAACGAGCCTCAATGCCGGTGGAAAAGCTTCCTTGAATCCGTTAAACTTAATTTGATTACATAAGGACACGGGTGTCCGCTGACAAAAGGGGTTGAAAAGGCATGAGTCGAAGATTCGTCGCATGGGGGTCGATCCTGATGGCATTATCTGTCGCTATCGGGGCATTCGGCGCCCATATGCTGGAGGATAAGATTACGCCGGATGAACTTGCCATTTATGAGACCGGAGTCCATTATCATATGATTCACGGACTTGCGGTACTGATTACGGGCATTGTGGCTAAGGTTCTGGGCGAATCCCGGAAGCTGTTCTGGGCAGGGACCTTATTCATCGCGGGAACCGTCATATTTTCCGGAAGTCTCTACGTGTTAAGTATATCCGGCATCAAGTGGCTGGGCGCGATTACGCCGATTGGCGGTGTCTCCTTTATCGTGGGCTGGCTGATGCTGATGTCTTCGGCGCTGTCCCGAAAAAATGCTTGATTCTAAAAAAGAACGGCTTCACCGATCCCTTCTTATGGGGCGGCGAAGCCGTTTTTTTAAATGGATGCCATTGACGTATACCGATTCAGCTGACGCTGAACTCGTCAATTTCATTGAGTTTGAAGGTATACACCTGTTTCTCATCGACATGATAGACGTTGACCAGGAAATTGCTTTCATCATAATTGAGAATTCGGCAGGGAAGACTTGTCTGCTTACCGTGGCGGTTGGTTGTCAGGCGAACAAGGCGATTGTCCTTACTGTATACTTTTATCCATTCAAAGGGATCACTTCCGGTGAGTGGAGTTTGGACAGGAGGTACGCTTGCAGCGATCTTTTTTTCCGGCGAGGATGTCGCAGGTGGCGCAGATTTCTCTTTCTGAGAAGCAGCGGAAGCCATCTTCTCGGAGGCTTTGCTAATAACGGAATCTTTCTTGGCTTGAACCAAGGTGTTGATAATTTCTCCAAGTTCCATCCCGGACTTAATCCGGAAGTCGACGACTTCAGCCTTGTCGTTCAGCATTTCTAGCAAATATTGCAAAGCCAGTGCGTTGGAGGAACTCTTGACCAGAATATCAACGTTGAATAAAAAGCCGTTATCATCGGTGGCAGGAATTGTGTTCATAGCTTTTATTATTCACCAGCTTTCACATTGTTTCTACTGAATCAAATATACCATAATTTTCGAATATTCATAGTCCTAATGTCATGCATATTTCATCTTTATTCTATTGACTTACGAGTCATTCGCACCATTATGTGTGGGCTGGAATGCATAATATGAGAGACATTCGCACCATGTCGGTTCCAAAAGAATAAACATAATTCTAAGCCGACGTGAGGGGAGGTTTGTTGATATTGGTGACTTTACTGCCGATCGATATTGAAGGACATACCGTTATGGGCGTCGAAGTAAAGCTTCCGAAAACAACGCTGCTGGCCGTATACACTTCCCGCGGCTATATTATGTGCGGTGCACTCGATGTGGGCCTTCTTAACGAAAAGCTTGCGGACCGCAAGATTATCGCAGGAAGAGCCGTAGGGGTTCGCACATTGGAGCAGCTGCTGGAAGCGCCGCTGGAATCGGTAACCCTGGAGGCAGAGAAGTGGGGCATTCATCCTGGCTTGGCTGGCAAGGATGCGATCCTGCGCATGTTATGAGTCATGTATGCCTTCTGTTCCAAGAGTGATTCCCGTGCGGATCGCTCTTTTTTTAGAGATAACAAGGTTTAGACTTCAGATGCACTAAAATGCAAACCGTAAAAAAACGGACAATTCGGCTGGAGGGCCGGTTGTCCGTTTTATGATGCCATAAAACTCGGCGGATATAGCGGTTATTCGAACAAGCTTTTTAAGCTCTCATGATAAGGAGCTTGCACGACGCCTTTTTCCGTAATGATGGCTGTCACATATTCATTCGGCGTAATGTCGAAGGCAGGGTTGTACACTTTTACGCCTTGCGGCGCTGTGCGCTTGCCGAAACCTTCGGTGATCTCTTCCGCAGGACGTTCCTCAATCGGAATGTCGGCACCTGTCTTCGTATTCAGATCAATCGTGGACAGCGGGCATGCCACGTAGAAAGGAATGCCGTGGGCTTTAGCAAGTACCGCTACTCCGTACGTTCCGATCTTGTTGGCAACATCGCCGTTTGCGGCAACGCGATCCGTACCGACGATAACCGCTTGGATCCACCCTTTGGACATGACCATGGCGGCCATGTTATCCGCCAGCAGTGTAACGTCAATCCCTGCCTGCTGGAGCTCAAAAGCAGTTAAACGCGCGCCTTGCAGGACAGGTCTTGTCTCATCCGCGAACACCTTGATGTTTAGGCCCTGCTCATGAGCGAGATACATCGGCGCCAGGGCGGTCCCGTATTTGGCAGTTGCCAGTCCGCCCGCGTTGCAGTGGGTGAGCACGCCCATGCCGTCCTGGAAGAACGGCAGCGCGTTTTCGCCGATGCGGCGGCATACATCCTCATCCTCGGCACGAATGGCTTCGGCTTCGGCGAGCAGCGCAGCGTTCAGTCCGGCCGTATCGAGATCCGAAGCAGCCAGCTTCTCAGCTGCAAGCTTGATGCGGTCCAGCGCCCAGAACAGATTGACGGCCGTCGGTCTGGAGGTAGCGAGATAAGCGCAGGTTTTTGCGACTTGTTGCAGCCATCCCTCACTATCGTTGGCTTCAACCTGCATGCCGCCAAGGACTGTGCCGAATGCTGCCGCGATGCCGATAGCCGGGGCGCCGCGGACTTTCATGGAGTGAATGCCTTCCCAGACTTCCTCCGGTGTATAGAGTTGAAGATAGACGATCTCTTCCGGGAGCAAGCGCTGATCAAGAAGGACCAGATGGTCTCCTCCCCAGTAAACCGAGCTTAGCGGTTCATAGGTGCTGGCATTGCCGGTAGTCATACCGCTCATATCGATACCTCATTTCCCTTAATTGCTTGTGTAATCAAAGTTAAAATGTCCTCAAAGGACTTCATGCTGCGATGATGGCGCACTAGATTTTTGCCGATGGCAAGCGCTTTGCGCTGCGCAGCTTCTCTGGCTTTGTCATCTGCAATGGTGTCAATGTCCGCAACATGGGACAATCCGACGATGCGCCGGATCATTTTACAGCCCGCGAATCCTGCGGTATCCTTCAAAATCTGCGACACATAATGGTCCTGGTAGCCCGGCGTGCGAGACATTTCGTCCAAGAGGTCTTCATTCCACAGCATGCGGAAGTTGTTCTCGAAGTGGGTCCATACATCGCTTGCCATCTCGAGGAGTCGGGCTTCCCGGGCAGCCAGCGTATGCTCGTCCTCACTCCAGCCCGGCTGTGCCGCATAGTTGAGCAGAAGGTTGCCGATGACCGCACCGATATCGAATCCCATCGGGCCGAAATAAGCGAATTCCGGGTCGATGACCTTGGTGGATTCCGGCGTGACGAAAATGCTGCCTGTATGCAGATCCCCGTGCAGCAGAGCCTGTGCATGAGTCAGAAACTTCTCCCGAAGCAGCGCGACTTCAAAGTGAAGCGGCAGGTCGGCGCGGAGGGCTTCCGCTTCATCGGCAATGCTCTGCGCATAATTGTTATTGGCGGATTCGCGGTATGGATCTTCGAAGATTAAATCTTCGGTGATTTTGCATAAATCCGGATTGACAAAGCGGCCGGCAAGTTCCTTCTTCTTCTGTTGGTTCATCCCGAGATCGGACGTGTAGAACAATGTTCTGGCCAGGAAGCGGCCAATATGCTCTGCGAACTTCGGATAGGCATTGCCC
This sequence comes from Paenibacillus sp. NPDC093718, assembly GCF_050279985.1. NCBI lineage: Bacteria > Bacillati > Bacillota > Bacilli > Caryophanales > Paenibacillaceae > Paenibacillus > Paenibacillus sp. NPDC093718. The sequence goes on from NZ_JBNNUS010000008.1 coordinate 264,536, forward strand.
TCAATCAGGCCTTTGCGCATGATGGTGTACTCGCTCAGGTCTTCCATTACGGTGTAGGCGAGCTCGTCCGAATAACCGTATACTTCGGGTACGAGGTCGGGGCAGATGGAGTACTCCGTCTCCAGCGCCAGACGTTCGATACGGGCCCGGTCGAGAGACAGTGGCCAGGATTCGCCTACAACTTTTGCATAAGGAACAGCTTGCTTGATAATGATACTATCAGTCGTATTTTTGGCGGTGACATGAAACACCAGATTGAGATTGCCGTCGCCGATTTCGCGGCATTCGAGTTCGGCATGGTCCGGGAACCGGCCCGGTATACTTTTAGCTAATTGTATAGCTTCTTCCGCGTTCAGCGGATGATATGCAGACATGGATGGTCACCCCCAAATAGAATAGAAGAAAAACAAAGCCAACTTTTTTGCTTGGTATTACCTAGTATAACGTTTTTTCGCGAATTTTGTATAATTTTTTGGCAAGACGAAAGGTTTGCGAAACTGATTCGCTTCGTAGTCCAAAGGGTAAACTACAAATAGACGCCCAAGCACAGGATGTACTCATATATTAATGAAGGATTAGCATTAGCAGATGGTACCAGTTACAATGGGTAAACACCGCTCTGCCGAATGTTCCTTTGACGCAGTACAGGGTGCATTTCATATAGAAAAGGAAGGGATTAAGCATGGCAAAAACTACATCTGGCAAAGCTGCAGGAAAAACAAAGAACGCAAGTCTGGAGCAATTGTTGAACCAACAGGTTGCGAACTTTAACGTGCTCTATGTCAAACTCCACAATTATCACTGGTATGTAACCGGAGAGCAATTCTACTCCCTTCATGTTAAATTCGAAGAATTGTATGATGAAATTACGCTTAAAATGGATGAGGTTGCGGAGCGCCTGCTGTCGATTAAAGGCAAACCGGCAGCAACGATGAAAGAATATTTGGAACTTGCGACAGTCCAGGAGGCTTCAGGCAACGAGGATACCCGCGGCATGGTACAAGCCTTGATTGAAGACTTTGCAACCGTATCCGAGGAGCTGGCGGAAGGCATCGAAATGGCGGAGGAAGCCGGCGATGCACCAACAGCGGACATGTTCACCGGATTTAAGGCTGATCTTGAGAAGCATATGTGGATGCTGCGTTCGTTCCTTGGATAAAGCGTGAATACAACAGAATGCTGCCTGTTCATCCCTTGTATTTGCAAGAGCTGAGGGTGCCGGTTATCGTGCCGTGCGCCCATAGAGCTCATGATGTTGACCTGGGTACCGTCTGTCAACGCGCGATAAACGCCGGTGCCGGATGCCGTAATAGACTCTTTAGGAGCAACCGCAAATATGGAGGGGAACAGGGTGAACGAAACAGGCTTGACCGGGTTATCGGTCATGCCTGTTTTTTAATTGTTACGGTTGTCCGAATGTTGTCTGCAAAACGCTTGTCCGGTTGAAATACGTCATATTTTATTATAAAATGGCTTGAGAATCATTGATAATCAGTTTAGAATGATTATAAATAAATAATTATTTTTTGTTTTATGAAATCAGGGCGTCCAATCCTGTTATCATATAGGACAACAATACACTACCTATTCAACGGAGGGAATCTAATATGTCAACCAAGTTTGTCATTGAAGGATTGAAAGCAGCAATTGAAGGCAAGGAGATCCTTAAAGGTATCAACCTTGAGATGAAGGGCGGAGAAGTTCATGCCATCATGGGACCAAACGGTACAGGCAAAAGTACTTTGGCTTCCGCTTTGATGGGTCATCCTAAATATGAAGTTACAGAAGGCAAAGTATTGCTTAACGATGAAGACGTACTGGAGATGGAAGTTGACGAGCGCGCACGCGCAGGTCTGTTCCTGGCCATGCAATATCCGAGCGAAATTGCCGGCGTTACGAACTCCGACTTCCTGCGCAGTTCCATCAATGCACGCCGCGGTGAAGGCAACGAGATTTCCCTGATCAAGTTCATTCGTCAAATGGAAGGCAAAATGAAGGAGCTCGAGATGAATCCCGAGTTCGCTCACCGTTACCTGAACGAAGGTTTCTCCGGTGGTGAGAAGAAACGTAACGAAATTCTGCAAATGATGATGCTGGACCCGAAACTTGTCGTGCTTGACGAAATCGACTCCGGTCTTGATATCGATGCTTTGAGAATTGTAGCGAACGGTGTAAATGCCATGAAATCCGAAGAACGCGGTTTCTTGATTATTACCCACTATCAACGTTTGCTTAACTATATCACTCCAGATTATGTTCACGTGATGATGCAAGGACGCATCGTAAAATCCGGTGGTCCTGAATTGGCAGAGCGCCTGGAGGCAGAAGGTTATGACTGGATTAAGGAAGAGCTGGGCATTACTGATGAAACTGTAGGTCAAGACGCGTAAATAGACGGGAGGAGGAAACGATATGACTACACAAACCATTCTTCCGGTCAACGCTGAGGCTCTGAAGGCATTGTCCGAAAGTAAACAGGAACCGGCCTGGCTGACAGACAGCCGTCTGGCTTCCCTGGAGCTGGCTGGCCAGTTGGAACTGCCCAAGCTCGAGAAACAACGCATCGAGCGTTGGAACATCCAAAGCTATGGTGAATATAAAGAGAGCAATAAACTTGCTTCCCTTGACGAATTGCCTGAACAGGTAGCCAAACTTGTTGAAGGTTCAAGAGAAGGCGGTCTGGTTATCCAACGCAATTCGGGAACCGTATATGTGAGTCTGGCTCCGGAACTGGCTGCCAAAGGCGTCATTTTCACCGATTTGGAAACAGCGGTTAAAGAACACGCGGATTTGGTTAAGCCTTACCTGCACCAAGCCCTTAAGAACGATGAGCATGCGATGGCTGCTCTGCATGCTGCCGTATGGAACGGCGGGGTATTCCTCTATGTTCCTAAAAATGTGGAGGTCGATGTTCCGCTTCAAGCCGTTATGCTGACCGACGATGCCGAAGCGACATTTGCACCGCATGTGCTGGTGGTAGCCGAAGCGAACAGTCAGATCACTTATGTAGACAACTACGTTTCGGATTCCCTGGCTGCGCCGGTAACCCATAACGGAGCGGTGGAAGTCTTCGTTAAAAACGGAGCGAAAGTGCGTTATGCTTCCGTTCACCAATTGGCTGGCGAAGCAACCGATGTTACATTCCGTCGTGCGGTGCTGGACAATGACGCTTCGATCGAGTGGATTGTTGGCGAGATGAACGATGGCGATACAGCTAGCGATACCATGAGTATTCTGAAGGGCAACGGTTCGACATCCGATGCGAAAGTCATCGCGGTTGGCTCCGGCTCCCAGAAGATCAATTACACTACCCAAGCGAAGCATTTCGGCAAGAGCTCGGCGTCCCAGATGATCACCCGTGCCGTCATGCGCGAAGAGGCACAAGCCATCATCAACGGCATTACCAAGATTGAAAAGGGTGCAACGAAGGCGGACGGACAACAGACCGAACGCGTGCTGATGCTCAGCCCGAAAGCCCGCGGCGACGCGAACCCGATTCTGTTGATTGACGAGGATGATGTAACAGCCGGTCACGCAGCATCCGTAGGACAAGTGAATCAGGAGCAAATTTACTACCTGATGTCCCGTGGTATCTCGCGTACCGTGGCGGAATCCTTGATTATTTACGGCTTCTTGGCTCCGGTTGTCAGCGAAATTCCGCTTGAGGGGCTTCGTGACCAACTGCAGGGGCTCGTTGAAAGGAAGCTGGGACAATGATCGCCTCTGTCCGTGAGCAATTTCCCATTCTTCATCAGGAGATCAACGGACATCCGCTGGTATATCTCGACAATGCCGCGACATCACAAAAGCCGCAGGTGGTCATAGATGCTATCAAGCGGTACTACGAGTGGGAGAACTCCAATGTGCACCGCGGGGTTCATACACTCGGCAGCCGTGCTACCGATGCTTATGAAGGAGCCAGGGAGAAGGTTGCCCGTTTCATTAATGCCGAGAGTTCGGAACAGATTATTTTCACCCGTGGTACGACGACAGCCTTGAATCTGGTAGCATCGTCCTACGCACGCTCTGTATGTGGTCCCGGGGATGAAATTGTCCTGACGGAAATGGAGCATCATAGTAATCTCATACCGTGGCAGCAGGCGGCTATCGCCGTTGGCGCTACGCTGAAATATATTCCTCTGCAGCCTGACGGCACGATCCGTGTCGAAGATGTCGAGGCACTCGTTACCGAACGGACCAAGGTTGTAGCCATCGCTTATGTATCCAACGTCATGGGCGTTGTGCATCCCGTGAAACAAATTGCGGAAATCGCACACCGCCACGGCGCTGTCATTGTGGTTGACGGTGCGCAAAGCACACCGCATATGAAAGTGGACGTCCAGGACCTGGATTGCGATTTTTACGCTTTGTCCGGCCATAAGATGTGTGCTCCAACAGGTATCGGCGCATTATACGGCAAGAAGGCGCTGCTGGAATCAATGGAGCCGATCGAATTCGGCGGAGAAATGATCAATGATGTTGGATTGTACGAATCGAACTGGAAGGAGCTCCCTTGGAAGTTCGAAGGGGGCACCCCTATCATTGCAGGGGCTGTCGGTTTGGGTGCTGCCATCGATTTCCTGGAGGAAATCGGAATGGAGGCCATCGAACAGCATGAGACGCAGCTTGCGGCCTACGCCATGAACCGCATCTCCGAGATCGACGGGATTACCATTTACGGTCCTCGTGAACGTAAAGTGGGCCTTGTTACCTTTAATCTCGGCGACGTTCACCCGCATGACGTGGCAACGGTGCTGGATGCACAGGGGGTTGCGATTCGTGCAGGACATCATTGCTGTCAACCACTTATGCGTTGGTTAAAAGTTTCCTCTACGGCACGCGCGAGCTTTTATCTGTATAATACAGAAGAGGACGTTGATCGATTAGTTAGCGCCTTAATCCAGACAAAGGAGTATTTTGGCGATGCAACTTGACGATTTGTACAGACGTGTCATCATGGATCATTATAAGAACCCCCGCAATCGCGGCAAGTTTGAAGAAGATGCGGTAACCATCGATTTGAACAATCCGACTTGCGGAGATCGCATTTCCTTGCAGCTTAAGGTAGAGAACGGCGTGGTAGCCGATGCCAAATATACGGGGGAAGGCTGCTCCATCAGCATGTCTTCCGCTTCGATGATGACGGACGCCGTAAAAGGCAGAACGCTGGATGAAGCGATCAGTCTGGCGGACCGCTTCTCCTCCCTTATGAAAGGCGAGGCCGTAGATTTTGAAGAGTACGAGGATATTGAAGCCCTATCCGGTGTCAACAAGTTTCCTGCACGCATTAAATGCGCAACACTTGCCTGGAACGCACTCCGAAAAGGAATAGACGCGAAGTAAGCGAATGAATAGATCGATAGGGAGGTAAGTTAAATGGCTAAAAAAGCACCAGAAATAGAAGAGTATAAATATGGTTTCCGTGACGAGCACAAAGCTATTTTTCAAACCGGCAAAGGTTTGACGCGTGAAGTCGTTATGGAAATTTCCAAAATCAAGAACGAGCCGGAATGGATGCTGGAATTCCGTTTGAAAGCACTGGAGCAGTTCGAGAAAATGCCAATGCCTCGCTGGGGCGGCGATCTTGATGAGCTGGACTTCAACGATATCCAGTACTATGTAAGACCTTCCGACAAGCAAGGCAAGACTTGGGAGGAAGTACCTACCGAGATCAAGGAAACCTTTGATAAATTGGGTATCCCGGAAGCAGAGCAGAAGTTCCTGGCGGGCGTATCCGCACAGTACGAATCCGAAGTTGTTTACCATAACATGCAAAAGGACCTTGAGGATCAAGGCGTTATCTTTATGGATACCGATACGGCTCTTAGAGAGCATCCGGAGATCTTGAAAGAATATTTTGCAACGGTAGTGCCTCCAACGGATAACAAATTTGCTGCGCTGAACAGTGCCGTGTGGTCTGGCGGAAGCTTCATCTATGTTCCAAAAGGCGTGAAATGTGAAATTCCGCTGCAAGCGTATTTCCGTATCAACTCCGAGAACATGGGTCAATTCGAACGTACGCTGATCATTGCGGACGAAGATAGCTTCGTGCACTACGTAGAAGGATGTACGGCTCCGATCTACAGCACGAACTCGCTTCATAGTGCGGTAGTAGAGATCATCTGTAAGAAGAATGCGCGCGTTCGCTATACAACCATTCAGAACTGGGCGCCAAACATCTACAACCTCGTGACCAAGCGTGCTGTTGCTGAAGAGAATGCAACGATGGAATGGGTGGACGGCAACATCGGTTCCAAGCTGACAATGAAGTATCCTGCCGTTATCCTGAAGGGTCGCGGTGCCAAAGGGATGGTCTTGTCCATCGCTGTAGCAGGCAAAGGCCAGCATCAGGATGCAGGAGCCAAAATGATTCACTTAGCGCCGGACACGACTTCTACGATCGTATCCAAGTCCATTAGTAAGCATGGCGGTAAAGTAACTTACCGTGGACTGGCTTCCTTCGGTCGGAATGCAGCAGGCGCGAAAGCCAACATCCAGTGCGATACACTCATCCTCGATAATGAATCGACGTCTGATACGATTCCTTACAACGAGATCAAGAATGACAACATTACGCTGGAGCATGAAGCGACCGTATCCAAGGTGTCTGAGGAACAATTGTTCTATCTCATGAGTCGTGGCCTTAGCGAGTCTGAAGCTACGCAAATGATCGTGATGGGCTTCATCGAGCCATTCACCAAGGAACTCCCGATGGAGTATGCGGTTGAGATGAATCGACTTATCAAGTTCGAAATGGAAGGCAGTATCGGCTAAATATTTCTTATATACAAGGGGCAAATCACTCAGAAACGAGTGGTTTGCCCCTTTTTATGTTTGGATTGTTTATGTAATGTTGATTTCATTGTGACATTGAGGGTTGCGTGAGCCCTCTCGACAGGTCATGACTTTTATTGTGCCAGAAATCAAGAGTGAGAGGTGAGAAATGTCACGCAAGCGCGCAAAAAAACCGTCGGCGTACAAGCCTGACGGTTATACTGGCTATTCAGGGACCTGGGGGAAAACGCCAATTACAGAAGAATCTCCTGGATCTCGGTATTATACTCCTTGGAGAGGTCAATGAATCGATCCTCGGTCTTCACGAGCGGACGGAAGTAATCCGAAGGATTGTTCATGACGATCATGCCGGATTCGCCGGTCGTCAGCAGAACCTTCTTACCGATAAAGTTCGGCAGCATCTGCTGGATAAAGGCATGTGTCGGCTTGCCGTTCAGCTTCCCGAAACTAAGACTATACAGCTCTCGAAGTACGGTTAACAGCTGCTGCTTGGATTGATAGACCCTGTTCGTTGTCATCGCGCTATATACATCGGCTACAGCGCAAATATGAGAGTATGGATGAATCTGTTCAGCACGGAGCGCTCGTGGATAACCGGAAGCGTCGTCCCGTTCATGGTGCTGGAGCGCGACCATAGCGGTGACCTTATCTTCCATGGATTCAGAGATCATCTCGTAACCATAGATGGTATGCAGCTTCACTTCCTCATATTCTTGAGGAGTCAGCTTCCCTGGCTTGTCCAGTATATCTCTAGGAATCTTGCTTTTGCCGATATCATGGAGATAGCCCGCTTTGCCGATTTCATAAGCTTCCTTGTCGGAGTAACCCATCCAATCCGCGATGTAGTACGATAACATTCCAACTTGAATGGAGTGTCTGTAGGTATAATCGTCTTTACCATTAAACAGCAATAGAAGGGAGACAACATCCGTATGCTCGTTCAGAGAGCCGACTAAGGGTTTAAATACATCGTCCACAACGGACTCATTGAATTTACCTGATTGTGACGCTTCCGTAAATAAGGTGGAGCACCCGTCAAATGCAAGATTGAAATGGGGTTTAACCTTGTTGTATGATTCTGAAATTTCAGACGATGAATCGAGGGATACAGACAGTGCGCGTGGCTTTATTTCTATGTAATCGATACCGTGCTGCAGTAGCTTGGATATATCCTCTAAACGAAGGGTTGCTCCTTTTTGTAGAACATGAACGCCGTTTGTGTTGTAAGCATCATGCTGCATTTGATCACCGGGTATCAGGTCCGTGACATGTACTCTCAAATCATTGCACCTCTTGCCCTTATATAAGTAAAAAGATCAAAACTATCTTAGCAAGAAAATTATGGTTTTACAATGTGTAATCATGACTTATTGCCTAACGGTTGGGTCCCATGGTCCGGTCTGCGGGCCTTTCCACTCAGAACCATCGTCCCAGACCTCCTTCTTCCAGATTGGAACGGATCGTTTCAGTTGTTCGATGGCATAACGGCTGGCCTCATAACATGCATTCCGATGCGGGGAGGATACAGCGATCACAACACTGGTTTCTCCAATTCCGACCGTACCGATACGGTGGGAAATCGCACATTGCGTACCGGGCCATTGTCGAAAGATGTCCGCGCATATTTGCTGCATTTCTTTAAGCGCCATCGGGATGTATGATTCATACTCCAGCGTAACCGTTCGCATCTGGCCGGTCATCTCTCGCGTTGTACCTACAAAGGATAGCGTTGCTCCATGATTATCATCATGAACTTTGGCAATGGTTGCCTCTACGGACAGCGGGCCGTAGGATATCGTGCATTTTCCATCTGCCGAGGACCTGGATTTGGAGTCCTGCGGGGTTGTGCCGTCACCACCGGACACAGGCGGAATTAGAGCTACCTCGTCGCCGCTCTGAATAAGCTGTTCCGAAGGCGCATACTCTTGATTGACCGCGACGAAAGCCGTGGAAATCTGAGATTGAGCATCAGGATAAGCTTCACTAAGCAGCAGCTTTAATTCCCCGGCTGTAAGGGGCAAGCCCGGTACGTTGAATGTAAGCGAAGCTGTGCCGATTCGATCAGCTAATCCTGCAAATAGTAATATAGAAATGGTTGTTGACATTCTTCATCACCTCGTAATTCTTATCGGCTACAATATACCATATTCTTCGCTAAAATGTTATGCTTGTAAGACCGGAAATTATCGAATAACGAACTTGGGGAGGGGGCCGCCAAATGGGGTTAGGAAGCGACAAACAGAAGCTGACGATATTGTATACCAACGATATACACAGCCATTTTGAGATGATGAGCAGTGTGGCAGCACTTATTTCCCGGGAAAAGGCGGCTGCCGGTGATGGGGCAATCGTACTGGATATCGGTGATCATATGGACCGGGCAACGGTGGAAACCGAAGGCACCATGGGCCAAGCCAATGTGGATGTCATTAATTTGACAGGATACGACGCCATTACGATTGGCAATAACGAAGGGCTCACCATTTCGTATGATGTTCTGGAGAGTGTATACGCCGGACTGCAGTGTCCCGTTGTGTGCTGCAACATAAGTGAGACTAAGAGTGGCAATCCTCCTCGATGGATGAAGCCGCATGTGATCCTGGAACGAGAAGGCATTCGAATCGGGCTCACCGGCGCAACGGCTGCTTTTGCAGGTTTTTATCAATTGTTAGGCTGGGAAGCCGGAGATCCGGTGCAGGCTATTGCTGAGCAAGTGCGAGCGCTTCAGGGCCAGTGTGATATCATGATCGTGTTATCCCATTTAGGACTAACGATTGATAAAAGATTAGCAGAAAGTGTTGAGGGGATTGATGTTATTCTTGGCGGTCATACCCATCATATACTCGAGGAGCCCTTGATGATCGGAAAGACAGCCGTGTGCGGTGCAGGCAAGTTCGGACAATACGTAGGTCGCCTCGTCATGCAGCGCAGTCATGCTGAAGATCGCTTTACCTGTATAGAGGGAAGTCTGCTCCCCGTGGATAAAAACTTGATAGAACCCATCGTAGAGCAGGCGATCATGAGACACCATGAGCTGGCACGGGAGAAATTAACGGAGGCCGTTGCCGTTATTGATCGTAGTCTGCCCATTCACTATGAGGAGGAGTCGCCGTTTGCGAACCTACTGGCTCAAGCCGTGCTGCAGCACACGGATGCGGATTTTGCCATCGTGAACTCGGGGCAGCTGCTCGGACCGCTGCCGGAGGGCGAGATCAGCACCGGTATGCTGCACGGCCTGTGCCCGTCACCGATTAATCCCTGCGTCGTGAAGCTGCGCGGAGAACATATCTATCAAGCACTTGAGGAGAGTTTGCTTCAGGAATTCAGCGGGAAGAAGATATTGGGCTTTGGTTTCCGCGGTTATATATTAGGCGGCCTGGCAGTCGATGGGTTGAAAATTCACTATGACAAGAACGGAGAGCCTTACCGAAAGATTACGCATATCTCCTTGAAGGGGCAACCGCTAGAGCCGCAGCGGGAATATAAGGTGGGGACACTCGACATGTTTACGTTTAAAATCGGATACGAGTCGTTGTCCCTTGGCAAGGATACGGTATATATGCTGCCGGAGTTTATAAGAGACCTGCTGCGAAGTGAGCTATCGAGGCCCGGTTCGCTTCAAGAGTCCATGATTCCACGCTGGATATCCTGACAATCCCGACTAACTTCCTTTGGCCGAGCATACATATGAGGAGGACAAAGGTAAGGGAGGGGAAGGACCATGGATTTTATCACATCCATTATACTGGGGATCGTGGAAGGACTAACCGAATTCATTCCGGTGTCTTCCACAGGTCATATGATCTTGACGGCCAAAGTGCTCGGTTACGACGATCAAACTCCGATCATGAAGACGTTTGAGGTTGTCATTCAGCTTGGCGCCATTATGGCGATCGCGATCGTATACTGGAATCGTATTTTGAACCTGCTCGGCTGGAGCCGAAGTGAACCGTTGACCAACAAAACGCCTCGAAAAAGATTGAATCTGATTCATATATTTTTGGGAATTGCGCCTGCACTGCTGGTTGCTTTTTTCGCGAGGGATTTTATCAAGAGTCTGTTCCATGCGCAGACGGTGCTGTTTGCACTCGTTGCCGGCGGTGTTTTTATGATTTTTGCAGAATGGTACAATAAGCATAAAGTTCAAGTAACATCACATGATTTGGATGATTTGACATACAAGCAGGCCCTTCAGATTGGTGTCTACCAGATCATATCCGTTTTATGGCCGGGCTTTTCCCGTTCGGGCTCCACCATCTCCGGGGGGATGCTTAGCGGGGTGAGCTATAAGGCATCGGCCGATTTCTCGTTCATTATCGCAATTCCCATTATGTGTGCTGCATCCGGATATGAATTGCTGGATTCTTACCGATATTTTACTTTAGATACGATCGGCGTATTTCTTGCCGGATTTATCGTTTCGTTTGTTGTTGCTTATTTTGTCGTCTTGGCCTTCATGAAACTCATACAGAAGATAAGGCTTACTCATTTTGCGATCTACCGTTTTGTTCTCGCTGCCGTTTTTTGGCTGTTTATCATGCATTAAGCAGGAGTAGACACAAGGAGGAGATCCGGCTTCTTCGTATCGTGATCCACTGAAGACTGGACGCTATATCCCACACAAGTTTGAGAATAGCAGAGGAAGTGACGGATTTTGCGTCTTATACCTATCAACGCGTTGAGGCCGGGAATGGTTCTTGGTAAGAGAATATATAATAGTGACGGTTTAATTCTGCTTGCCGAAGGCGTGGAGCTGACGACAGGGCTGATCCGCCGACTGGGCACGTTGGAGATCGGGTATGTCTATATCGAGGAGCCGATGACAGAGGATATCGTGGTTCCGGAATTGTTAACCGAGGAGACCCGGCTGCAAGCGATCCAGTCGATACGGACGAGCTTCAAGACCCTGGAGAGCCAGGCTGCTCTGAAGGGAAGCTTCCTTCATTTAGGCAAAACGTTCTCCGGGATGATGGAGTCTATTATGGATGAAATATCGGATCATGACGAGGGCATGGTGCTCCTGACGGATATGAATACGAACGATTACAACCTGTATCGTCATTCGCTTAACGTCTGTCTATATTCAACGGTTCTTGGGGTGTCTTACGGCTATAATCGGGAGGATCTGAAGGTGCTGGGCTTGGGGGCATTGCTTCACGATATCGGCAAGACGAGGATATCCCAGAAACTGCTGAATCATCCGGGACGGCTGAGCGAAGAAGACTTTCGCGAGGTCCAGAAGCATACCGAGATCGGGTTCAAAATATTGAAAGACGAACCGAACATTCCGTTGTTATCGGCGCATTGCGCCCTGTCGCATCATGAACGCCTAGATGGCAGCGGTTATCCCAGAGCCTTGAAGGGACCTGAGATTCATGAATACGCCAAATGGATTGCGATTACGGATTCTTACGATGCGATGACAACGCAGCGGGTGTACAAGCCCGCCTTATTGCCGCATGAAGCGGTAGAGGTGATGTATGCAGGCTCGGGAACATTGTATGAACAGTCATTCCTGGCCATGTTTCGGGATCGGGTAGCGATATATCCTCCAGGGATCACCGTGAAATTGCATACGGGTGAGAGTGGAGTGGTATCCAAAATTCACGCACATGTGCCACATCGACCCGTTGTCCGCGTATTAACCGATGCCGAAGGCACTCCGCTATCTGCACCTTATGAATTGGATTTGTCTGAAACACTGGCCATTATGATCGCTGGTATCGGGCGAGCACCATAGATCAATCTTACACTTAAGGAGGTAGACTCGTGAGACGTAACAGCCATACAACATTGCTGCATACATGGGGGCGACAGATATACCGCTACCGTAAAGCCATTGTTGTGACCTGGCTTCTTTTGTTTTGCGTGCTGCTTCCGTTTGCATTCAAGCTGCCGTCCATTCTGCAGCACAACGGGTTTACTCCAAAGGATAGTCCGGCCCAGATCGGGATTGAGAAGCTGGAAGAGGGATTAGGATTGTCGGCAGCTTCGCTGGATATTGTCGTAGTGAGTCAGCACGATGAGAATTTGACGGCAGGCACGGCGCAGAGGCGAATATTGACGGAGCTTGAGCCTTTGCGAGACCGTCCCTATGTCAGGGATATTTATATGAATATGGCCGCTCATAAGGCAGGCCAGGATCATATCGTATCCGTGACCGTGCTGCTGGATTTGGATTCCACGGAAGCCTTGAAGCAGTTTGAAGAGATTCGAGGCTCGGTTCCGGGCATCACGGGAGCGGATACTTACATAACAGGGAATACCGCCATCTTCGCCGATATGAACCAAGCCGTCAAAAGCGATATCATCCATGCTGAGATGATAGGCATTCCCGCAGCTCTGCTCATTCTGGCGGTCGTATTCGGAACATTGACTGCGGCGATTCTGCCATTGTTAGCCGGTGTTGCCAGCGTGGTGGTCACGATGGGAATCCTGTATTTCGTCGCTTTGGTCGACGGCTCAATCAGCAATTTCCTTCCGAATGTCGTAACGATGCTGGGCCTGGCCGTGGGTATCGATTATGCGTTGCTGGTCGTAAGCCGATTCAAAGAAGAGATGCGGACACGGAGCGGAGATGTGGGCACTGCCCTGGCTGTCACTTGCGCAACCGCCGGCAAAGCGGTGATGTTCTCCGGGGCGGCCGTGTTGATCGGTTTTGTGGCGATGAGTTTCATAGATCTGCCGATCTTCCGTTCCTTCAGCATAGGCGGCATTACCGTGGTGCTGTTATCGGTACTGGCCGGCAACACGCTTCTTCCCGCATTATTGGGAATATTGGGCCCGCGTATAGATGCGCTCCCTCTATTCCCTGCCGCTTACCGGACGCTCCGGGCACGGCAGACCTCCGGTTTGTGGAGAAGACTCTCCAAATTTGTCATGGCGCATCCGGTGACCATCTCTATCGCAGCGATCGGTTTACTATTGGTGGCGATATATCCGGTTCGGGACATGAATATCGCCATCCCCGCAGCCGAAGTGCTTCCCCCCGCCTATGAATCCCGTTATGGACACGACCTGCTCACACAGGCTTATGATGAACGTGAATTGAATTCGATCGTTGTAGCGGTGGAGCTTCCGGCCTCTTATGAGGATTCGCGCAGCCTCGAGCTAATGAAGGCATATTCGGATGAAATCAGGATGATGCCGGGTGTGAAGCAGGTAGAGAGTTATCTGAGCATCGGCAGAGGTTCGGTGGAAGAAGCCTCGAAGTATTTATCCCGCGAAGATATCCGCCAGCAGCTGGAGCAGCATCGTTTTGTTAAGGGGAATATGGCAGCCGTTGCCGTGATCCCGGAGTATGGGGAATCCCATGTATTGACTATGCAGCTCGTCCGAGCGTTACGGACGATGGACACGGATGAGCTGACGACCTATGTCACCGGAAGCCCCGCATATAAACTGGACATCATGGAAGCCATCCATCAGAATATCTCCTACGTTCTGGTCTTTGTTTTTGTAGTTACCTATGTCATTCTCCTATTGGCGTTTCGATCAGTCGTGCTCCCTTTAAAAGCAAGCGTTATGAATATGCTCAGCCTCGGCGCCGGACTCGGTATCGTGGTATGGGTGTTTCAAGAGGGGATTGGCGCGCAGTGGCTGGGCGTATCCTCCACGGGATCCATCTTTGCGCTTTTGCCAATCCTGATATTCTGCGTGGTGTTCGGCATATCGATGGACTATGAGGTCATGATGCTCTCGCGAATCATGGAGAACTACGAACGGACGGGAGATAACGAACTCAGCACAGCCGAAGGCTTGGAGAGTACGGGCGGGCTGATTACAAGCGCTGCCCTGATTCTGGCTGTCGTCGTGGGTGCCTTTGTATTTACGGATAATGAAGTGATGAAAGCGATCGGTTTAGGACTGACAGCAGCCATTCTGCTGGATGCCACCGTGATTCGGGTGCTGCTTGTGCCTGCGTTTATGAAGATGATGGGCAGAGCGAATTGGTGGAGTCCAAGATGGATGTTTCCGGCACATAAGCTTACTTCCAAGAAATGCTCGGACGAATATGGGGAAAGTGGATGATTTCCCAGCCGAATCAAGCAGAAGCCTTCTGTTCGGGTATGTTATAATCATATAATGGACATTATCAAAACCGTAGAGTACATATAGCGTAAGTTGTACTGAATGAATCGGTAATTCAAAGAAATAAGGTGAGTGAACCATGAGTAATACAGCACAGCCATTTCCATCAGCCGTAAGGCCCATTTCGCCGAGTTATGATCCATGGGATCCGATAACTTCACTGCGCGAGCATGGTCGTCATGTGCTGACCAGTGTGGAAATGACAGTGACGCATCTTTGTAATATGCGCTGTGAGCATTGCGCTGTCGGTGATATGCTTGTCATGAAGGAAGCGCCGATGTTGCCACTCGATACGATGTTGAAACGATTGGACGAAGTAGAGCATCTGCAGACGATCAGTCTGACGGGCGGTGAACCGGCATTTCTTGGCAAAACAGTGGATAACGTGATTGTTCCCTTGCTGAAGTATGCCAAGGAAAGGGGCATCCGGACTCAGATTAACTCCAATCTGACGCTCGATATAAGTCGGTATGAGAAAATGCTGCCTTATCTGGACGTTATGCATATCTCATTCAATTATTTGAACGGGGATGACTTCTATGAAGTCGGGTTTGCGAATAGTGCACGTCCCGTCTCAAAGGAAACGGCATACAAAATGTACGATACAATGCTGGTCAATTCGGAGAAACTGAGTGCAGCAGGGATGTACATATCCGCTGAATCGATGATTAACTACCGGACGCATACGAAACTCAGCGGCATCCACAAGCTGATCAAGGATATGGGCTGCAAGCGGCACGAGGTTCACCCGATGTATGCCTCAAACTTTGCTTCCGCTCTGCCCGTACTGTCCTTGGACGACACGAAAGCTGCCATCCACCATTTGCTGGATGTCCGGGATCGGGACATGTGGATGCTGTTCGGAACGCTGCCCTTCTATGCCTGCAGCTCCGATGATGATGACCAGGAGATCATTCGCCGCCTGCGGCAAGAACCGAACGTAACGGTCCGGAATGATCCGGATGGCCGTAACCGGGTGAATGTGAATTTATTCTCGGGCGACGTATATGTAACGGATTTTGCTGATATCCCGGCTTTTGGTAATATTAAGGAACAGAAGCTTGACGATATTTTTAACGAATGGACAACAGGACACCCGTTGAACCAAACAGTTAACTGTCACTGCGATGCAGTGAGCTGCTGTGGGCCGAACCTGTTGGTGGCCGACATGTACTACCGGGGTGTGGATTTCAAGTCAAGGCAAGCAAAGACAAACTAGAACCCTAGAAAGAAGGCGTGTCATCATGGCGGAGGAATTTGAGGTCGGGAAACTGATTTTGAATTTGCTCTTGGTTTTCCTGCTCGTTTTGTTGAACGGCGTGTTTGTAGCGGCCGAATTTTCACTGGTAAAAATGCGTCAATCCCGGTTGACCCAGCTCGTTAGCGAAGGGAACCGGCTGGCAGGCATTGCCCTGAAAGTAAACCAGAAGCTGGATGCCTATTTATCCGCAACCCAGCTTGGGATCACATTAACTTCCCTGGGTCTTGGCTGGATTGGGGAGCCTGCCATTTCAGAATTGCTGGTGGCCCCCATTATGCATAGCATTGGATTTACGGATGAGCGATTGATTGGCACAATATCGGTGGCGGTGGGCTTCTGTATTATCACTTTCCTGCATATTGTGTTAGGGGAGCTTGCACCGAAATCGTTGGCTATTCAGCGGACGGAGGGCACTGCTCTGATTCTGTCGGCGCCGCTGCTTTGGTTTTACCGCATTTTTCTGCCGGTGATCTGGGTTCTGAATGCTTCCGCCAATCGGATTCTGAAGATGGTTGGCATCGAGCCGGCAAGCGAGGCCGAAGCGGCCCACTCCGAGGAAGAGATTCGGATTCTGATGAACGAGAGCGCAAAGAGCGGTGTCATTGACGAGAACGAGATGAAATTAATGGACAACCTGTTCGATTTTTCTGACTTGAGAGCCAGAGAAATTATGCTGCCAAGGACGGACATGGACGTTCTTTTCACCAATTATACCTTGGAAGAGAATCTTCGGATCGTCAATGAGACGAAGCACTCCCGTTACCCGGTTGCAACGGACAACAAAGACCGCATCATCGGATTTGTCCACATTACCGATCTCTTGCTGGCGGAGCCTGAGAAACAGCGTGATTTGGCTTCCTTGATGAGACCGATTATGGACGTATCGGAATCAACGGAAATCAGCGAGGTGCTTCGGAAGATGCAGGCAAGACATGAGCAGCTTGCGCTCGTGGTTGACGAATATGGGGGGACGGCAGGTATTCTCACAGCCGAGAAGATTTTGGAGGAGATTGTCGGGGACCTGTACGATGAATTTGAAGATGAGCGGCCTGAAATTGAAGTGTATGATGAGTACTTTTCAGTGGACGGGCGCATGCTCATTGAAGAAGTGAATGATTTGACCGGTTTGATGATTGAAGAGCATAACGTGGATTCCATCGGCGGTTGGTTGTTCAAAGAGCTTGAAGGGAACCCGGTGGTCGGGAAGAAAACCATCTTTGACGGGGTGGTCTTTGAGGTAGAGGAGTCTACACGGTTGCGTGTAACTCGCGTCATGATTCATCAGAAGCTCGAGAGCAGCTTCATTTAGAACTAGCAAGACTCTATTTGTTAGGAAGTGGATTATGTCGATTAAGCAGTTGATCTTTATCGGTCTCAGTCTCCTGTTGCTGTACGGAATGTTTACGGTTGGAGCTCCGTTCCTGCTGGCCATCGTGATTGCTATTGCATTGGAGCCGTTAAATCGGCTCTTAATGAAAAGACTTCGCATGAACCGCATTGCGGCCGCAACGGTGACAAGCACGCTATTCCTCCTTTTGATGCTGCTCCTGGCTTATTTGATCGGTCTTCAGGTGTTTAACCAGCTGGTCGAATATTGGAGCCGGGCTCCGCAATATTTTGAAGGGGCCAACGAATTCCTTCAGCACACGATTATACAAGCGCAAGACATGCTGAACGGCATTTCGCCGGGTCTTGCCGACAGTCTTACCGAATTCATGTCGAATATTTCTTCCTATATACGGTCGCTTGTCAATTCAGTATCATCAACATTTTTGTCCTTTGCCAAAACGCTGCCGAACCTGTTCGTCACGTTCATTGTATTCTGCGTAGCGGTGTATTTGTTCGCTTTCAGCCTCGATACGATGCGTGAGAAAGTGCTGTCGCTGTTTGATGAGACATCACAGTCGCAGGTGAACGAAGTGCTGGTCAGCCTGAAAAAATCAATTTTCGGCTTTTTGCGGGCCCAGCTGATCCTCAGCCTGTTTACGTACGTGATTACGCTGCTCGGCTTGCTGGTATTAGGCGTTAACTATCCGCTAGCCATCGCTTTGCTTGTCACCATTGTCGACATTCTGCCGATTCTGGGCGTAGGTTCCGTTTTGATACCATGGTCCATCTACCTGCTCGCGGTAGGCGATATTTTTACAGGAGTCGGCTTGATCTTCATGTTCATTCTGATTACGGTGATCCGCCGCGTGCTGGAACCGAAGGTCATAGGGGATGCCGTCGGCATCGGCGCATTGCCTGCCCTGGTCAGCATGTATATCGGATTTAAACTGGTTGGCGTGATCGGATTTTTTATCGGCCCCCTGGTCGTTATTATCTATTCCGCTATGCGTAAAGCGGGCTTGTTCCAAATTAAAATCAAATTTTAAGGACAACTCCATGAAGACCCTTTTCCCAGAAATATTCCAGGGGAGAGGGTTTTTTTTTGTCATTTTGGAGTTCATTTTCTGGGCGGAAGACATATGTTAAATACGAAGAGTCCTTGATAACGACGGATCGTAACGATAAGGAGGAAATCCCTTTGAAGGAAAATCCAGAGGTGCGCGTATACCCGGTATTTCATTCGCCATTTGATCCATGCCCGCCCAAACTTTACAGATCGTATGTGGTACCTGTTAACCAGTATGTCGTGTTTCAGCCGCCGGGTCTGCCCCAGTTTAGCCCTGCTGAGGCGCTAAGGCACGGAACGTTATGGCCATCCTTGTATAGCCCGTATACTTCGCGAAAATTTAAAGGAGAGTGATATGCGGTGAATGAAGCCAGACCCCAGGTTGGAGACCTGAAGTATTACGAAATGCTGGAGCAGCTTCAGGCATTGGATTTTGTCCTGGTGGAGCTGAACCTGTTCCTGGACACCCATCCGGATGATCTCAAGAGCATCGAGCAGTTCAATAAACTGACACAGGAGAGAACGGTGTTAGCGAAGCAATTTCAAGAGCTGTATGGGCCGCTGCAAAATTTTGGCCGGGCGTATTCCAAGTATCCGTTTGAATGGGCCCAAGGTCCTTGGCCTTGGCAGGTTTAACAATGACGCTATGGCAAGGGGGCTGCGGCTTTTCTTTACCTTATGCAAGCAGCCCTTATGAAGAGGAAAAGCCAGAACAAGGAGGCGGAAGAGCCCATGTGGGTATATGAAAAAAAGCTTCAGTATCCGGTGCGCGTCAGTAAATGTGATCCGAGAATGGCAAGATTTCTGATGGAGCAGTACGGAGGCGCTGACGGCGAACTGGCTGCTGCGCTGCGTTATTTGAACCAGCGATATACGATTCCAGACAAAGTGATCGGATTGCTCAACGATATCGGAACCGAGGAATTTGCACACCTCGAAATGATTGCCGCCATGGTGTACAAATTGACGAAGGATGCCAGCGTGGCGGAGCTGGAGGCTGCCGGATTGGGAGCGCACTACGCCAATCATGATCATGCGCTGTATTATGAGAATGCGGCCGGGGTCCCTTGGACAGCAACCTATATTCAAGCTAAAGGCGATCCGATAGCGGATTTGTATGAGGACATTGCGGCAGAAGAGAAAGCACGCGCTACATATCAATGGCTCATCGACATGACGGATGATGTGGACTTGCAGGACAGTCTCAAATTTTTGCGGGAACGTGAAATTATCCATTCCATCCGCTTTAGGGAAGCCGTAGAGATCATCAAGGAAGATCGGGCAACGAAAAAAATATTCTAGGGAGAGGGTATCGTTTCGACATCCGAATGGATAAACAATGACAGGCCCGGTCGATATCTGTCCGGGCCTGTCTGTTTATGTTAGATGGAAGTTATGGGGACCTTTATATCCCGTGCGGCTGCTCCGAGTCATGATCATGATAGGGCAGCCGGACCGTAAATGTAGTTCCTTGCCCCTGCTGGCTCTGTGCCTGAATCGTGCCGCCATGAGATACGATAAATTCCTTGGCAATCGCCAGACCCAGTCCCATACCGCCTTGATGCCGCGCACGTGCTGCGTCCGTACGGTAGAAGCGGTCAAAGAGATAGGGAAGATGCTCCTCCTCAATCCCTGGACCTGTATCCCGAATATCAATCCGAAGCATGCCGGAAGCGGGCTCTTCTTGGATCGTGGTGTGGACAAGCCCGTCTTGGGGTGTATACCGAACCGCGTTGATGAATAGATTCAGCAACACCTGTGTGATTCGGCTTGGATCCACAGGAACGGAAGTGCGCTCCGTAGCGCTCGTCAAACGCAGGGTCAAGTTCTTGGCATCGGCATCTGGCTCGATGCGCTCCTGTATCTGACCCAGAAGATCCAGCATGTCCGTGGGTTTCCGAACCAGCGGCAGCTGCTTCGCTTCGGCCAGAGAGAGTTGATGAAGGTCGCCCACGAGACGGGTTAAGCGAATCAACTCATCCTGGATGGGAAGCAATAGTTCCGGCTGGATCGGCTGCCTGCTCTGTTGAAGCAGATCCAGCTTGCCTCTTACGATCGTCAGCGGTGTTCGAAGCTCATGGGCGACATCAGCCACCAGATTGCGGCGGACCATCTCGGACTGCTCGAGCCTGGAAGACATGCCGTTGAAAGCAACCGCGACCCTCCCGTATTCATCCTCCGAGGTAACGGGAGCCTGAACACCGTACTCGCCTTGACCGAGACGTTCGATGGCTGGGACGAGTTTGCGCAGGGGCGCAGTGAGCCTCCGCGATATCCAGTAGGCCGCCCCGAGGGAAAGCAGGACGAAGAGGACGGTGCCTCCTCCCAGCAAAATGATGATCGATGTGGGCGTGCCGATCCGAAGCTTGGTCAGGTTTGCCACATCCGTATCATAATAATACAGCTCCGCGACCGGTTCGCCTTCAACATGCAACGTCCGCTTTACGCCGAGGCGTTTGATCTGCTTCTCCACAGCCTCCCCCTCATGCAAGAGGGTCTTTTGTTCCCCTGATGTTAGAAGGATGCTTTCCAGGCGGTCGGGTGAACGGGGACTGTCCGCTAACCACGCCTGATCCTGAACGGCGCGGAAAGTATGCCCATTCTTCACGTAGTAATCGAGCAGTCGGTCCTGTAGCTGATCCAGCTCTTCTTCGCGCGAGGTTTGCAGCATGGCATCCATGGAATCGCGGATTACGACATAAGTAAGAAGAACGAAGACGGTGCTGAAACCGATAATGAACGATGAGAGGACGATGAATATTTTGCGGCCCACGCTCATGGCTGCTGCTCAAACCGGTAACCGAATCCATACACCGTTTTGACAAAAACGGGCTCGGCCGGGTCATCTTCGATTTTTTTGCGGATTCGGCTGATGTGGGCGTCCGCGGTCCGTTCATCATTGTGAATATCATCCTCCATGGCCGCCTGAAGCAGCTGCAGGCGGCTGTAAACCACGCCAGGCCTGGAAGCAAGGGTTAGGAGGAGTTTGAATTCGGTTGGTGTAAGCTGGATCTCCCGGCCGCGTTTCCATACCCGGCATTGGTTTTCCGAGATCATCAACTCGCCGCGCTTCAGCATTTCTTCGGTAACCGTTTCGCCTTCTATTCTGCGAAGGACCGACCGGATACGCGCGGCCAGCTCACGGAGGGAGAAAGGCTTGGTCATGTAATCGTCTGCCCCTATCTCCAGCCCGATCAGCTTATCGGTTTCCTCAACCCGGGCGGTAACCATAATGATGCCGACACGGCTTGATTTTCTGAGCTCCCGGCATACTTCAATGCCGCTTAATTCCGGCAGCATCCAATCCAATACGACCAGCGACGGTTTAAAGTCCCTCACTTTGGCCAAAGCCTCCGTGCCTGTCGCAGCGGTAATGATGTGAAATCCCTCCTGCCGGAGGAACGGCTCCATAAACTCAATGACTTTTCGTTCATCGTCCACAAGAAGCAAGGTATGTGCCATGCAAGGATCCTGCCTTTCCGTTTGATTCGTTAGGTTCAGCCGTAAATCCACCCCATTATATACGGTTTCCAGCCGCAATTGGAAAATTTCACGGAATCCGCAAGCCATCATCACAAGATCGCAACATTTCGGTGATAGGATGATTTCGTAAAGATATTTGAATCAAGAGAGGGATGCCCGACATGAAGCAACAAGCTGTAGGAAAAACACCGCTGGTCGTATGGATATCGTTAGGGCTGGCATGGATATTTGTTGTTTGTATTGCCATTCAGACGCTGTTTGCCGGCATGGCGCTGTTTCACGATGGATCGATGTGGAGAAGCCATACCCTGTTTGTCCATTTTTTTGAAATCGTACCGCTCCTCATGCTGATATTTGGTATTGCAGGCAAACTGCCCGCCCCGTATAAATGGAGATCGCTGGTTCTGTTGTTATTGGTCTTCAGCCAATACCTCACCGCCAACCTGCCTGGCGCCGGGGCCTGGCATCCGGTCATCGCCATCGGATTGTTCTGGCTTGCGGTGGATACGGCGCGTGGTGTCCTGCCGTCCGATCGACGGGAACAGAAGGGGTAGCACGAACATGAGAAGCCTTACCGCGGTGGTTATGGCTTTAATCGGAGGTTTTGCGGGCGGGGTCGTTCTGAATGCAGCGATTGTCGTTATATCGCACATCATATACGGAGGAGACGAGAGCGGGTTGAAGGGGCTCAAGTACCTGCCGTTTGTTACCTCGGCATGGTACGCCGCTACTTTAATGATCTGGCGGTGCCCGGAATATAAACCATAGCGCTTCGTTCCGACTTTACCCTTCAACCGCCAGTGATACCCAAACGAACAGGATATAGAATAGAATGGGAATCATCACTCCCATGGACAGCAGCAGCCACACAAGCGGCGTCCGGATCATATCCTTAACAATTATGATTGGGCTGCGGACATATCGCCCCTTCTTAAGACGGTGCACCATCCGCTTGAGAATCGCAGCTTGTTCATGGGGCTCATAGCGGCTCAGCTCCGCTATCAGCTCGACTTCCAGCTGCCCGATTGGCGGCGCAGTTTCAGACTCCCTTTTTCCAGGCATGTAAATCCTCCTCTCGTTAGTACGCGTTATATGTATAACAACTATAAAGCTCCCTCGGTTATGCATATTTTATGGACATAAGATCAAAAGTAATGAGGAATTGGGGTTTGCAGATGTGATATGGTTCCTATATGATGAGGAAAGATTAGACTAGAATCAGATTATATGGAGCGAAGGGAAGGACCAAATTGGAAAATACAGCAACGTTGATCAAGCCGGAAGCGATGATATTTGACATGGATGGAACGCTGTTTCAGACGGAGACCCTGCTGCTGCCCGCCTATCACAAATTGTTCGACATTTTGCGTGAAGAGGGGCATTATGAAGGAGAAACGCCGGCTGAGGAGCTCATGCTTGGATGTCTGGGCATGCTGCTCGAAGACATTTGGAAGATTGTCATACCGAATGGAACGCCCGCAGCCCATCGCCGTGCAGACGAGCTGCTGCTGCAGCTTGAGCTCGAAGGCTTAAGCAATGAAGCAGCCGTATTATATCCCGAGGTGAAGGAGACGCTGGAGGAGCTTCATCGGCGGGGCGTCCGATTGTTTGTTGCCAGCAACGGCCTGGAGCATTACGTGAAAGGCATAGCCGAAGCGAGAGGGATCATATCGCTCTTTGAAGGAGTCTACAGTGCCGGAGAGCATGGAACGGCTTCCAAGGTGGATTTGGTAAGGCTGCTGTTGGATGAACACGATATCCGGGACGCCTGGATGGTAGGGGACCGGTCATCGGATGTGGAGGCGGGCAAAGAGAACGGACAAACCGTCATTGGCTGCCGCTATGCAGGCTTTGGTGGGGAGCAGGAGCTTAAGGGATCAGATGTCGTTATTCATTCTTTTTCACACCTGCTGAGGCTTCATGATCAAGCCGAATAGATAGATAGGAGTCACAAAGGCTGTTTCCAAGGGTAGCAAGCAACCCTCTTGGAAATAGCCTTTGCGCGTTTTTTGGATTCTTTAATACGGTTTTCTTACGATTTAACTTAAGCATTTTTCGCGGATTTTTTCTGGCTGTACACCCACAATGCATATTCTAAAGGCTTCACCATCGATTCACGGTAGGCAGCCATATCGGCGATTTGAGAGAAGACTTCCCTCGATGGCTTCGGATTCACCTCGAGAAGAAGAACTCTTCCGGTTTTGTCCACGGCCAGATCCAGGGCAAGCTCGCACAAGCCTCCATACTGTCCGTCAAGAAATTGGGCTACGTCCACGCCGAGGGAATCGGCTTCCTCGCGGATGCTGGCGCGCTTTGCCGGATCTGCGATCCATTTGCTTAACAATTCTTCCATCATGGTCGCGCGTCCGCCGCCATGCAGGTTGGAGGTCACGCTTTTCGGCGCTCCAACGCGTCCCACGCAACCGGTCACCTGCCATTGACCGGATCCATTTTTCTGTACGAGCATCCGGTAATCATGCACTCTTCCATCCGGCAGCTCCAGCTGGATCCCCTCTTGAACCAGATATCGATCTCTATTGCCCCAGCCCGACAGATATTGCGCCAAATGGCCTGAAGGCATTCGCTTGGGTCTGATGATGCTCCGGTTGGAATTGCGTCCCCGGATTTCATACGTGCCCGCAACACCAGGTACCTTCGTAATCCGCAGAATTCCGCGTCCGCCCGTTCCGTTTATCGGTTTAAAATAGACGGTAGGATGAACATTGAGCATTCGGTGGATGTCACTTGTGCTGGTTACGATCCGAGTATCCGGTAGATGGGGACGGAAGCGTTTCTTGGTGGATAATACTTGATGTATCGTCCATTTGTTGCGTAAAGGTCTGTTCAGAAACAGTAAATGCCGATAGCGTGAACGAAAGCGCAGCAGCTGTTGAAAGCGGGGGCTCTTTTGAATGCGGCAGCGATCAAAGATCATATTGGGAAACGAGCGCCATCTGCGGCTCCATCTCCGGCGATCCGGATCGTATTCCATGGCGTTGATCAGGCCTTGGCCACTGTTAACGTCGGCGGGGGTGAAAACGTAAACGTCAAGCCCCATCGCTTTTCCTTCCCTGATCATATGCTCGTAGATATGCCGCTCCTCCAGCGTTTTCCGTTCATCCAAGTATAACGTCATAATACCTAAGACGGGTTTTGACACAGAAGTTCACCTTCTTGAACAGAGTCAGCACGAGATGCTGAAGAACTGTGGAATGGGTGCAGGGGAAGGGTTCCGCTCATAACGAGCGTAGGTTTGCCCGTCGGTCCTTGCTCAAGCGCTATGGCCTGAAGCCCTGCATGAAAGCACATTTGCAAACTTGCCGAATGATCGGCGGCCACCTTGCATCGCAGCCGCCCGAATTTGGATAATTGTGAGCGGATCAGGGAAGAACCGATATGCCGGTTGCGGTATAGAGGCTGTACAGCAACCATGCAGGCACCTTCCCCATAATCCGCCGCAAAGCACATCCCCACAGGTATGCGGCCGACATCGCTTCGAACCGTAGCTGCCACGATCGAGGTGCCGGGCTGCAGCAGCTCGTCATAGGATAGCAAGGCCAGACGATGGTAACCTTCGCGGGTTAGACGTTTGTTGCTGTACCGCCGGAAGAAATCGCTGCACTGCTGTCTGGCATGCGGCCATTCTTCCGGGCTTGAGAGAGATAGACATGAGATTTCCACATGATCCCCTCCTTTCATGTCTTCCATAAACGTTGCTCTGGCTGATGCAGGGCCTACCTTTGATTGATCAGATATTCGGAATATTGAAAAATCCGCTCCAGTGATTTTTTCCGGATCGCGGGTTCGTCAAATTTCATGGGTCTTGAATTGGCTTCGAAGAACCAGAGAACGCCTTCGCTATCAATTCCGAGGTCCATGGACATTTCGCCATGGATCTGACCAGAGCTCTTCTCAATCTGCCGTGCCATATGCACGGCTGCTTTTTTAACTTCGCTAAGGATGGCGTCGGACCGTTCCTGACCGAACACAATCGGCAGCAGCTTCTCCGGATCCTCAATCGTTCCTCCGCGAGGAACATGTGTGGTGATGCTTTTGGCGCCTGCCATTCGAGCTCCAATTCCTGTAACTGCCCAGGAGCCGTATTCGTTCTTTTGCACAAGTATGCGGAGGTCGAAGGCGCGACCGTGGACCTGGGCCAGCTCGATTCCCTGCTGGATCAGGTATGAGCTTCCTTTAGTCTCCTGATATACCCGGTTCCAAAGCCGCTCTAAGGAGGCTGCTTTGTACGTGGTGCTGTTTTTGTTGTTCTGTATCTGTATGCGGTAGGGCAGCGATTTGTTTTTCTGATACTTTACCCTCATGATTCCTTGCCCGGCTTTGCCGTCCTCTGGTTTAAGATACAGGTAGGGCTTCCGCTTCATCATTTCATATAAAGTAGGGTAACCCTTTAAACGCTTTGTCAAAGGTGCCCACTTTTTGGTTAACCGTGATTTGTTCAGCCAAGCAAACAGCCGCCATTTATTGAAGAAGTGTGGGTTATAGATATCAATATGGGGATGTTTTTGGCATTCCTGGATTTTGCGTCGAACCCAGGGAAGGGCTTCATCTTCTCGGTAAGGGATCCGGTTATATATAACCTGGGGCAGAGGGCATAGCCTCTGCTCCCAGGAATGGTCGCTGTTCAGTATATAGCCTTTGACAGTACCCGTATCGAGCTTCAGATCACGTACAGTGACGACATAGACCAGAAAACCCATATCCTTTCCCGTCTTGATAATTTCCTGAAAGTTTTGCCGGTTGCCCCTGAACATCGTATGCGAATCGTGCATGGTCAGGATGGCTACAACCGGTCTTCCATCACTCTCCACTCGGTTGATCACGAGTCATTCCCCCTGTGGAAGCCGCTGAGATACATACTGTGTTCAAAAATATGCTCCACCGATGCTTTTCCTTCCCCTTTAAGAGAAGGGTGGTTGAATATCGATCGGCCCGGCTTCGAATTCGCTTCAAACATCCAAATTCTCTCGTTATCATCTATTCCTATATCAAACCCGATTTCTCCTAACAGATGCGGATGATGATTCTCGATGGCTTCCGACATCGCGATGGCGGCGTCCTTGGCACGCTCCAGCACATCTCGAGCTTTGGAGCCGAAGGCACGGCTGAGCGCCTGCTCCGGCGTCATCAAGGAGCCCCCGTTTTTGATATGCGTTGTGACGCTGCCCCGACCGGCTTTTTTGGCGCCGATACCAACCACGGACCACCGGTTTTTGCTGTTCTTATGCATATGGAATCTGAAATCGATAGGGCAGCCATCGATTTCAATGAGGCGGATTCCTTGCTGGATAACATAGTTACGCAGCTTGGAGCCGTGCTTGGCCTGAAGCATACGCATCAGACTATTAAAGCTTGGGAACTTGAGAAGGGTGTTGCCTCCGTTTCCATGATAACGTGCAAAATATCCTTTTTTGGGAAGATAGGTTAACCGGTAAATCCCGAGGCCCAAGCTTCCGGCTGAGGGCTTATAATATACAAAGTTATGGCGCTCCATCATATCCTTAATCCGCTCGGGACTAGGATTGTTATGCGTCTCCGGCAAATATTTGCCTGCCTGCACGTCGCCGTCCAGCTGGGAGTACACATCGGATTTATTGAAGAAGGCCCAGTTGAAAAATTTGATGTTGCGCTTCAGAAACCGATCTCTCAGTTGATTGGTAAAAGGGGAGAAGTCGGTTTTTCGGCTAGGCAGGCGATTATAGACGACATTAGGGAGCGGAACGGTTTTGCGCACAAAACCGCCGCCGGAACCGAGCATATAGGCATGAACCGTTTCGCGCTGCCAGTTGATATCCCGGGGGGCAAAGGCATACACGAACATTTTTTTGTTGCCCTCACGAAGAAGCTGTCGAATATACGAGGTTCTGGCTCCAAAGGGGCTGGATGGATTATGCGGTCCGTCGGAGAGAACCCCGACTACGGGCCCCAGCTCGATTTCTCCCTCACGGGGGGAATGGATATAGACAGGGCCCTGTCTGGGAACGTGGATACCGTTTCGGACACCGTTGCTTAAATAGATGTGTTTCCCCGATCGATCTATCGGTTTCACAGCAGCGGACACCGTGTTGGTACCGATGCGTAGCTTAATCGATTTCCTGCTTGATAGCCCCAGGCTCTTCAGAAGCGAACCGGATAAAAAGACGACTTTTTCGGGCTGCTGCGAGAAATGAATATTTCCGAAATTCAAACTCATGTATTTACCCTCCTAAGTTGTCGAAGCAATAAATAACGGGCGTATTGAATCGGATGTTCGACGGACAGCCGGGCTGCGTGACCATCTCCCGTTAGTGTAAATGCGCGGCGGCCCGGTTTGGAGTTGACCTCCAGGATCCAGACCCGTCCCTTTGTATCCACGCCAAAATCGATTCCCAGCTCGCCAAGTCGGCCGAATCCTTCTTCGAGCAGTGATGGAAGCTGAGCGGACAGATCTCGGATGGTCTGAATGATGTCCATGGCCTTTTCTTCTCCGAAATCGGTCGTTAGATAGGGAAGGGCCGGAAATGCCGTGCCTCCCCCGTGAAGGTTCGAGGTCAGTCCTTGGCTTAAGCCTTGCCGTGCGGCGATTCCTGTGATGGTCCATCTGCCGCGGTCATTCTTTTGAACCAATGACCGAATATCAAACGGATCCCCGTTGCGGTTGCGGAGCTCCAGGTAGGGTTGAATGATAAACCGGCGTCGACCGGTAAAACGACTCACCCATTCGTTCATCTCTTGTGCGGGAATAGTCTGCTGGAACATGCGATTGCTCCGGTCCCTTCCTTGCAGTCTGACACGCTGTTGATCTGTCAAAGCGAGGTACAAAGTATGACGACCCTGAGAGCCTCCGCTAGGCTTCATGAAAAGTCTGCAGCCAAAAGCCAGCAGGGCCCTGCTCAGTGATTCGGCTCCCGTATAACTTAAGGTTGCCGGCAGATATGGCCTTAAGGCGGAGGAGCGCTTTAATAGTTGATGCACTTTCTGCTTGCCGGGCAGACCGCGTGCCCACAGTCTTACGCCCTGCTGCAGCATTCGGTTCAGACACTCACCTGCTGCAGCTGTTTCCTCACCGTTTCGGTGCAGACATCGGTCATAGATGACGTCTGGAGGAGGAAAGGTGCCGAAACTCCAGCCTTTTCCAGGATTGAATTGATATCCTTGTATCCTGTCTATGGGGCTTTCAACACCAGAAGCAGGAGAGGCATCATCCGGACAAAAAACAAATACCTGTATGCTGAGTCCCTTGGCCTTCGAGCTAAGTTCACGGAGAAATTCCTTCTCTGCGAAGGGAGGGAAGCCGGGTTTGCGGCATGCCATGACACCCAGGGTGCCTATCTCGTTTGACGACATAATGTTCTCCTTTTTTAGAAACCCGTCAAGTATTGACAGTATTGAACGAGTCGCACGGCTGACGGTCTTACTTTGGAGTCGGCATTCAGCGGTGCATTTTCACCTTTGGACGGTTTGGAGTTGACCTCCAAGAGCCAAATGCGTCCAGCCGTATCAATCGCCAAGTCAATGCCGAGCTCCCCGAAGTGATAGGGAATGGCAGCCTCCAGTCCATGAGCAATATCGAGCGCCGCTTGATTCATTCGGGCGGGGGCCGTTTGTTTGGAGGTTAACGGGATACTGCTCATGGCAAGTGCGTCCTTGACGGAAGATAGCGTACCGCCTCTGGCAAGATTGGAAACAAAGTGGTTTCCGCCGGCAATACGGGCCACGACCGAAGTCACTGCCCACTTTCCATTCTTGTCTTTATGAACAAGCGCGCGAAAATCAACATTTCGCCGGTTGATGCGGATCAAATCCAGCCCTTGCTGAATTTGATAACGCGTTTTTTTTATTTTCCCGGATAAGCTGCTGAACAGCTTTGGAAGTGAGGAGTAGGTATTCTTCTTGCTTCCTTCAAGAGAGGTGGTCATCGTTTGATATTTGCCGTTCTCTTGGCGGGATATCCGGATGATCCCTTTTCCCAGACTACCCCGCACCGGTTTCAGGAAGACCGTCCGATATGTGGCGCACATTTTTTTGAGCGTCGGATAACCGCTGAGCAAATAGGATTCGGGCAAATATTTCTGCAGTTTCACATCAGGCCCGAGTGCCTCGAAGACATCCGATTTATCGAGAAATTTCTCGTTAAAGATTTGGGTGCCGAATCGCGATTTTACTTCTCTCATAAAATGCTGTACGCTAGGACTATTCTCCAGTTTGCGGGTAGACAGCCGGTTATTAATGACGTCCGGAGCTGGAACGCTGAGCTTTTTCCATCCCGTGTCATAGACAATAGCTTCAAGTGTTGACGGGTTCGAACCGATCATGTCAGGGGTGAAAAAATATACATATGCGCCTCGTTTTTTGGCCGCGTTGACCATTTCCAGGCAGAAAGCTGAGATCGATCCGAAAGGTTTATCAGGTTCATCCGGTTGATAGCGGCTGACCATGATCCCGATGAGCGGACCGAGCTTCAGCGTTCTTTCCGTTGGGTAATATTTGACATTCATGACGGTACGAGGAAGAAGTCCCGAATGGCTGAATACCGAAGGGCCTAAGGCCAGCGAGTTTGATTTACCTCCTGAGATAACGCGGACTTCCTGCTTGAAGGAGCCAAAGGCAAGCTGTACCTTTGAATCTGTCGGGATACGGAGCTGTTTTATGAGCCGGTCACCAAGCTTGATATCGTTATCCGAAAGCTGGGCTGAGCGGATTAATTGAGTCGATATCTTGGATTTGGTGTTGGATTTGATCTTGGATTTGCGCATGATGGATCTCCTTCCGACAACAACTGGATACTTAAGTGAACAGACGAAAGACTACATCTGATCATTGCATGTAATGCATCATATGAGGACATATATCCCTTGGTGATTGTACTGCTCGGGAAAAAGGAGTGCTTTAAATGCAGAACTGGCTGTTTATTTTGGTGAACGTGTGCGTTGCTGCTTTTGTTGGCGGCATAACGAACCACTTTGCGATAAAAATGCTGTTTCATCCCCGTGAAGAAAAAATCATCCTGGGCCGCCGCGTACCCTTTACGCCAGGACTCATTCCAAAGCGCAAGGACGAAATAGCCGAGTCGTTGGGACGTGTGGTCTCGGATTACCTGGTGACAAGCGAGGGCTTGCAGGAGCTTATTCGTAAGCCGGTGTTTCGGGGTAAGATAGAGGACAGCCTCTATCGGAAGCTGGAGGAATGGAGCCAGTCGGAGCTGAGCTTCGGAGACTTGGCGCTAAAGGTATGGAGTTCCGAACAGTGGGAGCAATTGAAGGTCCGTGCCGAACAATCGGCGCGCCAGCTTACAGCCCGGGGTGCCGCAGCAGTATGGCACGGATACGGATTGGAGGCAAAGCCGCTGAAGGAGCTTGTTCCCGGTTGGTCCGAGGAAACGATCCAGGGCTGGAGCGGGGCTGCCGCCGATATTGTGCTGAAGGAACTGAGGAGCACGCTGTTGTCCGCGAAGGGGCAGCTTATGCTATCGGATGTGGCTTCTTCACTCATCGATAAGGCAGGCGGATTTCTGGGGACGATGGCCTCGATCTTTGTGGATGAGGATAAACTGGTCCAGAAGCTGACGCCCATGCTGATTCAGCAGCTGGAGGGTGAGAAGATCCGCAAGACCATCACGGATATTATCTCAGGAAAGCTGTCGTATTACGGTGAGATGCCGCTCGGGAATATCATCGAACATGCCGCAGGTGAGCCGGGCCTCGCTTGGATCTCCCGTACATTGGATGACAAGCTTCCTTGGTCCAAGTGGATTAAGCAAATCGAGTCTCTTCGCATAGGCGAGCTGATTGGACCGCGAATGCCTGCCATCGAAGCAGCTCTGCCTGGACTGCTCGATAAGGGACTGGGCTTCCTTGAGCGAAGCATCCCGGCGGCCATGAAGGCTGTGAACTTACCGCAGCTCGTGCAGGAGCAGGTGGAGAAGTTTCCGATTGAGCGGCTGGAAGAGATCATCCTGAGTGTGTCCGGCCGCGAATTCAGGGCCATCACCTGGCTTGGGGTGCTGCTGGGCGGAGTGATCGGATTGTTCCAGTCCATGCTGATCGTGCTGTGGAGATGAGATTTTTGATGGAGTAAGGCGAAAGGTGAATTAAAAAACGGCGTTTTAGGCCGAATATATTGGAGGAATTAAAAATGAACATTTATGACAAGGCACATGACTTGGCAAAAGCGATGAAGGAAAGCAAGGAGGTAGAGGAAATTACCTCTGCTATGAAACTCGTGGATGCAGATCCGGAGAGCAGACGCATGCTGGATGACTTCCGACAGCGCCAGATGGAGCTTCAACAGCGCATGATGTCCGGCGATATGCCGGCACAGGACGAAATGGAGAAGATGGAAAAGCAGTTTGAGGTGCTGAGCCTGAACCTGAACATCCGCCGTTTGTTCGACGCAGAGCGGCGTCTGAGTGTCATAATCGAGGACGTGAACAAGATTATATCGGATAGTCTTCAGCATCTGTATGGTCCGGCCCAACCCTAGACGCTCCCTTTTATAAAGTTGCGGACCGATAACTTCAAGACAAATTCGGTACAATTTTAAAAACTTGTCTCATAAATTGCGCAAGCTCCTCATAGAGTAGAAATATAGATTTCAGAGAGTAGAGGAGCTGCGTTTACAATGAAAAAAAAGAAGAACAGGTTTAAACACACCGCTTATTTATTGGTTGCACTCGGCATGTTGATATACGCCCTTCCCAGCATTTCTTTCTCTGGCGGGTTCTCGTGGGTTTCGCTGTTCGGTGCAGTCTGGGCAGGATTTGCCCTGCTTGTGATCGGTTCGCATCTCTATTACCTCATCGGTGTAGATGAAGCGAAACAGAAAGCGCTCGATGAGATCCGCAGGGAGAAATTGCGTCAATGGGAATTGAAATGGCCTGAGGAACAGAAGAGCCAGAAAGCCAATTAAGAGTTCTCAGCGAGAGCTGTGATGAACAAAAAACCTCCCTTTAAGGGATACGGTTGGATTGTGCCCATCCGTTATCCTTCAGGGGAGGTTTTTTTGGGTCTGACGAGTATGGGAGCGTCAAAGGACGTGATATAATAGATACAGTATGGTACAGATAGTGTTCTGGGGGTGTAACAGTTGGACGTTCGAGATGATACGATTACCAAACACGAGCAATTGGTTCAGCATATTGAAAGTTTGAAGGTTGGAAGCAAAATCTCGGTGCGACGGTTAGCGAAAGAGATGGGCGTCAGCGAGGGAACCGCTTATCGGGCGGTAAAGGAAGCGGAAAGCCTGGGTATCGTGGTCACGAAGGAACGGATCGGTACGGTTCGTGTGGAACGGAAGCCGCGTAACATATCCGAGCAGCTTACGTTTGCCGATGTCGTTGAAATTGTGGAAGGGCATGTCCTTGGCGGTGCGGAAGGGCTTAATAAAAGCCTGCATAAGTACGTGATTGGCGCCATGAAGGTGGAGGCGATGATTCGATATATCGATGCCGGAAGCCTCATGATTGTCGGTAACCGCGAAGATGCCCATTCCCTGGCACTTGAGCAGGGGGCGGGCGTGTTGATTACGGGCGGTTTCGGAACCAGCCGGGAAGTGAAACAGCTGGCAGACCAGCTGCATCTGCCCATTATATCGTCTAGGCATGACACGTTTACCGTCGCCTCCATGATTAACCGCGCCATTTTTGACCGATTAATCAAGAAGAAAATTATGCTGGTGGAGGATATCGCTCATGATAAACCGAAGAATCACCAGTTGAAAAACTCCGTCACCGTTCAGGAATTCAAACGGATTTCACAGGCGACCGGGCAAATCCGGTATCCGGTAACAGACGAATGGAACCGGGTCATCGGCATCGTCGGGGTTCGGGATGTGGAAGGGCTCGCCGAAACTCAGCCGATCGAGAAAGCGATGACCCGCAACCCGGTAACGGCAAGCATGAAAACGTCGCTCGCATCTGCGGCGCAGATTATGATGTGGGAAGGGATCGATTTTCTACCGATCGTGGATCGGAACCGCAAGCTGCTTGCAACGGTTACTCGTAAAGAAGTGTTAGGGGCACTGCGGGATGCGCGAAACCAGCCTCAGCTTGGCGAGACGTTTGATCAGCTGATCTGGAATGGGATTGCAGAGGATCGGGATGAGGAAGGGCGTTTGTTCTTTCACGGTTTTATCACGCCCCAAATGGCTTCAGAACTTGGAACGATTTCGCAAGGGGTGCTCACGACCGTCATGAGCCAAGCTGCGGTTAAAGCGGCTAAGGATATCAGCGGCTGGGATCATGTGCTGGACCATCTGTCGACGTATTTCATCCGGCCCGTGCAGATCGAGGATCCGATCGTCATTATGCCGAAATTGCTGGAAATCAGCCGCCGTACCTGTAAGATGGAAATCGAGATCCAGCATCAGACGAACCTGATTGCAAAAGCGGTCATGACGATGCAGGCGATCGATCACGGCTAAAGTAAACTTCGGACAAAATAAAGGGGCATCCTGCAGGTCTTTATGGACCTTGCTGGATGCCCCTGTTCCGTTCAGTTTAACTTAGCTGGCCGTCCGCGAATTCTTCAGTCTGCTGTAATAGGTGCGGCTTCTTATACCGGCAAATATATTAAATGCGCCAAGCACCAAGAACACGGCTTCTACAATGACAGCCGGCGTGGAGCCGCTGAACAGAAACATGCAGATCAGCGAAAGGGACACCAGCATAATGCCCATACAGAGGTTCATCATGGACATATACATGCCGCGGTCAGCGGGATCCGCTACACGCCGGGCGCGAATGCTATAGAGCGCCGCCGCGACCACGGACAGAACGAGAACGATGTACAGGATATAGTGGATGACGGTTATCATGGAATGGAAGGCTCCTTCATATTCGGTAACATGCTCGCAATGTGGCTAAAGGTATGTGTTCATGTGCTGCTTCGTGATCAAAAGATGACTTTTTGAACAACCTCTAAAAGCATGTTAGATTCGATCATTTACGATAACGGTATTGTATCATGATCCGGTTGACTTTGCATCCACATGAACAACGCTAACCCAGATTTGCAGGACGCCTTCCATAACGAGCATGGTCTTGATTTGGACCTTATAATCCTTTTCGCGGACCGTATAAATTTTGTCTCCGAGGAGTGAGCGCGTCAGCTTGCTGTCCGCGTCGATATCAAACACGTTGCGGCCGCGAAGGGCTGCCAGATCGTCGCTCATAAGCCTGACGAGCTCTTTGATGATGACGGGATCCAGCGGCTCCCTGTCGTTTTGCTCGCTGCGGATCTTGATTTCTTTGATGACCGTGGATTGTTTATTGTATTTTTTTAACGAATCGATGTCTTCTTCATATTGTGCAATTTTGATCTGCTGGTCTTGATTCGTTTCCCATAGTTTATTGTAGGCTGCATGATAGACCGAGTTGTAGACGATGCTGCCGACAACCATCCCCAGCACGAAGATGGATGCGACCTGATAGAAGGGGCGGAAGCGGTGGGCTGGAGGTACGCGCATCAATCAGCTCCGGCTGGAGCACACCCATTTGACCAGCTCGCTGCCCATATGTGCTCCGAGAAATGCAAAACCTAGATATAAAACCTGCTTGATGGCAGGGGATAAATTGCCGACGGCCACGTTGCTTTCAATGACCCGCATCGGATCAATGGTGCCCCCTATGGCTGCCGCAAGCGCCCATATCTTAATCCGGTCTGCGACCTCAAGCATGGTCACGGTGGGGGGCTGCAGGGACAGCACGGCGCCCACGCCTCCCACCATGGCACCCCCCAGCACGATGCCGAAGGCTATAAAAAAGTCCAGGATCGCTTTGGATAAAAAAACGCTCATGCCCTCATGTCTCCTTTCTTCTCTTGGTGGATGTCACGGCAACCGCCTGTCCACGTATTCCCTAGTTTCATTCTATGGGCGGGCCTAGCGGGATTATGATAAAATGGTATAAAGACTTTTTCAGATATTTCTGGATTGATTTTAAATATACATGTACCGACGAAAGGAAGGCGTTACGATGAGCTCTTTCGTGCATTTGCACGTGCATAGCGAATACAGTTTGCTCGATGGAGCGGCACGTATCGGTGACCTGGTGCGGGAAGCGGCGGCGCTTGGCATGAAATCGCTGGCGCTGACGGATCATGGCGTGATGTATGGTGCCATTCCGTTCTATAAAGCCTGCATGGCGCAAGGCATCAAACCGATTATCGGCTGCGAAGCCTATATCACGGCAGGCTCCCGCAAGGAACGGGGAAGCCGGAAGGATCAGCCGATCTATCATTTGATTCTGCTTGCCAAGAATGAGACCGGCTATCGCAATTTGATGAAGCTGTGCTCGATCGGGCATCTGGAGGGGTACCATTACAGACCCCGAATCGATATGGAGGCGCTTGCCGCCCATCATGAAGGCATCATATGTCTCAGCGCTTGCTTGGGCGGCGAGGTTCCTCAGCATCTGCTTCATGGACGCGAAGCGGAGGCGAAAGCGGCTGCGCTTCGTTACCAGGCGATTTTTGGAGAAGACTACTATCTGGAGCTGCAGGATCATGGAATTCCCGAGCAGAAGCGCGTGAATCCCCAGCTGATTCAGCTGAGCCGCGAGACCGGCATTCCATTGGTCGCCACCAATGATGTACATTATCTAGCCGAGAGCGATGCCGAGGTTCAGGACGTCCTGATCTGCATCGGTACGGGCAAAACGGTGGAAGATGAAGACAGGCTGCAAATCCAGACGAATCAGCTATATTTAAAGAGCGGCAGCGAAATGGAGCGTCTGTATCCCCATGTGCCTGAAGCTATACTGAATACGGCTAAGATTGCGGACCAGTGCAATTTGGAGCTGGAGTTCGGCAAGTCCATTTTGCCGGCATACAGCTCTCTTCCGGAAGGGAGAAATGCAGCCGAATACTTGCGGGAGCTCTGCTTGAACGGTCTGCAAGAACGTTACGGGAATACGGAGCGGTGGCAGGATGAAGCGCAACGCAGCGAGCTGGAGCAGCGACTGAACTATGAGCTCGGCGTCATCGAGAATATGGGCTTCAGCGATTATTTCCTGATCGTATGGGACTTTATCGCCTATGCCCATCGGCAAGGCATCGCGGTTGGACCGGGCCGGGGTTCATCGGCGGGCAGTCTGGTTGCTTACACTCTTCAGATTACGAATGTGGACCCGATGAAATATAAATTGTTGTTTGAACGATTCCTGAATCCGGAGCGGATTACGATGCCGGATATTGATATCGACTTCAGTGACGAGCGCCGGGAAGAGGTCATTGATTATGTGGTGGATAAATATGGGAAAGAGCATGTCGCCCAGATTATTACGTTCGGTACGATGGCGGCAAGGGCGGCCGTCCGTGATGTCGGACGTGCGCTGAATGTGCCGTTCGGCGATGTGGATAAGGCGGCCAAGCTGATCCCTAACCATCTGGGCATCAGCATCGCGGGAGCGATGGAGCAAAGCCCGCAGCTGAAGGAGCAGTACGAGACGAAGCCGAAGGTGCGCGAGCTGATCGATATGGCGATGAAGGTTGAGGGCATGCCCCGCCATGCTTCGACGCATGCAGCAGGCATTGTCATTTCCCGCGATCCGTTGACGGATGCGGTTCCGCTGCAGGAAGGCAGCGAGAAGACGGCGCTGACGCAGTATTCCATGGAGAATCTGGAGAGCGTTGGCCTGCTCAAGATGGATTTTTTGGGTCTGCGGACGTTGTCCATTATTGAGCGCACCCTGAGATGGATTCAAGAATTGACCGGCAGAACACTCGATTTCGAACAAGTGCCGGATGACGATCATCTGACGTATGAGATGCTGGGACGCGGCGATACCACGGGCGTATTTCAGCTCGAATCCGCGGGCATCCGGCGGGTGCTGAAGGATCTGAAACCTTCGGTGTTTGAGGATATCGTATCCGTGAATGCCTTATACCGTCCGGGTCCCATGGAATTTATTCCGAAGTTCATTCAAGCCAAGCACGGCCGGATTGAGCCGGAGTATCCCCATTCGGATCTGATCCCGATATTAGGCGATACGTACGGCATTATCGTCTATCAGGAGCAGATCATGCAGATTGCTTCGACGATGGCCGGCTTCTCGCTCGGGGAAGCGGATTTGCTGCGAAGAGCGGTGTCGAAGAAGAAGCGTGAAGTGCTGGACCGAGAGCGAAGCCATTTCGTTTCAGGCAGTCTCAAACTCGGTTATAGCGAGGATGAGGCCAACCGCGTGTACGATATGATCGTCCGGTTCGCGAACTACGGATTCCCCCGTGCCCATGCCGCCGCTTACGGCGTGCTGGCTTTCCAGACGGCTTATCTTAAGGCGCACTATCCGGTTCCGTTCATGGCTTCCATGCTGACTGCCGTTATGGGCAGCCACCGGAAAGTAGCCGAATACGTGCTGGAGGCACGGCGCCTCGACATCGAGGTCATGCCGCCGGACGTCAACGAAAGCGGAACGTATTTTACGCCGGTCATGAGCGGTTCTGCTGCCCAGGGCGGTGATGATGAAGTCCAACGTCCGGCCGGAGGCGGAATCCGATTCGGGCTAGCCGCGATCAAGAACGTAGGCACGCAGGCGGTGGAGAATATCGTCGAGATCAGGCGTGAAAAGCCGTTTGAAAGCCTGCTCGATTTTTGCCGCCGGGTGGACCTTCGCGTATGCAACAAGCGTGTGATCGAGTCGCTTATCCAGGCGGGGGCTTTTGATTCCTTGCAGGGACACCGTTCCCAGCTGGTTGCCATGCTGGACGAAACGGTCGAAGCGGCCGTGAAGTGGAGAAAGGAACGGGATGATCTCCAGATTCAGCTCTTCGACTTCGTGGAAACCACGAATTGGGACATCGAATATCCGGACATCCCGCCGTATACCGCAAGTCAGCAGCTCGAATTCGAACGCGAGCTGCTGGGCATGTATTTGTCCGGCCATCCGCTGGACGGCTTCGAAGATACGCTGACGGAGTCCGGAGCTGATCGGTTAATGGATCTCCATGAAGCGGAAGATGAGTCGATGGCTACGGTTGCCGGGATGGTGGTTACACTGAAGACCATTACGACGAAACAGGGAAAGGCGATGGCCTTCATGGAGTGCGAGGATCAGATTGAGCGCTGCGAGGTCGTTCTCTTTCCTGAAGTGTGGAAGCGAAGCGCGCATCTGATTGAGAAAGGCGCGCTGCTCGCGATCCGGGCGAAGGTTCAGCTGCAGGACGAAGGCTTCAAGCTGCTGGCCGAAGAAATCGCGCCGCTTGAGCCGCAAACCTTGAGTCAACTGGTTCACCGGAGCAAGGTTCGGGGAACAGCGGGCGGCAGAGGAAGATCCGGCGGAGAGAATAACGGCCGTAGTGGTAAATCGGGTGCAGCCGGCAACCAGCCGGTTT
The DNA here is from genome assembly GCF_050279985.1 of Paenibacillus sp. NPDC093718. NCBI lineage: Bacteria > Bacillati > Bacillota > Bacilli > Caryophanales > Paenibacillaceae > Paenibacillus > Paenibacillus sp. NPDC093718. Next base: position 303,885 of record NZ_JBNNUS010000008.1, read on the forward strand.
TGGCCGGTAATCCATCGGCAGTCCCGACTCCGGAGCCGCTTGCCGCCCGGAGTGGACAGGATTCGTCCTCTATCCGAAACGAAGCGTCGGGTGACAGCCTATCGCCCGAGAAGGAATCTCGTACCGTCGTATCGAATCATAAGGCTGAGCAGCGTGTGTTTGTGAAAATAACGGCCGATGCGGAGCAATCGGAGCTGCTGGTGAAGCTGAAAGAGCTCCTGCAGCAGCATCCGGGGCATGTGCCAACGGTGCTGTTTTATGAGCGGAGCCAGAAGGTGCTTGCGCTTAGCGATGCCTATCGAATTAAGCCTTCCACAGAGCTTTTTGCCGAAATGGAAAGCATGCTGGGCAAGGACACCGTTAAAGTGAAGTAACATGAAAATTTAAGAACGTTTCGCATCCCTCCCGCATACAATTAGGACACTACAGGTAATGTTGGCCGAGTACTAGCATGAAGAAGGCTCTTTCATGATAGAGAAGGATTGAAAGAGCGCGGCCAAAGACGCGGGGGGGATTTGTGATGTCAATGGACTTGGCAGAAAGCATGCTCAGCCGCAGAGGAGTCAGCGTAAGCTCCATCGCGGATATTGTGTTGAAGCTTCAACAGCGTTATCATCCGAAGCTAACCATCGAGCAATGTGAAGAAAGCGTCCGGGCCGTTCTCGGCAAGCGCGAAGTGCAGTATACGCTGTACACGGGCATTGCGCTGGATGAGTTGGCGGAGAAGAAACTGCTGCCGGAGCCGCTGCAATCGATTATGGAGCAAGACGAACCGCTTTACGGAGTGGATGAGACCATGGCGCTCGGTGTCACGAGCATATACGGCATGATTGGACTGACCAGTTTCGGCTACCTGGATAAAGAAAAAATTGGCGTGATTGAGATATTAAATGAAAAAACGGACGGGATTCATGTGTTTCTGGATGATCTCGTTGCAGGCATCGCCGCTGCCGCTTCCTCGCGCATCGCGCATAACAATCCTGATGCGGCGCATTATACCGCGGGTTCTGACTGATTAGCACGAGCGGTGTCGAATCGCTGCCTGAGGGTATAGATTTGGCTTTCAGCCCCCTGCTCTCTTTGTTGAGGTAAAAACTGAAGTATGTTATCATTATCCATTATATCGGCTCAGGATATGCCTGTGGGACGAGATTAGGGGGATCTGAAAGGCATGTGGACGGTAATCTATATTGCGCCAACTGCAAAGGTGGCGGAAATGATCAAGACCAGGCTAACGGAAGAAGGTTTTTTGGTTCAAAGCCGTCCTGTGAATCTTTCCAAACAGCAGTTTGAGATTTTGGTACCCTCCGGAGAGCTTGAGGAAGTACAGGAAGTGTTGAATTCGATATTGCACCCCTAGTTTCATCTGGGTTACATAGCGAAGCTTAGCGTACGGATCGGCGATGTGCTATTGCAGCGGCCATTCAAATTTACGGCTGGAGAGGTGTAGTTGTGTTTAAAGACTTGTTTCAGAAAAAAAGGAAATACGCAACGATCCCATCGGAACGACTTGGGACAGCAGGGCAGCCTCAGGAAGGCGAACGCCCGAAACGGGAAATTCCGGAAGGACTGATGAATAAGTGTGCTAAGTGCGGCACCATTCAATACAGCAAAGAGCTTGAGAAGAATCTGAAGGTGTGTCAGGAATGCGGACATCATATGCGCCTGAACGCAGTAGAACGGATTGCCATGACGCTGGATGAGACAGGCTTTGAAGAGTTTGATGCGGATATGATCTCGGTGGATCCGCTCAAGTTTCCGGGATATGCGGCCAAGCTCGAGCAGCAGAAGATGAAATCCGGTCTTCATGATGCGGTTATTACCGGTCAAGGGTCGATTCTCGGCCAGCCTGTTGTGGTGGCCGTGATGAGTTTTGATTTCTTCACGGGAAGCATGGGCTCCGTCGTCGGGGAAAAAATCACCCGAGCGATCGAGTTTGCGACGGACAAGCGTTTACCGCTCATTATTTTCTCCACCTCCGGCGGCGCCCGGATGCAGGAGAGCATTCTCAGTTTGATGCAGATGGCCAAAACAAGCGCAGCCCTGTCCAGGTTTAACGAGCTCGGCGGGCTCTATATTTCAGTGATAACGGATCCGACGACCGGCGGTGTATCCGCCAGCTTTGCGACGCTTGGCGATATCAATATTGCCGAGCCGGGAGCCGTATTCGGTTTTGCGGGCCGTATCGTTATTGAACAGACCATTCGCCAGAAGCTGCCGGATGATTTCCAGACAGCGGAGTTCAACTTGGCGCATGGTCAGCTTGACATGGTTATTCATCGGAAAGATATGCGCTCCATGCTTGGTAAGCTGCTGGAGATGCATACCGTGAAAGGGGGATTCTGATGTCAGGCGAATTGCCTTTTGAAATGCCACTTGCCGAAATGCGCAAGAAGATTGATGAATTGAAACAATTCGGACAGGAAAAAGGGATCGATTTCACGGATGAAATCGCCCGCCTGGAAGAACGATATAGTCGCTTGGAGGAAGAAATCTACTCGTCGATTTCTCCTTCCCAGAAAATGCATCTGGCCCGTCATCAGCAGCGACCGACGTCGCTTGATTTGATCCAGCTGATCTTTACGGATTTTATCGAGCTGCATGGAGATCGTCTCTACGGGGACGATCTTGCCGTTGTCGGCGGCTTGGCCAAACTTGACGGTGTTCCCGTCACGGTGGTCGGTCAGCAGCGCGGTAAGGATACGAAGGACAATATCGCGCGTTTCTTCGGAAGTCCGCATCCGGAAGGCTTCCGTAAAGCCCTGCGGCTTATGCAGCAGGCGAACAAGTTCAAGCGTCCTGTTATCACGTTTATAGATACAAAAGGCGCATATCCGGGTAATACAGCAGAAGAAAGAGGTCAGTCCGAGGCGATTGCCCGTAATCTACGGGAAATGTCGTCCCTTGGGGTGCCTATTGTTTGTGTGGTCATCGGCGAAGGTGGAAGCGGCGGTGCTCTTGCGATGGCCGTAGGCAATCGTGTGCTGATGCTTGAGCATGCTATCTACTCTGCCATTTCACCGAACGGGGCCGCATCCATTCTGTGGAAGGACGCATCCAAAGCGGATCAGGCTGCGGAAGCCATGAAGATCACCGCTAAGGACCTGCTCGAGATGGAAGTCATTGAGGAAATTATACCGGAGCCTAAGGGCGGTGCGCACCGCAACTATGAAGAGACGGCCGCCGCGATTCAAAGCGCACTGATCCGCCAGCTGAAAGAACTATCCGTTATGGATGCCTGCGAGTTGAAGGAAGACCGGTACCGCAAATTCCGCAAGATTGGCGAATTCGATTTTGCGAAGGCGGAACAGGAAGACGCGATTTTGTAAAAGTTCTGATGAGTATGTGACGATATGACAAAGTTCCTATACAAATTAGACTTTTTGTAGTAGATTTAGTTGTTGGAAAAAGAGATATAGAGAACCCTTTAATAAACGGAGGAAACCCAAATGCGCAAAACAAAAATTGTATGTACCATCGGTCCTTCCAGTGAATCGTTGGAAAACACCAAGAAGCTCATTATGGCCGGCATGAACGTGGCTCGTCTGAACTTCTCTCACGGCGACTTCGAGGAGCATGGCAACCGGATCAAGAACATCCGCCAAGCTTGCGAAGAGTTGAACAAAACGGTAGCGATCCTGCTTGACACCAAAGGACCGGAAATCCGTACAGGTAAACTTGAAGTGGAACCGATTGAGCTTGTACAAGATGAATATATCACCCTTACTACCGAGGAAATCCTTGGTGATAAGAATCGTTTGTCCATTACTTATAAAGAGTTGCCGCAAGATGTTCAAGTCGGATCCACGATCTTGATCGATGACGGTCTGATCGGTCTGACCGTGGTAGAGATTCAAGGCACTGAAATCAGATGCCGCATCGTCAATGGCGGAACCATTAAGAGCAAAAAAGGTGTAAACGTACCGGGAGTCGCGATTTCTCTCCCAGGCATTACGGAAAAAGACGCCAACGATATCATTTTCGGGATCGAACAGGGCATCGATTTTATTGCCGCTTCCTTCGTTCGTAAAGCAAGTGACGTGCTTGAAATTCGCGAATTGCTGAAGAAGCATAATGGCGAGCACATCCAAATCATCTCCAAAATCGAGAACCAGCAGGGCGTTGACAACCTGGATGAAATCCTCGAAGTATCCGACGGCTTGATGGTAGCCCGTGGCGACCTCGGCGTTGAGATTCCGGCAGAGGAAGTTCCATTGGTTCAAAAACGCATGATCGAAAAATGTAACCTGGCTGGCAAACCGGTCATTACGGCTACGCAAATGCTGGATTCCATGCAGCGCAACCCACGTCCTACCCGTGCGGAAGCAAGTGACGTTGCCAATGCGATTTTTGACGGTACTGATGCCATCATGCTGTCCGGCGAAACGGCTGCAGGTAAATACCCTGTAGAATCCGTATTGACCATGTCCCGTATCGCGGAGAAAGCGGAATCCGCGCTGAACTACCGTGAAATGTTCTTGAAGCAGCGTATTGCTCAAGATACCAGCGTTACCGAAGCAATCAGCCAATCCGTTGCGATCTCGGCACTTGACCTGAATGCCAAAGCCATCATTTCGTCCACGGAATCCGGTCAAACAGCTCGCATGGTATCCAAATACCGTCCAGAGGCTCCTATCGTCGCCGTCACGACTCAAGACAGAACATTGAGACGTTTGGCACTGACTTGGGGCGTAACGCCGGTTAAAGGCGAACAGGCTTCTTCTACGGACGAGATGTTTGATTACGCGCTGCAAGGCGGCGTGAAGTCCGGACTCGTGAAAGAAGGCGATCTTGTTGTGATTACAGCAGGCGTACCACTTGGCCGTTCCGGTTCGACCAACCTCCTGAAAGTGGATCAAATTCCACAGGAGAAGTAATACAACCGTCAAGAATCCGTTGGATTCTGAATATAGCAGAATATAAGCAATGGACGATGATTCTGTCGACCATTGCTTTTTGCATAGATAAGGGGTGATGTTGATGCCTAAACCATCCGTACCGACACTAAGCCGCTGGTTCTGGACGTCATTTCGGGTGCGTTACCAGGAAAGCGATCAAATGGGTGTTGTATACCACGCGAACTATTTAAACTGGTTCGAGATCGGGCGTACCCAAATGATCCGTGAAATGGGATTTACGTATCGCGGAATGGAAGAAGAAGGTGTCCTCCTCCCGGTAGTTGATCTTGATATCAAGTACCGCCAGCCTGCGAGGTATGATGATCTTGTAACGGTATTTACCAGAATGACTGCTTTCTCCCCGCTTCGAATACACTATGAATATGAGGTCCGGTTGCTAAGCGAACAGGAGCAGGCAGATTTGGGGACGATGGACCTGTCTCCCGAATCCGAGCTTCCCGGTGCCTTGTTAACGGCCGGCGCGACCCGTCATGTATGGCTGAATAGAGAGTGGAAACCCGCCCGACTGGATAAATGCGCGCCAAAGCTGTATGATGCATTGAGGGACACCCTTTGGGGGAGGAAGGAGTAGCTTCATGTTCAAATGGTTGCTGGCAGCGATTATCTTCGTGCCTGCTATTGAAATATTCGGCTTCCAGTTTGTTGCGGATCGCGTGGGTGGCATGAATACCTTGCTATTGACACTGCTGACCTCTGCGGTTGGCGTGGCCATGATGAGGTTTGAAGGTCGCAAAGCGATGGAAGATGCCAAGCAGAGAATGAACTCAGGCATGGTTCCGGGTGCTTCCATGGCCGATGGCCTATGTATATTTGCGGGTGGAGTGCTGCTTATTCTGCCGGGCTTTGTAACTGACATAATCGGATTTACGCTGATATTTCCGCTGACTCGCCCGCTGTATCGGATTTTGCTGTTGAAATGGATGAAGAAAAATATGGAAAACGGCAAGATTACGATCTTTCGCAGGTAATACAAACAGGATCACCCATAAGACCGGCCCATCATGGGCCGGTCTATTTATTTATGGAGCACGAGGAAATATCAGGAATCAGCAATCATGAAGTACCTTATTAATCCTGTGATAATCTGATCACTATAACTATAGGCCGAGTCAAGCTTGTTCGTTTGACTGCTATCTGAACCTGCCTCCGATAATATAATTCCTTAGGTCCTTGAATACGTGGGCCCGGTGAAAAGCATCCAGGATGACAAGCGACACTGGACCTATAATCAGTCCCAGAATGCCGAACAGCTTGAGACCGACGAACATGCCCAGCAGGGCGGCGAGCGGGTCCAGTCCCACACTGCTGGCGAGCACCTTGGGCTCCATGATCTGTCTGACGATCAGGATGATGCTGTACAGGACGGTTAGTCCGATGCCAAGCGTCAGGTCGCCCGACATAAAGGCATACAGCGACCAGGGGATTAGGACGATGCCGACGCCCAAGTAGGGGAGAAGATCCACCAAGCCGATCAGAAGACCGATGGAGAAGGCGGAATCGACCCCGAGCGCATAAAGCGTAATCATGACGATCAGGGCCGTGATGGAGATCAGAATCAGCTGGGCCCTCGCGAATCCGAACAGCGCTTTTTTTAGATCTGTGAAAATATAGATCATGGGTTTGCGAATGACGTCGGGCAGGATGCGGATAAGTGCGCGATTATGGCGCTCCCAGCTGTTGCTGAGAAAGAACGTGGACAGCAAAACGACGATGAGAATCGTGCCTAAGTTCGGCAGGTAATAAATAATTTGCAAAATTCCGTTAAAAATACCGGTAACGAGGTCGGTCACGGCCGTGCCAATCGTTTGCGTCGTGCGGGTAATGTTCTGATTGATGGTATCGTGATAATTCGGGTTGTTCTGATAGAACCGGCTAATCTCATTGATGATATTCTGGAAGCTATCATTCTGGGTCCAGGCGGTCAGCCATTCCATCCAGGCATCAATATGAAGATTGAAGGACTGGGACAGGATAATCAGCTCCTTGACCAGTCTCGTGACGGCTGCCGTGAGAATCAGCAGAGCCGCTCCGAAATACAGCAGCAGGGACAACATGACAGCGAGCCACCGCGGCAGCTTCAAACTCCGCTGAAGCAGGCGCACGCAAGGATTCATGGCATAGGCGATGATCCAGGCCAGAAGGAAGGGGTAAAGCAGCGGCAGCAGTACATAGATCAAATAGGCAATCACGAAGATGGAAGACAGCACCCACACTCCCCGGCCAAAACGCTTGAGCATCAATCGTTCCAAACAATCACACTCCTTTGCAGCACTTCAGGGACGAGCAGAAACGCTCATTCCTATACGTATGCAAGGAGATTCAATATAAGGATAAAGAGTTGGAAAACGCTTGTCTTCATGATTCGACAATGAGAATTATCACAGGTATAATGGAATTGTAAGTGATTTCAAAAAAATGTTTATGGTGTCGATAAAACAATTTGATGCGGCGAATGTCGCTCCTCATGTTCACATATCAGACAAAATCCAGTATGATATGAGAAGGTTTGTGACTAGGACCATAGCAATTTTTTTCGCGTTTTTCTTTTTTATCCGACTTCATGAAAATGTTTTCATGAATGTCAAAATAGTTCAGTTTATCCCGATCATAAAGGAGAGATGTTGCATGACAGCTACCAAGGGTTTGGAAGGCATTGTAGCTACCACCTCCGCGATTAGTTCGATCGTCGATGGCGTTCTGACTTACCGTGGATATGATATTGACGATCTCGCAGAACATGCAAGTTTTGAAGAGGTAGCCTATCTGCTCTGGTTCGGAAAGCTTCCGAATGCTGAAGAGCTTAAGGCCCTTCAACAAGATTTGAGCGACTATGCTGCCATTCCGGATGAGCTTATCCAGCAGATCAAATTGTATCCGAAGGATACCAATACGATGGCTGCGCTTCGCTCGGCTGTATCCGCGCTTGCTCTGTATGACGCCGAAGGCGACGATATGAGCCGTGAATCGAATGAGAAGAAAGCGGTTAAACTTCAAGCTCAGCTTCCAACGATCATTGCTGCCATCGCCCGTGTTCGTCAGGGTAAAGAGCCGGTGGCTCCGAAAGCCGGCGTCTCCATCGCGGAGAATTTCCTGTATATGCTCAGAGGCGAAGATCCTGATCAGACTTCGATCAAGGCTCTGGACCAGGCACTGGTATTGCACGCGGATCACGAGCTTAACGCATCCACGTTTTCTGCTCGTGTAACCGTAGCCACGCTGTCCGACATATATTCAGGCGTTACTTCCGCTATTGGCGCGCTTAAAGGTCCTCTGCACGGCGGCGCGAATGAAGCCGTCATGAAGATGCTGAACGAAGTCGGTTCGATTGATCGGGCCCAGGCTTACATTCAGGAGAAGCTGGACAACCGTGAAAAAATAATGGGCTTTGGACACCGCGTATACAAAAACGGCGATCCGCGCGCGAAGCATCTCCAAAAAATGTCGCGCGAGCTTGGTGAAATGAAAGGCGACACCACGCTGTACGACATGTCGGTGCTGATCGACGAAACGGTTACCAACCAAAAAGGGCTGAAGCCGAACGTTGATTTCTATTCCGCATCGGTCTATACGCAGCTCGGCATCGAACATGAATTGTTTACGCCGATTTTTGCCATCAGCCGTGTATCCGGATGGACCGCGCATATTCTTGAGCAGTATGAAGGCAACCGTATCATCCGCCCGCGCGCAGAGTATACAGGGATGACCGACCAAAAATATGTGCCGATAGAACTTCGCTAAGTGGCTGGCAATCATGTACAATAGGCTAGAGAACCGCTCAAACGTGAGTGAATCGCGGGTGGCGGGTTTCTCTGTGCCTATTCGCGAGTATTTTGGGAATGGCTAGAGACAAGAACCATATTCGAAGGAGGAACTCATACTCATGAAATTGGAAAAATTCGCATTACCAACTGAAGGCGAGAAAATCACGATTGATAACGGAACCCTGCAGGTGCCTAACAACCCTGTCATTCCTTTTATTGAAGGCGACGGCACAGGCCGTGACATCTGGAAAGCTTCCAAGCGCGTCCTGGATGCAGCAGTAGAAAAAGCATATAACGGTTCCAAGAAAATTGCCTGGTATGAAGTATTTGCCGGTGAGAAGGCATACAATACATACGGTGAATGGCTCCCGAACGATACGCTTGAAGCGATTCGCGAGTACATCGTTGCTATCAAAGGACCACTTACAACGCCAATCGGCGGCGGTATCCGTTCCCTGAACGTTGCCCTTCGCCAAGAGCTTGACCTGTACACTTGCCTGCGCCCTGTTCGTTACTTCAACGGCGTACCATCTCCGGTAAAACGCCCTGAGCTGGTTGACATGGTTATTTTCCGTGAGAACACAGAAGATATCTACGCAGGTATTGAGTATAAAGAAGGCTCCGAAGAAGTGAAGAAAATGATCAAGTTCCTTCAAGACGAAATGGGAGCAAACAAAATCCGCTTCCCGGAAACGTCCGGCATCGGGATCAAGCCTGTATCCTCCGAAGGTTCCAAGCGTCTTGTACGTGCAGCGGTTGAGTATGCGATCAAGCATGGCCGCAAATCCGTGACACTGGTTCACAAAGGTAACATCATGAAATTTACAGAAGGTGCCTTCAAAAACTGGGGTTACGAAGTGGCTGAAGCTGAATTCGGCGATAAAGTGTTCACTTGGGCTCAATACGATATCATCAAGGACAAAGACGGCGTAGATGCGGCTAACGCTGCTCAAAAAGCGGCTGAAGAAGCTGGCAAAATCATCGTTAAAGATGCGATTGCCGACATTGCGCTGCAGCAAGTTCTGACTCGTCCAACCGACTTTGATGTCATTGCGACATTGAACCTGAACGGGGACTATCTGTCTGACGCGCTGGCTGCACAAGTTGGCGGTATCGGTATCGCTCCAGGGGCTAACATCAACTATGTAACAGGACATGCAATTTTCGAAGCGACTCATGGTACAGCTCCGAAATATGCAGACAAAGACGTAGTAAACCCTGGTTCCGTTATCCTCTCCGGCGTCATGCTGCTTGAGCACCTCGGATGGCAGGAAGCGGCTGACCTGATCTACAAAGGCATGGAAACATCCATCAACAACAAAACCGTGACTTATGACTTCGCCCGCCTGATGGAAGGCGCTACAGAAGTGAAATGCTCCGAGTTCGCAGACGAAATCATTAAAAACCTGTAAGGAGGAGATTCATCGTGGCAATTACTCGTAAAAAGATTACGGTAGTAGGTGCTGGCTTCACAGGTGCGACTACCGCCCTGATGCTTGCTCAAAAAGAATTGGGTGATGTGGTGCTGCTGGATATCCCGCAGCTCGAGAACCCAACCAAAGGTAAAGCGCTGGATATGCTCGAAGCAAGTCCCGTTCAAGGATTTGACAGCAACATAGTCGGTACATCCAACTATGAGGATGCAGCTAATTCCGATATCGTAATCATTACAGCAGGTGTAGCCCGCAAGCCGGGCATGAGCCGCGATGACCTCGTTAATACCAATGCAGGGATCGTGAAATCCGTATGTGAGAATGTGAAGAGTCACGCACCGAACGCCACGGTCATCATTCTGAGCAACCCGGTGGATGCCATGACCTATGTGGCATACAACACGCTCGGATTTCCAAAGAACCGCGTCATCGGCCAATCCGGCGTACTGGATACGGCCCGTTATTGCACCTTCATCGCGCAAGAGCTGAACGTATCCGTTGAGGATGTCCGCGGATTCGTACTTGGCGGCCATGGCGATGACATGGTTCCGCTCGTTCGCTACTCCAGCGTGGGCGGCATTCCGATCGACACGCTGATTCCGGCTGAGCGCATTGAAGCGATTGTGCAGCGTACGCGGGTCGGCGGCGGCGAAATCGTGAACCTGCTGGGTAACGGCAGCGCATACTATGCGCCGGCTGCTTCCCTGGTACAAATGACGGAAGCGATTCTAAAGGACAAAAAACGGATTATTCCGGTTATTGCCCTTCTGGAAGGCGAGTACGGTTATGACAACCTGTTCATGGGCGTACCGGCCATTCTCGGCGGAGACGGCATCGAGCGGATTTTCGAGCTGGAGCTGACCGCCGAAGAGAAAGCGGCGCTGGATAAGTCGGCGGAATCCGTACGCAACGTCACTTCGGTCGTGAGCCTGTAATTTGAATCAGGATTCACAAAATCGTCTAATAATGCAATCCCGTCCCATGATTCGGGGCGGGATTGCTTTTCTTTGGATGATCTCTCCAGTATAATAAGAGACGATGAACTTAATGTAATAAAAATCACACTAACGACTTTGGAGGAATTGTTTATGTGGAACGTGACATTTTTTCTGCATATGGTCGGTACGGCGGCGCTAGGATTTTACTTGATTCTGCCGTTTGTTGTTGGCGGTATTCAGAAGCTGTCCCTCGGCGCTCAAGAAGGAGCCGTTAATACGATTCGAGTAGCGAATCGTTTTGCTCAGTACGGCTTAGTTATTCAGTTGTTGACTGGCGGATACATGATGTCCCAAGGCGAGTATTCGGTTCCTTGGATGATCATTGTAACGGTATTGCTGCTGGCGATGTTTGCTATTGGAGGCATCATGAGCAAGCCATTGAAGAATGCGCTTGCAGGGATCCGCGAGAAGCGTGAAGTGAAGGAAGAAACAAGCAAGCTGGGTACGCTTAGCGCACTTCTTTCCTTGCTGCTCTTGGTTATGATCTTCTTCATGGTATTCAACCATATCATCTAAGAATAGCTACATACGAAAGAGAAGTCGTTCCGTTTATCGGGCGGCTTTTTTTGACATTATAGAAATGATAAATTACCGGGGCCCCGCAAAGGAGCTGAATGGACTTCGGAGCAAGGCCCCACTTTGGGGGCTTTTTCGTATTATTAGGTCAGCCAGAAATTTTGGTTGGCCTAATTTTATAGGTGCTTTAAGATGGTGGTAGCCGGGAGAACGTGGGGCTTTT
>NZ_JBNNUS010000009.1:0-255860 GCF_050279985.1 Paenibacillus sp. NPDC093718
GTGAGTTTGAAGCATTCTTTCTTGCCTCTATTTAATTGACGAACGGTATATAAAAAAATCGACATACCCTAGAAAATATTTCAATAAAATAATCTTTATCTTTATATAGAGCGATCTTCCGCAGGTTTGCTTTTCAAAATTTCACTTTCAGCTCATTTAATAGCAAATCTCAATCGCTGTGACAAGTATTGAACTAACGTTTCCCGTTAGCGCAATAAGGCTTTGGTTGATCCGACAATAGCCAAGAGTTAAATGCTATCTTAACGCCATTAACAAATCATCAAATTTCCCTCGCCATTCTCGGTGAGTCGTCCAGTTAACATCTTGATTGTCACCATGTCTCCTAGGGACAATATGGAAATGGGTGTGAAACACATCTTGTTGTGCTTCGGGTCCTGAACTGTTAATTATCTGGACATTTTTGATTCCTAACTTTGTGTTATATAACATAGTTCTCTTTTTAACAACTGACATTACTTTTATCAATTCATCTTCAGGTGTGTCAAAAATGTTCTCATAATGCCTTTTTGGAATAATTAAAGTATGATATTCATTTACGGGATTTAAATCGAGAAAAGCATAAACGGACTCATTTTCATAAACCTTCCAAGAATTAGCTTCACCTTTTACGATTTTGCAGAATATACAGTCTTCCATTAACTCTCTCCTCCCTACCCCAGTAACAGAATATTTATCATTGAGTGACATTCGAGTATTGATTTAAAGCGGAACAAGCAAGGTTACCGAACCTTTGGATATCTGAAATATAATCAAATCCATTTTCCCCTCCAAAAGTCCAAAGACTATTTGTCATTCTCACCACCACTGCTTTAAGCTTAGGTATAACAGTACATGAACATCCTGAAGCTCCAAGAATTTGATAACTCCCTTCAGGAAGGTCCGAGCCCATTTCAGAGTTTTTTACATTCTTGTCTTGTATCCACCAGAATGATCCTAGCTTTGGTAAATGGGATGCTAACGAAGAAGGAGTTAAGACAGAAGTGAGGTTATCAAACAACTCTTTGGGAAGGATTTGTCGACCTTGAAAATATCCCTTATTTAAGTGGAAATTTCCCCATAAAGCAAGATCCCTTGCGCTTACATAAAGATTACGATCACTACCTTCATCTGATTCAAGTCTTAATGTGGGGTAGCTATTAGGATCATTTATATCACAAACTAAAGATTCTTTACCTGCTGTTCTCCACTCGGTCTCCGTTATACCCAACGGTTCAAACACTCGCTTGTTTATAAGTTCAGCTACAGTTTTTCCGGTTGCATTCTTGATAATTGCTGCTAGTATTTCAGGTCTTTTTCCTTCAAAGGACGTACCTGCTTCAAATCTACGTAGTACACCGTCTCCTTGAAATTGCAAACCCGTTGTCCTTGTAACTAAATGTCTAATTGTTGTGTTATTTAGAATGCTACTGTCATAAGTCATTAAATAATTACTTATTGGCTCATCGAGACTTTTTATTGCGCCATCATGTATAGCAATAGCAGCTGCTAGACCTACATATGTAACCCTTGTTGAATAAACATTAAATTGAGAGAACAAATCCACCCTTCTGGCACCTTTATGGAAATGATGATATCCAGAATACCACTCATGAAGGATCTTGTTGTCTTTCATAACGCATATTGCAGCAGCCGAAGCAGCAATGCGATCTTTAATTTCATTTGTATATTGATTCAAATCACTAAAGAAATCCATTTGCTACACCTCATTTCACAAAATATTCGTTCGTATATAATGATAATGATTTCGCTTAATTTTTGGATCTGCTCTTAGCTTTAAAAAAGGAGCGTATTCGGCTCTACCTGTTTTTATTCAACTAACATGCCCGTTAGCTTAATGAAAATTGGAGCAGCTGCTAACCGGCAAACTGCTCACTAAAGTTCTCCATTAATTCAATATTTCATTTTCCCGATTTGGCTACCTCAATCATATCCTTCTTGCATAATTGGGTGCTATCCTTCTCAATATAAGTACCATCTTGTACCCATCGTATAAATCCGCCAATCGTGTTATTCGACCCAGGGATAAACCGCGCTTTCCATTCCGCTAATTTTAATAATTTCACAACTTGTATTAAATTTGAAATATTCTTCGACAATTGTCCTTGTAGTTGTGTTATTACGGTCATCAATATCTATTTTTCCTTTCTGCCCGAAGCGTGATTATTGTGTTATTTGAAGTCCCTGGCTTCCTGAATCATCTCTTATATGATCTTATTCATTGGTAGAGTGCATAGAAATCTTTTAACACCAGGGTATTTCTCCCCCAAACTCATGATTTCAAATCCAATTTTTTTAAAGGATGTAAATTTGAAGTCAATATCATCACTTTAAGTTTTCAGGGTTTAATCCTTTTAAAATATCAGGAATAAACATTCCATCTTTGCGGATTAATATATCATCAAACCATATCTCTCCACCGCCATATTCAGGCCTTTGGATATTAACAATATCCCAGTGAAGCTCGGACCAATTTTCATTTCCAGGTGAACTAACTGGAACACATCCAGGTGTAAAGTGAAAGCTTCCCCATATTTTTTCATCAAATAAAGTATCTTTCATAACATTCTCAATATATGGATTAAGACCAATTCCAAATTCACCAAAATACCTCGATCCTTGATCCGTATTCAATAATTTATTAATTCTTTCTGAATCATTTCCGGTAGCATGTATAATTTTGCCGTCCTTAATTTCAAAACGAATGTTCTCGTAAGTGAATCCCTCTTTTAAAGAAGGTGTATTATACGAGATAACTCCGTTGACTGAATCCTTAACTGGCATCGTATAAACTTCACCATCTGGAAGGTTCATAATTCCTGCATCTTTAATACAAGGCATGCCTTTAATCGAAAATGTTAGTTCAGTTCCTTCTCCTATAATTTTAACTTTGTCTGTTTGCTCCATTAACTCAATTAGATTATCCATAGCTCTATCCATTTTTGAATAGTCCAGATTGCACACATTAAAATATAAATCCTCAAAATCCTCCGTTGACATGTTCGCCTGCTGTGCCATGGCATGATTCGGGTAACGAAGAATACACCACTTTGTATTGTTGTATCGTCTGCCATTAATCGGTTGAGAGTAATACTTCCTGTACAACGCCATTTTTTCAGGAGATACACCACTTAATTCACTCATATTCTCCCCAGCTCTAATAAGTATATAGGCTTGCATATCGTTTACTCGATTTAGGTCGTAAGATGCCATTGCTTTTAATTGTTCCTCAGTACAGCCGATTAATATCTCTCTTAATATCTCATGATTATTTATTAATAGAAATGGAACTCCACCGACGAGATAAGCTTGTCTTACCAATTCTTTGGCCAAGGGAATTTCCAAACCATCAACCTCAATTAATATTTTTTCCCCTCGTTGTAGCTTCACCGAATATTGAATAAGATTGTTAGCGAGTTGTTCAATTCTAGGATCTTTCATTGTTAGTCTCCTTCATAAATTCATTATATTTATTGTTCATATTATTGCTGATAGTATTTGGATACATGTAGATGTTTATCATACAATAATTTCGTCTAACGTTAGGGCATTCACGAACCCTCACTGGCTTAAGCAGCCGGTCGATCGAGCACAATGATCGGCCTACCGGGTCGAAGACTTAGCCAGTGCAGGGTTGTCCCTGAGTATGCTCCCCTGCTTCCACCTCGGGAGTCCGATACGTGAATGCGTTGTTATCAGATGTCCTTACCATCTTCGAAATTGCTGAGAGCACTTTAGTATTTAACAAATCAGATTCGTTTAATAAATCCACGCTTAGTACCCTCATATCCAATTGATTCATAAAATCTATGGGCTTGTTCACGATTTTTACTAGAAGCTAAGATTATATAAGAGCATAGGTTTTCCATAGCAAAATCCTCGAGTGCATTCATGAGTTTCTTACCAATTCCACTTCCCTGGTACACAGATGAAACAACTACATTTTCTACAAGCAAGTATGGCTGACACTCTCCTACAATATCTGGACAAACAATGCCCATGGCTGTTCCAACTACCTTTTCCTCTAAACATGCTACTGCAACATAGTAGTTTGGTTGCTTATGTAATAGGTCTAACTGATATTGGATCTTTTCAATGTTAGATCTCGTTCCAATAAACTCAACGAACAATTCAGACAACTCAAATGCGTCATCTTTTTTTGCCATTCTGACTTTTATGTCCACGCCTTCAGCTCCTATGGTTTATAATCTTGCAAGGATTTCCGATAACGTCTTATCTACGAACTTCGTAAATAATTCCATATGTAGAGTATTCGTGAGTTTATTAAACTATCCTGCCCGTTAGTTTAACAAAGGCAGCCGATCTCGTTAACGGCTGCCTACTTGTCTTTTATTAAACTAACGTTTCCCGTTAGCTTAATCATTACGAGCAATATTACGAATTATTAGTTCGGGGGAGTTTAAAGTTTAGTACCAATCAAAATGAGAATGTCCAGCAAATGAAAATGCCAAGTGTGCGCAGGAGTGAGTCAACAATTCAAGTCCTAATCTTGAGGTATTTAGAAGAACAAGGTCTTTACCAGCGTCTATTCTTAACTGCCTTTCATACTCCCAGCTTTCCCATGTATCCCAAAAAGCCTCATCTTCGCTGCTTTCAATAGATAAATCAATTATTTCCTTCGACTTAGAGCGATTAAGAATCAATTTTAATTCTTTAATTATCTTTCGGTTTAAAGGAATGACAGCACCATTGAAAATAAATATGTCAGAATTTGCAGGACTTCCTCTTTGAAGGTAAAGCACGTCATCAGTGTCATAACAATGTTTAAAAAGAGCTGATAGCAATAACATCTCCGGGGTAGAAGTCGACCCATCTCTTCTTTCACTATGACCCCAATTTCTTTTTGTTGTAGATGTACTACTCTTAAATCGAGTGGACCTACTCTAATTTCATTTCGACTTATAATCAAATTTTTAAACCTCCGTCAAATGGTTAACTCCAGAATAACAAGCTATCCATCTGGAATAAAGGTTGAACTGACCTGCCCGTTAGTTTAATGAAATTGTGTGGAAACATAATTAGATTTCAAACATTACTTCAAAACTTAGAATCGTCGGATACTCTGGAGAGGTTCCATGATATGCTTTAGGGGACATTTCTTGTGATACGATTATTGTTCAAGTCCTTCAAAATTGCATCGCCAATCAGACACCCATGCGGGGAAATAATTTAATCGGTGAGCTACTCTCTGTGAAGCAATGTTACTTGCAATTACGTCATAACTCGGTATTTCTCCACGTTCCAATATTTCAAAAGTTAACCTGTTTACAAGATAACTAGCCAATCCCAGATTACGATATTTGGGTAATACTTCTATGCCAATTTGCCACAGTTTTGTACAGGTTTTACTTGCTCCTGCCACACCAACAATTTCCCCATCTTGCTTTGCAAGCACTGCTAGATCAGTCTGCCAGGGAAGATTCGTATCATATATAATAGCTTCATTGAATCTTGTAACATCAAATAAATTGACCACTTCTTCTCGCTTAATCAGTTCAAATGAAAAAAAATTCGGCGGTGACATTGGCTTAATTCTTTTTACATCAGGCAGAAAATGCAAGTAAAGACCTCTGATAAATGGTAAGGAGAATACGGTATCCCTGGTTTTGCCCTGCATCTGTGTTTTGGCAATTAACAACCGTTCAGGTGTAGCCGACACTACAATTGATTTTCCTATAGAAAGGATCTCGAAATAACGTGCCTTCCTTGGAAACGGTCTGCATCCAGGATTTTCTTTAGCTTCAACAAAAATAATGCTATCCTTTTCGCCGTTCAGGTCATCGATAGAGCAATTCAGGTCAATAGCAAGTTGTGATTGCACAATGAACAGCATTTCTTTTTGTGTCATAATCATTGTTACCCTTCCTTTCGCTTCTGCAACGCAATTCTTCTCTAAAGATTCAGATTCATTTATCGATACTTCTGCTATTTTTGCAGCCTATTTGCCCATAGTTAAAATATAAAGACAGCCGATCGCGTCGCCGGCTGCCTAAGTGTCTATTTCGTTATCGTTTCCCGTAAGTTTAATCCTTGGGTAAAGTAATGCTCTTAACGGTACATTTGAACAAACCACTCTGCAAGTGATTACACCACAAGTCTCTCAATTGCAACAGCAACACCATCATTATCATTTGATTCGGTTACGTGGGCTGCACAATTCTTTAGTTCAATTATCGCATTTTCCATTGCGACCGGAAATCCGGACATATGGAATAGGCCTAAATCGTTAAAATCATCCCCGAATACCATTACATTTTCTGACTTCACTCCGATATCGCTTAACACCCATTGCACGGCTTTTTCCTTTGAGGCTGATTTATGCATGATTTGGACCAATACTCCTTCATCGGTTGCGATTACGTTCACATGGTCACCGAATTGCTCGGATATATCCCTCCATGTGCTGCAACCTAGAACCAATATTTTGGTCGGGGAAAGTGAACTAATATAATCTTTATCAACAACCTGGGGTTTCGGGTCATTCGAGCGGATACCTAATTGAGCGCATTGGGAGTCGGTAACTGGTCTACACGTATACCATGAATCATTAACCTCGTATGAGATTATCGATTGAGGTACTCCTAACTCGATGAATTTGTTAATCTGTTGGCTAATCTCCATAGGAATGCTAATGTGCCGCTCATTTTGCTTAGATTTGCATGTAACTAAAGCACCGTTGTAATAAACCATGTAGTCTACAAAAGGGAACTTCTTCAAAAATTGATTAGCCGCTCTAGGCGGCCGCGCCGTGGCAATAATAATATGAATTCCAGAATCAAAACATCTTTTAACAGCCTGATAATTCCTAGGAGATATCGATTTATCACTAGCAAGCAAGGTTCCGTCCAAGTCCAGTACAATTGCCTGAATATTTGACATCTGTACCCTCCCAAAATAAGCGAAATTGGTAAAATAATACTACTTAATAAAGGTGTCGTCAACAGAAAAGTTGTATTATCCTGCATGTTAGTTTAACAAAGGCAGCCGATCTCGTTAACGGCTGCCTACTTGTCTTTTATTGAACTAACGTGTCCCGTTAGCGCAATGACTTGCTCAGTTGAATTTCATGTTCCTCAACATAATTCCGGTAATGTTCACCACTAAAGTAATCCACAATATCCTTATTAATTTCTGGATATAGTTGAATAGAGTGTAACTCCGAAATAGGGATCCACTTGACTCCAATCTGGTTAGGGTCTGGATTTTCAGGAAGTTTGGGAATCGATTCTGGTTTCAACTTACATTCAAATGTAACTCCTACTGAGTGAGTATCTCCGTAAATGTAGTTGTTTTTCGTTGGTTGATATTCGTAAACAAAAGCGACTGGGCCAACTTCTACCTCTACACAAGTCTCTTCCTTTGCTTCCCGTTGCGCAGCTTCAATCAATGTTTCACCTAGCTCAAGGCCACCTGCTGGAAGGTTGTAATGTACGCCGTCATCATTTTTGAATTCGACTAGTAAGATTGCCTCGTTTTCAATGATTAATGCACAAGCGCGAAGTCTTATCTTTTCCATCCTCTATCACATCCCATTAGGTATATTGCGTTCTACTACAACTTAGCGGAACGGTGTCTGCAGTAATCAAAAATAGCGATTGATCGGTTCCATCGCCGTGCTTCCGTCTTTCGATCGTTGAGTTTCAAGTGAAAATCAGAGTGTCAATACGGTGATTAGCTCGTCTCCAAAGATTTCGCCGTTGTCACGGAACCCGAAGCTTTCATAAAGTTTTTTAGCGGGCAAGTTATCTGCCTTATAAGAAATCCAGCAGTAATGTGCAGGCCCAGCCGGATAGGTGCGGATAAATCCCAAGATTTTTTTCATGGCTTCCCGACCGTAGCCTTGGTTCTGGTAGTGCTTGTCAAACATCAGTCGTACGATACAATAGCTGTCGTTTGCGATTGACGGGAGGTCGTACCCGGTAATTCCATACGTCAACATAACAAATCCGACCGGCTGCTCATCCGAGTAAATGGCAAACGGAAATGGATGTCCCCCATTGGTTGCAAGGACATAACACGAAGCCACGCTTGACAGATTGGACGCAACGAAGCGCCGTTGTTCTTCGGATACTTCCAAGTTAAATATGGCGCGTCGATTTTCCAACGTTATTTTTCTAAGCGTAATCATGCAGATCGTCTCCTTCATACATTAAGGTTTTGCGCCGCGGTCGCATGTATAACTTACAGTTTTCACCAAAAAATTAATAGACTTATGTTGAATTTTTTTATATACTATCATGTATCCATGGCTTTTTTAGGGGTATCCTTTTGGGCATATGGCAATTGGCTAATCGGCACATAATTGCGCCGGTTTTATTTTTTTGTTAGTGTATCCTGGCCGTAGGTTACCCCAACACATAAGATAATCATCTAATCGGCGAAGTAATCAAGTTCTTGTCAATTTCGGCAAAGTATATAAATTCTTGGTCATTGAGTTATGACAAGAACTTATATACTTAAAACAAAAAAGACCGCAACTTATGCGGTTTTCAATGTCTATATGTTCTTGTCGTTCGACATTGAACAAAAGCAGCCGATCTCGTAAACGGCTGCCTTCTTGTCTTTTATTAAACTAACGTTTCCCGTTAGCTTAATCATAATTTTTAATTCCTCTTTTGCCTCGACTGGAAAAGACATGTCAATTGTTCCAGTACCTCGAATTCCGATACTTATGCTTATTCTGTCACCTACCGTAGTTGCGTCATAATAAGATTTCTTCACAGTAAGCCAGATTGCGTTGGGCATTTCATAATTCAACATTTCGCTTAGTGGCGATTCGATATCAGCCCTGCAGCGAACAACCAGTATTCTATCGTTTTCTTTTGCAACATCAAAACCTTCTTTATAATTCCAACGCTCATCAAAAATTAAAAGAGCCGTAGGGATGCTTTCCCATACGGCTCTCTTGTACGCGCGCTTCACGATTTAACCAAATCTTATCACGTAATCGAGTAAGTTGTCTATCTTTAGGACATCACCATCAATGAGTTTAATGCCTATCCACTAATGACCAGGCTAGCGGTTGACCAGGTAATGATTAAGGATAATATATCCTTGTACCATCGAAATAATTAAATGAAGTAATAGTCCAATCATTAATCTTCTTAGTCATCTCAGCTTCAATACTGTAGCTATAGTTATAGTCGCCAACAATCCCATCTGAATGAAAGACCGCTTTAAATTTAGTAAGACTTTGATTCCATTGAATATACTCTGACTCAGGAAGACCTATTTCTAAGTTATTTTTATGAAATTGAATCCAGTATTTCTTTTTGGACATCGCATTTGTTGCAAGAGTCAATGCTTGATTATCTGTCAATGGACGAGCATATACCGTAATGTGCTCAGAATTTCCTGTCAAAGTAGATTTATCCCATTTGATATAATCGTTCGGATAGAAGAAGTTACTTAAAGCTTTAAATTGTACATACACCGAGCCATTTTTCAACAATACTCCATTACCAACAGTAGCATTAAAAGTCTTCCCGCCTTTAGTTAGTGAAGCAGTTTTTGTCTTCTGATTCCAAGTTATTTTTACATCAAAATATTTATCAAGTTGTTCATCGTATCTGAATTGATAATTCGTCGCCATACTACGGAGAGGGGCATATAATCTACCCTCAGAAAGCAAACCGTTTACTCCGCCATATGCATCATAATCATCATTTGCGGCATAAGAACTCATTGGACTAATCATTAAAGCGCCACTTAATAATGATATAAAAACAACCCACAAAATTGGTTTTTTCAAAATAATGATTTTCATATTTACTCCTCACTCTTAATTATTCATACTACCAATAAATTTTACATGAATTAGCAATTAATAACACAGGTAAATTTATCCACTGATTTACCCTTTAGTTGAGTCACTACTACTCATCCATGTGCCTAAAAAAAAGCAATTGTATAGCTCTCTTCTTCGTTCCCCTCGCAGCTGGGCATATATTTGAGTAGTCGACGCTTTTTCATTTCCTAACATGCCCTAGATGAAATCAAGCGGTGCTCAAAACCAAGGATGAGTTATTAAGCTAAACTGCCCGTTAGTGTAACAAGGAAGAAATTGCTTTTGGGTTTTATGTTTTTGCGCTGATTTCTTATAACGTTCCAGCATTCACGAACCCTCACTGGCTTAAGCCCCAAAGGGGCAGCCGCGATGCGGTTAGCCAGTGTAGGGTTGTCGCCTGAATCCTCTTCTACAAAATCCCTCTGGACAGCTTGCTGGACCGCCGCGTGAATGCACTGTTATCTGATGGCATGGCCTTCTCCGAACTACCTTCAAAATCATATTTTTATATTTCCTTCTCGAAGAACACGACATTCATGTCACCGAATTTCTTTTGGGTATACTCTCGATATCCATTCTTCTTGAAAAGTAATATTGCTGGCTCCTGATTAGTGGTTGTATCCAAAATAATTCTTCCAAATCCCTTTTGCTTGGCCGACTTCTCTAACGCAGTCAATATATCTTGACCATATCCTCGCCTTTGATAAGCACTATCTACTCTTATTCTCTTAACTTCTGCGGTCAAATAATCTCGTTTACGGTATGCGCCCATGCATACGATCATGCTATCATGTATTCCAACTAAGAAATCACCATCATTGTCAATATATGTTGTCAAAATGTTTTGCATATCCTTATCCATACTCGGGTCACCGATGCTTGCATTGTGCTGTCTAAGTCCTTCAATGTGCAAATGCATTACTCGTTCATGATCGGTTTCTCGATATTTTCGAATTGCTAACTCCATCACTTCACCGCCCAAATTGGTTTTGCCATGCTTTCAGATAACGTTCAGGCATTCACGAACCTCCGAAGGAGGTTGTCCGCAGCACCCGCTTCCCTGAGATCCCGCCTGCGGACCCGGGCCGTAAGGCCCGCTGTGTGAATGCAATGTTAGGTGAATTTAATACCTTCTTTGAACTAGCAATATACATTTTTTAATATGTCGGGGCGTTCTTGCATTAGCCTAGCTAGAAATCTCATTTGACCTAGGGGTTGTAAAATATAATCTTTGCTATATTCATTTCTTACAATTCTTGATCCGCCCCACGCTATAAAATCTCCATATGTTACTTCACTATTACAAATCCTCAACAACTCGGTTTCAGATAACAAAATAATTCCTTTTGTTTCGCTCCATGGTTTCGGTTCAAGATTGGATCGAGCAAAAAACATTACGTTCTGTCCAAATCTCAATATTGGTTTTACTTCTTTCCCTTCATCTTCTACTTCCATAAGTCGACTATCCCAGGAATCAATCTGATAAGTAATCGGGGAAGAAACCAATAACACATCTAATGTTGTTTCTTCCTTAACTTCTCTTAAAGCGCATTCCACTATTGATTCATTCGCTTCAATATGTCCACCAAACCGTGCTATTCCTAGTTTCCCTTCATGTCGATTAGGTCCAAATGCAAATGCAAATAAACCATTAATAAATAAATAGACTCCTACTGTCTTTGGTTGAATAGTCATTTATTACCTCCAAGATTTACGAGTCATATTGCACTTGCACTAATTTCACCTAACGTTCTTGTATTCACGACGCCCCACCACCCTAAAGGAGCGAAGTGACTGGCCGCGATGCGGTTGGGTGGTGCGGGTGTGTCCGGCAGATTCCGCTTCCTTGCTACTGTAATTGCCTCCTTGAAACCTCTTCTAACTTCGGTCCGGACCGAGGCAGCTTGTCTGCCGAAGCGTGAATACGGTGTCATATGATGGATCGGCCCACTTCCTCGAATTAAGACACGATGTCGACCCACATAAAAATATTAAGCAGCTACATTCTAACTGTAGCTGCTCTGTTCTATG
Organism: Paenibacillus sp. NPDC093718; assembly: GCF_050279985.1. Lineage (NCBI taxonomy): Bacteria > Bacillati > Bacillota > Bacilli > Caryophanales > Paenibacillaceae > Paenibacillus > Paenibacillus sp. NPDC093718. The sequence continues at coordinate 11,858 of NZ_JBNNUS010000009.1, forward strand.
GCTTATGCTTCTGGAAAGAGAGCATTTATTGAGAGATATCGCTCGCCTGTATCTGGAAGTAGTATAACAATTTTTTTATCTTTATTTCCTGGTCTTCTAGCAATTTGTAATGCAACAAATGCGGCAGCACCCGAGGAAATCCCTACCAGTAATCCTTCGCTTTTCGCTAACTGCCTTGTAGTTTCAAAGGCATCTTCATTTTTTACTTGAATAATCTCATCTACTACTGATCTATTAAAATTATCTGGTACGAATCCTGCTCCGATTCCTTGGATCTTATGTACTCCTTTGTTTCCTCCAGAGAGAACCGGCGAATCAAAGGGTTCAACTGCAATAATCCTTACTGTAGGCTTTCTTGCCTTTAGTACTTCTCCAACTCCAGAAATTGTTCCTCCTGTGCCAACACCACCGATGAATATATCAATGTCTCCATCTGTATCTCTCCAGATTTCTTCAGCAGTTGTTTTCTTATGTATTTCTGGGTTAGCTGGATTATTAAATTGCTGAGGTATATATGAATTAGGAATTGTAGCAGCTATCTCTTCGGCCTTCTTGATTGCACCGGACATGCCTTCCTGGGCAGGGGTTAGAATTAATTCTGCACCTAAAGCAGTTAAAAGCTTTCTACGTTCGACACTAAAACTCTCAGGAAGAGTAATCATTAATCTATATCCTAAAGCTGCTGCAGCAAAGGCAAGACCCACGCCAGTGTTCCCACTGGTAGGTTCTATTATTACTGAATCCTTATTTATATATCCTTTTTCTTCAGCGTCTTTAATCATAGCGAATCCAATTCTGTCTTTAACACTTCCAGCAGGATTAAAGTACTCCAATTTAGCAATGATTTTTGTCTCAAGTTGATGCTTCAGCGAAAAGTTGGTTAGCTCTAATAATGGGGTATTACCTATAAGATCTGTAAGGTTCTTTGCAATTCTAGACAAAGTTATCCCTCCGCCAATGTCAATTCCAACTGAATTAGTTGGCTTTATGTTTTTAACATAACACTTATGGAAAATAAATACAACAATAACTTCAGCCCCATGGACGGGGCGATTGATTAGCTTCCACAATGGTATTCTGGGCCGATCTTTCATATAACGTCTTATCTACGAACTTCGTAAATAATTCCATATGTAGAGTATTCGTGAATTTATTGAACTAAACTGCCCTTTAGTTGAACAAAAGCAGCCGATTACGTTGATCGGCTGCCTTTGTTTTTATTGAGCTATCGTTCCCCGTTAGTTTAATAACATCAATTTAAATCTTTATGTTCTAACCCGTGGCATTTGAAAATATGACTGGGATTATTCTCAACCTGTTCTTTCTGAAGGTCATACATGGCAATTTTATAATTAATTTCCTCCAAATACCTCAATTCTTCTTGAATTTTCTTCTGCACTTCCAATTTATGATTCTTCAGCATTTCTTGTCTTTGTAAAAAGGTGGTGTTTCCTTTCAGAAAAAGATCCTTATATTCTTTTATTTTAGCAAGAGACATTCCTGTCTCTCTAAGACATCGAATAAAAGTAATCCATTCTATATGTTGTTCAGAATAAACTCTTCGGCCATTCGTATCGCGAGGTATACCATCTAATAATTCTTGTTCTTCATAAAATCGAAGTGTCTTTGCCGTGATATTAAAGTTTTCCACCACATGTTTCATCGAGTATAACATCTTACTCACCCCTTACTACAGTTACTGTAGATCAAACAATATCACAAATGATTAAAATACTCCAAAAAATCTTGATTATTATGTATAAAAATTTATATTTGACTTACCCTAAGGTTAACATATTACACTTTAGTAGAACTTGAAACAAAATAAAATGAATGAGAGGTTACTACAATGAATCAAAAATATAGTAAGTTTTTTGACTCCTTCACCTTCAAAAGCGGAGTAACGATCAAGAATAGAGTTGTTATGTCACCCATGACAACATGGTCAAGTAATGATGACCTTACCATTTCGGATGAAGAGGTGAGTTATTATAAGCAAAGAGTAAATGGCGTAGGGCTTGTTATTACAGGCTGCACTCAAGTTTTGCCTAATGGACAAGGTTTTACGAATGAATTTGCTGGATACAGCGATGATTTTATTCCGAGTCTGCAAAAACTAGCCGATGCGGCTAAAAGTGGTGGTGCCCCTGCGATACTGCAAATTTTCCATGCAGGCAATAAAGCCATACCTGGATTGGATGCAGTTAGTGCGAGTGCATCGAAAGCCGAAGCTGATAATCCTTTTGAAATAAGTGTAGAAACAAGAGAGCTATCACATGAGGAAATCCTGTCGATTATACGTGCTTTTGGAGACACAACGAGAAGAGCGATTGAAGCAGGATTTGATGGCGTTGAAATTCATGGGGCCCATGGGTTCTTAATCCAAAACTTCTGGTCTCCAGCAACCAATAAACGAACAGACCAATGGGGTGGAAGCCTTGAGAATCGACTGCGTTTCCCATTGGCAATTATTGAGGAAATCAAAAAGGTAATCGAAAAGCACGCTACGAAACCATTCCTGTTAGGCTATCGGTTGTCCCCTGAAGAATCCTCCAAAGTGGACGGATTACGAATGAAAGACACTTATGAGTTAATTGATTTCCTTGTCGAACAAAATTTGGACTATATTCATGCTTCATTAGATCATGTGGCTTCCAAGCCAGTCGATAGCCAAGATGAGAAAACAAGGCTCGAATTGATTCTTGAAAGAGCAAACGGTAAGGTACCTGTGTTAGCAGCTGGTTCCATGCTAACACCAGATGATGCTCTTAAAGCTGTGGAATTAGGATTGCCGCTAGTCGCCATTGGACATGCATTAATTATGAACCCCGATTGGGTTGAAAAAGTGGAAAATGGACGTGAAGCCGAAGTCGAAACCGAGCTGGATGTTTCGAAACTCGACCAACTTCATATTCCAGGAAAACTTTGGGATCAGATTCAAGCATCACCAGGTTGGTTTAATATCAAGAAATAAAAAAGTTGCCCTTTGGGGCAGCTTTTTTTATTTCTTGCAACTATCCTGCCCGCTTAGCTGAATTGTTACAAAGATAAGACCGGATTTATTTGCGCTCTGGTCTTCCTTCTTACTCTTTTAAACTCACCATTAATTCGGCTCTCCGCTTTACCACTCCTTGTGATACGGTTCAGCGCGAATGATCTTAAACTAACCTGCCCGTTAGCTTAATTAGGCATCGTGAGTATTGTCCGTAAAGGTAGTTTACCTGGATAATACCGGCTGTCTCTGCGCTTAATCACGATTCCTTCTAGCTGCTGCTGTTTGCAGAGATCAAACAAGGGTATGAAACCTGGCTCCATATACCTTATTCTCTTAATCACTTCATTCTCTGTGACAGCCTCTTCTAAAATCTCCTTACGTTGCATCAAATTAAGCTTCGTCAGGTCCTTACCCTTATATTGCAGAATATCAAAAGCTACGTAGGTAAGTCCTGGTGTTCGATCTATTCCAGGCTTAGGGTTTGATGAAAATCTGGCCATCGTCGCCTTTATCTATATCAAAGTTTTTCTTTTCGTTATATTTAATGTGAAGTAAAGTCTATTAGAAAGGGGACGATCGATATGATTTCTTAATGCAAACTCAATAAAATTTTATATACCTTGGAGGGGAAAGATGAGAATCGTATGGTTTGCATTCATCCTGTTATTCTTGATAACCGGTTGTCATATTCAAGAATCAACACCTCAAACGATTAGTGATACAGTGACTCCTTATTACGTTAGTGAAATGAAAGATGTGCCTGAAGATACCATACTAATAGAAAACTTAATTGATGAGATGGATCAGGGGACATTTGAGTATCATTCAGGTGAATGGGGAAAATTTGTTGTTAATCCCAATCAACGTGAATTTAACAGAGGTGATGTGGTATACATCCAGACACCTAAAGAAGAGTTGAAAAACCAACCTCCGTATATACCGGAGACGAAAATTCTACGGATTGTCGGAATGCCCGGAGAAAAGTTAAAAGTAAAGAAAGGTCAAGTTTTTGTCAATGATCTACGTCTTGATACTTTTTATGGTAGCGTAAGGAATCTCGGAATGGTCGAGGAGGAATATATTATGTGGGCACACGAGAATGGGGAAGATCCTCATCGGTTTAATGATTATTTTCATAAGAACATTAAAGAAATCACAATTCCTCAGGAACATTATTTTGTTATTGGCGATAATTGGTGGCGAAGTGTCGATAGTTTCAAATTTGGCCCGATTCATAATAAGGATATCATAGGTACAGTTATTGGATATAAAAAGTAAACTCTCGTGCAATGTTGACACTTTTATGTCATTAGACATCCCTCCACCCGCGTAGCAGGTGGTTTTGTTTCGCGCACTCAACTGGCTAAAGCCTAAAACAAAATCATCTGATCACGTTGGCCAGCTGCTTTATTGGTTTTATTAAGCTATCGTTACCTTTGTTTGCTTTTCAAACTAACCTGCCCGTTAGTTGAACAAAAGCAGCCGATCCACGTTATCGGCTGCCTTCTTATTTTTATTGAGCTATCGTTTCCCGTTAGTTTAGTCCTTAGTAGAGTAATGCTCTTAACGGTACATTTGAACAAACCACATTTTAAACCCATGCTTCTCGTAAAAACCAATTATTTTTTGCCACTGCTTTGTCGCTGAATATACAACAGACCGAGTTATGCCATTACCTTCTGCGGCTTCAAGAAGCTTATCTACCATCACGTGACCTATATTTCCACTTCGATACTCAGGGTGAACATATACCTCATCTACCTCTAGATAATGCTCTCCCTGCTCGATTACAGCTAACCCGTCGCTTACATGTACACTACCAGTTATATAGCCTACAATTTCCGAGTTGATTTCTGCAACCCAGAAGTAATCCCCGATATAGTTCTTCAACAACTCTTCGGTATTAGCCCCCAAACCGTAAGTGATACATTCTGAGACCCATATTTCAGATAGGTTAGCCACATCCGAAAGGTCCGTTTCATTTGCTTTTCTAACAATAAACATTTATATCACCACCATTTATTATTTTTTTAAGTAGTTCAATTGTTAATAGTCAAAATCCTTGTCAAAGATTACTGCCCGTTAAAGTAGTGAATGACAATTGTTATCCGTTAGCTGATGCCATCGTGCTAACCTGCCCGTTAGCTTGATAAAATTGCGTGGGAATATAGTTAGATACTTATTTAATCGGTAATCGGCTCATGTTCTTGTCCTCGGCTTGGGACAAGAATTTGTACCGATAAAACAAAAAAGCCGCTAAAGTAGCGACTTTCTATGGGGGCATATTCTTGTTCCTCGACACTATGCGATTCATCTTGTTTTATCATAATTTACAGAAACTTCCACCCGGATCGAATTCCTTAGACTTAAGAGCTACTCTTCGAAGGAAACAGTTCATAAGAGCGACTACGTCTAGTGTGCCTTCCTCTGCTATTCGAGCAATTCGCCCATAATTTAATTGACTTATCCGGAAATTGGCGTCTGCCAAGCCGCTAGAGAACTGGTACTATTTCGATTCGATCTTCAATACCTAGGTTTTAAAGTTTTGCCCTTCTTGACATGCTAATTTCTTAATCAATCACGATGCTTTCTTTTTTGAATAGACTGAAGAATTACGTTGCGCATAAGATCAGGATAATTTTCTTTTAGGTATTTAGTACCGCCGTCAGATATTCCATTTTGATAAGCCTCATTTAGCAGTTTCGTTATTTCTATCACGACTTGTTTATTGAATTGTTCAGAAATTGATTTAGTAAATACTCCATCAGTAAAATATATTTCGTATAATCCTTCAGATTTTTGCTGATATCGATACATTATGCATATCACATCCTGATGTTTTCGTTAGTCGTTACTTCATTATGGGATTTGAAAGCAAAATCGTACTTTGATGATATAATGAGAACTCGTCAAATACATATTGCAATATATCAAACGAAAAAAGTAACTAATCGGCATTTGTTTTAGTTCATGGCCGGCGCCTTAGGTTCCGTTCCGACTGTGTACCTTTCAATAATGTCATTTAAGTTAATCACATTCCAATTGTTTTCTTTAGCGACATTAATTTTCTCATCTAGTCTTAACAAGTTTTTTTCATTTATAGCCACTGCCGCTAAATAATTCGGTCTGCTTAGAGCAACATATGCCAATTTCAGATACATTTTTATATTTCCTTCATTCACTTTAATAACATCATAATCACCAACAAAATAATTAAAAATAAGGCTTAAATCAGATTCATTCTCTGAAGAATTTTGGTCCATATATAAATTTGATTCTAGGAGTAAGGTTGCTTTATGAGTTTCACCTTTGACTGCATGTATTGTATCTAATGAAATAGAAACCTCATTGTGAAGAAACACATTATTGTCTTCTGAATCAACAGATCCATGTTTAGTAATAACATCATTACAATCTTTGAATGATTGATTTAAACCATGAATTTCTACATCTATCATTTCTTCTGTAATATTTAATTGCCAAATGGTTTTCAACAAATACTGATATGTGTCCTTAATGTCTTTGTTTAATTCAGTATAGTCTTTATCAGCCGCCAAATTTATTCTTTTTATCCATTCGGAAATTTTAATTTTAAGCTCCATTAATTCTTTAGGATAAGATTCCTTTAATAACTGGATCAGAGTGTTGTTATTAAAATAACTGTTATCTTTACTTTTAATTTCCGAACTTCTTAATAATCTGATCAATATGTTAATCAGCATTTTATGGTATTTTTGAACAAAAGAAACTTTTTTTTGATCGTTTTGTTTTTTGATGTAACTTGAATGATATTCACCTAATGCTTCATGATTTCTGCATACAGCAGATATTTTTTTGGTACTCTCTCTGAATGCTTTATTAATTCCCTCTAGATTTTTAACTATTACACAAAAACCAGATAACAACTGATCCTTATTAGAATCATTATATATTAACAGATGAGGTTTAAATGATGATATATCTGGATTTCCAACTAAAACGTCATATCGTCGAATACAAGTTGTTTTTAATACATTAGCAATTGATGGGCCGAAACGATTACTAAATGAAATCTGAATACTATTCTCCTCGTCTGGAACCCATGCATCACCTTCTTCATTAAATGAATTATATAGAGCTTGATAAGGATCGCCGAAACGTTGAATGATAGTGTTGCTGTCGTTCAACGTTTCATTGAAAAGCAAATTCAGCAGGTCATATTGTTTAATACTCGTATCTTGTGTCTCATCCATAAATAAATACATAAACCTATTTTGAAATGCTTTATTTAATTCTGCTTTATATTTTTGAATATACCAATAAGATAAGGATAACGTATCGGAATGACGCATAATTCCAACTTGCATTAGATCACTAATTGATTTAAGAGCAATACTTTGTGATTGACTGCCATTTGAATTTAGAAGTCCTATAGATCCATCATCATTCAATACGAGTTGTAATCTTTTTAATGATGGAGGATTATAAGTCCACCAATTTGGTTTATTTCTTTCAAAATTTCTTAAATAATATTTTTGATAATCATCATCATCTAGGAAAGTTAATCTATTATGATTGAAGAATAGTTTATAGGCTTTAATAGCAAAAAAAGTATTTAGAAAATCGTGAATCGTACCAATGAAATGTGGATGAGATAGTTCATTAATACCTACATTTTTCAACTGTTTTAATATTTCTTCGACCCCAACATTTGTATGCGTAATAATGCATATTCCCTTGTTGGCTTTTTCCATTTTTCTAATTATTAAAGCTAACTTAGCTATAAGAACTGTTGTTTTTCCACTTCCTGGGCAAGCAATTACATCATAAGAATGATGATTTGATATTATTACATTAATTTGATCATCGTTGAATGATTTTCCTGCATTAAGAAGCAGCGGCTCTATCTCTCGAATTTCCTCAAGTGTAATGCTAACCATTTACCTTGTTCCTCCTGTAGCATGATAAATCGCTGCCCTTAGATATTCTAAAAAGGGATCATTAAGTACAATGTCACTTAAATTTTGTTTGTTTTCAGACAATAAATGTGCTAATTCTTGGGCTACTGCAGCCTTCGAGATGTGCTTCTCGGATAGAGGTTTATAGATTCTATAAGCCCTATCCGATGAATCTTGCAATATGCTGTAGGATGTTTTTAATCCATCAAATTTATTTTTGTTAACCTCACTATCTGGCTTTTTATATTTCACATTGTGAATGGATTTAATTAAAGTAGGCCATAATTGACTCAATGCTATTTCATATTCCAATGTCCAGTTTGGTGCAATAAAAGTTTTTATATTGGAATGCAAATCTTCGTATTCACTTCGAATAGAATGTTTCTTCTTATTTCTTAATGAAACGATTATCTCAGGAGTTATATCTGTTTTGATAAAATTAAGAATATATTCGAGATTGGAAGAAGTTGTCTTACTGTACAATTCTAATGCGCCCTTTAGCTCAGTTTTTGATAGGAAAACAGTATTCATTGTTCCTTTAATTTCATCTGAACTTATATCTAGTGTCTCTGCTATATGAACTAATTGTTCCTCATTTTGTATTATGTACACTGTTGAATCAATCTCTTTATTATCATCATAATATTGAACAGGACGAACATCGACATCTGTAACAATGGAAACTGGTACATTCAAAGGCGGATTATTCTCTAACCAAGTAACAGATCGTCCATAAATTTTTGCATAGCGCTTGAAAGCTGTATTTCCTACATTGACAATTGTTACACCATGTCTATGCAATGGACGATCTAATATATCGGCAATCACCGGTAGTAATAGATTTTCAGCATCGCCTTCTACAAATATGACTCCTTTTGCAAAGAATAAATTTGCTTTTGTAGAATCAAGGAATCTTTCAAGAAATTTATAATCATCAGTATCTAATTTTGTATGCCTTACCCCCATAGGATAAGCAAAACTATTGTTCAATAGAATCACATGCTCTAATTGTGTAGAGGCAGTCAATGTGGTACTGTGTGTTGTTAAAATAAATTGTCCACTCAATTTTTCCTCATTCCTGCTCTGCAAGTATTTAATTAACCTTAACTGAGCTTGCGGGTGTAAATGAGCTTCTACTTCTTCTATCAATGTAACATTTGCCCCTATACTTGTTTCATTATTATAGAGGAGCAGTTCTGTGGCTATAAAAAGTAAGTTCAGGCTTCCAAGTCCTGATGGAGTATCATTTAAAATTAAACTAAGTTTCTTTAATATCTCATTAAGTTTAACCTGAGCAATTTTAAAGTCAGGATTATATTCATTTTCTTCATCAATTGATTTGTGAAAAAACTGGTCTAGATATCCCTCTAACTCTGATTTTATTGTCTTGTCTTTTTTAAAGGGTTTGTTAAAGAATTCCTCGATTTTCTCATTAGCTTCGCTAAAGACAACCTCTAGTTCATGATTGTCTAATGGATTATTCTTTTTAAATGCTTCGTGATTTTTTAAAATTTGAGCTAGGCGAGACCGAAACCCTGGTTTGAGCTCATTTTCCGCATCACGCAACGGTTTTAAATATGTTGCTCTTATTAAATCTCTAGTTATTCCTTCCAAACGATTAGATGCATTTTCTGGTCCAGCTTTAATATTGCGTTCAATTCTCTCTCCCAATATTTGATCAAAGTGTTTTTTTGCGATTAGTCGAACTTGTAGCTCATAATTTCCTAACTGGTCGAACGAAAGCCATTCTAAGAACAGACCTGCTTCTTGTTCATTAAGTTCAGAAAAAATGCACTCTATTTTCAAATCATCTGCAACTTTACCATTACTCTGAATATGAAAATCACTATCCATTATTTTATGGTTATCATCACTCGAAGTCCCTAAAGTTAATTTAATTGCATCTATAATTGCAGATTTACCTGCATCATTCTCACCTATTATGAGGTTGAAATTTTTATTGAGTTCAATCGATAACCCTGGAAGTTCACTATTGTCACCTTTTGTTCCGTATTTTCTAAAATTCCATAATCGTATACACTTCAGATACATTTTATCGCCTCATTTTTTATATACTTAAATTCAAACGTACATTCCATTATCTTCTACATATTTCATCATATTCCTTTATAAAAAAAGACACTAGGAATATCCTAGTGTCTTATGTATTTATTGGCTAATTTAGTGATGAATTTATGTGATTTTCATTGAGCCTATAAGGTAAGGACTTAGAATATCATTTTGAACTCTGAATATTTTTTAAATCATCTAGTGTTTTAAAAATATCATTAATAAAACCTTCAACAATTTCAACTTCTTGAACACTTCTGGTTGAAAGAACCATATTTATTCGTTCTAATATCTCAGTAATATCCTTGTTCTTCTCACTACGATTATCATAATCTCGAAATAAATCCGTGGGAGTAATATGTAAAGCCTCTAATAACTTCTGTAATGTGTCAAGAGAAATATTTCTCTCCCCCCGTTCTATTCCTCCAACGTAGGGCTGCGGAAGGTCAACAAGCTCTCCTAAATCCGCTTGTGTTAGCCCTTTAGCCTTCCGAAATGCCCTGATCCGTATTCCTACATATGAGTTGATTTTAATCATGTTTCACACCCCTCTTACTAAGAGTAGGTGTACAACAAGATGAGTTAAATATACTCAAACTATATATTACCATTGTTTTTTAGATAATATAAGATATATATTTAATTCAATCATCAGGGTTAGGAGTGTGTTTTTGTGGAAAAACTTCCTTATCAAATTGTTATTGAGAATGTGCTTCAATGCAAAATGAGAGGGAAAGTGGCTTATCAAGGTCATTTCTCTGCCATGCTTGCATTAAATTCAACATATGTTAAACCCTATAATGATCCATCAGGCAAAGGTTATCAAAGACCAACAGATGCAAAACGAGTGGATGATATTGCTATGTACCTTTCAAAAGGTGATGAAGCATTATTTACACCCATTCTACTAAATTGTGGGGGAGTGTGGGAATTTTCAGCCTATGACTCAAGTCGTCCTTCCTATGGCCGTTTATTGTGTAAGAGTAAGGCTTCACTTATGGACGGTCAACATAGATTAGGTGGTATTAAAAGGTACATTGAAGAAACAAATTCCGAAATAAACATTCCTTTCATGGCTTTTCATTATCTTGATGAAGATGAAGAGATCAAACTTTTTGATACTATTAATACAAAGGCTAAAGGAATAAGTTCTTCATTAAGCAAATTTTTAAAAAGGGAATCGGATGAACTAAGTTGGATGGCAACTGAATTGTTAACCTTATCGGAAAGTCCTTTTTATCATATCGGGAGTATTACTGGCAAAAGAAGCAAAGGTAGGCATATTACACTTCAAAACTTATATCGTGTTCTTAAATATTTCTTCAAAGATGCTGAGGTTTCTCATTTAACTAAAAATGAGAAGGTTGGGCTTGTTCTTACGTTTTTTAATTTTATTCGGGAAATGTATCCTAATGAATGGATTAATTATAAAGAATATAAACTCACACACATTGTTTGCTTAGATGCATTGGCATTGGCTGGATCTAAAATGCTTCTCAACTGCAAAAAAGAAAATGGGAAACAAATCGATTATCAGGAAGTATCCATTCACATTAAAAGATTGAGGAAAATTGATTGGTCTAGTGAAGGTCCTTTTAAATATCTCAAAGGAATATCAGGCTCTAAAATATTGGCTTTGGAGCTATTTGACATAATGAAACCTGAAATAGATTTGCCTTAATAATATACGGAGATTAGATTCCTTTAACAAACAAAACAAAGCCCCTTATGTAAAAGTGGAAACTACATAATGGGGCCTTCTGTAGGGCTCTAGTGTTATGAACGGTAATTAGTATAAACATATAGTGCTGATTCTAAATTTTTTATAGCAAATGTATCAGCATCTTTTTCTTTTGGTATATTGCGATATTCGCCACGCAAAGATTCCAATATATGCTTTTCTCGAAAAGTCAGATTACAGCTTGGATCTTTCATTAGCCTCTGTTGTCTTTGAACTGCTATTTGTTGAATCTTATCATAATTATCTTTGTATAATTCTATGTTCTCATTAAACCATAGCTCAACATTCATATGTATTTTTGCGAATTGATACCAGTGACCTACCTCATGTAAGAATAAATATGTCGCGAAAACAATGTTTTCAGATACATCACTTCTAAAGAATTGTAGTAATTGTTTTTTTGTGTGCTCATAAATGCCAGTTCCATCGCTTTTAAGTATTTCCATTAAATCTGATAAAGTTAAATCTGGAATGTGTATTGCAGCTGTTGTACTAATGAACTTCGTTTTATCTTTACTAGCTTCATATTTCTTTCGTTCTTTATCATTTACTGCTGCAAAATAAATTGGTGAATCAAGCTTAAAGTTCTCAATGGTATCATAATTTATCGAAACTCCATATACGTTTAAGATTTCAATAAGCTCTCTTACTTTCATGAATATCAGCCCCCATACTAAATTTTCGCAAAAAAGGATTATCTTTCTGAAAGTGATATTCGCTATGTAAATTGAATTTTTGCTTTAAAAGTAGCAACAACATCCTTAATGAAATTAACTGTAATAAAACCCTTTAGTAATTGAATATGATGGACAAGATGCCTACTATCACTTCCGGTCAATTACTTCATATATAACAATCTTCCCCTTTATATTAAGTATATTATAAGCGTTTATTTGGTTTGTACCGCTCCTCTTTTATTCAAGAAGCGGCATTGGATGTATTCTCACTTGAACAACTATATATTACCGGAGCATTTTTCGGGGAAATAAGTATCGAAGAACCAGTTGTTTTCTAAAATACTAATGAGACCTACGTATTCCCATGGTCGAGTCCTATCTATACTTAGTGCTTTTGCTCTTCGTTGTAAACTCTTTTTAACATCTTGAATATCACCGGTTTCATTGAAAAGAATCTTTAATTCTTGAATTTTCACATTAAATTCAGCTCCAAAATCACTTTGATATAATTTATCTATTTCAAGTTTACTAAAATGATACTTTACTCGTTCAAAAAAAATATTAGACCAGCCGGGTAATTTTTCTATAAAGAATTCAAACCCAATGTGCATATCTTCGACGATTTTACACTTTAAAAATTCTAACATCCTTTCTATTTCCTGATCATAGTATGGGTGAATCAACATCTTTGATATATCAGTATTGTAATGATCATCTTTAATCCGATTACATTCCCCACAAATTGGAACAAGATTATTTGCCGTTACAGCAAATGTAGGAAAATGCGACTTGGGTAGATAATGATCCAATTCGTTCGCATCTCTTGCAGTAAAATTGCAATATGGACACTTAATTTTCCCTCTGATTTTTTCATAATATTTGTAAGACGGTGAATTTTTTTTGGATAGTCTGTTCTCATAGACACTCACCAGGTAGCTATTGTAATTACTATCTTGATTCAGAAAGGAGGACTCTTCCTGTAAAAACAAAGCCACTTGTAGAAAATTGTCATCATACTCCTGTGATTTCTCTAATATTCTATCTTTATATGTAAAACCTCGAAAGCAGTTACAAATGTCTTCTTGCATAATATCTGGCTTGTCAACTTTTCTCATCGGATTCTCTCTTCTTCAATAGACTTTGAATTAAAATTTGTCCCAAAAAGCCTACTTCATTATCGAATTTTCGATAAGTTGTATCGAAATTCTTATCTAGCTCCTTTTCAATTAGCTGATAAAAGCCTGTTTTAACAACTTCGAGCCCAAACACCTCTCTAGTCAAAGTATCTACGCTCGTAGCGAATGTCTGTGTTTCTATCCTGCTGAAACTCATGTTCCTTCCGGTTCTATTAATTTTATTTACGCAATTCCGAGGCACTTCTTGTAAAATAATAGGTGAATGTGTTGCGATGATTGCAACTGCATTTCTTTTGATTAAGAGATGCGACAAAGCCCTAATGTATGTAGAAAGTAACGGTGGATGCAAATGAGTCTCAGGCTCGTCTATCAATACAATAGTCTTCTCAAATATTGATTCAGCAAGTAATGTTAGTGATAGAATTATTATCATATGGCCCGAACTTAATCTCTTAAAGTACTTCTCAATTTCCGAAATAAGGTCGTGACTAGGTTGGTGAGATTTACGTGATGAAAAATATTGATCAAGGATTTCTATAAATCCGTTGTCCTTAAACATAGGATCGGCATTTAAAAATGAGCACGTTTCTAAGTATAAATCTATTTTATCTCTATTCTCTTTTATATTTTTAAGAGTTTCTTTAAATTCAACAGAAAGTTCATCGATAGATTTTGTTTTTATTTTTCCGTTTTTCTGATTTTTATCAACCAAACCTATATATTTATATTTTTTCTTGAAATCATCAATTTCTTTTTGCGCTAGTCCAGTTTCTTCAGGCTTTTCTCTTTTTAAATCGATAGAAAGAGCATCATCGAATACACTGAACGAAAGACCGATAATCCCAGCAAAACTATCCTGAGGGCAATTGATGGAGAAGTCCTCGCTTATGGAATACTTTTCTGATTTAGTTACGTCAACATTTACATTGCTGTTTTTCAGCAATGAAAATACCATATTATGTAGTAACCAGGTTTTTCCTACACCATTTCTCCCAATCAACACATGAATATTATTTGGGAGAGCAACGTCCGGAATTACATCTATCTCAATTAGTTCTTTTAAATATTCAAACGAAAAGCTGTAAGGAGTTAATTCTGATCCTCCAGTGGTTATACGATGAAATTGTTCGACATTAGAAACGTACAGGTTTCTCATTAGTGAACTAGTTAAACAAGCTTCTGCATTATCATGAAGCTCTTTGAATCTGCTAAAGTTGTAGGATAAATCTTTCATGGATGTTAAGTAATGAATTTTCTTTTCGGGGAAAAAATGATTTATATTTTTGTAATAGCTTACGTCCTGTCCTAACGAAAAAAAATCATCTGGCAATTTGTCGAATTCGATATGTAATGGTATTAAATCTTGTACAGAATAGGATGCATAATTATTAGAAGAACTTCCCCTGGATGCTTTACTTTGCAATGATTTACAACCAATCTTAACAGTACCTAATTGCTGATTTTTATAGTGTGCAGTAAAAGTTGTGCAAAAGCCATAGTCATCCCAATACGAATACTCCAAGTAGATAGTCTCTTCATCCAATTCCAAAGGTACAGCACTTACTCTTATAAATTTCATTTGACCTCACCCAGATAAAATTAATTATATGAATTACATTATAACAGATTCCTTTGAAGTCCCTAAATCCCCTTCCATGTTCTGGACGTTACTCTATGATGTATATGGGTAATGATTTCCTAAAGATTTGGTATAGAGAGGGTTGCGATTTTAAAAATTTTCAAATGTAGTATTAGATAAATGAATTATGATTCTCCTTTCCGACGTCTGTAATAAGAGAGCTCTGGTTGAAAGGGTCGTCTTCCAAGATTAGTACCAGCCATAAATATATTTCTCTCAGCAAATGGCTCCAAGCTTCCTCAAGAAAAGCCCCTTACAGACGCTTTGTAACAGTCATCGAATTGTCTACTACAATTTTCGACATAACTAGTTACAAAACCTGCCAATTTGAGAAGTGGTTTTTATAATCTATACCCCCAAATTAATTGGGGCTCCCGAAAATGAATACTGTCTACTTGATTTGAATTCAGCAAAATACACTCCATATTAACATAAAAAAGACAGCTTTTTTCGCCGTCTTTAATACCTCATTCAATAAATTTATCCATCATCGGAATCGTCATCTGTATTGTTACTGGCTAAATAATAGATGTTGCCGATCAGTTTCTCTGTCCTAAACCGATAGTTCAAATTAAGCAACTTCTCGCGAGTTATGACTATAACATCTTTTCGTATCGAAGGATCAGCCGCTTCCGCCTCTTTACTTTGGTCTGAAATAATTGCCTTGTATACCTGCCGACCAGACATAAAGAAAACCGGACAGACACTTATAAAGTCGGTCTTCACGTAAATTGCTATGACAATGACGATAATCGCCAGTGTCACCATGAAGTTTATGGCTGAAGCTTGATCTATAGATATCAATGGCAGCAGCAAGGTCATTAAGAAAAATGAGTAGTCATTTACGCTTAAACGTACATACTTCCTGACCGAGACATTCTTACCAATTTCCTTGTCCTTTAATTGACGATCATAGTCACTGAAAAGCCAAACTGCAACTAGGCGGTATATGACCAATGAAATCACAATAATTGCCGTGATAATAATCAAGTCAAAAAGAGTCTTATCAAGATGTTTAGCCAACCATGTCGCCCATTCGGTCGTCTTAAAGTAGTCGTTACTGTCAACAAATCTGTAGACCATTATCAGGACTAAAGGAAGGTAGGTTGTCGCCCATAAAATGACTTGTTCTCGTTTGCCCCACATTTTTACTCTCCTTCCCAGAGAGGACAATCTCACCCCTAAGGATTACTCATAAGCAACTGCCACCTTGAAGTCTTCAGTCAAGAAAGACCTTACGATCTTATCTGCAAAGAAGTGGATCAAGGCTCTCGGTGAAGCACCTTCTATAAAGATAATTTTACGGTTATCCAAATCAATATATTCGAACAGATCCCAAATGGTTCCGTACTTCTTCATATACTTCTCCCTCTCAAATTCATCCTCAGGGACATTTGATTTTATGCGGGAAAGCTCAGCACATCTGTCCTGGAAATTCTCTTGAACTGCGCTTAACGTCTCAGGTTTAATTTGAGCAAGACCTCTTGAATGAATAAATTTCTTACAGGATTCTTCAAACAACTCCTTGTTGGAGGTCTCCCCTTCAAAGAAAGGCATTGACACGATCTGAGTTAGATTTTGGTCACGAAGTTCAGCGATATGATCCCTGTAGTCGAACGCATTCTCAAATGATTTTACATTGATAATAAAGATATGGTCTCCCACTATAAAGAAATCTACGTTCCCCCCAAGATCAATTACAGTATCCTCGGCAAAGACAAATTGATTGGCATTCTTGAGTACCATCAACTTTTTGGAAGATCTCATACTATTCTTTTTAACACCCCGATAGTAGCAAAAATATGCACTTTGTTCATTGCAAGTCAATTTTACAATTTGAAACTTAGTATGCTTCTCAGGATACTCAGGATCGTGACTATTTAAAGCAGTTACAAGTTTACCGACTTTCCTCGAAATCTCCTCATATTCAGCGTATGCAAACTTAGCTATCTGATCATTCACTGTTATTTCATGGTTGTAGTCACCAACAAGAAAGGCTTCTCTATCATTGTCAACGACTACCTTTAACCCCTGAATCGTCTTAACGATGTTTTTCTTGACCCATTTGATTACATCTGGTGCGAGTTGGATACATGACGATTGGTACAAGTGATCGGCTTCTTTTTGCAACCTGACAAGGTGGAAGGACAAATCCACATTGGTCAACTCATCTTCGGTCATATTACTGAGCTTACTAACAAAATTATCACTGTGGTTTATATCCATTCGACATCCCCTCCACCTTCAAGAATTCGACAAAAGGAAGGTATCCCCTCCTTTGTACTTACCTATATGTGTCGAAATGTCCATGCTTTCTTGTCAGCTGACATTATCGAACATTATGGCCAGCCCATGCACAAGCTTCTTCCGAAACAAACCATCTATATATGCAGCACAGCCAAATCCCTCTACTCGGGCCTTAGAGTGGCATATGTCGTGTTTAACGAAGCATTTAAAAACAAGATGATGAAAGCCATATACAATGTCAACGTCAAGAGATCTTCCTTGGACGCTGAGATTATCACGGAGTTAATCCTCTCCGGACAAGCCCAAAAGATCATCGAAAGAAAAAACAATGGGCTGTAGAGGCCAACCAATGTTTGATCAATATTTTCCGCTTGCTCCTCGTCTCGGACATACACTGAGCTTTTTTCGGCGGATCCCTTTACCGGAATCGGGTAGAACTCTTTATTCCGAAGGATAATTTTTTGGAGAATGGCATTCGAGTGTTTCATCCCAATCGTTTTTTGATCGGCTCTAATACAGAAGAAATGTATCTTAGATTGGCGCTCTCTTCTGCTAATAATATGGAAGAGTTAAATAGGGGATTAAAGTTGTTGAGCGGGATGATTGAGTTCTAATCGTGGTGAAAACGATGGGATAAACGGGTGATTTTTAAGAAATTTAATAATATAAGACTCAACAGAAACAAAGAATACTCTTGGAGCTTTATGGAAAGGGCCATTAGCGGTGATTTGATAGCTTGTCTTTCTGCCCCCGGTAAGCTTGGCAACCGATGATGTACTCGAACTTTAATAGGTAGAGATTTTATTAAGTAACAGTTCGGCCAGATACTTATCTAACCGGTAATCAGCTCAAGTTCTTGTCCTTTTCGGCAATCGGGACAAGAATCTGTACCGATAAAACAAAAAAGCCGCTTAAACAGCGACTTTCATTGGGAATATGTTTTTGTCCACCGACATGACTTCGTAACAGGAACAGTTCAGTTAACCCTGACCTCGGAAGTTATGTCTGTGTAGAGTGTATCAAAATGCCCTTTACAACTTCGTAATGGTGCATAGCCATCTCGTAAGTGGATCGGGCTGAACCCCAGTAATGTTCCATTACGAAATAGATACCTACCGTTGCAACTACACTGTTCAAAAGTTGAATGCTACCAATGAAACTAAACACGCTGATGGCTTCGTTGTGGAAGGCTTTGAATATCCCCTTCTCTGGAGATACGATTAAGGTTAGAGTAGTCCAGTCCATCGCTTTACCGGCTCTTGTAAGCCGCGGTTCACTTGTCGACCTTAACCTGTGCAGTCTGATCTTTGTACTCTTCTTCCATCTTCTCTATATTCAGTGGTAGAGAGAATGTTTCAACATCTTCCTTAATGTTGGGCTGCTGCGAGAACTGGTCTCGATCCCCGCCCGGCTTATTCAAGTACTCACTGGATAAGGAACTAGTACTTGTGATTTAATCACTTAGGACAATGACACCTCTAACCCCAGGTGTTTATGCCTCAGGACTACTTAACGCAAGTCGTTTCATTTTTTAGATGTTCAGCAGGTTGTGGCGGTTGTCCCGTAGTTTTTCGTTTCTTCATCCTTGCTCGGCACTGCATGATCCCTGAATCCGTTTGTGGTTTATGTGCTCTTCTCCTAGAGCAGGGCGGTGATTTTTTTTTCGGTTTCCATACCGAAACTTATGCTGATTGCAAAGCTGAGCGATTTTCACCACCGTCTAATCTTGGACGTTCGGTCTCAGCATCAGCCTTCCAGTGGTAATAGGTAGCTCTAGCGATTCCGAGCCAGCACAGGCCTCAGAAATGCCCACTTCATCTCAGATGGACTCGGTCAGACGAAGACGATCTCTGGTTTCACCTCTTTTCCAGTTCCTCGTACTTTTTACAAATCCATTGGTTCCCTCAGGAATCGATTTTCTACTTTCACTCTCTCCAGTTTCGGGGTGTGTTCTGGACCTTTGTCAAAGCTATACTGCTTACCTACAGGTTGTTCCATGCGAAGGTTTCGACTTCTCGATACCACTTCAGCCAAACCTTGAGTTGCGTCCTATTTCGTATGCCCAACCGTCTCATAATATTGCTTACCGGTACTCCTGCCAATCTCAATTCTATAGTTTTCATCTTTATTTCTACGTCGAGGTAACTCACTCTCGTTACCAACGCAAAAACCTATCTTACAACAAGGTTCCATTCTCTTGTTTTGATTTGTCTCATGTTTCGGGGTCAGTCTCCTTACATTGTTAAAACAAAAAAGCCGCGGATACCGTGACCAAATTGTGTTCATGTAATCTTATAAAAATAATCACTCAAAACGTTCGTTTTTTTTCTGTTCTTGCTCTTGTTCCCATTGGCGTGTTTGATTAATTTCCTTTTTCAAGATAGGTTCCTTTTTCCTGGCCCACTCTCTAACAATTGGATTATCATGGTTTAATACAGAATTTAACAAAGGCAACCGTTTTAACATTATCGCAGATAGTGATCCGTCCCATTGATTTGGTCTAAATGTATGCATAAACTGATCTAAAATAACTGTTGGCTCAGGATAACTATTTATAATGAACAATGCTAATGGTGTCCATTGTAATTCAGTACCAGTATTAAAAAAAGGATCTAAAACAGATGCTATTAAAGGATACCGCAATTCCTCATTGACATTACACCAATCGATTAGTAAATTATCTTGGATTAAATTCAGAGGATTTGCACTAAATTGCCCACTGAATATTTCTGAAATTCGGTAATCCATTTCGTCGCGATCTCCTATAAATACATCCAAAAAAATGTGCGGATGTATTTTGGCTATTGACTTTAATAGATCATCACAGTCAGAGTGAAAAACACTATTGTCCACTATTGATGAATATAGGTTCATTGCTACTATACCAGCTTTATCTGCTGAGTCTTCATGTTTGAAACACATCTTAAAAATTTCAGATATTTGAAAGTCTTTAAGATGTGTTTGAGAAAAATCATAGCTAAGTATTAACCCCTGTCCAAGAGAAATAACTCCCTGGCTTAAAATACTATTGTCATTGAAGCACATATTAAAAATATCTATGGATACGGCTAACCCATCTTTTTTAGAACTTATAATTTGAAGCAACTCACATAAATTATCTTCGCCTATCTGATAAGACACTCTTCCATAAGCTATATTCCCGTATAACCATATTGGTGATTTCCCAATTTCAAGAGATTTTTTTAGTCGTTCTATCCCTTCAAAGTCAATTTTTACACTAAGCTGAAGAATTGGGAAGACTTCCGAAAGAATTTCATCAAATAGTGCGTTATCTAATATTTCGCTACAGAAACCTTCATCATAACTAGAAAGATAATCTAAAAAACCTTGTATAAGCCTATAATTTCGTTTAGATTTCTCTATATGATGTAGCTTTTGCATTATATTATTCCACATTCTTTTTAAATTAGTAGTTCCTTCTGCTAAACCTTGACCTATCTCATAAATATTTCTGTTATCCGAAATCAAAAGATGTCTTAACAATGGGTCAAGAATTTCTTCCTTCGAACTAATTTTAGTTGCAAGATCATGAGATAAATTTCCAATTTTCGAAAATACATCCTCATCAGAACCGGTTTCAATAAAGTAATATGGATTTCTGTGACCCGGTAATGTTAAAAGCAATATTTGATCATATAAATTTTGCGGTTCTAATAATGAGAGTAATACGTCTAAGCGTGCAACAATATGTTTTGGCATTTTATCAGAATCAAACTTTTTAATACATTTAACAGCATACCATGCTTCATGCCATGTATACTCAGTGGAAATTTCTTTTACAGCAAACTCGAGCAGATCATATACTTTAGCACGGGTCCATAATCCTCTGAATTTATCACTAAGAATAGCCCTTAGTTTATTGGAAACAGGTTTTTCAGACACTGAGATAGAGACAGCATACTCGATAAATGTTCTATACCAATGATGGATTTCTTTGTTACTCTGCGGCTGATACCCATAGTTTCTTACATGAGCTCCGAAATCAAAATTATTATAAGACCTAAAATGCCAGGCTTCTAATGCCGCCTCCAAAAGTGTTACACCTAAAGAAACTTCTTTTTCGCTACCCGATTCAATTAACTGAGTAATGATCTCTAACCTCTGTTCAGGAGTAGCATGTGTCCCTGAAAGGTAGAGGTAAAATAGCGACTTCAATGCACTACGTATCGAATTATTGTTCTCATTTTCATCTTCTGTTAGTGCAAAATAACAGAGTAATTGAGAGGATCTTTTAAACAGATCAATGTCATAGGCAATTGACTTCAGCATACTAGTAAAATAGTTGAAATGTTCGTTCTGCCTTGAAAAGAATATTGATGCCTCCTCATGTTCTAAAATTTTCTCTAGACGTGATAGTACTAGTTCAGGCTGGATAGGAGCGATATTACGCAGTAATTGGAGACCAAGCGAATTGAGACTTCTTAAATCACCTAAAATAGCTCCATCCGAAAGCCATTCGCGAGCAATTTTCTTTGCGTTTTCATTGCTATGAAGATAACTTAACCTTCTTGAAAAAGACTGTAATAATCTATTGCATTCCCCGCTTTCAAACGTATCTTTTATTATCTGAATAGGTACATTTTCTAATGATCTTTGCGCTAACCTGTTAGCTAATGCATGAGGTAACACTGCTCTCCAAGAGCTTCTCTGCTGTATTAAATCGCGTCTTTTCAATTCCGCCACGTTTTCATAGAGTTCTGCAACGCTCATTCCGGATAATTGCGCTAATGATTTCATTTCAATATTATTGGGTTCAGCAGTTTCAGTATTAAATGAATATACGAGGGAACAGATTTCAGCTGTTTTGAGTAACCTTGAGTTAGGGTCGTGCCTCTGCTGAAATAATCTATTAAACAATTCAGTATCCCTTAAATTAGATATGTCTTCTCCCGTATTTATAGTTTTTGCCAGTGCAATGGCAACACGTGCATTTCCACCAGCCACTTCTGCTATTTTCCTAGCGGTAACATTGTTTATGTGAATAAATTGCTTTTCAATAATTCTTATGATTAGCTCATTTGAAGCGGGTTCTAAGCGAAATACAGTGGTTTGTTCAGGTTGATCATCTCTAACATCATATTCTACAGTAATTAAGCTTAGGAAACCCTCAGTTGAACACACTTTAGTCAAGTACCTGTGGAGATCAGGGGGACAATTATCTATTATTAAGATCCCCCTTTTTTGAAGAGCTTTAAGTCTTTCAGTAAAGGATTTAGGGTCAGGATCAGGAGCTTCTCCTAAATCAGTGTAAATAGCTAAAGACTTATTCAGTGCATCTTCTCCGACACGCTCATCAAATAAAGACTGAACTAAGCGAGTTTTCCCGACTCCAGACAGGCCAACTAGTCGCACGGAGGAACCCGGGTGTTTTAGTATTTTTCTTAACTCCTGAATACCTTGCAGCAAATCTACACCTTCGGTTTCCACATTAGATGAATTGTACAAACGAGATGTTTCATCTAGGAGATATTCATCGTCCACACTCTTCTCATGATTAACCCAATTATAATAAGACTTCCACCCCTGTATTGGTTGCCCAATCTTGTTCCTCACCCACATAATCATAGCAGGGTGAGATCTAACCCAAGTAGCAATCCTTTCTCGATCGTAAAAGTCAACCATTAATCTAGAAGCATTTCTGTACTTCGAAACTGCCTCTTGCATAGCAACTCTTCTATTATTTAATGATGTATCTGAAGTAGATCCCTGACTACTTACAATTATGTATGCCCCATTGCTATCTGCGAGATCCTTAATTACTTGTCGTAGCTCATTATGTGGCCGCATTTCCTTCAAAATTTCTTTTCGAGGCATATCTGGTTTTTTTACTTGAAATGCTGTCTTTGATCTAGGAATGAAGCCGTTGCGATCTATCTCAGAATTTACTTCAACACGTACATCAATTCCACCATCCTTTGCATTTTGATTGCCCCCCCAAGTTACACCTGCAGTTGCAATCTGTGCAGCTTGTAATTCAGCCTCACAAAGAAGACCGATTAATGACCTTAGATCAGTATCATTTAGTTGGGTGATCTCATTACCTGTAATCTCAATCATAATTTCCTCCGAGAATATCGATATTATATGAGATAACTTATCTTATAAGATAAATTAAGATAAATTTCTCACCGCCTAGCAGCGATTTTCACGACTTTTATATACGTATATATTCTTGTCGTCTGACATGAACAAACCTGAACCTACTAAAAAACCGCAACTTATGCGGCTGTCAATTTCTTTATGTTCTTGTCGTCCGTTTCGCTTCCTCAAACCATACTTATATAATATCTGAATTTTTAGCTTCATCAACTGATTTACTCAACAAATTAGTTGCGATTCCTTGTCCACGGTAACTTTCGTATACATAATATTAATATAAGTCTTTTTTTCACTCGTCTTGGTATTAGTAGGAGGGAATTCATAAAAATTGTCGCACCACAAAAGCAATTATTTCTTCTCGGTTAACTATGTGCAGCTCATCATATTTCTCTAGCAGAGTCCAGTGTTGGTACGCTCAAACAAACGCTCCACGCCTACAAGCTTCAACTTAGGCAATTAACCCTTTGATCATAATCTCCCTTGTAGGAAGTTAGACACTGAAAGAAGAAGGTATAAACAATCGCTACTAAAGAAAAGGTCTCCTTGAAATAAGGAGACTTCAAATGAAACACTGCATACCAATCTATATTTATAGAATTATCAGTAATTAAGAATATTTCCGCTCATTAACTTTGTTGATATATGTGTTACAACCTATAAAAATGCGCACCAACGCTGTCTTCCCTTTCCATCCATCTACATTTGGAATAGCTTATGCAATAAGTATGAGTTAAATGTTGAAAATAAACATTCTTCAATGATCTCGGAGAATGTAACAGCCTTATGTGAACATGGGGGATATAACATTCCGGATTTAGCATTACAGAATCAAATTGCTGTTAACCTCACTCCAAGTAGTTTGATTATAGATGATAAATTAATTTGGACCATTGATGAAATTGAAAAGATCAGGATTATACAAAAACCATTTTTTGGTTATGACGGTTACATAGACATTCATCATGATGTGCGATTTATTAGAATTTAGTGTAGGTTATGGCATCTAGAACACTTTGTATATGTAGCTCAAGAGATATATCTTGCAAAAGAATTGTGTAGAGATACTTTTGAAATTTACAGCAATTCTGCCTTTTAGTGTTTTTGCCGGCCGTTAATGTTAGCTTTAAGAAGCATCGTCAGTCCAATACTATATTTTCTGCTAACACTATTCAGTATATTTAGTATCCTTTATCCTTTTCCAATGATCTAACATAATTGCCCCTTCTTTACTTTCTTGCATGTTATCACTCATATTGTTTTTCTTTTTCTTTTGTTCTGTGGAGTATAAGAAATTTCTTAAGTCATTTAACCCACTCATTGATTTCTCATTAAACTCTAGAATTTCGGGCAAACCATATTGTTGACGAAATTTTTTCTCGTTACTTAGTGATACTATTGATAAAACATACTCACTAAGATTATTACACAATTCCTGTAAACTCGCATTTTTCTTATTTAAGTAATCTAGCTGATAATTAAGCTCCGAAATTTGAACTGTTCGTGCTTCCAGTAATTCAAGAAGATCAAATATCAGCTTTTCAGTTGGTAATAGCAAAGCAAGTAACTTTTTAGGATTATTTGAATACTCCTCAATATATTTTGCAATTGGGGGAATCTCCAGATTTTCTATATTATGTTTCGAGTAGGATCTAATCGGTTTATTAATTTCATCAATTAGAGAACGTGCTTGGTTCGCCCAGACAAATCGGTTATAGATGACCGGGTATTTGTTGCTGTTTTCAAGATGCATTTCCTTAGAAAACTCTGCCATTTTGACATACGTAATTTTTCCTGCCGGGTTTCTTTTCCTAAATTCGATAACTAACTCTTTTAGCGCTGACATCGTTTTCTCATCGTCATATAATCTTTTCCGTCCAACTCTTCCTTTTACCAATTCATTTGTACTCCTTTTTCCCACAACAATAAAGTTTTTAACATTGCAGAGTCATGAATGTCACCTTTCAAACCCTTCACTTCATATTGAAGTGATTCATTCGCCTGAATATTAAATTGGCCATCATCAATTAATGAGTATGCCTCGTTATAGTATCGTTGAATGATTTTCAGTCTGTTGTTTATACTTCGGAATAAATCTGTATCAACTGACTCTAGTTCTGCTAACTTTTGAGTTAGCACTTCCCTTGACACCCAGTACTTTGAACACCGAAAACAAGAGCGGGTAGATTCACATCTTAATTCCTTTGCATCAGTACAATATCCACCTTCGTCTGTCTCTTCTATATGTTTAAATTTTTCTAGTGAAATTAACGACCTAACCTCATATTCTTCTAGCAAAAACGGAGAATTAAAAAGTTCGGTATTTGATAATTTCAACATATTCATGCGGGTAATTTGATAAATTTTTGATTCAACAAAGTAGTCGAGATGTCTTTGGTAATGTAACTGACTTTCTAATTTTTTATGACCACCTAACCTTGCAATTGTTAGTGGATCGACACCTTGCAGCATAAGGGAGCAGAATGCAAAATGTCTTGTATCGGTCGGCTTAATCCTCTCAATCCCCTTATACCCATATTTAATTTCAACGATTTTACAATAGAAATTATCTAGTAATGTGTTAAAATTCATTGTGTTGAATTTCTCTATATTTATTTGAGTATCGGGCCTCCCATATTTATTTCTTTCCATTGATAAGTTTTTATACATTTTATAAGAGATTAACGTTTCAGTACTCCCATAGCCATTCGAAATATCCAAATATGTTTTTATCAAGTTAGAAATCTCAAGGGAAATCTCGTAAGTATCTATTGTTTCATCCTGTTGAGCATAATTCTTCGATCGAATTACTGTAAGCAATGCCCCTTTCTCTGTGAAGACAATACCTTTCCTACTCAACCTACAAAACTCACTAATTCTCATTGGAATAATTGATGTTATTTTCCACCAAAGGACGATTGGAAAATATAATAACTTCTCTTGTTCCGTCCAACTTTTGATAAAATGATTAATGACATCATGAAAGGTAAGAACATCATAAAACTTTGGTAGTTGTCTTACATTAGATTCCGTACTAAGAGGGATTGAATTCAAACAAGCTATATAGTCTTCACTCTGTTCAATTGAACTATAAACTAGGAAGCTTTTTAATGCATAAACATAATGACGCTTGGTACTTTCAGATAGTTTCCACTCTTCTGCTATGTGTTCTCTAAGCATTTCTGTTCTACCAGGCAAAAAATTATCTGTAAGGTCCATAGCAGTTCGAATAATGTATAAATAGGAATCAGCCGTTTGAGGATATATTCTATTACAGAGCTCTGCACACCAACATTTCAACACTACTTTGAATGGAGAATTAAATTCCGAAAACCGCATGGTCAGTTGATATCCGTTCGTCTGCAAATAAATCCAATCATCATCTTCAAAACTACCCTCAAGCATTATTTTTCTCTTAATTAAATTATTTAATATTACTCGCGCCTCCTCTACCGAATCCTCAAAAACAAACCCCAATTCTGCAACTTCATCTAATTTGACTGTTTCATCAAGAATCTCTTGCTCAAAAAGAATCTCCTGCTCCATAGCCCCTCCTATATACTTAATAAGCTATCCTCAAATTCTTGGTATCCGCCTTCCATAAATGACCAAACCATTTCCTCTCCAAATGTCTGTATCGCATAACTAATCGATGGCATAATACTTAGAATCAAATTTTTCGCTTTGTTTTTTGAACCTAATGTTTTAGCAGATCTAATATAATCAATTCTAAATTTAAATTCATTAATAATCGCCCCAACTGCCATGTAATTGGGTATTGAATATTTGCATGACTTGCAATCAAAATAGTTTGATTCTCTGAAACAAGACGGATATGTAAAGCATTGGATATGCTTTTCTTTAGAAGGGAGCTGCCTTAAATAGATCTTTCTAATAAGTTGAAAGGCTTCCGAGGGCGTTAATCTATTAATATAATCGAGCACTACCTTTCTATCATCATCTAACTCTATTAATTTATCCAGGTTAAAAACTTTATTTATAGGGGAAATAATTGAAAGATTCTCATTTTCTATCGTTTGAATAAAACCTACTATAGTTTCTAGAAACTTTGGAGAAATGATCGCTTGCATATTATGGATTTCTTCGCTTTGCTCAATAAAAGTAGGTTTATTTTCAGCTACTATGTTTAAAAGGGCATCGTATAGATATCCAAATTCCCCTCGGTTGAAGATCGCTCTTGTAATTTCTCCGAATTCATTAGTTTTACTCACATATCTTTTTGTTATATCGGACACATGATTTCTTAATTTTGCAGTTAGAATAAAAGCAGAGTACCCTTCGCCTTGCTCTTTTTGAATAGAATAGTATAAGTGCGTCATTAAGCTTCTATTCATTTTTCTATTACCAAATATAAAATCTATTAATTTTTCACTTGAGTTGAAGAAAGTACTTAGGTGGGTAGTTGAAGGACAAAGGCTTTTATTATTAAAGTTCAAAAGAAAGTTACTTATGTTATTATTATTCCGTCGATGAAATTCATTGATACACATAGCAGTTGCTAAAGGAATAACCAAATCTATTGTGCAAAAAAAATTCCTCATTACATTAGTTTTTGAAACGCGCAGCTGAAAGCTTTTAAGTTGGTTAATAATAACTTGACCTTGCTCGAGAGTAAGCATTCGCCCTGAGGAGAAGTAGTCCATTTTATTGACACCTATATCTTCGGGGTAAACCTTTGGGATTTTTACAACATCCGCCTTCCTCCAGGCATTAGACAAATGTAATAAAATGAAAAGCCATGTACCTGCGTAATTATAATTCTCAACAGATGCTCTGATATGCTGATTTATATTGGTAGCATGATTATAGATATCTATTAATTCATCAAAAGAATAGATATCCCCTTCTGTCTGATACACTCCTTTTGGCTTTGGATTTTTAATTTTTTCTATTTTGAATTTGCATATACGTTGGTTATGAATATACTTCAGGAATTGATAAAGTTTATATTTATATAACTTTTTAGGAATGGATTTTAGTAGCGAATCTATCTCATCGTTTGAGCAAATATGATATTCCTTTTTCTGCATTTCCATGATTCTAGCGAGCTTTAATAACTCCTCAATCATTTTAAATATACTGTCTTTATTGCGGTTAGACTGCGAAATCTGTTTCTCACAAAATTCTTGAAATAACTTCTCTGTTTCTGGTAATAAATCAACAAACTTGAGGCCGCTAAGTAATTTGTTATGAGGGTCTGCTGGGCCAGATAGTTTCAGCACAAATTGATCGACGTCTTTTTTTAGATAAAGAGGACTACTTTGAGTCGCTACCTTCCCAAGTAACCATACTGAACAAGGCGAAGTAATTCTCCTGATTGAAGAATTCAAAGTTGTGCTTTGTACATTTCTGTAACCTAAACGTTCATTCGTTTCGGCACGAGTGTAATACTCACTATCAATATTTATTGCAGTCTGGTAAGCTTGATTTACCAAAGATTTTTCTACGAACCATGTTCTACCCCATTTCACTCTTGGGCCGAATATCCCTCTTTTTATCGCCTCTCTTGTTCTCTCATAAGTAGAATTAAATATTTCTTGAATACCAATAGTATTTATATATTCAGTATCTTCGTGCCTAAAAGTGATTGAACCTTTATCATTAACTATTGGGGTTATCTCTACTGATTGTTCCTTAATTACAACCGATCTTTTCTGCACCTTATTTGTTATTTTGTTCATAAAGGTGTCAATCTCGCTAATTCTTAAATACTTGTTTCCCTTTAGCGGATAAACGTTGATATCTTTATTTAGGGCTACTAGACGAGTATCATTTTTAATATATTTATTATTTTTACTTGCATCATCTAATAATATAAATTCGCTTGATAAAATGAGTTCTATATATGATTTAACTTTCGATTTATGAACAAATGTACGATGGTGATTTACGCAGAAAGGAAGTTCCAACACTTCTAAAAGATTTCTAACTTCCCTATTCAATAGGTTCAGATCTAGAGATTTGTTGAGTCCAAGGACGTTAATCAAACAATCTCGAAAAGTAATGTACTCTCGCCGGATCATATCCAAGTATTCAATCATATCATCAACCGAACTTTCCAAAATTGATTGATCTTTGTCTAATTTTAAATAGCCTTGATCAATTAATAATTTTATTCTTTCATATTTCCATTTGGTCTTCTTATGTACCTCATAGATATTCATGTCTGTAACTAAAAACTCCTTTCTCCCACATTTTTGTTAGTCCATCCTCAACTTCTGCTTGGATTTTTTGTCGAGACATATATACCATCGCAGCATCCAATGTCTTGTCTCCCCTAAGCAATGCTAGTTCTTGAGGCGATGAAACTAATTTCGCCATTAAATTCGTAAACACACCTCTTCCAATATGTGTCGACCATGAGGTTCTTGTCAGTGTACTGTAGAACGGAGAGCCTTCAAGTAATTCAAGAAATCTTTTCTTCACTTTTAAGAATCTCTTTTCATACACAGCACCTGTCATAGGTTCACCATTGCTATTCACAAATAAAGCATCATGAGAAGAGTGTTTTTCACCTAGTATGGACAGTAAGTGATATTTAATTATCTCCTTCACAAACGGTAATCGTTGCACTATCTGATTTCTTGGTTGTTTCACTTGATTTTTTGCAGTGTCTTTTGTTCCTAAGAATAAAGTTTCACTACGATCTTTTATGTCAACTTCTACTCCATGTTCCCCATAAAGTCCCTTCAATATTAGAGATGATCTAGTAAGATTAACTACTTCTCCACACCGTAGTCCTCCAAAAAACTGAAAATATAACCCTAGTGTGATATCCGGAGCAACTTTCCTAGATACTTCAATAAAGTGAGTAATAAGGGAGTCAACCGGAAACGCAGTTAGCTTAGTCATCATATTATTCTCATCTTTGCTAGGCAAAGAAAAACCATTACCAACAAAAGGCGATAGATGATATTGCTTCCCATAAGCGTTATACTCGAACTTAGGAGTGAGCTTCTCTTCTAAACAATTATTTTTATTTAAATAATAAAAAAATCTCGTTAAATAGCGATCTGCGTTTTTCATTGTGGATCGAGATGTAGTTTTTGCCTGACTAACATTTTTATTTTTAAGATAATTTAAATACTGGACTCCATGTTCAATTTTGATTTCATCCATCGAACTGAGCCCAAGTATGTGATAATTATCGACAAAAACCCAATTCAGAAATTTCTTAATTTCTTCTGCAGCACTCTTCTGTGAATTAAAAGAGTTGGGCAATTCATCTAATATAAACTTAGTAACAGGGTGAACTCTAAAGAATTTTGTTTCGGTGTCAACTACGACGATAGAAACCCCTTCTGTTATTTGACCGTTAACTCTTCTAATAATTGTTCTTTTCACTTGAAATTTTATCGACATTAATCCCCCTCCTCTTTTCCTCATTTCATCACATATTGAGCTAAATTACTACAAGAAAAGCTTATTATACAAGCCCATTCTACAATCTCTTATATTTTCTAACATAAGTATACATATAACCCTTGTCCTACATCCAGGAATTGCACGAGTCCCGCTCCGTGCATAGACGGAGATTGATAGCCGCCGTACAGCAAAAAAACCAAAGCTCCGGACAGCAGGACAATCGCGGCTCTCATTGCATAGCGCTCGATATAATCACTGACGCGAAAAAAACCTCTCCATCGCAACGCACCGGCCCATTGATCCACGAGCGGAAACATGCCGGTTGCCCCAGACAAATCTCTTTTACTATCCAAGGATACGCGTCCTTCCAATGGAACGGTATCATCCGATCCGATCCGCTCTCCTTCGCAATTTTTGGATCTCATCTTCAGAATGGACAGCAACGAATACAGCACAACAAAATAACATAATATCCAGGCTAACGACGGAGACGGCCACAACGTCATCAAAGCGGATGAACCATTCATCCATTCAACGACTCGGAACGTTATTTGGTTTAACCATTCTGTCACAGCTGCCAACCAGCCAGCTCCGCGCATCCATACCCACCCCACCAGCAAGGACAACATTCCTAACGGAAGAACGACAAGGCTAATAATCGGAACCAGGATCAAATTGGCGAGGACAGATATCAGCGACACCTGGTTAAAAAAATAAATGGTTAGGGGAAAGGAGATCAGCTGCGCTACGACCGTGATTCCGACGGTTCCCGCAAGCCAGCGGGGCAAGAATGACAGCAGCGGCATCAGCTTCGGTACGAAGATCATCAATCCCGCCGTTACGATGAATGACAGCTGAAAGCTGACGTTCACCAGAAAATACGGGTTCCACAGCAGCATGACGAGCGCGGCAACACTAAGAATATGCAGTCCATCCTTCAAAAGTCGCCGCCGTGCAGCATACAAACCGATCATCCCCATGATGCCGGCACGGACAATAGAAGGACTTGCCCCGGTAAGCAGGACATAAACGGGAATCAGCCACATGACCACGGTCAGCGAGGTCTCCCTCGTCATTCGAAGGGTTGTGCATACGAATGAAGAGGCATCCCACAACCACTGCCACATGCATGCCCGATATCGCAAGAATGTGAGTCAACCCCAAACGCGAAAACTCCATAAACGTATCGGGATCCAAATCATCCTGATTGCCAATCACAAGTCCCTTCATATAACCTGCATGGATTCCGCCGTACAATTGATCCAGCTTGCCCCCAAGCTCATGGCGAACGGCATCCGTCCATCTTAGAACATGACTTAAATTCCAGCTGTCAGGCGGGGTAACCTTCACTAGGTCAGAGCCCTTCACTTTGATCATCCAATGAATCTTCTGGGTTCGCAAATATTGAGCATAATTAAATCCGTCAAAATTGCGGGCTTCTCCAGGTTTTTGCAGCTCTCCGGTCAGCTCTATGCGGTCCCCGCGCTGCCATCGATGAACCACCTCCAGCTCCGTTTTGTCCATTAGTTTCACTTGAACCCTGACGATATCATCTGTCTTCCGCAAGGTACCGTTATCCGGATTCGCTTGTTTTTGCGGCGCTGGAGGCTTTGTTAGCGTGAGATCAGCTTGATGCAGGGCAACATTGAAATCCGCGCGGTCACCATCCACTTCAATTGGGGTTGTGATCACTCCGAAAGCAGTAACAGGAACGGTGTCCGTCAATGTCTCCCCTGAGAGGACCGGCTCGAAATCACTTACATTCGCCGCGTCATGCCATTCCCAATAAGAACCCGACACACACAAGGAGAACAACATGCAGAGCGTAAAAAGACGCCCCGTCCCTGCCCAATGACATACAGCAAGCAGTATGAGAATCAGACCGGCCCCAATCAAGGCCAGCCTCCATCCATCATACAGGCATGCAGCACCACTGCCGATTACCCACAACACGGCAAACACAAGTAACGGCCTTCGCTTCATAATTTGAACAAATCCCTTCATCATTAAATAAAAAAAGAACCCTTGCCTGCATATCGCAGTCAAAGGTCCTTCCTCTGTGGCTTTCTATTCATTTTCTTCCGTAACCTTATATTCATGAATCACTCCGCTACCGTCATTAAGGTTTCGCGCGGCGGCTCATACGCTTCAAGCTGCCGGAACAAAATCCCCTTCTGTTCCATCATGCGGGACACCTTGCCCGAATCCTTCGGATAAGGACGGTGGAACACAACCTCGACAATGCCGCTGTTGGCAAGCATATTCGCACAGGTCCAGCAGGGCTCATCCGTCACGTACACCGTGCTGCCTTCCCGATCGATCCGGTCCGTGAATAGCAGCAGATTCTGCTCAGCATGAATCGTCCGGACGCAGCGCTGTTTCTTCACCATGCTCTCCTTGCCATCCTGTACGACCAATTCATAATCCTCAGCGATCATACAGCCCGCTTCCGAGCAATCAGGCACCCCCATCGGCGCGCCGTTATAAGCCGTCCCGAGCAGCTTCTTCCCCTGCACCAGCACCGCCCCGACATGACGCCGCGGGCATTGGGAGCGGGTAGAAACCATAAAGGCAATGTCCATGAAATAAGTATCCCAATCTTTACGTTGATCTGCACTCATCATCTGTCACCTGTTCCTTATCAATATCGCCTTTATTGTAGCACATAGCTAAAGTCCAACGTAAGGCTTCATCTTCTCCAGCATTTTGGGCCCGATGCCCTTTACGTTCATCAAGTCGGCTTGACTTTTAAATGGACCGAACTGATTCCGATAATCGATAATGGCCTTGGCCTTCGCCTCGCCAATGCCAGGCAGCTCCATAAGCGTTGCAGCATCTGCCGTGTTGACATTAATCAATCCGGATGGATCCGGAGCTGCTGGTGACTGCACTGTACTGTTAACAGGAGCTTGCTGCTGTAACTGCTGACTGACACCTTCAGCCTGAGGCGGTACCGGGGGCGAAGAAGGTTGGCCAGAAGCCGAAGACAGAGCCGTATGATCTGCTATACCGCTCCCTGCCGCTCCTTGGTCTTGGTCTGGCATGGAGGAGTCCTTCGCATTACTGGCAGGCTCGATATGCCCTGCCTGCGTGCTCTTTGCATCAGTCTTCGAATCCGTTCCGGCTTCAGAAGGGTCCACATCCTTATGCCGGGAATCAGCACCGGACGTCTTCACACCCGCATTCTCTTCGGCCGCAACCACCTGCTCCAGCTGATCGTTCAGCGGCTGCCAGCCCTCGATCCCCTGATCCGCACCGGCGGCAAACAAGATGAACCCGCAACCCGCAATCGTTGCGGCAAGACTCCAACCTAAAGATATCCGTTTCATCGATTGACCTCTCCTTAACATTAAAGTTCATTTTGTACAAACTCAGGAATATTCTTCGGTTTCCCCACCAAAATCGCATGAAAAACCGTCATGAATCGGCATCTTCCCCGCATACATTAAACGTAAGGACGGTACATTTCTGCCGTAAAGCGCGAAAGGAGGGAACATACACATGAAGGTCGGTTTTATCGGTACGGGCAGCATGGGTAGTCTGTTGATCGATGCCTTCATTCAATCGGGCGCACTCCTGCCTGAGCAGATTCGGGTCAGCAACCGAAGTCCTGAAAAGCCGATGCAGCTGGCAAAACGTCATCCCGGTCTGACGGTATGCAGCTGTAACACGGAGTCGGCTTCTCAGAGCGACCTGCTATTCCTATGTATAAAGCCGCTTGAATTCAAATCTGTCATCAGCGAAATCAAAGATCGGCTTGAAGCCCGGCAAATCGCGATATCCATCACGAGTCCGGTCCAACTGATCCATCTGGAATCATCGCTGCCCTGCAAGGTAGCGAAAATCATACCGAGCATCACCAACTTAACCGGAGGCGGAGCATCGTTATGCATGTACGGTTCCCGAATAAAAGAAGAAGACAGGCAGCTTATAGAAAGCCTCCTGTCTTATATCAGCAGGCCGCTCGAGATACTGGAATCGCACACGCGAATCACTTCCGATTTCTCCAGCTGCGGGCCTGCTTTTTTAAGTTTATTCATGGAAAAATGGATCGACGCTGCCGTTGAAATGACCGGAATCGACCGCAGAACCCTTAATGCATTAGCCGGAGAAATGCTGCTTGGCACCGGCAAGCTGTTAACGGAGGAGGGCTTCTCCCCCGAACAGCTGCAAGAGCGGGTTGCGGTTCCCGGAGGCATCACGGCCCAGGCTTTGGCACTGCTGGATTCAAACCTGAACGGATTGTTCTACCAATTGATCCAAACCACACACGACAAGTATGAGGAGGATTTGGCAAAACTGGATGCTGCCTTCGGTTTTACGATTAACCGGCCACGATATTGACCAGTTTGCCTGGTACGGCAATGACTTTGCGAATACTCTTTCCTTCCAGCGCCTGCTTGACATTCGGAAGGGAGAGGCTATGTTGTTGCATGGCTTCTTGGTCCATGTCTTTCGAGATTTTGGCACGTTCTACGATTTTGCCGTTCACTTGAACGACAATCTCCACTTCGGCCTCTACAGTCCAAGCTTCGTCATACTCCGGCCATGGCACGTAGGTTACGCTCTCCGTGTAGCCTAAACGGCTCCACAGCTCTTCAGCCAGGTGAGGGGCCAGCGGGGAAAGCAGCTGAACGAAGTTCTCCATCGCTTTGCGCGGAAGCTCTTCCGTCTTGTATCCCTCGTTGATGAATACCATCAGCTGGCTGATCGCTGTGTTAAAGCGCATATGTTCAAAGTCCTCGGTCACTTTCTTAATCGTTTTGTGCAGCATACGCTTGAATTCGTCCGTACCCTCGCCTTCCACGATTTTAGGGTTCAATTGACCGTCGTCCCCGATAAACAGGCGCCATACGCGGGAGAGGAAACGATGCGTTCCTTCCACGCCGTTGGTGTTCCATGGCTTGGTCGCTTCCAGCGGCCCCATGAACATCTCGTACACGCGCAGCGTGTCGGCTCCGTATTCGTTAACAATATCATCCGGATTGATGACATTGCCGCGGGATTTACTCATTTTTTCATTATTGTTGCCCAGGATCATACCCTGATTGACCAGCTTCTGGAAAGGCTCCTTCGTATCGACAACGCCCAGGTCATACAATACTTTGTGCCAGAAGCGTGCATACAGCAAATGAAGCACCGCATGCTCCACACCACCGATGTACAGGTCAACCGGCAGCCATTCCTTCTGCTTCTCCTTGGAGCACAATTCATCATTATTGCGTGGATCGATATAACGCAGGTAATACCAGCAGCTGCCGGCCCATTGCGGCATCGTATTCGTCTCGCGCCGGGCTTTCATGCCGGTTTCGGGATCAATCGTTTCCACCCATTCCGTAACATTAGCCAGCGGTGATTCGCCGGTACCGGACGGTTTAATCTGATCCACATCCGGCAGGAGCAATGGAAGCTGATCCTCAGGCACGGTCTTCATCGTTCCGTCTTCCAGATGCAGAATCGGAATCGGCTCACCCCAGTAGCGTTGACGGCTGAACAGCCAGTCGCGCAGACGGTAAGTTACCTTCTTCTTGCCCTTGCCCTCTTTCTCCAGCCATTCATTCATCGCCTGAATAGCCGCTTCATTGTCCAACCCGTTCAGGAAGCCGGAATTCACATGCGCGCCACTGCCGCTGTATGCTTCCTCCTCGATATTTCCACCCTGAACGACTTCAATAATCGGAAGACCGAATTGCTTCGCAAACTCCCAGTCACGGCTGTCATGACCCGGAACCGCCATAATGGCACCCGTTCCATAGCCGGCAAGCACATAATCCGCGATCCAGATCGGCACTTTAGCGCCGTTTACCGGATTAATGGCGTAAGCACCCGTGAACACACCGGTTTTATCCTTGGCCAAATCCGTCCGCTCCAAGTCGCTTTTACGAGCTGCTTGATCTTGATAAGCCTTGACGGCTTCACGCTGATCGGCTGACGTAATCTTATCAACGAGGTCATGCTCCGGCGCCAGAACGCAGTAGGTTGCCCCGAACAGCGTATCCGGACGGGTTGTGAACACCTCCAGATGACCATCGTAACCTTCGATGTCAAACCGAACCTCAGCGCCTGTGGATTTGCCGATCCAGTTGCGCTGCATATCCTTCAGGCTTTCGCTCCAGTCCAGTTCATCCAGATCTTCAAGGAGACGATCCGCGTATTCGGTAATGCGCAGAATCCATTGGCGCATCGGTTTACGTACGACCGGATGACCCCCGCGTTCGCTCTTGCCGTCGATGACCTCTTCGTTCGCAAGCACGGTACCGAGCGCTTCGCACCAGTTCACCGGCACTTCAGCCACATAGGCAAGGCCGCGCTTATAGAGCTGGATAAAGATCCACTGGGTCCATTTATAATATTCCGGATCGGTTGTGCTGATCTCGCGGTCCCAGTCATACGAGAATCCGAGAGATTTGATCTGGCGGCGGAACGTATCGATATTCTGCACGGTAAACTCGCGAGGATGTTTGCCTGTGTCCATTGCATACTGCTCGGCTGGCAGACCGAAGGCATCCCAGCCCATAGGATGAAGCACGTTGTATCCGCGCATCCGCTTGTAACGGGACACGATGTCAGTCGCCGTGTACCCCTCCGGATGCCCTACGTGCAGGCCTGCTCCTGATGGATACGGAAACATATCCAGCGCATAAAATTTCGGTTTGGATGATGAATCTTCCGTTTTAAAGGTTTTGTTCTCATCCCAGTATTGCTGCCACTTCAGTTCGATGGCCTGAGGCTGATAGCCGTGGCCGGTTGGTTGATTGTCCGTCATACTCCATTGCTCCTCCTTCACAGTCAAGAGGCAAGGCCAGTGCCGTTGCCCAAAAAACAAAAAAACCTCATCATCCATAGCGCTGATCGCTAGGGACGAGAGGTTTGATTCCCGTGGTACCACCCTAGTTAGCCAAAGGCATGCTTTGCCTTTCACTCCCTTTGCATCCTTATCGCGGATGAGACGACGATGCTTCAGCGGCCGAATCTGCCGAAATACAGCGGCCGGGTTAACACCATTGCTCCGAGGCGAGTTCATTCCTATCGTCAACCGGTTTTCACCAGACACCGGCTCTCTGCATGATCGAAAGTGGAACGATTGATCCTCATCATCGCGTTCATATTACCGTTTTAATGTGGCTATTATACCCAAAAAGTCCGATCAAGTCAACGAAAGCTCTTCCCCGCTTCTGCGATAATATTCCGGCGTCGTCCCGACCATGGCTTTGAACATCCGGCTGAAATGAGCCAAATGCTTGAAACCTGCCGCCTGGCTGATCTCCGTGATGCTGAGTTGAGGGTGGAGCCTGAGCAAAATTTTAGCTTGGTTAATCCGCCGGTGATACAGATATTTAAACACCGTCGTTCCGGTAACCTCCTTAAATAAGGAGGATAAATAGTGTTTCGTAATATGCATTTCGCGGGCAATTCGCTCCAGCGTCAGATCCTGCATATAATGTTCCTCGACGAACGATACGACATGCTGGACATGCCGTTCTTTCTCGGAGATGGAGTCCTGATCCTGCACAGCGTCCTGGCACCAGTCCGCGATGACGTACATCATCTCCTGAATACGCAAGGTCATCCGTTCCTGGCGAAAACCGGCCGTGGATTCCGAGAGGCGATGTATATCGGCCAGCATGCCTTCGAATTCGTCCCGATTGGCCCCTGTCAGTGTCATGCGATGATTTCGCAGCGATTCGAAGGGATCCAGCAATATCGATTTGGCCGTCTCCGAAAGCCCTTTGCAGATCCAGGCCGGATCGAAATGCAGAATGCTTCTGACGTATCTGGAATCGGGCTCAACATTCGGACAATGGAGCGTAAGCCCATTCATCAGGAGCAGATCCCCCGATTTCAGAGTGAAAACGGAATCGCCGATCAAATACGTGCAGCGTCCTTCATGGAAATAATAAATTTCATAAAAAGCATGCGAGTGAAACTGCCCTCCCGACAGCGGCTGTTCATTGTAATAGGTCAGATCGAACGGCGCTTGCAGCTGCATACGGTCAAAGCCTGGCATCATATCGGCAGATGAGGTCATCTAGAGAATCGCCCCTTTAGCGATTTTGGAGTTATATAACCCTCAACATAACGGGGTTTTCTCTATTATAAATGATTTTATGGAATGCGCACGGCCTCATTTTGGGCGATGACGCACAATTCTCCGGCTTTGAAAGCATGCTCCTGGGACATGGCGTGCTCCGTGCGTTCCAGACAATCCAGGATAAGCTCTCCGAAGAATGGGTAGCCTACCTTGCCTCGAAGCTCCATATGAAACTCTCCCTCGCCATTAACGAGGTACAGATGATCGCCCTGCGGATTCCTTGCGATATCGATGTATTTGCGAAGCTCGATGTATCCTTCCGTCCCCAGAATAAAGGTTCTTCCGTCTCCCCAGGTGCCAAGGCCCCCGGGTGTCAGCCAGTCGACTCGGAAATAATTCGTGGCCCCGTTGTCCCCCACTAGCGTTGCATCTCCGAAATCCTCCAGCTCCGGGTAATCCGGATTCGCATAATTCCCTACCTTGCTGCTGAGCACCTTGGCATCACGGCAGCCCGCAAAAAACAAAAATTGTTCAATCTGGTGGGAGCCGATGTCACACAGAATGCCCCCGTACTGTTGATGACGGAAAAACCAGTCCGGACGGGAAGGCGCATTTAAACGGTGCGGCCCTGTTCCCATCACTTGCACCACTCGCCCGATTGCCCCGTCCTGGATCAGCTTCCCGGCATGGACGGCACTCTCCACATGCAGCCGTTCACTGTAATAGACCATGTACTTCTTGCCTGTCTCCTCGGATTTCGCGCGAGCAGCGTTCACCTGCTCCAGCGTCGTGAAAGGCGTCTTATCCGTAAAGTAATCCTTGCCGTGCGACATGACCTTCAGGCCAAGCTCGCATCGTTCCGAAGGAATGGCGGCAGCCGCTACCAGACGCACTTCCGCATCCTGAAGCACCTGTGACTCGGACGAGGCGACGGTTACATTTGGATAAGCCTTGCAAAAAGCCGCAACCTTCGCGGGATCTGGGTCATACACCCACTTCAGCGTCGCCCCGGCCTCGATCAATCCGTTACACATACCGTATATATGTCCATGCTCCAGCGACATAGCGGCAAAAATAAACTCTCCGGGCTTGCACACCGGCTGGGCCTTGCCCACCGGTGCATAGAGCATTCCATTACTGCGGTCCATACCACGTGCCTCCTGATTGTAATTTAGTAGGATCCAAACGTCTTGCTCATATCCACCGGCCCGATCTCCTTGACCGTTTTCTGAGCGGAAGATTGTGTGATCCGTTCCTGCAGCATTTCGTAATACTGGTCCTCGTTAAGAGGGAGATCAACCCAATTGTCGGTCCAGGTGGACAGATGCATGGCATTGGACAGCGTCAATCCATGGATTCCCTCTTCACCCGGGGCAATCAATGGCGTTCCGTGCAAAATGGCATCCGCAAAGTTCTGGATAATGCCGCTATGCTGCGGATTATCCCCCCAGATCGGGACCTCGCATTTCCAGCACTCCGGTTCGCCGAAGCCCCCGGTATACTGCCGATTGAATTCCGGCTCCGGCACACGGAGGCGCCAGAAGGTAAGCTTGCCGTCCTCGATGACGATTTTTCCGCGGTCCCCCGTCACTTCATATCGGTTAGTGCCCGGCGCTTCACCCGTTGTCGTAATAAACACGGCCGTAGCACCATTCTCGTATTCCGCATAAGCCGTCACGTCATCTTCGACTTCGATGTTCCGGTACTTGCCGAAGGCGCAAAATGCACGAATTCTCTTTGGCATCATGCCGGTCGTCCACTGCCAGAGGTCCAGCTGATGCGGGGACTGGTTAATCAGCACCCCTCCGCCTTCTCCAGCCCAGGTAGCTCGCCATCCGCCTGAATCATAATAGCTCTGGGACCGGTACCAATTCGTTATGATCCAGTTCATCCGCCGGATCTCCCCGAGTTCACCGTCTGCTATAAGCTCTTTCAGCTTCTTGTACAGCGGATTGCAGCGTTGGTTATACATAATGGAGAACACTTTGCCGCTGGCTTCAGCCGCGCGGTTCATTTCCCGCACTTGCTTCGTGTAAACGCCTGCCGGTTTCTCGATCAGGACATGGAGTCCATGATTTAGGCACTCGATCGCCACTTGAGGGTGAGCATAATGGGGCGTTGCAATAATGACTGCATCAATCTCCCCCGATGAGATCATAGCGCCCGTATCACTCCAAATTTTCACGTCCGAAGGCAGCGTTTCCCTCGCTTCTTCCTGTTTGGCAGGATTCAGATCGCATATCGCGCTAAGCCGCGCGCCCTTGATCCGCCCGGACGCCAGCGTTCTGGCATGCGAAAACCCCATCCCCAGTCCAATAACCCCTACTCTTACCTGATCCATGTCTATAGCCTCCTTCAAAAAGTGACCTACGCGTTTTGTTTCTGCTCTGACCACAGCTTCATCTGCTCGGCAAAACGAAGAAGCATTTCCCTGGACTCAAACGTTCCGCTAAAATCTTCGATTCCGTAGTAACCTTCGTAACCAACCGATTGCAGATCCTGTATGACCTGCTTCCATGGCACAGCCCCCTGGTCAAGCGGAACCCATTCCCCGGACCACGCCGCAGAGGTACCATCCTCGGCAGGCGTTTTGCGATACCCCCCGTTTTTTACATGGACATGAGCCAGATAAGGACCAAGAAGCTCCAAGCCCATCCGGTAGTTCTCGTAACCTTCATGGACCATGTTGCCCGGATCATACAGCACGCCGATATGCTGTGGATTAAAGTGGGATACAAGCCGGTGCGTCAGTCCGGCGCTCGGGGCGATCGTAAGATGGTGCGTTTCCACCACGGCTTTGACACCGTAAGCCGCTGCGAGATCCTGCACCTCATGGAGATAACGAACCGCCTGGTCGTACAGCTCATTATAATTGCGCTTCCGGTCGTATCCCGGGATACCCGCGCGAATGAATGAAGCTCCGATCAGCTTGGCTGCTTGCATGACCTTCTCCGTCGCTTCTACGTCGCCGCATGTCAGATAAGGAACGACCGCAAGACTGCGCCTGCCATGCTTGTCGGCCGCTTGCTGAAACTTGAGCCAATCCTCCTGCGTGCCATTCGGATCCATGGAGCAGCGGTTATGCCGCCAGAACGAGGGCTTCTCCCCTGCAGCTTCTTCCGGAATCTCCTTGAAGCGCCATTCGATTCCTTCAATACCGGCATCCGCCGCGGCTTTTGCCAACTCCTCAGGCTGTAAGTCAGGAGTTGCGACTGTGAATACGGACAGTTTCATGCTCATTCATCCTTTCTCGTCCCAATAGATTAGTTTATGCATCATTTGACCATCGTTGAACTCAAATACGGTCATACAGAGCGTACCGGGTTCCTAGAGTCATCTCTTGAGATAGCGCTCTCATTTCTGTTCATCTTATCTATTCCTCATCGTAGCACAGTCTCCGAAGCAAACCCATATCCCTTCTAACGAACCTTAACCACAGTCAAATAAAGCAGAAAAGAAGTGTCTTTGAATATAATGAATCCATGCTCGACGATAAAAAAGCACTTTCTCTCGTCGCTACCGACAAATGAAAGTGCTTCTCGTAAAAGGATATTTGTTTATTTTACAGCAACGTAGAACAGCCGGGATGCATCCTGACCCGCTTCCACCCACTCAAAATCGGCATAACATTTCACATCCCGGAATCCGGCCTTAACCAGCTCGACCTTCATCCATTCGGGGTCATATCCCCGCTGCACATGCGTTTCCTCAAAGCGGCGGTAGACCGTGGGATCCTGGTCATCCCTTGCAAAGATGGAAAGATGATGCTCTATCTCCATCCGGCGTTCATCCATGTCGCAT
Organism: Paenibacillus sp. NPDC093718; assembly: GCF_050279985.1. Taxonomy (NCBI): domain Bacteria; kingdom Bacillati; phylum Bacillota; class Bacilli; order Caryophanales; family Paenibacillaceae; genus Paenibacillus; species Paenibacillus sp. NPDC093718. The sequence continues at coordinate 54,636 of NZ_JBNNUS010000009.1, forward strand.
GTCCAAATATAGGACACTTCCCTTTCGTCCAGCACAAATGGCTGATCTGCGTCATATCGTAGGAGCGTGTTCGGGTGATGCACATCAAACAGGAACGTGCCGCCTTCCTTGAGGCCGTTGTAGGTCCTTGTAAAAGCGGAACGGATGTCCTTTTCCTCCAGCAGGTAGTTCACACAATCACAAAATGAAATGACGGAATCCACCTGCTCGGGCAGCTCCCACGATCGCATGTCCTGTTGTACCCAGCGGACGCTGCCTTCCCGGAACAATCGATGCCCCTGGGGTGTACCCTCCAGCTTGCGTCTGGCAACGGAGAGCATATCTGCCGACAGGTCTATTCCTGTTACCTCGAAACCGGAGTTTACGAGCGGAATGGTGATGCTGCCTGTCCCGCATCCGAGCTCAACGACGCTTTTTGGCATTCCGTGCTTATCCCAGGCCGTTCTCGCAAAGCGAATCCAGTCCGGGTACGGCATGTCTTCCATGAGTTGATCATATACGTAAGCAAACTTGCGGTAAGACAACATGATGACACCACTTTCCTTAGAAGCTTCCCCTACCTTGCCGGGTTATTCGTTTGAACCGGAGTTCTCCTCTTTATTGACCATATACGTCCAGCTGTCCTTTTGGGTAACCAAACCGTCCTTCATCAGCTTGCCAAGGGCGCGTTTAAAGGCGGATTTGCTAATGCCGAACCGCTGCTTGATAATGTCGGGGGGCGTTTCATCCGAATACGGCATCGCATGGCCCGGTCGCTCCTTCAGAAAAGCGAGCAGTCGGTCTGCATCATCCGTCCGGCCAATCTCTTTTTGAGGTACCATCGACAGGTTAGCCCTGCCATCTTCCCGGATATGGCTTACCCGGACCTTCACCTCTTCGCCAAGCCGCAGCATACGCGTCCGTTCGGAGGAGTGGATCATGCCAATGGCGCCGAAACCGATCACACCGCCATCGATAATAACAAACGTGCCCATCTGGAGCGGTTTGTACACCAGGGCAGTGAACCATTGGCCTTTCCACGATTCAGGCGCATGGAACGCAAGCGGAGCAAGCTCTTGTTCTCCGGCGAGTTTCGCGCGGAGCCGTCCTTGCTTATCATGCTCCATGATGACAAACACATGATCTCCCACTTGTGGATGAAGCTCCCGCATCTCCGGCAATTCCCGGATCGGAAGCAGAAGCTGCCTGCCAAGCCCCATCTCGAGGAAACATCCCAAGCGCGGATGTACGTCCGCCACCTCAAGCTTAGCGGTTTCGCCTAACGTAAGGTAAGGCTTCTTCATCGTTGCGGCCAGGCGGTCTTCCGTATCGAAGAATATAAAGACCTCTACCGTATCCCCCGGCTCGATTTTACCCGTGAGCTCCGAATAGTGAAGAAGCACATCCCGATCTCCGCCATCCAGAAAAAAACCGTAAGGGGACACTTCTCTGGAAACGACGAGTTTCGTTAATGTGCCGGCAATCAGACTCATACGTTCTCCACCACTTTAGCATCGGACCACAATCGCTCGATGTTGTAATATTCCCGCTCATCGCGATGGAAGATATGAACGATCACGTCTCCGAGGTCCATCAGCACCCAGCGGGCTGCATCCATTCCCTCCAGTCCGCGCAAAGCTACTCCTGCATCATGAGCCTGTTTACGGATTTCAGTTGCGATCGCCTGCACCTGAGTATCCGAGTTACCGTGGCAAATGACAAAATAGTCTGCGATCAGGGAAATTCCTCTAAGATCCAGGACCACGATATCCATCGCTTTTTTATCTTCAGCGGCATTCACTGCCACATTTAACAATTCATTCGGGTTCAACGTCATGAATTCGCCTCCAATTGCTTAATTAGATCGTTTCGGGCTAGTACCGTCAACGGAAAAATGATTTGTCTGCGCGAAAGCAGATGTCCGATCGTCGAATCAAAACCGGCTGCAAGGGCCTCTTCAAGGCTATGGTTGGCCAGTTCGCGAATATTATTCACGCCGGGGAAATCCCGTCCCGGTTCCATATAATCCGCAAGGCAGACCACCTTATCGAGCTGCGTCATGCCGACGCGCCCCGATGTATGATAACGGATGGCGTCAAGCACCTCGGTATCCGTTACGCGATATTCGTTCTCCGCTACGAACGCGCCTACCTCAGCATGCCAAAGCTGCTTGTCGTAATGGAGGAGCTCTTCGGATAGGGCATGCTCCACCATCATTTGATGAAGCTTTTGCACGGGCCAATATTTGGCCACATCGTGCAGGATGGCGGCTAATTCTGCCTTGACCGGATCGGCCCCGAACCTATTGGCAAGGATGACCGCGGTTTCCATTACGCCTTTTGTATGCTCCCAGCGCTTGGCCGGCATCTGGGAAGATACCGCTTGAATGAGTTCATCACGGCTGTACTCCATAAATACCGCTCCTAACAATATAATCGTATACACGGTCCGGCACCATATAACGGATGGACAAGCCTGATGCGGCTCTGCTCCGAATCATGGTGGAGGATATTTCGATCAGCGGCATCTCCGCTGTCACTACCACCTTTTGCAGGAAATCAGGCAGATCATCCACCGATAGCTTGGTTCCGGGACGGTTAAGCCCAATAAAAGTGAGCATTTCCGCCAGCTCCCCGATCCGGTTCCACTTGGGAAGATACGCTACCATATCCGCCCCGATAATGAACGAGAATTCATGCTCGGGATACGTGTCCCTCAGCTCTCTGACCGTGTCTACCGTATAGGATACGCCGCCGCGTTTCACTTCCCAATCCAATGTACGAAAAGATGGATGGTCGGCTACAGCCTCAGCGGTCATCTCCAGCCTCATCAGGCCGGTTACGCCGGCATCTTCCTTGTGCGGGGGAATGTGGCTGGGCATAAACCATACCTCTTCCAGACCGTAAGCGTCCCGAGCTGATTCGGCTGCGAGCATATGCCCGATATGAATGGGATCGAAGGTTCCGCCCATTATCCCTATCTTCATCCGGGTTCACCTCCCCTAATAAGAGAGTTATTCTATATTCGCTAAGCTAAAGCCATCAAGACTCCCTTACGGCAGTTCGATGGTTTTGTGGTCTTTTGATTCTTTATAAAGCACGATCGTCTTGCCGATAACCTGTACCAGCTCGGCCCCGGCACCTTCAGCAAGCTCCTTGGCGATTTCGCGGGGATCTTCGAGACAGTTGTTGAGCACGGATACTTTCATGAGCTCCCGCTTCTCAATGGCCTCGGAAATATGCCGGATCAGATGCTCATTGCTTCCTCCCTTGCCTACCTGGAACAGCGGATCCAGATGATGCGCAAGCGAACGTAAATGTCGTTTTTGCTTTCCTGTTAACATGCTTGGTCATTACTCCTTAAATATTCAATTATTAAAGCTTTGCTGCTTGTCGAAAGCTTTATTGTAGCTTTTGCATAAGCATTAATCAATAAACACGAGATTAAACCTCGGAGCGGAAGCTGGTCAGAACCGCTTCTTTCATCGCCCGTACGGGCGCCTTCAAACCTGTCCAATACTCAAATGCATACGCCCCCTGGTTGATGAACATCCCGAGACCGCCATGCACCGTGCATTGCCGAAGCTCGCTTTGCCGCAACAGCTCGGTCTTCAACGGATTATAGATCAGATCGCTGACAACGATCCCTTCCGGTATATACTCCGCTGGAACGGGAAGCTCGGAAACCCGGGGAAACATACCCACCGAGGTAGTGTTGATCAAGACATCGGCATCCGACAATGCTTCTCTGGCATGATCCTCTCCGTATCCCCTCAAGTCGGCAAGCGAGCTCAACTCCTCGGCCAATGCCAGCGCTTTGTCGGATGTCCGATTCACAATGGAAATCTTCTCAGGCTCTTCCCCGGTAAGGGCGTAGATAATTCCCCTGGCCGCTCCGCCGGCGCCGAAAACAACGATGCGTTTCCCCTTAAGATTGGGACAGGCTTCATCCTTTAATGAGCGAACATATCCGATGCCGTCCGTATTATAACCCGTCAATTTGCCATTGTCGTTGACGATGGTATTTACGGCACCGATGCGCCGCGCCCCTTCATCGACGACATCCAGATACTCCATTACCTCCACCTTGTGCGGGATCGTTACATTCACTCCGCGGAATCCCAGGGCTTTGACAGCCTGGATAGCGTCACGAAGCCCCTCCGGACGTATATGAAGGGGCACATAGGCCCCTGACAATCCCAGGGCGGTAATCGCCGCATGATGCATAGCCGGTGATTTGGAGTGACCGATAGGGTCCCCCATTACGCCAAGGAGCAAATAATCACGCTCGATCATTGGATTCACTTTCATTTCTCCCCTATCTCTCCATGATAAACCGGGCTGTACCAAAACGATTGTATCTCTTATATCAAGGATGAGCGCGACAGAACTTTGATTCCTTTAGGTACATGAACGGCCACAAGCACACCTTGTTCACCATTGATCTTGATCCAGCCGAGCCCCGAGATAAAGACATCTTGGCGGGTTCCCTTAGGAATACGGATTTCATGCCTTGTCCATTCCGGCAGTTCTTCAAGCCGTTCCTTGGTCGGCGGTGAAAGCAGCTCTCCGGCATGTTCGGCAAATAACGAATCCGCCCGCTCCAGCTTGGTCCGATGAATCCCTAATCTGCCGCTGATAAAGCAAGTAAAGGATTGGTGCTCGCCTTGCAGAAAATCAAAACGGCCAAAACCTCCGAAGAACAGAGTCTGCCCTTCGTTCAACTGATATACCATCGGCTTCAGCGGATTCTCCGGCATGACCGTCCCCAGATCCTCACGGCTCACAAGCTCGCTGTAGCGCCATGGGTATACGATGCCCGGCGTATCTATAATATAACGGCCGTCATCCAGCGGAATATTGACCATATCCAGCGTCGTTCCCGGATAACGGGAAACGGTCAGCTCCTGATCCAGATCGCTGTAGTCGCGGATCAGACGATTGATCAAGCTGGATTTACCCACATTCGTGGCGCCAACCACGTAGACGTCCCGGTCTCCTCGATAATGCGCAACCGTCTCCAGCAGCCGCTCAAAGCCTTGATTCTTCTTCGCGCTGCAAAGCACGATGTCTTCCGTTCTCAGGCCATGCTCCTTGCACTGCTTCTGTACCCAATTGAGTACCTTGTTCCAATTGGTGACCTTCGGCAGAAGATCGGTCTTGTTAACGGCCAGAATAACCGGATTGTTGCCAACAAACCGCTGCAGCCCCGAAATAAGGCTCCCTTCAAAATCGAAGAGGTCCACGATATGAATAACAAGCGCATTCTTGCCGCCGATCTGTCCCAGCAGCCGTAAAAACTCATCCTGGTCTACGGCAACCGAGGAGGCTTCATTATAATTCTTAATCCGGAAACAGCGCTGGCAAATAACCGGGTCGCGGTTCCAGGCCTTCTCGGGCAAATAGCCCGGCTTGTCCTGTGCTGTACTCTGAAGCGGTATGCCGCAGCCGCTGCACTTCTTGATGTCTTCTCCGCCAGTAGGCAACGTCATGATTTCGGTTCCTCCTCCATCCATAATCCTTTCTTGCGCAAACGGGTCAATGCGATCCGCTCCACCCGGCGATTGACCAGGCGCGTAAACCATCCCTCATCGTTGATGGCGATGGGCATAACCAGCACCGTATACAGACCCAGCCGATTCCCCCCATAAACATCGGTCAGCATCTGGTCGCCGACCACAACCGTTTTCTCCGGCGTGAGGTCCATCATCTTCATCGCTTTGCGGAACGGGGTATTACTTGGTTTACGGGCTTCATGCACATACTGGATATCCAGCGGCGTCGCAAATTTAGACACGCGTTCGAGCTGGTTATTCGAGACAATGATGAGCTGAAAACCGATCTCCTTCACCCTTTTGAACCAAACGACCAGTTCCGGTGTCGCAAGCGGTGCCTTGGCCCCTACAAGGGTATTGTCCAAATCCGTAATGATTCCGCGATACCCCTGCTCATATAATTCCTCAAGGTTAATATCAAAAACCGTATTGACACGGAGCTTTGGGATTAACATTTCAAACAAGTTCGTCACCTCAATTTCATACGAAAAACTATACCATATTCCGGTTCCTTAGTAAAAATAATCACGAGCCTTTTTCTTCCCATATACCGCGTTGCTGCCTTTACCGGCAAAAGACCACCCGGCGGCTGTTTGGAAGCGGACCGGGCGGTCTTGAAATCATCGATATCAGAACGTTTCATACCGAGTTATCCTGATACACGCAAGAACAACCACCATCACGCGGTCTGTCTTCTTGGATTAGGTAGATAAACGTTTCTCGGATACAATGCGAACCTTCTTAATGGACTTCTTCAGCTTTTGGGCATCCTGTTGGACGGAGCGCCATTGCTCTTCCTTCACTTCAGCCGGGCTGTACCGGGCGGCTTCAAATTGCTGCAGCAGCGGTCTCAGCTCCGCTCCCAGCTCAGGATGTGCACTTACCCAGCGGCCTACCGATTCACGGAGGGTTTCATGCTCCTGCCTTACCAAGCCTCTGCGCTGTACGGAACGAATCCATCGTTCGGTTTCGGCAATGACTTTATCCGCGGCTGTCAGCGGCTTGCCTGCCCGAATACGCGCTCCGGCAAAACGCAGGCTGATGCGCATTCGCCATACGATGTACAGAATCCATAATACGATAACAACCACTGCGGCCGTTACAACAACTTTAACCCAGCCGGGCTGCTGATGATCCGAGGTCGCGGCTGGCGCAGCCTTGTCCTCTGCCTCTTCTTCTTCTTCAACTTCTTCCTCAATGACAGGCTCAGCGTCTGTGTCAGCCGTCAGAATCGGCATGCTAAAGCCCGGTGTCGCTTCAATCGGAACCCAGCCGTACTCGCCGAAGTACACTTCAACCCAGGAATGAGCGTCGGCATTCGTAACGGTATAGTTTCCGGGCTCAATTGAGGTTTGACCCTCGGCCGGAGCGTACTCCGAAGCCGCCATTCTTCCCGGCGCGTAGCCTTTGACCCAGCGTGCAGGAATATCCAGCGACCGTGTCATCATCACCAGGGAGGTCGAGAAATAATCGCAATACCCTTCCTGGATTTCAAACAGAAACGCATCCACAAAATCATCGCTCTTCTTGCGCGTAAGATCCGGCGTGTTGGTATAGGTGAAATTGCTCGTTAAATATTGTTGCAGGAGCATGACCTTCTCATACGGCGTATCTCCGCCCGCGGTAATTTCTTCGGCCAGATCGGACACGCGGTCAGGGAAGTTTCTCGGCATCTGGATATACGCATCGTCAATCGAGCCGGAATACAGTTCATCATAAGTTCTGGTGCTCAGCTCATCGATTGGAATCACCGGCACTTCAGACGTTAAGGTATAACTCTTAGGGTAGTCCGCATTACGAGCGTCGTCCAGATGCATCTCCGCGCCTTCGGTCACCCAGCTAAGCCGATCCGAATCGATATCCTCATCCAGGCTCTCCAGCTGACGAACGGAGTAGGCGCCGAACAATACCGGATACACCGTATCACTCAGCATCGTTACTGATTGCTCCAATGTTTTGGTAGGTACGGATCCGCTGGCTTCCCCCGGCAATTCCTCCCCGATGTCCACGCCCGTGCCGGAACGCCGGCTGCTGGCTCCGTCCGCCCAACCCGTTCCCGAGTATACGGCTCTGGTTTCCCCTCGCCAATAGCTGCGTTCATCCGAGGTAATCGACATCACCGGTGAATAGTCAAAGTTAAAACCGCCGCCAAGGTCGTTGTCCTCCCGTCCATATCCGGACATGCTTTCAGACGGTGACTCGATAAGGGTTCCGGTACCGGTTGTGCTGCCGCCGGATAACGGCACCCCGTTCCACTCCCGCCACGCCGTGTAAGGATCGGTTAACGTGGGCTTCACGTGCGGCATATTCACACCGGCTACAATGATCAAAGAGAAGATGACCAGGATGTTGGCAACAATCTTGAACGGGTACTTCGATAGATTGACCCATCCCTGCGGAAAGCGTCTGCGGAACCGGTTAAAATGGCTGGATACGAGCCAGCCCATACCCGCTCCGACAACCCAAGCGATTTCATCCCACAGCACGATTTTCGTAAAGGAATCCAGCACGGCAAAACCGATGACGTTGATCCCGACTACAAAAAGCACGCGCCCCTTGGTTTTGGCCCACCGCGCAAGGAACAGAAAAGCTGCCCAAGCGGCGATAGCAAACCACAAATATGGAAAAAGATACATGAGTTCCTCGGTCAGATCGCCTTCAGCGCCAAGGACAGGAACCGGATTACCGTGAGTTTTCAGCAAACTGTATACACAATACAAGATCAAAATAAACTGGATAAGCACCCGGTAACCTTGCTTGATCGGAAGCAGCGCTTCGGTAACCGCCGTAATGGTTAATGCTGCAATAACGATGGCAGTTGTTTCCGAGAGCCATATCGTCTCCGTAAAGGATACCCACTGCATCCCGATGATCCAGATCCATAGCATCGTTAAAGTACTGAAGAAGGTAGTAGATAGTTTGTCCAGCCACAACTTCATCATGCACCACCTCCCAGCGCAGCCGGAAGCTCGTCAAGGGAAGAAACCGAATAGCTGGAAATCCCCCGGGATTGCAGAAGCGAAATGGAATCATCGCGTTTTTTCGTTTCATTGGAATTGGTTATTTGCAAGAAGCATGGGTTCATTCCCCGGGTTTCAACCCAGCGCATGATCTCTGAAGCGTCCTTGCCGGTCATCGGGCTGATGAGCAGGAACAGGGCCCCTTTTGGAAAATGGCGATAGGATTTCTCCAGGGAAGCAATCAATTTGGTGTTACGGTCATAATCCACGTCAACCAAATGCTGAATCATGCGCATCCGCTCTCCAGCGTGATCGGCGGGAGCGAACATCTGAGCTTCTCGGGTAGCCGTAAACAAGCCTGTACCCGCATGCTCCTTGGCACCATATTCGATCAGCGACGCAGCTGCCGATACGGCCAGCTCGAACTGCTGGGCATGATCATATCCGTCCGCGGTACAGTCCAGCACGATCATCGTTCTGGGAAAGGATTCATGCTCAAATTCCTTCGACTTCCACGAGCCGGTCTTCGCCGTTGCATTCCAGTGTATCCGGGAGATCCGATCGCCGTACACATAATCGCGGACTCCGTTGATCTGCGTAGTTTCCCGTCTTGAAGCCGAAACTGTGGTATGTGTACCGCCCAATCTCGAATTCCGTATGTTTCGCTGCCATTTGGGAATATATATGGTTCTCGGCAGAACGCGGAAATCGGTTTGAACCTCAATGCGTCCCTTGTGCTCCATTAATCCGAAAATATCCTCGCTAATGCATTCTGTCTTTGAAAAAGCGTACCGCCCTCGTTCAAGCGGAGGGGTCTGAAATACAAGCTTGCCCGCACCGCGAAGGTTCGGAATGACGCTATCTTCAAAAGACCAGGAGTCGCCGTTATGCCTTTGCAATACTTCACGCACGATCATATAGGGCATCGGCAGCAATCCAGGAACATGGACCTCCAGCTTCACGCGGACCTGTTCACCGGCATGAAGATGCTCACCTCCATGCTCAGATCCTCCCAGCACCCTTCGCTGGGCTTTCACCCGATTGACTCCCCCAAAGCCAGCACCGATCAAATAGATCGTCAGAAGGCTGACCATGGAGAATAGCATGAGCGAGGTTTTGCCCCCCTGAAATAATACATACAAAAGACATAGGCACCATACCGCCAATACCGCTGCGAGTCTAGACGGCTGCATGCCATTCAAAAATAACGAAACCGCGCGGCGCATGCCTATCTCCCCATCTGAACAGGCACTTTGACCTGACGCAGTATAAACTCGAGCACCGATTCGGGACTCGCATTGTCGAGCCTGGCTTCCGGACGCAGCATGATCCGGTGCGAAAGCACGTATGGTGCCAACGTCTTCACATCATCTGGCAGAACGTAATCCCTCTCTTGCAAGAAGGCATAGGCTTTAACGGCATTCATGAATGACAGCGTCGCACGGGGACTTGCGCCCAGCATAACGGAAGGGTGCTCGCGCGTCGACCGGGTGATATTCAGCAAGTAATCGGCGACCGGGTCACCGATGAATACCTCGCGAATCTCGCGTTGAATAGCCGAAATGGTATCCATATGTGTCACCGGCTGAAGCTTATCCGCCAGTTGGCCGTCGCGTGAACGGTACATCAGCTGCTTCTCCGTGGCAGCATCAGGGTAACCCAGACTCAGCTTCAGCATAAACCGGTCCAGCTGCGCTTCAGGGAGCATGTAGGTGCCTTCAAAATCGATCGGGTTCTGGGTCGCGCACAGCATGAAGGGATGCGGAAGTTCGTGGGTAGCCCCATCGACCGTTACGCTGCGCTCCTCCATTACCTCAAGCAGGGCCGATTGCGTCTTGGTTGTCGCCCGGTTGATTTCATCCGCCAGCAAAATGTTGGTCATGACCGGACCAGGTCGGAAGTAAAACATTTCATCTCGAGGATGGAACACGGACACGCCCGTTATATCGCTGGGGAGAATATCGGGGTTACACTGAATGCGGCGATAGTCTCCCTGCATGGATTTCGCTAATGCTTTGATCAGTTGGGTCTTTCCTGTGCCGGGCACATCCTCGATCAGTACATGTCCGCCAGCGAGCAGCGCCGTAAGGAGCAATTGGATCTCAAATTCTTTGCCTAACAGGCACGACTCCAGATTGGTTCGCACCGAGGTAATGATTTTCATGGATTCTTGGCTTACGGGCATGTATGACTAACCTCCTGTAAGGGAATAAATACTTATTTTAGTACTATTGTACATGATCGAGGTCTCGGAGTACATTCGATGAGATATTTTGGGTATTCACCTTTTTATCGCCGCTATAACAGAAAAAGACCCGGCATCATGCCAGGGTCTTTTTCTTCTTTGATGATTATGGTTTTATCCCTTCGGACGAACAAACAGAGCCGCCAGGAAAGAGAAAATGATCGCCGAGGATATCCCTGCACTGGTGACTTCGAATATCCCCGTTACGACCCCGATCCAGCCGTCCCTCCCCAGCTCCGTCAAGGCGCCATGCACAAGCGAATTACCAAAGCTGGTGATCGGAACAGAGGCTCCCGCTCCCGCGAATTTGACAAGCGGCTCATACAATCCGAACCCGTCGGCGATGGCTCCGGCGACTACTAACGTACTCATCGTATGTGCCGGTGTCAGTTTAATAACGTCCATCATAATTTGCCCAATGACGCAAATCAGACCGCCAATAATAAACGCCCATAGAAACTGCATTGTGTTATCCTCCCATCTCTAAGGCTACAGCGTGAGCGATGCACGGTATGCTCTCACCCTGCTGGTAAGAAAGAGGCGACAGCAAAGCCCCGGTAGCAACGACCAGCACCTTTTTCAATTCGCCTTTACGCATCCGTTTTAAAATATGGCCATAAGTGACAACAGCCGAGCAGCCGCAGCCGCTGCCCCCTGCATTGACGTATTTTTGTGTTTCCAAGTCGTAGATCATTAACCCGCAGTCTGCAAACACCGTACCGTCCATGATGACATCATTTTGTTGCAAAAGATCCTTCGCGATCGGAAGCCCAACGGAGGCCAGGTCACCGGTCACGATCAGATCATAATCCTTCGCTTGCCGGCCTGTGTCTTTAAAGTGCTTTGTTATCGTATCGGCTGCCGCCGGAGCCATTGCCGCCCCCATATTGAACGGATCCTTGATGCCCAGATCCACAACCTTGCCAATGGTGGCATACGTGACAGCAGGACCGTCTCCCTTGTCCGAAATGACGGAGCAGCCTGCTCCCGTTATTGTATATTGCGCATACGGCGGCTTCTGCGATCCGTACTCGGTCGGATAACGAAACTGTTTCTCAACCGTACAGTTGTGGCTTGCCGTACCGGCCATGACATACTTGGCCCCTCCTGAATCCACGAGCATGGAGGCCACCGCGAGGCTCTCCATTGATGTAGAGCAAGCACCGAATACACCGATGTAAGGCACACCCAACTGTCTTGCAGCAAACGAACTGCTGATGATCTGGTTCATCAAGTCCCCGCCCACAAAAAACTGCAGCTCGTCTTCCTTGATGCCCGCCTTCTCGACCGCTTTTCTTGAAGCATCCTCCAGCAGTTTCCGTTCCGCCTTTTCCCATGTTTTTTCGTTGATCTCAATATTGTCGTAGATATAGTCGAAATCATCGGCGAGTGGCCCTTCGCCTTCCTCGGGTCCCACAATCGTCCCCGTGCCGATAATGACGGGTTTGTTCTCGAACTGCCAGGTTTGGCCGATCACCTTCATCTTCGTTACCTCCCCTCAATGCCAAAAATAGCGTAAATGATACCGATAATAAACGCAGCCACGGTACCAAATACAATGACAGATCCCGCCAGCTTAAACATACTGGCCCCGACCCCAAGAACCAAACCCTCCGCACGGTGCTCGAGTGCAGCGGAGCACATGGAATTCGCAAACCCCGTGACCGGCACGGCGCTGCCTGCTCCCGCCCATTGCGCGATTTTGTCATACACGCCGAAGGATGTCAGAATGACGGAGAGAATAATCAGCACGGCGACCGTCGGATTGCTCGCTTCGGTGGTGCTCATGTCGAATACGGACATAAAAAACTGCTGAATGCATTGGCCGATCAAACAGATAAGACCTCCCACCAAAAAAGCGCGCAGACAATTTTTAAGTACGGCTCGGGGAGGTTCATGCTTTTTGGCAATCGCCTGATATTCCGCCGAGCTCATTGTGGTGATATCAGACTTAGGCTTTTGGTTAGAGCCTGACATTTCAATACACCTCCGCTTTTATTTAAGTATGGAATCCTTTAAAAACGCTAAAGAGCCATTATGGATATCACTCGATATCATTATGCTTTGAATGAACTCCCTTTATGTTTGGAAAATCATCCTTCTCACTTGGCAACCATGGCCTGTCCTAATATAAAAGTCGCCACGCACGAAAATCAGCCTTCAGGAATCCCTGAAAGCTGAAGTAAGACTCGCCCGCCATCGTTGCTGGAGCCGGTCATTATATAAGAATGTATTTCAGCAAAATGACGAGGAGAATGAACAGGACCATAATGAGCAGAAGTTCTCTGACTTCAGCATGATAGACGTTTAGCTCAATCCCATGGTGCTTCATACTCTGCCCCTTCCCTCGAACGACAAAAATTCCACTTCGTTTCTATATCGTATTCCTATCCTAAATGCAGGGTGCTTGTTTCATTTATTTTAAAATGACGTGCTCCTTAGCGGCACGGGTTTTGTAGACTTTTCAGATATATAGGGGCATACTAGAAAAGAAAAAACTCTTACATACCTTTTCTAAAGGAGCGATTTCGTAATGAATGAATCAACACTGGAATTATTTCGTACTTTGACGGAATTCCCGGCTGCACCGGGCTTTGAGAGGGAGCTTCGTTCCTGGTTGAAAAATGCCCTTTCGCCATATACAGATGAGTTCGTGCAGGATCGGCTGGGCAGTCTGTTCGCCGTTCTTCGCGGTAACGATGAAGGACCAAAAGTCATGGTGGCCGGTCATATGGATGAAGTCGGGTTCATGGTAACCGGCATAACCGAAGCGGGGATGGTCCGTTTCCAGCCGCTCGGCGGTTGGTGGAGCCAGGCCGTGCTTGCTCAGCGCCTGCAAATCATCACGGACAACGGCCCTGTCGTTGGAGTTGTAGGTTCCATCCCGACGCACCTGCTGGATGAAGCGCAGCGCAGCAAGCCCGTCGACATCAAGACCATGTATATCGATATCGGCGCCGATAACAAGGCAGAAGCGGAGTCGTTCGGCATTCGTCCCGGACTGCAAGTGGTTCCGATCTGTGAATTTACGCCGCTCGCTAACCCGAAAAAAATCATGGCTAAAGCGTGGGATAACCGTTATGGCGTTGGCCTCGCGATCGAGCTTGTCCAGGCGCTCCATGGCGAGACGCTGCCTAACACCGTTTACGCCGGCGCAACCGTTCAAGAAGAGCTCGGACTGCGCGGAGCACGTACTTCAGCCAATCTGATTCAGCCGGATATTTTCTTCGGACTGGATGCCAGCGCGGCGAACGACATGATGGGTGACAAGAGCCAGTTCGGCCAATTGGGTCAAGGCGCACTGCTTCGCATCTTCGATCCGACGATGCTGACTCACCGCGGAATGGTGGAGTACGTTCAAGATACGGCGGAGACCAACAAAATCAAATACCAATACTTCGTCTCGCCGGGCGGCACGGACGCAGGCCAAGTGCATCTTAGCGGCATCGGCGTTCCGTCCACCATCATCGGCATTTGCTCCCGCTATATTCACACATCTTCGTCCATCATCCACACGGACGACTACGAAGCTGCTAAAGAACTTCTGATCAAGCTCGTGAAAGGTTTGGACCGCACGACACTTCAGACGATTCTGGACCGCGCGTAAGCTTAATGAAAAAGGGTATCCTTACAGGTCTTGAATAGACCGCGAGGATACCCTTTTTCTCTTTTCCCTTCCGCTAAGAAGATAACGTCTCCTTATGCCTGGCAAAGCGAAACGATATGAGCATCGTTACATAAACGATGACAACCAGCGCCGTATTCAGTACAAATATCATCCGAAATCCGGTAAGCCCCCCTGCCCCTTGAGCTGGAAGCGCCAGCATAGCACCTCCCGCTGCCGTGCCAAACATCATCCCCAGATTTCGCGACAGCGCCAAAATGCTGCTGATCAGGCCGAGGTCCGTTTGGGATGTCCTGCCCATCACCAGGGAATTGTTCGGCGGCGTAATGATGCCCATGGAACCGCCGAGCAGGACGATAAGCACAATAAGAAAGAAAATCGGATATGCCGGCGATACAAAACCGAGCACGGTTAACGCTGCTGTCATGAGCAGCAGCCCGGCTGACAATAACGGGAATGTCCCCAGCTTGTCCGAAAGGCTCCCGCTCAGTGGCGAGAATATGATCAGTGACAGCGGATATCCCATCATGATCAGCCCTGCCGTGGCAGGTTCAACGAACAGCTCGCTCAGCAAAAACACGGGCAGCACAAGCTGAGCCGAGAAAGCCGCCATGTAGGTAATGATGGTGATGATGATTCCTACGCTAACGCCTGCATCCCGAAACAGGTCCAGCTTCATAAACGGGAGCTTCCCTTCCCCTGCTCGTTTCCACCGCGACGAAAGACACCACCCGATGAATGCAGCAGCTCCCGCACCGAACACGATGAACAGCACCGTAACCTGCCATGAACCCCAGCCCCACTGAGCCCCCAAATTCACGGCCGTAACCAGTCCGGTTAGAGATATCGCAAAAAAGGCAGCTCCCGGCACATCCAATCGGCTTACGACTTTTTCCGGTTCGTCCTTCGGAATGAAGCGCTGGGCGAACAGCCATGCAATCAAGGATATGGCCGTCAGCAGCCAGAAATTGCTCCGCCACGAAAACCACTGAATCAATATTCCGCCAAGGCTCGGGCCGACCATCGAGCCTGCGGCAACAAACGTGCTGATGAGCCCAAGCGCTTTACCCCGCTGCTCCTTCGGAAATACGGAGACGATCAGCGCCATATTGGTGGCCTGATACATGGCCGCCCCTACGCCTTGCAGTATTCGCGAAGATATCAATCCGTTTAACGAAGGAGACAAGGCGCAGCAGAACGCCCCAGCCATAAAGATAAAATAGCCGATATTGTGAATTTTTCGCCTGCCCAGCATGTCTCCTAGCTTTCCCATCACCGGAAGCAAAATGGAGATGACGAGCAAATAAGCGGTGACGATCCACTGGGCCGTAGGGATCGTGGAATCGAACGTTCTTGCAATATCGACAAGCGCAATGTTGAACATGCCTGCCGATAGATTGGATAGAAATGCCCCTAAGCAAATGGTATATTGGACGATCATCCTTGATCTGTTATTCATGCGGGACTCACCAGCTTTATTCGATAATTTCTGTACCGCCCATAGAAAAAGCTCTCGCTTGCGGAGAGCTTCATTCTGCTTGACCCGTTATTTTGACAAGCTAGCCGATGGCCGGTTGAGCGGCCGACATCGGTCGCAGCGGTTCCTCAGGCGTTTTATCCATCCAAATGTCGAGAAGCTGTGCTACATCAGTAACTTTCCCGAAATAGCCTTCAATATTCTCCAGCGTCATTTCATGGGCCGTTTGGGAGTACGATGCGCAAGCATCCGCTGCAAGCACGATATGATAATCCAGCATAAAACCGTCTCGGGCCGTCGATTCCACGCACACATTAGTGCTGACTCCCGTCATGATCAGGGTCTCGATCTTCAGCGTCTTCAATACCGAATCCAGCCTAGTATTTACAAATGCACTGTACCGGTGTTTATTGACAATGATATCATCCTCCTGCGGGGATAGCTCGTAAAACTCCGCTCCCCAGCTCCCCCTCCGGCATACGTTCGCCGATCGTCCCGAGGACCTGGTGGTCCAAGCGTCGGAATCCGTCGCTTTCTCATGAAGCGTCTGAATGAAAATGATGGGCACATTCAGCTCCCTGGCCGTATGAAGCAGCTTATACAGCTTCGGCATCATCGCGACCACACCGCTTACATTGCAGCCCGCTTGAGGCAACGCCCCCTCGGGATGGCAATAATCGTTTTGCACATCGACCACAATAACCGCCGCTTTGCTGCCAAGCATCAGCTGATTTAAAGATTTCATCGTGACTCTCTCCCTTTCAGGTCATGTATTTGGACATCATGCACCGTGCCGATCACTTCTTGGAATTGTTCACAAACTGCATATCCACCAGTTGATCGTAAGAATAGTCCCCTTTAAAAATCCCCGTCTCGATCATGACATCCATATCGTGCTTCAACGCCTCTTCCGAAATCATCCCGTCCAAGCTCCAAAGATTGTCGGCATAGGCCCTGTCCAGCGCAGCTTGGATCGCATCATCGGTCAACGTCGGGAATTCGGCGATCAGATTCTTCTTGGCTAGCTCCTTATCCGTCTGCACGACTTCAAGCGCTTCGATAATGGCATCCGTAAAACTTTGCACGGCTTCCGGGTCCTTCTCGATGGTAGACTTCTTCACGCTAAGAACCGAGTACGAGAAATCCCCCAGGTCATGAAACTTGTAAAACGGCTCTTCCCATACGTTCTTTGATATCCCGTCGCTGATCTGCGGCTCGGCTCCGTTCGCAATGTCAGCCGCGCCCTGTTGGACCATCGTCACCACCGTGGAGCCGTCTGCCGGCTCCAGCAGCTGCACATCCTTCTCTGGATCGAGTCCGAGCTGAATCAGGAGATAGCGGGTTAGAAGGTTGGGCGTACCGCCGTGGCGACCGGCATTAATCTTTTTCCCTTGTAAAAATGCCTTCAGGTCTTCGGGGGAATTGCTCGCAGGTGCGGTGCCTTTCTTGGCCATTAAATACACGTTCGCCCGGTTGACGACATTCACGACCGAAATGATCGGATCGGAATTGTTATTGTTAGCCAAGGCATTGGACTCCGTCCCGCCGATCACGCCCCAGGCATCCCCGCTGACCACGGCGGTTACGTGCGCTCCTCCGGCCGCTTGGATGACCTCAACATCGAGCCCTCTTTTCTCAAAGAAGCCTTCCCGCTGCGCGACGTACAGCGGCAGATAGCCTGTGGAGTGAAGCGGCTCGGCGATCACGATTTTCTTCAGCTTCCCGTCACCGGAAGCGGACGCGGTGCTGTTATCGTTTTTTTCATTGCCGCAGGCTCCAAGCAGACCGGTGACCATGAGCAGTGCGAACAGCAGTGAACGTTTCTTCATTTTTTGGTTCATATGAATTCCCCTTTTAATAGAAATAATGAGTTCGGTTATTCTGTCTATTGTTTGGTCAATCCCTTGGATAACCACTTCTCCAGCACCACCACGCCCCAATACATCACCATGGACAACAGCGACAGGACGACGACACCTACCCACACGAGGTTGATATCCAGTATCGTTCCTGCATACATAATCATCCGGCCGACGCCCTGGCTTGAAGCGATGAACTCGCCCACGATGGCACCTGCCAGCGCAAGGGCAATATTAATCCGCAAGCTGCTGATGATCCAGGGCATGGACCATGGTACGACAACCTTGGTAAAAACCTGATTCCGCTTGGCGCCCAGGGAATACATCAGCTTCTCCATATCCGGATCCACACTCTTCACGCCGCTGTATGCGGAAAGCGCCGAAACGACAACCGTCATAGAGAAAGCCAGCGCTACCTTGGAAAAAAATCCGATTCCCAGCAGTATGACGAGTACAGGTGCCAGTGCGAGCTTGGGCATCGCATTTAAAATGATCAGATACGGCTCACTGATGCCGGCATACGATCTTGACCACCAGAACGACAGTCCGAGCAGTGCGCCGAGAAAGGTTCCGAACACAAAACCGAGAATCGTCGAGCCGGATGTATACGTAATGTCCCGGAGAAGGGTTCCTTCGGTCATCTGGGTCCAGGTCGTGCGAAGAATCGCGCTGGGGCTGCTCCAATAGTAGGAATCCAGCAGGCCGATCCGGGTGAACACCTCCCATACCAGAAATACAAGTACAGCCACAGCGGCCCGCCCCCAAACGATTCGCCGGCTTCTTCGGCGCTCCAGCGCCTCTTCATCCAAGATGTACGGTACAACCTCCGGCCTTTTGGACGAACCCGCTGCAGGCTCCGCAGACGTCACGGCATGTACAATAAAAGCCTCTTTGCGTGCAGTTTCCATTCCAGTTCCCTCCTCATTTTGTTTTTATTCCCTAAGAGATTTGTTCTTCATCTTGTCCAGCTGACAGCAAATCCATGAGATGATGCTTCAGCTCCATGAAGGCCGGAGACGTCATGTCTTCCGTTTTCCGGGGACGCTCCATCGTTACGGTGATTTTGGACTTGATCCGCCCGGGTCTGGACGAGAATACGTAAATGTCATCCGACAGGTAAATCGCTTCGTCGATGTCGTGGGTGACAAACAGCACCGTCTTGCCAAAATCCTCCCAGATCTGCAGCAGCCAGTTCTGCATGGTCAGCCGAGTCTGCGCATCCAATGCGCCGAAGGGCTCGTCCAGCAAAATGATGTCCCTGTCGTAGAGCAGCGTCCGCAGCAGCGCGGCACGCTGTTTCATCCCTCCTGAAAGCTCCTTCGGATAATGCTTGTCAAAGCCCTTCAGACCGTATTTTTCCATCAAGGGCAGCGCCCTCTCCACGGCTTCGTTGTAGGGTACACCCCGGACCTCCATACCCAGAATGATGTTGTCGAGGATGGTGCGCCAAGGCAGAAGCATGTCCTTTTGCAGCATATAGCCCACATAACCGGTTGTCCCGATGATATCCTTTCCGTCAGCCGTCACTTTGCCCGTGGAGGGCGGCATCAAACCGGCGATAATGTTAAACAACGTTGACTTGCCGCAGCCGCTGGGACCGATAATGCTGACAAAACGCCCCTCCTCAATCGCCAGACTCGTCTCACGCATAGCTGCAATTTCTTCCCCGTTTCTGCGAAACCATTTGCTGACGCCCGAAATTTCAATTTTGTGAGTCATGGCCCTTCCTCCCTCTCCTTTGAGTTTTCATTTTTTTCAGAAACAACAGATATTTATTTTCAAAAGCGGATGTAACAAAAAATCGCCAGTCCAGCCCCAAGCTGCACACATGTATGTGCCTTGGTACCAAACTGACGATCGGCCCGCTTTCTACTCGAGGTTATTCAAAAAGTCATCTTTTGATCACGTAGCAGCACATGAAGCTTAATCGACATCGAATATTGAATTCAGCCGGGCCTTCCGGTGCTCACGTAGGTTTTGCCTACACTCCGCTCCTGACGTCCCTAGCTTCATCCAACCTTCTCGGTGCTGAAAACCTGACTTTTTGAACCCGCACTACAAGAGTTCCGGCATGTCGTTCAGATATGCTTCGACCTCCTTCTCCAAGAATACGATGGTACCGGAAAACTCGGTCTCTGCATCATAGTCTTTAAGAATAGAGATGATTTTAAATTGAAACTGCTGTTCCAGGGAGGCTTTAATCTCCTGCTTGAACACCTGGAATAAAAGGTGGTCCAACTGCCGGGTAGAGAGGGGGTAATTCTCATCCAGCAGTTTGAGGACGGGGACTCTACTATTTCTCGATACAATGATGATTTTATTGCCAACGAAATCGACTTTTTGCTGCTTTACACCCACGTTAAATATTTTCTTATTTATCGCGTTGTAAACCCTCAAAAGATCCTGTTTGAGTTCGCCTGCTGTCATCATGGTTCAACATCCCTTTGTGTAAATTAATATTACATTGACCGGGGTAGGTATAGGGTTTTTATCGAGTTTTTTCTGTCCTTGGGTATAATTATAGGCGAATTTGGGTAGTTGTCAATACATCAACGTCAAAAAAGATAACAAATATTTAATGTATGTTACTTTATATAACATTAATGTAACATTTTTTTTAATATGATTCGTTTGCTTCGGTCCGCTGACGCTATATATAAGAGCTGTCCTGAGCAATCGTCGAGTCCAGCCCCTTCCTCTGTCACCATGTTCTATCCCCCGTTAAAAATCCGTTCCAGGAACAAGACGCCCTCCCTCTTCTGGTACTCATTAACTTCATGGCCAGAGAAAGGATAGTCTTTTATTTCTTTTGCCGATTTCATTCGGTTGTATGCGGCATATATGGTTTCGGGCATGCAGACCGTATCCTTCCAACCGACGGACACCATGACCGGCACCTGGATTCGCGGCGCCAGATTCAGCATGTCGAAATACGAGAGATGCTCCAGGATTTGATTCAATTGCTCCGGGTAGCGCTTTATGTATTGGGCGATTTCGTTCAGCGAGCTAGCCGAATGCAGAATCCCGTAGTCCATCCTGCACATGTTGGGAATGTCGGCCACAATGGCCGCAACCTTCGGATTCAGAGCCCCTGCAAGCAGAGCCAGTCCGCCGCCCTGACTTCCGCCAATCACGGCAATTTTTTCAGGATCCACTCCGGGCTGCTGCGATGCCGCATCCACCGCCCTTACAGCATCCATTACAACTGCCATGTAATAGGAGCGACGAATATCCGTAATCCCCTGCGTCACCCAGCCCTTAACCACGCCGCTGTCCAATGGAAGCAGATTCCCCGTCTCTCCGCCCTGTCCCCTGACGTCCACGGCGAACACCGCATAACCTAGCATCAGCCAGTGAGCATACCGTTCCGGAAATCCACGGTCTCCGGAATAACCCGGGAAGGTTACAATACACGGTCGAGGCTTCTCGTCCGAAGAAGGTTTAGCGGGAGTTATATACCAAGCATGGATGGACGTATCATCATAACCATGATAAGTGACCTTGGATACTTCCATATAGCGATACGGCGTCGCTTCCGGTTGACTAACCATGTTGAGCGGTTTATCATCATACGACTTCAATGTTTCCTCCCAAAATCGATTCAAAACCTGCACGTCGATCGTGGGCTCCGGATACAAGTTACCAAGCTCTTTCTTACGCTGATCAATGGTATTCATTCTGAGTTTAAATCTCCTTTTCGCGAGTAAAGTGGAAGTTCATATGACATGGTTATTTCTGCAAAGCATACGTAATCCCCTTCGAAACGGTAGGAATTCATGGCGGTTTATTACAAATCCTTCTCACAATAACAAATCGGCAGCGGCCATCAATCGCTATCTTTCTCAAAAAAATAAAAAGCGATCATAGATTTATAGAGTGGAACATATCATAATAGAAACTATGAAAACCAATGGGTTGATATAAACGAAGACCCGCCTCTAGCAACCCGACATCTTATAGCGAATGGAGACGATGAATATGCTGCAAGGTTTAACAAGCGCAGGACTCGGAAAACTTGAAAGCGATTTACAGTTTATCGAACTCGCGGCCAAATACGATTTCCAATGCATCGATATCGATGCCAAAGGTCTTGTAGACCGCCTTGGCGTAGAGGCGGCAGCCGATATGCTGAAGTCCCGCCAACTGGAGATTGGGGCAATCGGCCTTCCCGTAGAATGGAGAGGAACGGACGAGCAGTTCCTAAACGGCCTCGAGAAACTCCCGGCAGCTGCGGCAGCCGCCAAGGCTCTCGGCTGCACACGCTGCTGTACATACATTCTTCCTTCCACCGATGCGCCCGCTGCTCATTTCATGGCGCTGGCCACCACCAGACTGCGGACATGTGTCAGCATTTTGGGGGCATACGGAATTCGATTGGCCTTGGAGTTCGTAGGACCGCATCATCTGCGCACCCACTGGAAGAACCCGTTCATCTGGACGGTACAAGAAACTTTGGATTGGATCGATGCCATCGGGGAGCCGAATGTCGGGCTGCTGTATGATGCATATCACTGGTACACCAATGAGATGACGGTCGCGGATATCCGGCAGCTGCGCGCTGAACAAATCGTTCATGTTCATATTAACGATGCCAAGAACATACCCGTGGGAGATGTGCTTGATAACGACCGGCTTTATCCGGGTGAAGGCGTAATTAATCTGCCGGGGTTCCTTCAGGCTCTGAATTATATCGGCTATGCAGGCCCGGTGACACAAGAAATATTAACTCCTTCCACGCCGACCGGGACCCCTGAAGATTTGGTTGCTAAATCACGGCGAGCCTTCGACAGCGTATTCGGTGCTGCTGGGCTGTAGTAGAGGATCCAGGCATACTGGGAGCGGTTAACTGACTGGCGGATACTCAGGGGCGGCAAAGTGTCATGGCGTGCTGTTTATATGATGAAGCTGCGACACATAACGGAATGATTCCACCTGTACAAGGAAACACTGAAATGGTAGGTTAAGTACCTTTTCAGGAGGTTTCAGGTATGAACGGATTTGAGAAGGAAGAACGGGATAACTTTACGGATCTATCCACCGTTGAGTCACAGCGAAACGATTTAACCGCGGAGGAATTCCCGGAGGGACCTTACGGTTCCGATCTCCGCAGCGATTCCCTAGGAAAGAGCACCCCATGGCGCAAGGATCAGCGGCCTCCGAATCGCTTCGATTACGAAAACAGGGGTCTGCACAAAGAGATGAAGCGCGATTATCCTTCGGAAGACCAGATCTTGCAAACCGAGTTGGACAAAGATGAATCCTGACCCGCTCATGTCGCTTAAATCCCCCTCTTTATCCTTTAATAGGACAAGGAGGGGGATTTTTTGCCAAAAACAGTCGCTGCAAGAACGCATACCGCCTCTTCAATATACATAAAATGGCATAAGAAAACCTGATTCGACGTGCCTTGATAGGGAGGCGAGGTGGACACCTTGTAGGAGGGGATCTGAATGCCTAGCCTGAAGCGTAAAGATGACTTTGTCGTTTATGTCGTAACATTGTCCAATATGAAACGGTACTTCTCGATTGAATTCATCGGAGGGACATGCGGTTACATTATCGGTCAAAGGGGACTGCATTCCGACATCTTTGGTATGCTGGGCAGCATGGCGGCACCCATGGCTATCCGGGCCGTGCTCCAATGGCAGGCACCTAAACCGAAGCGAGCCACTTCCCGGAAGAGGCATGCACTTTTGTTCCTTCTACATTAACACGCTTTACAAGTTCTGCTGCTGCTTCCCATCTTCCCCTACGGCATCAGCGCCTGCCTTGGGAGCAGCATCGGAACCAGACGTTTCTTCTTCCAGCATCTCTTTGCTGCCTCTCCGGAACTCCTTGATCGTTGTTCCGAACGCCCTTGCCAATCGGGGTAGCTTGGACGGTCCAAACAACAACAGACCGATCAGAACCAATACAGCCAGACCTGTAAATCCGATATTCAACGGCATAACATCAGCCTCCTTTAGCCTCTTTATTCACACTAGTCCATAAGCCTGCTCGTAGAAATTTCCCCTTACGGAAATGACTAGGCTTGCCGTTCCGCCGTTTTCCTTGGGAAGCGCGGTAAGCAAACTCGCGGCTGGCCCGTCCCCGCTCCGAAGCTCCAGCTTGAGGACATTGGAATAGTTTTTCATCCGGTAAGGAACATTCTGGGACGCGTAGGCGGCTGGCCGAATCCAAAGCGCGGTATCCGAGGTCCTGTTCAAGGTCACTGCGGCTTCTGCCTCCTGATAATCCGGGTGATTGTCGATGGCTGCAGCCGTAAACAAGGCATATTTGCTTTGGAATGCTTTCTCACCCAGAAACATCCCTTTGGAAAAATCATCGCTTCCCGTTCCGCCGGGAAGCGGAACGGGCGTCCAGGACCGGTAATCCCATGATGCCTCCTGAACAGCGTAGCGGAAGAGCGCCTCCACATCGAAGGAGCGTGCCGTCGACGGCTGCATCGCTCCCGCCTTCGTCAGCCGATGTTCAATGACTCCGTTATTATTTCGGAGCTCCACCTGAAAATGGTATTCCCTTAGATGGATATGCCCGAGCCTCCGCATTCCCGGAACAATCAATGCGCCCTGACAGTGCTCAATTTCCTGAAACTCCGTTTTTGAGCGATTGTATGGAAACTCACAGTTAATGAGCCGGGGGAGAACCGTGTATTGGCTCGCCCTTACCGGTCCGCTTTCCGCCCGGCAATTGATGAAAGTCGGCCTGATGACCCGATCCAGCACGATGGAAGCACTTTCCCGCGTCTGGATGGAGCAGTTGACGAATCTCGGATTGTTGATCCGGTAAGGAACACCGCTTCCGATGAAGCCGTCAATTTTAATCGGTGTGCTGTCCGGTTCGATCCGGCTCTCCCAGCCTGGGGCAAACCCGTTGGAATGATGATCCGTACCGGAAAAAAAGGAGTCGGACACAAGCAAATGCGATAATCCGAACTGTCCCTCGGACCGGGCATCGTCAATGGGAGGGGTAAAGCCTGCCGCATCCGGTGGATTGCCTTCGTCACCGCCCAGAACGGCGAGCCCGATTTTGCCCTGAAACAGGCAATCTTTAATGGTGGCATATTCAATGGAGCCGTATTCCGCGGTTGCCGATAACCGCCCCGATGCATCCAGTAACACCCCCGCTTTCTGCCAGTAGCCGACAACAGAGACACGATCCAGCTTCACGTGGGTAGCATTATCAATCCACAGCCCAACATCGAACAGAGCATGTTCATCCGTAAGCTGGGTCGTAATGTTCCCTAGTGCATCACGAATTTTGAAGTGGGACAGGATCTTAATGTCGGACAGCTGGGTACCGTCAGCATCGGCATCCAGCTTCACGGCGCAGGTGAAATCCCGAAAATCGTCCCGGTTACTGGAATACGTCCGGGAACCGTTTCCCGTAAACATAAGGACCGTGCCGTTCTCCATATCCAGGATGCTATCCGGGACCTCATTGCGCCTTTGGCCAAAAGCATACCACGAGGATGCGCCGCTTCCGCAGACAAACGTATTACGGGGGATGATCAGCGTATCGGTCAATCGAAAAACCCCCGGCGGGAAAAACAATCTTTTTCCTCTGGCTGCTTCCAGAGCCGAACGAACCGCTTCCGTATCGTCGGACATTCCGTCGCCTATAGCACCAAACCATGCAACGTTAACGCTTCCGTCATGCAGCCGCTTAAAACGGGCACCCGCAGCCGATGCAACGACTGTTCCGGTATTATCGGGAGAAGAGGTATCTGCAGGATCATATATGAAGTGTCCCTCCTGTCCCGGGTCCGTAACGAAATAAATCAACGCCTCTTCCGGCTCCTCCATACCCCGGAGTTCAGCCAAGGTAACGGCAATGACATATTTCATGTTCATTAACAACGGCGGTTTGATTTTGTCATCGTCTCCATATACGGCATCGGTTACAGCCGGGGCGCCTTGACCAAAAGCCGTTCTCGCTAATGGGCCTTTCAGAAAATGCTCGGCTGCCAATGCGGCTCCCGCAAATCCGATGGCGGACAGCATACTGCGCCTGCTCATCGGACGCTCTATCAGCGGCTGCTGCGTATGTTCACCTTGGACTTCTTCACTTTCATGCCGACTGCTCATGATCGATCCCTCCATCCTTCATCTTCCTAAGCATTAACGGTTTGCAGCCAAACTTCCATCGCCTTTTTAGCTTCGAGTGTGATCACGCCGCCGGATCTCACCGTTGATCCCATTGGCACACCTTGAAGAGCAGCCAGCATTTTGGCCGAGGAGGGGTAACCGAATCGAAGCAGCGCATCAAGATATACGAGCTCCCGGTGAAGCTTTTCCGCATTTGCCGATCCTTGCGAGGCCGCCCTCCAGAAGTCTAAAACAGACCTTGCTCCGGCAGCCGAAACGACGGCCATGATTCCCTTGGCTCCTTGACGAATGGCTTCCAGCATGTACGGAGTGTTCGCCTGGTAAACAATCGTATCGGGAGCCGCCTCGATCTTCCCCATAATGCCTTCCATCGTACAAGTCGTGTCCTTGATCCCGATCACGCTGCCAGTATCTGTTAACCTGGAATAGACCCAGGGTTCTATCTCATATGGCTCCACCATGGGCCATTCATAGAGTATTACCGGACAATCCGCTATATCGGCCAACCCCGCGAAGTGATCCGCGAGCTTGCCTTGGTCCGCTCCCATACCGGCCGGGGGGACAAGGACGACGCCAGCAAGCCCCGTATCCATCACTTGCTTCAGCTCTTCCTGCTGCAGTTCCGGAGCCTCAAGATTGCCCGTAGCCACAACCGGGGTGTTCCCCGCCAGTTTCACGGCCCTTCTCATCAGTTCCAACCGTTCCGTTATTGTCAGCCATTTCATCTCGCTGCTGCCGCATACGGCAAACAAGCCTTGGGGCCGGAAGGACAACTGCCACTCCACATAGTGTTCATAAGCCTTCCAATCGATGCTTCCGTCCTCGTGAAACGGGGTCAGCAGCAGGGAGAAGACACCCTCAAACTTCTTGATTAGCTCCGTTCTTTTGGTCAATGTCCATATCCTCCTATCCATATATGAGAGTTCGGAAATTTCGAATTTTGTGGAACGTAATCAAGTTCCCGTTATGCGCATCCTTGGCTCTGGCATCGCCCGACCGGCTGGCAATGAGCAGATCTTCCCCGTCGATGGCCATGCTGGCATAATGCCGCGACTGCTTCGGCGAGGCTCCGATCGACACGATAGCCGCAAAACACCAGTCGATGCAATTCGTTGAGTAATGGAGCTGAAGACGGTGCCGCTCGTTGTTCGGCAGATCGAAGCGCTCCGCCGACAGGCGCTCCTTGCGCGTCATGCTGTCTGTGGACTGGGAGCTGAGCAGCCAATACAACCTGCTCACCTCGTCATATAACAGATGAAATTTCATTTGCCCTCCCGGGCAAGGGACAAATACCGCTCGCTTGCCGGAAGGCGTCGTCTCCAGCATCGTGGTCATCGTGCCGTCGTCGTTCTCCACGACTTTGGCGATGGCGGCATAACCGGTACCTCCCGTATGGGCTCTCGCCCACAGATGAAACGTCCTGCCCTTCGGATCATACCAGTAATGATCAGGATCGGTGAATTGAACGACGTTCGTTTCCAGCCAGCCGACGGGCGGACAATTCAACTGACCCTTGAGGTAATCCGAATTTTCGGTGAAAAAGGGGACACCAAAATAATCGAGCCGATCCGACGGAAAGGCATCGACTGCTGTTAAGCGGGAAGCGTAAGTCCAGCTGACCGGCTGCAGCAGGTCAGCGTCTTCCCGTGCCCGCATGAGAACCGGCTGGATTTGGCTAACCGGCCACACCGTCATGTCATGCTGCCGAATATCCTCCATAACCAGGTATACATTCCCCTTGGCATAATGGACATTGCAAGGAGCCTGGTGCCAATCCCCTTCCCCGGTCAGCTGAACCGGCTCGGACCAGGTATTACCCCCATCATCGGATCGGATGATCATCAGATTGACGCAGTGCCCTAGAATGTAAAGTGCTCCTCCGGCCAAAAAGGGGCGTGCATGCATAAAGGGGAAGTCATGCGTATGCTGCCAAGTACGCCCTTTGTCGTCCGACACAAACACTTTCCCTTGTGTAATAAACCCTTTGCGTGAACCTTTCGGCCCCGGAAGGTCGGCGACTCCCTTTCCTCCGAGATCCATGGTTAATACGAGTCGACCACCCGGTAGATTGATAATGGCAGGCGAGTAACAATAAACGGACTGTGGATCCGGCGACTCGAATACGGTGACGTAATCATCGGCACAAGGCCTGATCCTGTACGCGGTTTCTTCCATGTTCATGCGTTTACCCTCCCGATTCGGTTGTTATATGGGGCAGTAGCTTAACGCACGCTGCCGCCCCCTTTGATGTCAACTACTGATATAACGGTCATAAGCCTGCTGCTTGATTTCGATCATTTCATCCAATCCCATTCGTTGTAAATCTTCTACGTATTTGTCCCATTCAGCTTCAATGCCGCCTTCCACGATCCATTTGGCTTCCATCTTGCGGACATACGTCATGATGTCGGTTGCCAGTACGCCAAGACGTTTGTTCTCTTCCGCCGTCATGTACAAATTAGGGTATGTCCGATCCTCCGGAACGATATAAGGCTTATAAATTTCATAAAATCCGTTGCGCAGCTTATCGCTTTCGCTCTTCTCCAGCTTTTGCAGCCATTCGCTTGAGACCAAAAGCGGGAAGGCCGTCGAAGGCGTTGTACTGCCGATCCAAGTGGAGATATCCATGCCGTCCTGAGGCGGCACGATTTCAATCTTGCCGTCCGACTTCTCCTTCAGGTGGGTGCCGAAGGGACCGTATTTAAACTGCATCGCCGATTTTGGATCGTTCAACGTGTCCACCAAACGCATCGTCGCTTCGGGGTACGGGTTGTTCTTCGTAATCGAGAAGAAGTTGAGAATGATCCGGTTGTCCTGCCTTCTCCACAGTTGGTGACCCTCCGGTCCTTTCAGCGGAGGCATCGCCACGTATTCATGAACTCTGTCCCCCAGCTCATACGTTCCGTTAAAAGAGGCGATCAAACCGACCTTTGGCGTCTCGTCCTTCGTCTTGGATAACATCTGTTTGGCATCCTGGGTAAAAGATTCCTGATCCAACAGCCCTTCCTCGTATAACCGGTTCAGGAACGCAATCGCCATTTTGTATTCGGGAATGGCCGGCTCGAACACCACCTTCTTGTCCTTGACGGAGAAGCCGGTAAGCGCATCGGCAAGCCCAAACGCCCCAAACAGCTCGTAGTACCCATTCGTCGTTGTGTTATGGCGGAAGGTTGACGGGATTTCATCCGCTTGGCCGTTCCCGTTCGGATCTTGCTCTTTGAACGCCTTTAGCACTGCAATCAATTCATCCGGTGTTGTCGGTACTTCTAGGCCGAGTTTATCCAGCCACGTTTTATTCAACAGAAACGTATTCCGGTATTGAAAATGGGCCTGATCCTCAAACCACGGGATGGAGTATATGTGTCCGTCCGGTGCCGTAGCCATCCGTCGCACTTGTGGATTCTCATCCAAAATTTTCTTAATGTTCGGCGCATATTTGTCGATCAGATCCTCCAGTGGAATCAGAACGCCCTCCGTACCGTAATCCACCACATCCTGGGTCGTCAGCCCATTGAAAAATGCGTCCGGGAATTCTCCGCTGGCCAGAATTAAATTTTTCTTCTCGGTCCAGCTCTCAGACGGGATCTGTTCCCACTCGACATCGATATTCGTTTTTTCCTCCAGATCCTGCACCAGTACCATTTCGTTATAATCCTTGTGATAATGCTGTTTAACAACCGGAATCCGGATGCGGATCTCTTCATTTACGACCGGAAGTCCCGTTTCGTTGAAATTCGTTTCGGTGCTTGGCGTCCGTGAACCTTCCTTTGCTTCATTTCCGCTGCTGCAGCCCGCCAGAAGAAGAGCCGCCGCCACCGCGCATGCCGTTGACCTTGCCATCCATCGTTTCAAAACAACCACCCTTTCGTGATCTTTGGATTAGCCTTTCAAAGAACCAATCATGACACCCTTCACAAAGTATTTCTGAACCATCGGATACAGGATGAGCACAGGAACGCTGGCTACGATGATGACCCCGTATTTGATGGATTCCGACAGGCTGTTGCTGGCTCCGAGATCCAGGTTCATCAGTTCCTGCACCTCGTTCTGGATGAGTATGTTCCGCAGGACCAGCTGAAGCGGATACTGAGCTTCATCCCTTAAATAGATCAGCGCACTGAAGAACGAATTCCAATGGCTTACCCCGTAAAACAGCACTAGGACGGCCAGAATGGATTTTGATAATGGAAGCGCCACCTGCAGAAAAAACTTGAAATCCGAGCAGCCGTCCATGGCTGCCGCCTCCCGGAGCTCATCCGGAATGTTGTGCTGAAAGAAGGTTCGGGTAATAATCAAATTCCAGACGCTGACGGCTCCCGGCAATATCAAAGCCCACATGGAATTCATCAAGCCCAGGGATTTGACCAGCAGGTACGTCGGAATAAGCCCGCCGCTGAAAAACATGGTAAACGTAATGAGAAACATGAACAGATGTCGGCCGTACATATCTTTGCGGGACAGGGGATAAGCCCCCGTAACGGTTATGGCTACATTGACCGCAGTCCCGACCGTCATGTAAACGAGCGTATTTTTGTATCCGACCCATATCGTCTGGTTCTCCATTATCCTCTGATACCCTTCAAGGGTAAAATCGACAGGAAACAGCCATACCTTGCCCCCGCTTACACTAATCGGATCACTTACAGATGCGATGATAATAAAATACAATGGATACAGGATCACAATCAGCAGCAGCGTGAGAAACGCATAATTGAACAAATCGAACAGTCTATCCGCCCTTGATCTGGAATGCATGCCAAGCTCCTCCTTTCTACCAAAGACTCGTTTCGGTCCGTTTTTTGGCGATCCGGTTAACGGTGACCAGCAGGATAAAATTCACGAGGGAATCGAACAAGCCTACCGCCGCCGAGAAGCTGTATTGGGTGCCCAGCAGCCCTGTCTTATACACGTAGGTCGATATCACTTCCGACGAGTCCAGGTTCAAGGAGTTCTGCATCAAGAAGGTCTTCTCGAAACCAACCGTCATGATCGAACCCAGCTGCAGGATGAGTACAATGATGATCGTCGGCAGGATCGAAGGGATGTCTATGTAACGTATTCGCTGCAGCTTGGTCGCCCCGTCGATGATGGCGGCTTCGTGAAGCCCTGGATCCACGCCTGCCAATGCAGCCAAATAGATGATCGCCCCCCAGCCTGCTCCCTGCCATACACCAGAAAGAACATGCAGTGTCTTAAACCATTCCGGCGAGCCGAGAAAAAAGACAGGATCCCCTCCCAAACCAACGATAAGATGATTGATCAATCCGCTGCCCGGGGACAGAAAAATCGTCAGCATTCCCACAATGACAACCGTTGATACAAAGTGAGGCGCGTAGGTCACGGTCTGAACAAATCGTTTAAAACGGTGACTGGACAGCTGATTAAGCAGAAGCGCAAGCAGGATTGGTAACGGAAATCCCAGAGCCAACCCGTATAAGCTCAAGCCCAGTGTGTTTTTGATCAAAGTCCAGAATTGGAAGGAATTAAAAAACCGCTCGAAGTGTTCCAAACCAACCCATGGACTTCCGATAATTCCTCTTGTCGCCAAAAAGTCTTTAAACGCGATCTGAACGCCGTACATCGGTATATATTGAAAAATCACGAAGTACGCAAGCGTGGGTAAAAACAATAGGTACAGCTGGTAATGCACTCTGATTTTTCGCAGGAACAGCTTCATCCGTCGTATCACCCCCTCTCTGTACACCAACATAAAGGGAACGGCGGGAGGTGTAAATTTACCGTTTATGTACAGGATAAACGGGATGTGACAACGAAGTTGACGGCTTCTGCCGCCGCTTGACGAATGCATTGATCAAATATGACCTGCATATGCAAGCGTTTACAATCATTTGTGCTTCATGGCACGGTAATCGCCGGGCGTCATGCCTTCCTGCTCCTTGAATTTTCTAATAAATCCGGAGACGCTTCCGTATCCAATTTGGTCTACTAATTCCTGCAGGTTCCCTTCCCCATGCTTTAACAGCTCCTTCGCCTTTTCCATGCGCAGTCGGTTCACATAATGAGAGATGGTGAAGCCTGTCTGTTCCTTGAAATAGCGGCTCAAATACGAGGCGGACATCCCCAGCTCATCCGCCAGATTTTGGACCGAGAATTGCGTAGATCCAAAATTATCCCCGATATACTGCTTCATTTTCTCCACTGGTTCCCTATTTCCGCTCTCCTTTCGTTCGCTTATAATTCGGCGGATGTCCGCGGAGATGTCCTTTACCAGCTCGATCAGGTCATCCACGGTTTCAAATTCCGTCAGTTTCACCACATCCGGATACCTCTCAGCCAGCGCCTTCTCATCAAGTTCCATGTCCTCCAGAATAGCCAGGATCACGTTGATCAGATCAAAACAAATGCACTTGACCATAAATAACGGAAGCTGCTCTTTACGAATCCGATCGATCAGTTGACGAAGAAACGCATCAATGCCGCTGGTGTCGCTTTGGTAGATGAACTGCTTCAGCAGGTTCCATTGGCTCTTGGAATAACCGTTCCGGTTCGTCTCGGATTCAGAAACGGCTTCGCGGAAAAATATCAGGTTCCCCTTTCCCTTAATCAGTCTGTAATTTAACGCTCCGCAGGCTTCGATATAAGATTTGCCCAGCTCCTCCAGCTTTACGTAAGAGTTACCAACGCCGATGGTAACATCCATGCCGAGCAATCGGCTAAGGGTCTCATGGGTAATCTTCAGCTGCATCTCTATCGTTTCAACAGCTTCGTTTGTTCCCATGACCAAAACGAGCTGCTCGGCTTCGAGCCCCTCGATACCAAAAACCTCGGTGTCCTGAGGGAGAGCCTCACACCATCCGTCCGGCAGTCCCGCAACCGACAGGTGTCCGTGATTTTTCGGAAAAAGAAGCACCATGACAGTATAGAACGTGTTCTCTAATCGGAGCCCTGCCAACTCTCCCTTTCCGCGCAGATCATCTCTGCTTTTGTATTCGCCTTTAAGCAGGTTCAGGATCAGGTAATACTTGAGCGCTGGACGGCTTCTTTCAATTTTCCGGTTCAATTCATCGTTGTTCTCCGACATCACGTCCAGCGCTGATCGAATCGATTCAATCTCGCCAAGCTTACTCCCCGGGGGACTGTTCACCTTGCTGTCGGCAAGTCGCTTCAGCATGCGGATCGGCTTGTAGTTCATATGGGTGGCAAAGAAAATAAGAATGCTTCCGACCAGCACAAGCAGCAGCAACCCGTAAAATGTCCTGCTTTTGGCCTGCTCCACCTTAAGCATGACCGTATCCTTGTCCACCAGCGTGATATAGGTCCAGCCGAACTTGGCGGATTCATCCTGAAACACGAAATATTCACGCTCTTCGAAATCCAGCGTGCCTTGACCCTCGCTGTTTGCTTGCAGACGTTCCAGCAGAATTTCGGTTTCACCAGGATCCATGCTCTGGGAAGAGGTGATCAGCTCCCCCTTCTCGTCCAAAATGAGTGTGTAACTCCTTGCATCCTCAAATTTCTTTTTAATTAATTCCTTAAAACGGTTTTCATTGATCAGGTATATAACCGTACCGAACGAATCGGATGGATTCGGGCCGATCGGCATCACGTAGGAAATATAGCGTTCGTGGCCACCGACCGCAGTTTGTACATCCTCGGATTTTCGTACATAGGGAATGGCTGCTTCGTTAATGTCCCGATAGAATTGCTCCGGCTCCCAGTTTTCGAATGTGTAGATTTTATCAGTGAATTCGGCTGCGTCGTAAGTGCTGTAAGGGGAATATACTTTATGATGTCCATGGAAATATAACAGGAAATTGGAGATGAAGGTGTTGGCGCTGACATAATTTCGCAGCTGGGAGATGGTGTCAAGCTCGGTAAACGGATTTTTCGTCACCTGGTAAGGGGTCAGGCGGGTGTTGCCCGAGATATGGAAGGCGATGTTGTGAAGCTCGGTCATCTTGACGTCCACATTCTCCTTCACCTGGGAGAGCAGATTCAAATTGCCCCGGGTTACTTCGTCTTCCAGCAGCTGAATGAAATACTGGTATACAAAAAAACCGACCATCATGACCGGAAGCAGCAATATGACCACATACGTAACGACGTATTTGTACAACAGTTTGGAATTAAACCGGCTTAAGCCCATTTGCATTCCCCCTTTATCATCTATAGGATTTATTTTCATTGTAAGTAAATTATCGCATATGTAAATACTCCGGCGCTGTCCATAAAACAGCGATAATGATTGGGGCAGATTTGAAATGATGCTCACCGCGGAAGAAAACAGCTTGTCCATAACGACTCAACAAAATGCACCTATCCTCTGCACAACTCGTGAAGAGCCAAGCTTTAGATAGATGCAACGAGCCATCAAGGCTTATCTGTTCTTGAAAGTAATTCATCACGGTTGCTTCTTCCTACCGTTTCTGCTTGTAAAATTCATGATACAGCTTCATCAGCGCCCGCTTCTCAATCCGCGACACATAGCTGCGTGATATGCCGAGTTCTTTGGCGATCTCACGCTGCGTCCGTTCTTCTCCGCCAGCTTCCAGTCCAAAACGTCCAATGACAACTTCCTTCTCCCGATCGTCCAATATATCGAGGTTCCGATAGATCTTGCTCTTCTCAATCTTCAACTGCACGGCATCCACGATATCATCCGCTTCCGTCCCTAAAATGTCAATTAATGTAATTTCATTCCCCTCTTTATCCGTTCCTATCGGATCGTGGAGGGATACGTCTTTTCGGGTCTTCTTCAAAGAACGAAGATGCATCAATATTTCATTTTCTATACAACGGGCAGCAAATGTCGCCAGCTTCGTGCCTTTATTCGGCCTGAAGCTTTCAATCGCCTTGATGAGTCCTATCGTCCCGATGGAAATCAAGTCTTCCAGATCCTCGCCGGTGTTATCGAACTTTTTGACAATGTGCGCGACCAGCCGAAGATTATGCTCAATCAGTTTATTGCGCGATTGAGGATCGCCTTCGGCCATTCGCTGCAGATGTTTAGCTTCCTCTTCCTCGGTCAGAGGCTGGGGAAAAGCGTTGTTTTTCACGTACGAAACGAGCAGCGTCAACTCTTTTATGAACAAAGCAATTGCGGTAAACAATCCAGGCACTTTAGGACACCTCCTGCGAAGTTACAATGCAACCGGCCCTTATCGCGCTCGGTCTCTCGGTCTTCTTATTGTATGTAGGCAACGGCCCAGAAGTGCCTGTACGCGGGAAAGTGATTCGTAAAAACGTTGAATCCCCTATATCTGTCCGACAATTTATAAAAGAAATCTCGCGTTTATACGGCATTGTCTCTTGTTGATTCCTCAGCCAAACAGCAAACAACCGCAACTAAGCCACATTTTTTCAAAACATACCAATATATCATGTTATATAAACAAGCCATAACAACCGATGAATTGAGTTTGTCGCCACGGTATGTTCCTAATTTAAAACCATGCTTTTAGCATAAACCAATCATTCCAGATCCAGCATATCTGCCATCAAAAAAGAGGGAAATTGACTTTGAAAAATATAAAAAGACGGACCGACAGAATGACCGATAAGATATTCATTGCACTCATATAATATAACAGCCATAATTTTTATCAATATAATATATTGACATTAAATTAGTATGTAATTATATTGAATGTAAGCGTTTTATATAATGACCTTACAAAATGATTCCCAACCCTGAAGAATGAAGGGAGAAGAGCTTATCATGTACACGTTGGACTATTTTTCTGTATTGCATGATTTGAACCGCACGATAACCGAACGCACCTCAGCTTATCCGAAGCTCGGACATATGTTCAGAAGCATGCTGGACAATACACTAAGTTCGACCATTCAACGACAGCCCGACGGTACCACCTTTGTCATTACCGGTGATATTCCGGCCATGTGGCTGAGGGATTCGGCTGCTCAAATCCGGCCCTTCCTCGTGCCGGCGGGTCAAGACGAGAAGCTGGCCGATTTGATCGAGGGGCTCGTACGCAGGCAAACGGCATTCATCCTGCTTGATCCATACGCCAATGCTTTCAATGATTCGCCTTCCGGTCAAGGTCATCAGAACGACCGCACCGCCATGAATCCCTGGCTGTGGGAGCGCAAATATGAGATCGATTCGTTATGCTATCCTCTCCAGCTTGCTTACCTGTTATGGAAAGAAACCGGCAGGACCTCGCATCTGGATCAAACATTCCATTCAGCCGCCAGGGTCATTCTCGACATCTGGCGAACCGAGCAGCATCATGAAACCGCTTCGCCGTATTTCTTCGAACGCTTCGATTGTCCTCCAAGCGACACGCTGCCGCGCGGCGGAAAAGGGGCGGAGGTGGCTTACACGGGAATGACCTGGTCCGGCTTCCGCCCGAGCGACGACGCCTGCGCCTACGGGTACCTCATACCGTCCAATATGTTCGCCGTCGTTGTGCTTGGTTATCTGGCGGAGATTTCCCGTGATGTCCTGCGCGATTTCGAGTTGGAAGAGGAGGCAGCGAAACTTGCCGATGAGATCCGTCATGGCATTACATCATACGGCGTGGTTGATCACCCCGAATATGGCAAAATTTATGCCTATGAAACGGACGGGATGGGAAACCATCTGCTGATGGATGACGCCAACGTCCCCAGCCTTTTGTCTATTCCATATTTGGGTTATACAAGCGCTGATGACCCGGTCTATCAGAATACCCGCAGATTCGTGCTGAGCCACGCCAATCCGTACTATTATCAAGGCACAGCCGCCGCAGGTATCGGAAGCCCCCACACGCCGAATCGTTATATATGGCCGATTGCGCTGGCGATTCAAGGCTTGACAACTACCGATCGGGAAGAGAAGCTTCGACTGCTACGGCTGATGGCGGAGACCGATGCAGGCACCAACATGATGCATGAAGGATTTCTGGTCGATGACCCTGCCTGTTATACCCGCCCATGGTTTTCCTGGGCTAACATGATGTTTTGCGAGCTGATGATGGATTACTGCGGCATTCGGGACAAAGCGAATGATATCGGAGGAGGTCGTCGGGATCACCATGGGAACCAATAGGAAGCTTCGCGGCTGGGTCATCGGATATCTGTTCATTTTACCGTCCATTATCGGCTTCAGCGTTTTTGTTGCCTACCCCCTGTTGTCGTCCATGTATTACGCCCTGACAGAATGGAGCGGGTACGATTCCCCCCGTTTTGTCGGCTTTGAGAACTTTAGATACCTGTTCACCGAGGATCCTGCTTTTTGGCCTTCGATCCGGGCGACGTTTTACTTCGTGATCCTGAGTGTTCCTTTATCGCTGATTCTAGGCTTGTTATTGGCCATGATGCTGAACAAAAACTTGACCGGCATCAAATGGTTCCGCACGATCTTTTATCTTCCCGTCGTCGTTCCCTCCATCGCCACGCTCACATTGTGGCAATTTATTTATGAGCCGCAATATGGTCTGGCGAATTCGCTGCTAAGAGAGTTCGGACTCCCGCCGGGCACTTGGTTGACCAGCGAAACGACAGCGCTTCCATCCATTGTGTTAATCGGTTTATGGCAGGTCGGATCCAGTGTCATCATTTTTCTGAGTGGTCTGCAGTCGGTTCCTCAGGAAATGTATGAAGCGGCGGAAGTCGACGGCGCCTCCAGGTGGCGGATGTCGTTAAACATTACGCTGCCCATGATCACCCCGATCCTGTTCCTGCAGCTTATACTCGGCATCATCGGCGCATTCCAGGCGTTCAACCAGGTTCAGGTGCTGACCGGAGGCGGCCCGAACTTTTCCACGTCCCTGCTGAATTACAAAATCTATACCGACGCCTTCAACGGAAGAATGTTTGGTTATGCAATCGCGGAGGTGTGGGTACTGTTTGTCATCATCATGATCTTTACCGTGATTTCTTATCGGTATTCCAACCGGTTCGTTTATTACGAAAGCGATAAATAAGGGGGTAAGAAGTGATGCAAGCGGAAGTACGGCCCAAACAACGAGGAAATCTGAATGCAGCGGACATACGCGTAAAGCGAAGAGTACGGTTGAACTGGATAGACGCCATCCGTTTTATCTTATTGACGATCGGCGCCATTGCAATGCTGTTCCCCCTCTTCTGGATGGTTACCATTGCGCTGAAGAGCAACAATGACGTATTCAAAATTCCGCCCGAATGGTTTCCGCGGGAATTTCATTGGTCCAATTTTGTCACCGGAACAAAAGAAATCAACTTTTGGCAAACGTTTGGAAACTCCCTCTTTATCGCGATTACCTGCACAATCGGGCAGATTATAAGTTCGGTGCTGGTGGGCTACGGGCTTGCACGGCTGAAGTTCCCGGGACGTAAATTGTGGTTCTCGCTTTTTATAGGGAGCCTCATGCTTCCCGGATTTGTAGGCATGATCCCTATGTTTAACCTGTACACCAGCATTGGATGGTACGATTCCTGGCTGCCGATTATCGTACCCGCCTTTTTTGGAAACGCCACGTTCTCGTTCCTGTTTGTCCAGTATATAAAAACGATCTCCGTTTCATTTGACGAGGCTGCCAAAATAGACGGCGCATCCGACCTTTATGTGCTGCTCAAGGTGCTGGTGCCTATGTCCATGCCGGTCATCATGACCATGGTGATCTTTGCGTTCCAAGGGGCATGGAATCAATATTTGGAACCTCTGCTCTATATTATCGATCCAAGCAAATGGACGTTGTCGCTGGCGATGGCTACCTATACGGGCACCTATGCGACAGCCTGGAATCTGTTCATGGCCGCGGATTTAATTTACATCCTGCCGATGCTGCTGCTCTTCTTCTTTGGCCAGAAGTTTTTTATGCAGGGGCTGGGCTCCATGAATTCCGCAGGTTTAAAGTAAAGCTTCCGACCGTATGGGAGGTGATGCCGACCGGGATTGACTGAATTAAAAAACAGGTGATGTTCAGTTCATTAAATTTACCATTGGGGAGGTCTTTCAATGAGACAGGGTGTTAGAAGGTGGGCCAGCGGAATCATCGCTTTACTGCTATTTTCAAGTCTGCTAGCCGCTTGCGGCGGCAACAGCGGCGGAGGCTCCGGTTCGGCGAGTCCCGGGAACACGCCATCCGGAGATGATAACGCCGGGTCCAAGAAACCCGTCGAAGTCACGATGATTACATGGGAATCGGCGGCCATGAACGAAAAAATCATGGCATCCATGAAAAAATTCGAAGAGGAAAACCCCGACATCAAAGTGAAACTCATCCCTACTCCATTGGACAATTACGGTGTCAAGATTAACGGGATGATCACGGCGAAGAAAGCGCCTGACATCTTCATGACCGGCAACGACATGCTGCTCGATAATGCCGGCAAAGGACTTCTCTATGACTGGACGGAGCTTGCAACACAGGACAAAGCATTCATGGAGGGCTTTTACGACGGCGTGGTGGACAGCTGGTACTATGAAGGCAGGTTAGTCGGATTGCCGGGCCTTTTGAACACATACGGCATTTTTTACAATAAAAAATCATTCCAGGATGCAGGCCTTCCGGAACCGAAAATCGGCTGGACCTACGATGAATTCTTCACAGCGATGGAAAAACTTTCGAGCAATCAGGGCGGCGTGCAGCAATTTGGTTATTACGCCCCCCTTGACCCCTTTCACGTCTCTCTCTATTCAGTTTCCGCAGGCGGCGCTCCCTTCGCTGACGCCATCATCAATCCAACAAAGGTGGAAATCAGCGACCCATTCCGGGAAGGTGTCGAAAAATATAAGTCTGCCATTGCAAATGGTTACATGAATCCCCCTACCTTTGACTTAACGAATGCCATGAGTTCATTCAAACAAGGTAAAGTTCCGATGACCCTGCAGGGGCAATGGGTAGCCGATGACTTGATCCGTACGGCTCCGAAAGAGTTGGAGTGGGGCTACGTGCCGATGCCGGTGGTAAACAGCCAGACCGAGATTTATGACGCCGTAGGCTGGTCCAGTCCGGCAACGCTCAAAAATCCGGAAGCGGTATGGAAAGTGCTAAAGTACCTGGATTCCAAAATGTACGAGGAAGTCCTCCCTTCAACTCCGGTGGCTCCCGCAGCCTATCAAGCGTCTTCCGCTGCTTATTACGAAGCGCTGACAACGGCCGGACATCCTGAAGTGGGCGAAGGCCTTGATCATATCCTGAAATCCCAGAATACGCAGCCGGTTCGTTTCCTGTCGACATGGGCAGGCAAAGCGTACCCGTTCATCGAAGCATCATGGAAAAACATTCTGATGGGCAAAGCCCCGATCACTGAACTGGATGTGATGGCCGAAAAAATCAATAAAGTGATTACGACCGGCAAGTAGGTAGTAACCGGGTATCGCTAAACTGAGGAAGCCGATCGTGAATGGAAAGGATCGGCTTCGATTTGAAAATAAAGGAGGAACATTCATGTCACTCAGATCAGGTCAACTTTTTAAGTTTCTGGCGGTGCCTCTGGCTATCGCGCTCATGCTCGGCTCCATGCCCGGCTTCGGAACATCCAAAGCCTACGCCTATACCGCATCGGATGGGGATACCGCGATGAGAGCATTTAACGATACATTCTGGGATCCGAACGCCAAGATGTTCTGGAAGGACTCGAAGCGCGAAAAGCATCAAGACTTCTGGGTGGAGGCAGAGCTGTGGGAATTGGTCATGGATGCATATCTGCATACATCCGATCCTGCTTTGAAAGCAGAGCTTAAAACGCAGATCGACGATGTGTATGACGGCACCGTCGCCAAGTACGGCCAAGATTGGACGAATAACCCGTTCAATGACGACATTATGTGGTGGGCGATGGGAAGCGCCAGAGCCTATCAAATCACCGGGAATCCAAGATATTTGGAAGCCGCGAGGGATCATTTCGATTTTGTGTACGATACGCAGTGGGATGAAGAGTTCGCAAGCGGCGGCATTTGGTGGCTGAACAGCGACCATAATACCAAAAATGCGTGCATCAATTTCCCGGCGGCGCAAGCTGCGCTTTACCTCTACGATATTACGAAAGATGAGCATTATTTAAACGCGGCAACCAAAATATTCAGATGGGGCAAAACGATGCTTACGGACGGAAACGGAAAAGTGTTCGACCGCATCGAAATTGAACATGGCGCAGTTCCGGATGCCACTCACTACAACCAGGGTACATACATCGGGGCGGCCGTCGGATTGTATAAAGCGACCGGAAATGCCGTTTATCTCAATGACGCGGTCAAAGCCGCTAAATTCACCAAGAACCATCTGGTGGATTCAAACGGGGTGTTGAATTATGAAGGCCCCAACGGGGATCTGAAAGGCGGCAAAACGATCCTTATGCGCAACCTGGCCCATTTGCAAAAAACACTGGATGAGACCGGCCAGTACCCGGAATTCAGCGCTGAATTCGACGAATGGCTTGCATTCAATGTCGAGATGGCCTGGAGCCACCGGAATTCAGATCATATCGTGGATGGAAACTGGGCGGGACAACTGCTGTCCGGAACCTCTGAAT
Organism: Paenibacillus sp. NPDC093718; assembly: GCF_050279985.1. NCBI lineage: Bacteria > Bacillati > Bacillota > Bacilli > Caryophanales > Paenibacillaceae > Paenibacillus > Paenibacillus sp. NPDC093718. The sequence continues at coordinate 95,863 of NZ_JBNNUS010000009.1, forward strand.
CCTGGTCCTCAGCCGCTGCCGTTCAAGCTTTAAACGGTATCAAACCGATGGAAGCGGAGCTGCATTATGGCGTTAAAAACCCTTTCGATAAAATCGAAGCGGAACGCTACAATATCGGGTCCGGTTTCGTTCTGGAAGGCGCGTTCGAAGGTTCGCTGCAATTAGGCGGAATACAGGATGGCTCTTATGCCGCTTACAAAAATGTGGATTTCGGATCAGACGGTGCGATCGGCTTCATTGCCAGAGCGTCCAGCGGAACAGGCGGAGGTAACATTGAGATCCGGCTTGATTCCAAGGACGGCCCCAAAGTCGGGACGTTGAACGTAGAGGGAACGGGCGACTGGAATCATTATATCGATGCCGTCACCCTCCTTAAGGATGATCAAGGAGCGCCAAGCACGATTACAGGCGTCCATGATTTGTATCTTGTCTTCTCCAAGACGAACGACGATTATTTATTCAATTTGAACTGGGTTAAATTCACAACGACGGACCCGACGGAAACCGACGCCTATGCCAAGCTTAAGGCCGGAAATTACGACAGCAGCGAAGGACTTAGCAAAAATGCCGAGTTCGGGTATTTGGACGGAATCCATCACAATGCCTATGCCTCTTATAAAGGAATTGATTTTGGATCTGGCGCGGCTGGCATCACGGTACATGTGGCCAGCGGCAATCAAGGCGGCACGATTGAGGTTAAATTGGACAGTCTGGATGGACCTACCGCAGGTGTCGTTCAAATTCCGGCGCTGGGAAGCTGGGATAACTGGGTCGATATCATGGCGAATATCGATGACAGCTTGGCTGTAGGCGTTCACGACGTATACCTTGTTTTCAAGGGAGCAAACGGCAGCGACTATCCTCTCAATCTGGAGTGGTTCACCTTTACCACCATGAAAGGAAAAGCAAGGGATGCCTACGACAAGCTGGAAGCCGAAAACTATACAAACGGGGTAGGCTTCGGCAGAGAAACCGGCGGCGGGGAAACATACCTGGCCGGGATGTTTGGTCCAAATAACCCTTATGCCATGTACAATTATATCGATTTTGGCAGCGAAAGCCCTACGCAATTCCATGTCAACGCAGCCAGCGCCACAAGCGGCGGAACGATCGAGGTCAGACTGGATAGTCTGGGCGGTCCGGTCATTGCAACAGCCACCGTCTCTGGGACCGGCGGATGGCAGAATTTCAAAGTTTTCTCAACGGATGTAACTACCCCTGTAACGGGAAAACATATCGTATTCCTGTCTTTTAAAGGCGGAGACTGGTTATATAACTTTGATAAATTCACTTTTGGCGATCCAGCCGTATTCACAGAGACTCAAACGCCTCCTATGCCCGAAGAGGACCATGTTGCTCCGGGCGAGGTAGAGAATGTTCAGGTGAAGCGCGGCGAGGGCAAGATGATGCTGTCTTGGGATGGTCCCTATGATATCGATGCTCAAAAAGTGCAAATTACACTGCGGAGTAATGGACAGCAGGTCGGCGAAGTCATCGAGGTGAATCGGGGAATTCAAACAGCGGTGATACAGGGAATTGAAGCGGGCAAGGATTACTCACTCTTCATCCGGTCCATTGATCGGTCCGGGAATGTATCGCAGGGAGTCACCATCGAGGTTACCGATTCTCCTTCCTTCTCTTTGACTGCTAATGGCAGGAGCTTGGAAGATGGCGATTCTTTGGAGGATTACATGGCCCTCAGCTTCAAAATCATGGACACTTCCGCCATCCAATTTGCCGAAATAACCATCAACGGCAAAGCCTATACGCTGGATCCATTGACCAAGGACACTATTGACATCGATTTAGCCGGAAATTTGGGCGACATAACGGCAACGGTTACGACAGAAGACCGCTCCGGTAACAAGGTTCAGAAAACATTCCAGTTCCGGATCATCACGAGCGTGTTTTCCATGAAACAATTAATCGACCGATTCGCGGATTCAGGGGATGTAAGCGGGGCGCTCATTCCTCAGCTGACCAACACCCTTAACCAGGTACAGCATCATATGGATAAGGGAAGAGTGGATCATGCCGTCAAGCATATGCAGAATTTCACCAAGCACCTGAACAAGGGGGCGATGGGTCGCAACGTCAGCGATCAAGCCAAGACGGTATTGAATACCGATGCGAACTCCCTGCTCCAAGATTGGCAGGATGGCTTGGAGTAAACATAAAACGCTATAGCGGCGGCAATCATGCATAACATATAAAAAAAGTGACTCCTGATGATTCAGGAGTCACTTTTTGCTTTATTTTACCTGCGCCAATGATATTTTGCGAACCGTACGCCCGATGCCTGTCACACATAGTACTGAAAAGCAGGGGCTGGGTAGGATAGATAGCCTTCACAAGTCCGGGCTGCTTAACCGTTCAAACAACCAGTCGTACGAATACCGGCCGCTAATTTCGTGTGCTCCGGAGAACAGATCGGTTCGCAGCCTCTCCTCAGCACCGTTGTGCCGATATATTTCCCTGAGCTCATGAGCTGCTGCATCAAAGCCGGCAGCCGGAAAGATCCGATCATGGGTTCCCGACTCCAGAAACAAGGGCCTAGGACAGATCAGTCCCAACCATTCCGGCAGCTCGGCATAGTTCAAGATGCCGGGGATATAATTGCATACACAGTGCTGCATCGCCATAATGCTGTCCTTGAAAGTATTGGGGTACCCGGCAAGCACGGCAGCCCGTATTCGGTCATCCAGCGCCGCGCTCAAAAACGAGATAAGCCCGCCTCCCGAAAAACCCATGATGCCGATTCTGTCAGCCTGAACCTCCGGGCGTTCGGCCACATACTCCAATGCCTTCAGCGTCTCGGCTACGCGGAGACCAGCGAGCGTCTTGCCATGCATCATCAGCTGGGTGGACAGCCGGTGGCAGGAGTTCGGGGTATCCGGATTCCACGCGAGATCCGCCGCAAGGCGGCGCTCGCCGAAACCGGCAACATCCGGAGCGATCACCACCATGCCTCGTCTTACCAACTGGACAGCAAAATGCCGATGTATACCGGGTGTATCGGTATCGCTTGATCCGTCCTGCCTCAGCCCAACAATCTCCCTGCTTCCATAGCCATGACCATGAACGGCGACGGCTGCCGGCATCGGCTTCATCTGATTCCCTTCCGGAATTAATACATATGCCGCAAAAGACACGCCCGGTATGGCGGATAGCTCCACCCTCTCCCGAATATACCCGTCACATTGCACCTGTTCGAGCAGTACAGGCTTATGCCTCTCATTGGATTCGAATTCGCCGATCAATTGCCGAAGCGCCTGCTTCAAATGCCCTTTGCGTTCTTCGGCGCTCATGGAAACCTGTCTGTCTTTCGTTCGTCCCCTTGCCTCGTTATACATGGACTCCAGCAAAGCATCTGCGCGCCACATCCCGTACTCACCGCCTTCAATTTACTCGTTGTTTTTAGACACGGTGTTCCTTTGGACAACTCATTTCCCCTGTATGTCTGGGCATCAAGGCCCCATATTCACCAGGACGGCTTCGGGCCCGGTCGGTCTCACGCTTCCCCCTTTGGGTTCCATGCTGACGACAATCCGCTTCGCTTTCTCTGCTCCGTAACCGTAGTAATAGCTCTTTCCCTGCGGGCCCTGTACAAGCATAAAACCTGCGCTCGACAGCCGATCCTCATCCTGAAGCCACACCTGATAGTCTTTCTCCTCCAAGGAATGCAGGCCATTCACAACGATCAGCATTTCTCCCGAGCCGCGTTTCAGCCATACCGACCCGCTGCCGTAGAAAGGCTCAACCGGCTTTATGACATACCGCTCGGTATCCTCGCTTTGCATATCGGCAATCCGCTGGCTCACCGTATGTTCAAAGGCCGCATGGGTCTGCCCGTCGTTTCCCTTCAAGGTGAATAAACCGGCTATCAACAGGATGAACAGGGCCCCGGATATCACCTGCATTGCAGCATGCTTCCTGATTCGGATGTTGCTTCGGAAGGACCGGATATAAGCCGCAAGCAGGAGCCTGCTGCGCAGTCGTTTGGGAGGCATATGTCCATCCGCGGCTTGATTCTTCATTGACTCCCGAATGGCCGCTCTCGTACCTGCAGGCTGAGTCGATCCGACAAGCGGTTCGCCATGAATATCACCACTTCGAAACAGCTCCTGCTCGATTACATCGGATTCATGTGGTGGCGTTGCGATATCTTCTGCTCCCATAAGGCCGGCCCATTCCGCCGCTGTCTCGGAACATGCCTTGCATTCCTTAAGATGGCGCTCGATATTCATCCTCTCAACGTACGGCAATCGCTTCATAACGTAATCAACAAGCTTCTCCTCGGGATATAACGGGCAGTCAAAGTTGTCTTGAGCGAGACGCTCATGGTCTTGCTTTGAATGTTTCATGCTGCGAGCTCCCCCCTTCCTTCCCGTTCATCGAATCCAGCCGCCGTCTGACATTGTGGATGCCGTACCGGATTAAGGATTTGATGGTCCCGACAGGCCGGTTTAACAATTCCGCCATTTCTCGGTGGGAGCGCTGCTCGACATAGCTTCCGTAAACCGCCATCCTCTGAAGGGGCGGAATACCCTGGAGCGCCTCCTTTACCTGCTCCAGCTCCAACCGACGCAAGGCGGCCAACTCTACCGATTCCTGCTCTTCGCTCCATGCCGTTTCCGGTAACGCATCTTCGATCCATTCGGCGGCAGCCGTACGCTGCCGCTTGCGCATTCGATCCATCGCCCTGCACCGTGTCCTCACGGCCAGCCAAGCCTCGACGCTTCCGCGTGCAGGATCATACTGATCCGCCTTATGCAGCACTTCCATGAAGATATCCTGGCATAACTCCTCTGCCTCGGCCGGATCTTTGGTCATCTGCAAAGCCAGCCGGTAAACCAGGCGGGCATAGGCATCATAGAAACGCCTGAACGCTGCGGCCGAACCTTCTGCAATCTCCTCCAGCCACATCGCAGAATGATCATTCATCCCTGAACTCCCCCTAACCTGTTCTCCTCTCAAAGAATCATATCGCACTGCCATTTTCGATTCAATATTTTAGCAAACGCTCCTTGTCTTTTGAATAAACCGGGACACTTTTCAGCTTCCTTTAATGAATTTTTTAGGTAATATTAATCTTTCCGATAAATCCAAACCCGGTGCTTTCAACGTACTCATTATGAATCGATAAATTAGGAGGGGTAGTGTCATGAAATCGCTTAGAAAAAGAGCAAAGCAGCTGAACCTGCTGCTCTTGTTCATCCTGGGTACTTACTTGTTAAGTGGAGGAAATACCGCATTTGCGGCGGGGGAAATCACCTTGTACACACCTTACACCTCGATTTCCGTTCCGCCGGGGGAAGTCATCAATTATCCCCTTGAAGTCAAAAACAATACGAGCGGCGTCATTACGGTTCCGCTCCAAATCAACAGCCTGCCGAGCGGCTGGAGCACCAAGCTTAACGGCGGAGGCTGGCAGCTGAAGGAAGTGTCCGTGAAGCCGGGCGAATCGGAATCGGTGTCCTTGGAGGTTACCGTGCCGCTCAAAGTAGATAAAGGCTCCTACCGGTTTCAAGTGACGGCGGGATCCATGGCCAGTCTGCCATTAACCGTGGATATTACGGAAAAAGGAACCTATCAGACCGAGCTCACAACCGATCAGGCCAATCTGGAGGGGCATGCCGATTCCACGTTTACCTATACGGTGAATCTGCAAAACCGAACAGCCAATAAACAAAACTATGCCCTTCAGGCCGATGCCCAGGCGGGTTGGGACGTTACTTTCACCTCAGGCGGTAAGCAGGTATCCTCCGTCGAAATCGAAGCGGGTGCTAGTCAATCCATCACTGTCGATATCAAACCGCCAGCCGAAGTGACGGAAGGCTCCTTCTCCATTCCGATCCGTGCCTCCAATTCGTCGACATCCTCCGAGCTTGCGCTGGAAGCCGTCATTACGGGATCTTATGGGCTTGAGCTTACCACACCAAGCGGTTTGCTCAGTACAAACGTCAATGCGGGCGGCAGCAAAACCATTGAGCTGCTGGTCAAGAATACGGGGACCGCTCCTCTCTCGGATATTAATCTTAGCTCCGATACGCCGGTGGATTGGGAAGTAAGCTTCAATCCGAAAACGATCGAAAATCTGCCCGCAGGCAAATCCACAACGGTTGAGGCCAAACTGACGTCAAGCGACAAAGCCATTGCGGGTGATTATGTCACCAGCCTGAAGGCCGCCGCGGCTGAAGCAAGCTCCGACGCCCAATTCCGCGTAGCCGTCAAGGGCTCTATGCTGTGGGGCTGGATCGGCGTGCTTGTCATTGTTGCTATTCTGGGAGGCATCTATGTTCTCATTCGTAAGTACGGAAGGAGATAACCTTGATGGATACGGTCATTGACATTCACGAATTGACGAAGAGTTACAGTGAAACGAAGGCGGTAGACCGTTTATCCCTCCAAATTAAACGCGGCGAGATCTTCGGTCTGCTCGGCCCGAATGGTGCGGGCAAGTCCACCACGATCCTGATGCTGCTCGGACTCAGCGAACCGGATTCAGGAACCATTAACGTGCTCGGACTTAACCCGACAAGAGAACCGATCCCGGTCAAGCGGCGGGTCGGATACCTGCCCGATGACGTCGGCTTTTACGAAGACCGAACCGGGTTGGAGAACCTGATGCTCACGGCCCGGCTGAATCGAATCCCCGATTCCCAAGCCCGGGAAAGGGCACTGGAGCTGTTGGAGCAAGTCGGACTCACGCAGGCAGCCCATAAGAAGACGGGGGCCTATTCCCGCGGGATGCGACAGCGGCTCGGACTCGCGGACGTCTTGATGAAATCCCCGGAAATTATCATCCTGGACGAACCGACTTTGGGCATCGATCCGACAGGAATGGAGGAGCTGCTGCGTTTGATACGGAAGCTAAGCCGTGAGCAGGGCCTTACCGTGCTGCTTTCGTCCCACCAGTTGCACCAGGTTCAGCAGATTTGCGACCGCGTCGGCCTGTTCGTGAGGGGACGGCTTCTCGCCGAAGGGGATGTCGAGGGGCTGTCCCGGACCCTGTTCGCCGATGATCCGATTATGATCACGGTGGAGCTGGATGAGCTGCAGCCAGAATTGCGGGATGAGATCAGTGCTATCGAAGGGGTTCACCTGATCGAGGTTCCGTCCGTCGAAAGCGATCCGGCTGAGCATGCGGACACGCGGATCAGAGACCTTCCAGCTAAGGTTCTGATCCGGGCCGATAGGGATTGCAGTCCTGAAATTGCCCGAGCGGTCGTGAATGCAGGTGTCCAGCTGTTCTCGCTGAACCGCCAGCAGTACGGTTTGGACGAAATCTACCATCGTTATTTTGCAGGAGGTGATGAGCATGGCAGAGCGAAGAGCGAAGAGCGTACAGGATAAGCTGGCTGACATTGGCCGCCGACTGCAGTCCTACACCGAAAACATCAAAAAAACAGTTTCCAAGCGAACCAACACGCCGGGTCAATCAGCGACCGTAGAATCAGCTAAATCGACCACGCCTTCAGCTTTCGGCGTGCTGGTCCGCAAAGAGATCGCGGACCATATCCGGAGCTGGCGCTTCATTTTACTGCTGGGCATCATTGCCTTAACCTGCGTGGCTTCGCTTTATACGGCTATGAACAGCATCCGGGAAGCACTCGGTTCGGAGAACGGGGTCGATGATTTTGTCATCCTGAAGCTGTTCACCCTCTCGGACGGAACCCTTCCGACCTTCATCGGGTTTGTCGGTTTCTTAGGTCCATTGCTCGGAATCGGCATGGGCTTTGATGCCATCAACAGTGAACGGAACAAAGGGACGCTCAGCCGAATCATGGCCCAGCCGATTCACCGCGACGACCTGCTCAATGCCAAGTTCGCCGCTTCCCTGATCGTGATCAGCATCATGTTTATCACGCTCGGGCTGCTGACCATGGCGCTGGGCACCCTGATTATCGGCATACCGCCAACCTTCGAGGAATTTTTGAGAACCATCAGCTTTCTGGTCGTGACCATTTTCTACGTTGGCTTCTGGCTGAATCTGTCCATTATGTTCTCCGTAAGATTCCGCCAGCCGGCGACTTCCGCCCTGTCAAGCATTGCCGTCTGGCTGTTTTTCAGCTTCTTTTTTGATATGATCCTGCAATTGCTGGCACGGGGATTGGCTCCGGACTCTGCCTCAGCCACGGCCCATGATGTCATGAGCTATCAGAATCTGATGCTCTGGCTTGGCCGGCTGTCACCATATACCCTGTTTAATGAGGCAACGAGCACTCTGCTGATGCCGTCCATCCGCAATCTCGGACCGCTCACGCAGGAGCAGGTGTACGGCGCTATTGCTAGCCCGCTGCCGTTTGGTCAAAGCCTGCTGCTCGTCTGGCCGCAAATTACCGGACTGACCGCAGCCACGCTGATCTGCTTCGCCATCTCTTACGTCCTGTTCCTCCGACAGGAGATTAGAGGCCGGTCCTGATTTTTAGGTTATACGAACAAGCTCATCTGAATTTTCAGATGAGCTTGTTTTTTGCATGAGTTCTCAAGTTATGCTGCTTAGTCTTACCTTCCCTGCGCGACCGCTTGCGACAGGAATCCGATCTTCTGCAGCCAGCCCGCACACAGGCCCGTCCATTGCGAAACACTGGCATCTTCTTCCGCAAGACCAAGACCATGCCGGCCCTCCGGGAAAACATGTAGCTCGAACGGAATACGCTGCTGGCTTAGTGATCTGGCATACATCAGACTGTTCTCGACCGGAACCGCGCCATCGTCCGCGGTATGCCACAGAAAGGACCGAGGGGTGTCCGGTTTTACCGCAAGCTCGAGAGACAACGCATTTCTCAACTCTTCCGGCGGGTCTTCTCCCAACAAATTGGACATGGAGCCCTCATGGTAATAATCCTTAAAAGAAATGACCGGATAACAAAGAATGGAAGCGTTCGGGCGGCAGCTCTGCCGGTCCACAGCATCCACGGCCTCCGGATTTCCTTCATCGAAATGAGTGCTGGCGCTCGCCGCGAGATGTCCGCCGGCCGAGAATCCGAGAATTCCGATGCGGTCCGGATCGATGTTCCATTCCTTGGCGTTATGCCTTACAAGTCGGACCGCCCGCTGGGCATCGCCCAGCGGATACGGATGGCGATAAGGGGCAACACGGTAATGAACAACAAAAGCCGATAGACCGATCGAATTCAGCCACATGGCAATCGGATCACCTTCATGATCCGCGCGCCCCCCGTATCCGCCGCCCGGAAGCACAAGCACGGCCCCGTGAGGCGTTTCATTTTGCAATAGATAAGGTGTCATGTAGGGTGTGAATTTCTCTTCCACCGACTCATGTCCGGGAATATCCCGTTCCCAAAGCTTCATCATATCCATTCCTTTCTGTCTCTCATATCAAGTCGTTTATTCATTCATTTCTTCATTTCCTTAAGCTTTAGGCACTCAGGGACCAAGCAAATCCAGTCTCAGCGGTGTGAACGTATCCAAAAGAGCAGAGGGTTCCAGTGCTTTTACCCCATGCTCCGCTCCGCCGGGAATGACGATCGTATCTCCTTGACGCACCAAGGTCGTCTCACCGTTGATATAAAATTCGATGGCTCCCTTCAGACAGTAGCTCATCTGCTCATGGGGATGGCTGTGCAGTGCACCTTCCGCCCCTTCTTCAAAATGCACCTCCATCATCATTAGCCCGGTCCCGGGTTTAAACACCTTCCTTGTCACCCCTGGCTCCGCTTGTTCCCAGACTCCGATTTCCGCCATGATCCTCCTCCTCTGCTAATCAAGCACCGAATTCTCGCGTTCATCGGTTCATTAAATTAAAGACCCTTCATAACTTCTTCGCCGAAGGGTCTGCGTATTCCTATTATCCATGTCATAAAAATTCAGAGAGTCATCCCGGCAGATTGATCCAATACATTTAGAGGTCCTGGATCGTAGATCATCTACCCGTACCTGCTCGTAGTGATGAGAACACAGAATCCGCAATATTCAGCTTTCGTCCCTGCAGCTCCCCGAGCTCATGCAGCGAATAGCGGATAAGAATCGCCTGTGTTCCCGCATTCATGTCCCCTTCAACCTCACCCTTGCCCAGTGGGACCGCCTCCGGCATTTCAGGATAATACTCACCTCTCTTCACTTGGGCCACGTTCGGTGCCGGCGGGGAATGATCGATTTCCCTGGAAAATCCGCCGTCCGTCCGCTTGAACCGCGCCATATTCCGCAAGGTGATATCCGCGATCTCCAGAACGTCCTCTTCCGGGATCCGCAGCTTCATCGAGGTCAGGAGGCTGATCGGGTTCCGGATATAACACATATCAACGGCCTTCTCGTTCCGCAAGGCGTGGAGCAGAGACCGGTATATTTCCGCAATCCGGGGCAGGGGAGCTTGAAATCGATTATAGAACGTCAGTAGCTTGAAGGTTCCCGATATTCGGACATAAGGTGTGCCTTCGCCCCACAGCCCCGTCTCCGGATCTTGAATGCTCACAAAATACGATAGCGCCTCACGTAAAAACGGCTCCCTCTCATCCTGCGGCATTTGGGATAAATAAGGGGCCGAATTACACAGACGATCGCAGCCGCGCCAGCTGTTCACCAGACTGATCGAGCGCAGCCACTCCGCATAAACCTCGGGAAAACGGCAGTATGCCGGAGCCATATTCCGATTGCCCGGCAGCGGATGCAATGGGGCTGCACCCAACTTGTGAAGTGCTCCCACGCTGTACCCAAGTGCTCGTCCCACCATCACATCGTCTTTTCTCATATTGGGATCGGCATCATAAAAGTAACCCGTCGCCGGGTCTTGTTTATATTGAAAAAAACGCACGAGCCCCGCCTTGATGCCTTCGGACAGTCTTTGCAGAAGCCCGCAGCGCTCGATAATGCCCAATGCTTGTGCCGTCGATTCGATGTCCGGCGTGAACGCATCGGAATCCCTGGAACTGCAGGCATAATAAAAACCGCCGGAAGCAGCGTCATATTGTTCTTCGAGCCATTCGAAGAAACCTCCAAACAGCCCGTCGCCCCCCTCCAGAATGTTCTCTAATCTCTTTGTCATGCCCTATCCCTTCTTTCAGCTGCTTATAACGTTATATGAAAAACCCCGAAAAATCACCCTGCCTTTACCGACGGCATCCAGTCCGATGCGGAGGCTCTGAAACCCGCCAAACGTGTTGTGATGGAATCCTGAAACATCCGCCACTTTATCATACCGGATCCATTCCACCCCATCGAAGCTGTAATAGAATGAAACGATATGCGCATCGTTAACCAACCGCAAAAAAGCCCTGCGAGTATGGTTCTGCATCGTACCGTAGCCCTTGAATGACCGGAAATGCCGGACCCCGCGCTCGTTGACTCCCATACCGAGATATGCCGTTTCATTATAATAGAGGAGCAGGCGGCCTTCTGCCGGACCCTCCACGATGATCTCGACCTCTGCTGAATAACGCTTATGGCCCGCCATATAGAGCAGCGGAGAAGCTTTTACTTCCTCGGAGGCTGCCTCGGCTACCTATTCATGATTCCCCGGCCGGAATCGCGCAGAAGGCTCCACGCCTTCGCACTGCCAGTGCAAACCCAGCTCAGGACCGTCAAAGGGATCCCTGAATGAGGCTCTTCGATTCACAGCATTGGTTTCTCCTTCATCATGCGGCCGATCGTGCTGGTCAATAAGACTCTCACGGCCTCCCGCAGCACGAAACCATCCATCGGAAGTCCATTCGATCGGTTCAAGCAAGGTCTGCCTGCCCAGTGAATGGAACCCGCCCGCATAAGCATGGTAGACCATCCACCATTGGCCGTCCGGGGAGTCGATCAACGAGGCGTGTCCTTTGGACCACCAGCGTTCATCTCTGGATTCCGTATGGACAATCGGGTTGTACGGAGAGTGCTCCCAGGGCCCCCAGGGCGTTCTGGATCTTGACGACACGGCCATATGGCTTGTGGGCGGACCGGCCGTCCCTCCGACGGCTACCGTCAGATAGTAATAACCATCGTGAACGGTAATTTTCGGCCCCTCCAGGCTGTACGCCTCCACGACCCAATCGTCCGGATACCGCCAGCCGTTATACACATGTCTGACTTCACCCGCGACCGCGAGTCCGTCTGACGTAAGCTCTACAAAATCACCGCCCGACATATGCAAATAACGCTTCCCGTCCGGTCCTGCCGTATGCCCCGGATCAATTCCCTTGATCCCCAGATTGATCGGTTTGCTCCACGGTCCCGCCGGACTGGACGCGGTAACGACCCAGTTCGTCCGTCCAGCCGGATAATAGATATAATACATCCCGTTATGCGCCACGAGATCCGGAGCCCACACATTTCCCTCGTAGTAGGGCAGAGCAGCCCCTACTCGGCTCCAATTCAGCAAATCGCGCGAATGCCAGATGACGAGCCCGGGCGTCAGCTTGTAGGAGGAATGCGTCATGTAATAATCCTCGCCGACCCGGATGATCGACGGGTCCGCATAATTGCCGGCAATGATCGGCGCATATCGTTTCTTTTCCAACACCAACCTTCGCTCCTCTCTATCCCTTGATGGAACCCAGCAGCGCACCCTTCGCAAAATGCTTCTGCAGGAACGGATACACGCACAGAATCGGAAGCGTAGCAATGACGATGACCGCCATCTTCACAGTCTGCTCCGGTGGTCGGACAAATTCGTCCATACCGGAAGTGTCTGCCGCCAAACCGCTGGCCAGGATAACGATCTGCCGCAGGATGACCTGCACCGGCCATTTGGCCGCATCATTCAGGTACAGAATCGCCGACATATACGTGTTCCAGTAAGTAACCGCATAAAAGAGCGATATGGTCGCAATGGCAGGCATCGACAGCGGAATCACGATTCGAAACAGGATGCCCCAATCGCCGGCTCCGTCGATCTTCGCGGATTCCTCCAGTCCCTCAGGCAGGTTCTGAAAGAAGTTTCGCATGATGATGAGATTGAAGGCATTGATCGCCGTCGGGACAATCAGCGCCGCATACGTATCGATCAGCCCCATCTCCTTCACCACGAGAAACGTTGGGATCATTCCGCCGCTGAACAGCATCGTGAACAAGACCATAAACATGATGAAATTTCGGCCATCCAGATCCCTGCGCGACAGCCCGTAGGCCATCAAGCAGGTTAACAGCATGCTGAACAAGGTGCCCAAGAAGGTGACGCCCACGGAAACGCCAAGCGAGCGAAATACCGTGTTGGTTGAAAACACATATTTGTAAGCATCAAGAGACCAAACGGTCGGAAACAGGACAAACTGCTTTTGCGCCAGCTCCGTCACCGTTGTGAAGGATCCGGCGATGACGTGAAGGAAAGGCAGGATGGTAACCAGGCCAATGATCAACAGCAGCGTATAGTTCACGATATCGAAGATTCGGCTTGATATCGTTTTATCTTGTACCATAGCGGTCCACCTTTCTGTAGTTAATAGATGCCTTCTTCTCCGGCTTTTTTGGCCAGCCAATTGGCCAGCATTACCAGAATGAGACCGATCAGCGATTTAAAGAACCCGACCGCCGTACTAAAGCTGAACTGACCTTGCTTAAGGCCTGCGGTATAAACATACGTATCGAATATCTCCGCCACATCCCGGTTCATCGAGTTTAAGAGGAGATAGATATGTTCGAACCCAAGTTCCAGCACGTCGCCGATTTTTAAAATCAACAAAACGACGATCACGCTTCGAATCGAAGGAAGCGTAATATGCCACATTTGCCGAAAGCGGCTTGCCCCGTCAATCCGGGACGCTTCGTATAAACCGGGATCAATCGCCGCCATGGCAGCCAAATAGATGATCGTCCCCCAGCCTGCCTCCCGCCAGATAATCTGCAGGACATACATCGGTCGGAACCATTCGCTGCTCATCAGAAAATTAATTTTTTCGAATCCGGCCATAACCAGCAATTCATTAATGATGCCGCGATCCATCGAAAGCATGACAAACGAAATGGATACGATGATAACCCAAGACATGAAGTGGGGAATGTACACCAGCGTCTGGATAAAACGTTTAAACACTTCGCGCCGGACCTCGTTGAGCATCAGGGCAAGAATGATCGGCACGGGAAAATAGAATGCCAGGTTCAAGAAAAACAGCAGCAGCGTGTTGCCCAAAATCGTGAAGAACATCGGCTCGGTAAACAGCCGTTCAAAATGCTTGAGCCCCACCCAGGGGCTTCCCGTAACGCCGAGATAAGCCTGATAATCCTGGAAGGCTATGATCAATCCCGACATCGGGATATATTTAAAGATCAGGAAGTATAAAAATCCCGGAAGTATCATGAGGTAGATCGTCCGGTTTTTTATTATTCTTCTCATTCGACCGGTCTCCGGTATTTTGGGGGCGCTCTTGCTCATCCCGGTCTTCACTGCGGTTTCGCTCATGATCTCAGACTTCCTTTCTGTCCCGAAGCCTGCCGGAGACTGCACCATTGCAGTCTCCGGCGTTCGGGATGCTGGCATGTTCGTTATTTGGAAGATTCGTAGGAAACGTTGAACTCATCGATGATTTGCTGACCGCCGCTCTTAAGCCAGTTATCCACGACAGCCTGGAATCCGGCCTCATCGATATCGCCAAGCATAAATCGATACGTACCGTCTTTAATCATCTCCTGGAGCTGTACGCCCTTTTCGTTAAACGTCTTGGAATCCAGTGAAGCCGAAGGATCCTCTATGAGGTATTCATTATTCTCCATAATCATTTCCTCGGATTTCGCTTTGACCGGGAGCATATGCTTCGCCTCATAAAATCCTTCAATCGTTAACGGTCCGCCGACCTGCATGGCTTGATAAGGCTTCACTTCGCGATCAGTCAGCTTCGTGTCTTCCGAAGGAATGACCTTGCCTTCCTCCAGCTTGTGATGCTGTCCTTCAACCCCCCAATAGATGAGGTTGCCAAGTTCCGGACTCATCAACTGATCCATAAAGGCAAGCACATTCTTTAGTTCTTCTTCCGATTTGATAGCTGTTTTCGGAAAGAGTATCACCGAGCCATAGCCGGGAACCGACCAGATTCCGAAGCCATTCGGGCCTCCTTCGATTTTATTCTGAACATCAAGCTCGGCATCCGGATTCACTTCGACGACCTTGGGATGAAGGCTGGATACGTCCCCCATCGCTCCGATATAAACACCCGATTTGCCGGTAATGAACAGATTTTGCTGGTCGGTTTTGCTTGTTACAGGGAAATCCTGATTGATCAGGCCTTCCTGGTGAAGTTTCTTGAAGAACTTCATCGTTTCCATATATTCGGGGAACATAAATTCGGGAGCCAGCTTGCCGTCCTTCTCGCCCCAGTTATTCGGCGTACCGAGCCACGAGCTTATCGTTTTGAATGCGCCATAGATCAGGTCATTTCGATCCGTCAGCGGGATGGTGTCATCTTTGCCGTTGCCGTCAGGATCCTTCTCCTTGAACTGCTTCAACATATTATAGAATTCGTCCACATTGGTCGGGGCGCTGAGCCCAAGCTTGTCGGCCCAATCCTTACGGTAAATGATGCCCTGGCGTGACAAAGGCACTTCACGGTAAAGAGCATAGATTTTGCCGTCCACCGCCGTGTTCTTTAACACTTCGGGTTTCAGCTTGCTGAGGTTCGGGTACTGATCCAGCAATGGTCCAATTTCCCAAAATTGCCCGTTGCGGATCGCATCACGCATATTCACAAGCGAAGCGGCATTCTTCAGGTACGTCACCTGCGGCAGCGTTCCGGTTGCAAAGGACGCATTGACCTTTTCATCATAAGTGCCGTCCGGCACCCACTGAATGTCAAGCTTGGTGCCCGTTTTCTCTTCCAGCAGCTTCTCAATCATGTCGGAGGGAACTTCAGGGGTATGGAGGTTGGCCATAATCGAGATGGATACCGGTTCGTTCTTTTTCTCGCCTTGGGCCGAACTTCCGTTTGAGCTGCCGGTTGCTGCAGGGGCGGAGTTGCCGCCACAGCCCGCCAACACGGATAAAGCGGTTACAATTGCCAGGATGGTACTGGCTTTCTTCTTCTTCATCTTCTGACCTCCGTTTTAAATTTGAATAGGGACTGACAAGAATCAGCTTAGTTGAGGGAAGCCCGGTACGTATATAATCCTGAGATTGGATATGGAGGGTTCGGTCACGTCCGGCATTTAATGCCGCGGAATCAAATCTAATGATTATCTTGTCAATGAGATCGCTCACGCATCGCAAAACAAAAATACCGCCGGGGAGATCAACCCCCTAGCGGTATTTCTCATGCAAATATGGTCCGACCGTGCTTCGGTATGAAGCATTATATTCCTCGATAACTTGCCTTCCTCCCTCTTTAAGCCAACGGTCGATCTCGGCCTCGAATCCCTGCTCATCGATCATCCCTAGCATGAACTGATAGGTGGCATCCCGCATGCGTTCATTCAATCTGACACCGATCTCGTTATACAGCGGAGATTCCAGCGGTGCGGTGGGATCATAGATAAGAAAACTTTCATTATCATAAATCAGCCGCTCAGCCTTATCCTTCACCTGATTCGTGTTAACCGGCTGCAGCATGCCCGGTATGGTGCTGAAACCTCCGGCCATCAAAGCCTGATAGGGCTTTACATCCTTTTCTCTTAACTCAAAGGCATCCACCGCCTTCGCTTTGCCATCCTGAACGGTATAATGGATCCCTTCAATTCCCCAATACATCAGGTTTGCAAGCTCGGGACTCATCAGCGCGTCATAGAAGGAGAGCACGCTCTTCAACTCCTCTTCCGTAGCAATCGCGGACTTTGGAAACAGGATCACCGTTCCGTACCCCTGCGAAGCCCAAATCCCGTACCCTTCCGGCCCGAGAACCCGATTGTGAACGTCCAGCACAGCCTTGGGGTCATTCGCCAGCAACCTTGACTCCAGGGACAGGACGTCTCCCATCGCGCCGATATACACCCCGGCTTTTCCCGTTACGAACAGCTCCTGCTGGTCGGTCTTGCTGGTAATCGGGAAGTCTTCATTTATCAGTCCTTCGCTATGAAGCTTCTTGAAGAACTTCATCGTTTCCATATACTTCGGAAAGACGAATTCCGGCTGCAATGCATCGTTATACCATCCCCAATTGTTCGGTGTTCCATAATAGGAACTGATCGTCTTAAAAGCCCCGTAGATCAAATCGTTGCGATCCGTCAAACCTATGGTGTCATCAATACCGTTGTTGTCCGGATCCTTATATGTAAACCCTTTCAACATTTCATATAATTGATCAAGCGTTTCCGGTGCCGATAGCCCCAGCCGATCTGCCCAGTCCTTACGGTAAATGATGCCTGAACGGGCTAAGGCTCGTTCCTGATACAGGCTGTACAGTTTACCGTCGATGGCGGTATTCTTCAAAACCTCTGGCTTCAATCTTTGCAAATTCGGATAGTCCTTAAGATACGGGCCGATTTCCCAGAATTGCCCGCTCCGAATCTCATCCCTGAAATAGGATAAGGATGCGGCATTCTTAAGATACAGCGCTTGCGGCAAAGTCCCTGTTGCAAGCGAAGCAAACACCTTCTCATCATAACTCCCGTCGGGTACCCACTGAATGCTAAGCTGAACGCCCGTTTTTTCCTCGATCCATTTCTCGATCCGATCGGAGGGAACCTCGGCGGTGTGCAGGTTGGCCATAATCGAAATGCTGGTTTTGCGATCAGAAGACGTACTTCCGCCATCCGCTCCCGATGATCGGGCCATGCTGATGCACGCGGCCGACACCATGAGGATAGCAAGCGTAAGAATGACATAGTTTGACAGACGGGTCATCAATCCGTTCTACCTCCGTTCCCCCATGTTTCTTGCGGATCCCGTGTGTTTGGGATGATCCTAACATATGTACATTTTTTTTCATGACAAGCCATGATGATCAAATGCAGTGATTATTCTTTTTGAAATGATTATTGAATGTAACCCGGGTTGCCCATACAATGATTATACACTTTGTTAAACAGGAAGGTGTACCTATTGCATCCAAAAAGTAGCTTTTATTCTAAAATGGTCCTGTTCGGCTGTTTCATCAGCATCATTCCTCTCGTGGCCCTCGGCTTCTTCTCGTTCATGAAATCATCCACCTCCGTGCAAAATCACGTCAACAGCAGCAATATCCAGATTATGAATCAAACGAACAGCAATCTCGAACAGGTGCTGCGGACCGTGGATTATACACTGAATTACGTCATTAATTCCAATATTCTGCAAAGCGCGTTATATCGGCCCCTGTCCTACTATGACTTCCAATTGTATAACAAACTGAGAGAAGAGATGAGTCTGCTGCAATCTCCCGAAACCAAGGTCACGGACGTCATCCTTGCGAACACGACAACCAACTGGCTGATCAATAACCGGGGCATGTACAAATTTAATGAATACGCTTCCAAGGATGCGCTGCTGACACTCATGGAGCTTCAAGGGAACTCCAATTGGGTGATGCTCGAGACGGAATCCCTCGGGTCCAGCGATACGCTCAGTTATGCCTGCCCCTACACGATTGCGCTTGTGAAAAAAATGCCGCTCTCCTCCTCCAGCGCCCGGGGTGTGGCACTCGCCACCATTCCCAGCTGCAGTCTTGCGGCTATGATGGATACCCCTTCCGATTCCCGGGAGGTGATGGTTCTGGACCACAATTACCGGATCGTTGTACATCCCGAGCAAGGAAAGCTCGGGCAATATCTGACCGATACCGGGTATGCGGAGGCGGAGCTGGACCATTTTGACAATAAATCGGGGCAGTTCGAGACAAAGATCGACAACAAGCCGGTGTCCGTTACGTACGTCCGGTCCGATTTTAACGGCTGGCTGTATGCCTCCTTTACCGAAATGTCCGCCATTACCAAGGAGTCCCGCTCCATCGGCTGGTTTACCCTGTATATCTGCATGCTGATGATCGGTTTCAGCATTCTGCTGGTATGGCTTGGAACGCGGAAGATGTACACGCCCATCCGGCGCATTTTTGAAAATATCGCGGAGCGTCTGCCGGAAATCCAAGCCAACAAAAAGAGCGAGCTGCAAATCATCGACGAACATATCCGGGATATGTTCAATTCAAACACGAAGCTCCGCAGCGAGCTTCGGCAGACCAGCCAGCAGGTACGCACCTTTTTCCTCCATAAGCTGTTTCTGGGCAAGAGCAGTCCGCCCGAAGTAATGGAACAGATCGAGCTGTTCGGCTTCAAGGAGCAAGTGTCCGCATGGGAACATCTGGCGGTATTCACTCTTCAGATCGACATGCTGGACGAAACCCGCTATGAACGCAAGGATAGGGATCTGCTGCTCTTTGCCGTCAACAATATCATCGAGGAGATGATCCCCTCCTCCCATCGTCTCCCCTCTGTCATTATCGATCTCACGCAGGTTACGCTTATCGGACGAGGCGGCATCACGCTGGAAGGATTCAATGACTATATCTATACGTTATCGGAGGAGATCCAGAAGACAACGCGCAGTGTTCTCGATCTGGAGGTCAGCATCGGCATCAGTTTGCCATATGAGAGCCTATCCAAAACGTCACGCGCCTACCAGGAAGGGCTTGAAGCCCTTAAACACCGCATCAAGCTGGGTACCGGCGTCATTATCCCTTATTTCAGCCTGAACTCCGGCAAGCATACCCGGGTCTATTTCTACCCGATGCAGGTGGAGAACGAGCTGATTGATGCCATCAAGCTGGCTGATGAAGATCGGGCCGAAGAGCTTCTGAAGCAGTGGTTGCACGAAGTGTTTCGCAAGGATCGGACCCCGCATGATTATCAAATCTCACTGATCCGGCTGTTGAATGATCTGATGATCGTGATGCAGGAGAATGGCATCATGCTGGAGCAGCTCGACATCCGGGACAGCTCTCTCGTGGAAGAGCTTCTTCGGCTCTACACCAATCCCGATATCGAAAGCTGGTTTAAATCCCGGATTATCCGGCCAATGGTGAGTGTATTCCGGGATCGCCAGGATTCTCAATACCAGAATCTCTCCGAGCAGATGATCGAGATCATCCGCAATGAGTTTGACCGCAATATTACGCTCGAGGAATGTGCTTCGCGCCTCCATTACAACAATTTTTATCTAAGCAGCGTGTTCAAGAAAGAAACCAATATGTCCTTCAGCGAGTACCTGTCCCAATACCGCTTCAAAATGTCCAAAAAATGGCTTGTCGAAACTGATATGCCCATTAAGGATATTGCGGAGAAGCTGAGTTACAACAATTCGCAGAACTTTATCCGCTCCTTCCGGAAGCTGGAGGGGATGACACCCGGGCAATACCGCAGCAAATACAAAACCGGACAATAAACCTTGTAATACGGCATCAGATTACCAAAAAAGGTCACCTGTGTCCCGTACTTTTCCTAAGGGTAAGCATCTACAATTAGAAATAGTCACTTGTGGTGCTGATCTTGTGGATCATTTATGAAACTATCCCAAAAGGAGAATCTGTCAATGATACGAGAAATGCAGGCCGATATCGTCATTCTCGGCGGAGGGACCGGGGGAACAGCCGCCGCGCTTGCCGCCGCTAAATCAGGAAAGACGGTCATCATGACCGAGGAGACCACTTGGATCGGGGGACAGCTAACCAGCCAGGCGGTTCCGCCCGACGAGCATCCGTGGATTGAATCCTTTGGCTGCACGCGCAGCTACCGTCAGTTCCGGGAAGGTGTCCGCCAGTACTACCGCGATTTTTTTCCCATGACGCCCAAGGCCAGATCCAATGTGCAATTGAATCCCGGCAGCGGCATCGTTAGCCGGCTGTGCCATGAGCCACGTACAGCTCTCGCCGTGCTGCATCAAATGCTGGCCCCGTACATTCATAGCGGACGGCTTACGATCCTGTATCAATATGCGGCGGAGTCTGCCGACGTTTCAAAGGATCGCGTGAACAGCGTAACCGTTCGTCATCTTGAAACGCAGGATCAAATCGCGCTTATCGCCCCGTTCTTCGTGGACGCCACCGAGCTCGGCGATTTGCTTCCGCTGGCGGGCATCGAATACGTTACCGGCGCCGAGTCCAAATCCCAGACAGGGGAACCGCATGCCGTTGACGGCGATCCGCTGCCGCAGGACATGCAGGGCTTTACGTATTGTTTTGCCGTGGATTATCTGGAGGGGGAGGATCACACGATCGAGAAGCCTGCCCTTTACGATTTTTGGCGGGAGTATAAACCCGACTTCTGGCCGGATAAGCTGTTAAGCCTGACCGCCGTCAAGCCGTCCACGAATGAGCCGATCGAGTACGAGATTTTTCCGGGACACGGCAAGTTCCCGCTCTACCAATACAGGCAAATCCTGGATCCAAAGCATTTCGCCGAAGGTACGTTCGAAAGCTCGGTGTCTCTAGTGAACTGGCCCCAGAACGACTACTGGCTGGGCTCCATTATCGATGTTCCGAAGGAAGAGGCTGACCATCATATCTATCAAGCCAAACAGCTTAGCTTGTCCCTGCTGTATTGGCTGCAGACCGAGGTGCCCCGGCCGGATGGCGGGCAGGGCTACCCGGGGCTTCGCCTGCGTCCAGATGTGGTCGGAACGGAAGACGGAATGGCGATGTATCCTTACATCCGTGAGTCGAGAAGAATTCAGGCCGAGTTTACGGTCCTGGAGCAGCATGTGGCAACCGAATCGCGGCCGGACGGCGCTTCGGAAACGTTCCCTGATTCCGTTGGCATCGGCTGTTACCGGATCGATCTGCATCCGAGCACGGGCGAGCGCCCATACATTGATATCTCGTCCCTGCCGTTCCAAATCCCGCTGGGCAGCTTAATTCCGAAGCGGATGAAGAATGTGCTGGCCGCCAGCAAAAACATCGGGGTCACCCACATTACCAATGGCTGCTACCGGCTGCACCCCGTAGAATGGAACATCGGCGAGGCCGCCGGATACTGTGTCAGCTACTGCCTGGACCATGATATTCTTCCGACGGAAGTCCGGAACGACGAAGAAAGACTCGCCAGCTTCCAGCAAAAGCTCGTCAATGAAGGCATCGAGCTGGCATGGCCGGCACTGCGCCCTGTCTGATCCACCACCATTATAGAAACGCCAAGAAACCAGCTCAAGGGCATCGTCCTTCGGCTGGTTTTCCTGGTTCCGTTCATAACTCATATCTCGTAACTCATAACTCCTCAGCGGTTACGAATCGGACATCCTTAGGGAAATGACGGCTAATGCCGCACACCGACAGCTTGTAACCTTCTTCCACCGCATACTGTTTAAAATAGTAGGTCTCTCCGTTCTCGCCAAGCACAGGTGCCCACACGCTGCCTTGCAGCTCCAGCGCAAAAGAATCCAAAGGTAAATGAAGGCCTTTTCCAACGGCCTTGATATAGCTTTCCTTTAACGTCCATAGATCAAAGAAGCGGGAAAGCCGGACGGAAGGATCACAGCTTAGCAGCGCGTTAAACTCAGTTTTATGGAAATAGCGTTTAGCGATATCCATATCGATGGCTTCCATTTTCTCCACGTCAATCCCAACCGGCTCGTGGCTAACAGCGCACACGATCCAATGCCCGGAATGGGAAACGTTAAAATGCAGGTTGTCATGCTCCTTTAAGAACGGCTTGCCATATGCGTTCCTTACGATTTCTATATTCATCGGATCTAGTCCCAGCTTATCCCGAAGGATTCGATGGACCATGGCATCACCAAGCACTGATCGCTGGTAATCGCTCGCTCTTCTGAATTTGGACACATAGTCCTGCCGATCGAGCGATAACGTCTTGAACAAGGCACGGAACGTCTCATCGCGAATTTGGTCCGAATTCTTAATTGCATATACTTCAATATGGCTTGGTTGGTCAGCATGAAAAGTATCCATAACTCCGTCCTTTCAACAAAACATAGTCATCGTGTTCACTTCGATATGTACGTTCTGATCCCCTGCTTCCTTTATTAGACCCCCTTTCCCCAATTCCATCTGTAAACAGACGAACGGATCGATGGATTGACAAAGGAAAGATTTCCTGAACATATGGATGAATATCATACAGGGTGAAAGGTGTGGGGTTCGATTGGACACGCAATGGGTTTTGGATCAAGCGGTCGACTTGTTTAAGGAGGCCATGGGGGCATTACTCTGTACGGCAAACCGGTTCAAGAGGTCTTTACACCCGTTGACCGCCAGTATTACATACAAGCTATCCTCCATGACGTGGAGGGTGCGACACTGGACATCGCTGGCTCCCCTATGTACTCACAAATACCAGTGCTTGAATAAGCACAAACACTACGAACCAATTCCATAATCCGGGAAGTTTACTTAATCCAATATATAGCAAGAAAGGAGTTAACCAACAGAGCGAAAAAGTAAAGTGAGTTGGTTTCTGTATATGGATGCACGACAAATTGGAGCATACCGCAACGCTATGCCCCTTCTCTGCTGTTTCCCTGACTTGTTCCTCCACTCCCCCGCTCACGAACAATAACCATCAATCTCTGTGGCAAAATTTTATTCATTAACAAATATAAAATCGGTATTGTAATAAAGTACGTGATACAAATTACTCCCAAACATATCATTATCTTGATAACGAGGATCGTTTATAATCGATGATGTTAAACATCCCATTACACCCCTCCTAAATCTCCGATATCACAATTCGACATCAAGAAGGTTTTCCCTGCTTCACACAAGGCCGTCTACTGCAGAACTGCTTCGTCCCTTTCATCATCCTGGATCAATCCGAATGTCCTCTGAAGCTGATGGGTGTAAAACTGATATCTCTCTGATATACCCAGCGCTGCTTTTCAATCAGAATCGTAGCTTTGGCCGTCTTATCAGCATGCAGATCCTCCTGAACGATGCAACGAGCTGCTTCGCCATCAAAGGCCACTTGTTTTAAATCTTCTTCGAATTTTTCAAAAAATCCTGCATGAGCATCGTCATTTCTTTATATTTTCCGAGCAGGAATTTTTTTCGTTGGATCTCCGCTTCATTTACTTTTTGGAAAGAGCTCTCCTTGTCCCCACTTCATCGCCATTCCTCTCAACCCCCTTTATGCTATATTATTGGGAGGAATATATTGCCGATTGCCCCCCGCCCCGGCCAAGGATTAGGGGGTCTTACATTTTCACTTAAGTCATGTCCTCTCAACCATAGCGAGCCGATTGGGTACATATATCTGTACTAAATTGGTAATTATCAATAATAAAAATAAGATCTTCCCGGTCAAAGCAAGTTAGTAAAGTCTGCCTACCATCTCTATCTTATACAGTATTGGATCACTGTGAGGTTATAGCACAAGAAAGTACTATAGAATCTTCATATATATAACCATACTAATTAAAGGGGGAGATTTCTTGGCTACTATAATTAATGTCCCAGCTGATCAACCAACAATTTCTGCAGCTGTCACAGCCGCTGCACCTTTTGACACAATACAAGTTGCACCCGGCATCTACAACGAAATCGTTGTAGTAAATAAGCCAATTCAACTTCTTGGTGCCCAAGCCGGTGTAGATGCCCGGATTAGACCAGGAACTGCTGCTGCAGAGTCAATCATTACTGGTGTAAATGCAAGTGGTATAGTTCAATTGACAAACGAGCGTGTCGTGGTTGATGGGTTTACCATTCAAAACAACACAGCAGGTCCAGGTATTTTTACAGTTGGTACAGGATCCGGATACTGGATATTTAATAATATTATCCGGAATAATGTCCTTGGTATTTATATGTTATCTAACGGTACACTAGAAACACAGGTTCGTTATAATTTCTTTATGTCAAATAATCAGGCTGGAGCCGCTAGTGGTAACGGTCTGCTATCAGAAACAGGTTCGAATTTTTGGGTAGATAATAACTTGTTCACTGGACACACGACAGCTTCTGTCAACTTATCACCTACCTCACTAACGTCAGTTAATGCCATTGTATCGAACAACAGGATGGTTACAGATAATTCAATTGCCTTAACCAACACAACTAACGTAAAAATTGCTGATAACACTCTGACAAATACCCAAGGCAGCGCTATATTCTTTGGTGGGAATACGGCGAATACTGATATCGAAGGAAATGTGATTCAAAATGGAATCTCAAATGGTGTCAATGTAACAACCGCATTTGTTGCTGTGCCTAATACTAACATTCGTATGAAAAACAACAATATTTCCGGTAATAGCGTGTCTGGTCTAAATTTACCTGCGGGTACCTATGCTGTTGGTGGAACGAATCTTCCATTGGATGCAACAAACAACTGGTGGGGGAGTCCAACCGGGCCTTTTCCACTCGGAACAGGTGATGCAGTCATTGACCCAAGTGGTTCTGCAGTCATAACACCTTTTCTAACAACACCTCCTAATTCACAAATCATTCCACAATCCACTCTTACTACGGGTCCTATCATGGTATCGAGTTCACCCATCGAAACTGCTGCCGTCCTTTTACTAAACGACGATTCCATATCCAATATGCAGGTTAACGTAACAGCTTTCGACATCTCAACAGGAATCAAAGTTGCCTATAATATATTCAACCTTACTATTCCCCCGCAAAATGTAAGGTATCTTGAAATTCCAGTTGGCTTCACGTATGTTTACGAATTGGTTTTCAATGTAGTCGGAACAACTCTGGCCGCAATATCTGTATGGAATCTTGATTCGATAAAGGTACAAATACCGGGCCAGCATCTTGTTGCTTCAGAAGAATTAGTACTTCAAAGGCTATCACCTCTCTAAGAATTACGCTCCTAAACAGCAATAACAGTACTCCCCTCAAATGAAAGTTAATCATCCCGGTAAGCATTTACCGGGATGATGACTGCACTCTTCAGGCTGCTCCTCCGTCTCTCATCATCTTGGTGACCATTTCCTTATACTTCTTCCACTTCGGCTGAATTTGGCTAGAAGGGATGCCGGTAATCTTTGAAATCTCAACCCTTGTCTTACCCTCATTTAGACGATGTTTTTCCAAAAACAACGGGAAATCCAATGGAATATCTTAAAAAGAAGGACGTTCTTTCAGAATGAACTGTTCCAGCTCCTCTTTGCTGATCTCTTCATCGCTGGATGTCTGAGGCTCCTTAACCTCAGAAACACCATCAGTTGCAGTATTCTGATCAGAATCCTCAAAGTTCATCTCTTGTCCATCCGGTTTTTCCTCATGCTGCTGTTCCTGCATCCATTCCGGGAGGTCGGAACCTTCTTGTGTTGAACCCTCGCCCATGATCTCCTTTTCGTAATCGTTCAGCTCGTCGCCTTCCTCTGCCGGCGGCGGGTCCCCTGCAGGATCCTCACCTTGTCCATCACTGTGTTCAACGGTTCCCTCTGATCCGGATCCTTCGAGGTCCAGCTCAACCTGATTCTCATCCTTTTGCTCATCCGGTTGTTCAACGGCTGTCACCACACCGGAAGCATCTGCAGTTACGCGACGACCACCTTGGTAAAGCTTGTAGGCGTCATCTTCTTCGAAATCGAATGACATTTGCGGATCTCCAAGGAATACGTTGAGTTCTTCCCCTTGATTGTTGTGCTGTTCGAAGCGACTTGGAAGCCCTTGATCTTTGCTCCAACTGCTGCTCTACTGCATTCAATCGATCTTTAAGCTCTTGAATTTCATTGCCTTGTCCCATTTCAGCCTCCTTTAACCGTTCTTCAAGCTATGTATCCGCTCAATAAATATGGACAGGTACCCGACCAAGGATGATTACATATGCGGATTCAGGAGCACCAACCTGACCGCTCTTCACACTGTACCTTATAACCCCCTTTATGATACAAACTGTTCATAGGAATATATTACCATGTTCCCCACTCCGATCAAGGTTATAGCTCAATGTTTTCATCAATTGCAACAATTATGTAGCATGCTTTTTCCTCCCTTGGAAGGACGCCAACAATTGCAATTGAATCAGCACTTGTTCAAGGAGCTCTAATGGGTCATCTGAGTCCTCCATCTGCTCACAAATTCGATAGCTTCTTCTACTGCTTTACTGAGTTCATCTGCACGTTTTTTCTCTTCTGCTGTTTGCTGGAGCCAGTATTTAAAACCTCCGGCGAAATGAAACTCTGGCCTTTGTCATCTAACCTACTGCAATACTCCATATCCTCATGCCAATCTCTACTCATTCCGCTACCTCCTGAAGTTCTAATTCATTTCACTCACGCTTTCTTCTGCTGAAAACTCCGCATTCCAAAATTCACACTTGCTTGTACATATACTACTTCCTATTTACTGGAACTTCCATTTAATCCCTGCGTATTTATCTTTAAGAATATGATTCGATACGAGTCGAACAAATTCATTTGAAATGAGGTTCATCATATGAAAAAGATTAACTGGCCTGGAAGAACAAAATTGGAGAAAATGGAGGCGACTACTACTCTCATTTTTGATGTCATCCTCTACATCCCACGATTGATCATGAAGCTGTTTTGAGGATCCCCTCCCCCACGGCGACCAGTGCGACATCTTCAAAAAAGATAGTACATCCATCAAGTTCACTGTTACGTTACTTCAAAAGCCTTATGTATAACAAAGGCCCGTTCGTTATTAACGAACGGGTCTTCTACGTTTAACGGTTAATGAATTCTGCCATCTGCAGCATTCGGGTTAATACGACCGCGCCTTCAGCCCGGGTGGAATTAGCTTCCGGAACGAACCGGTCAGAAGAACGTCCTTCCATCAACCCTGATTTGACGATGGCCGACACGGCCTCTTCGGACCAGGACGCAATGCGTTCGCGATCCTTGAATCCTTCCAATATGGAGTCCGAAACTCCTGTCTCCAGATCCGTACCGGCAAGCTTCAGTGTACGGAGCAGCAGGACACTCATCTGCTCACGGGTAATCTCCTCGTTCGGACGGAACGTACCATTGCTGAAGCCTTCGATAAGTCCATGCTCCACTGCCGTAGCAACAGCGGCTGCATACCAATCGTTTGCCTTCACATCCTGGAAGCTCGCATGATCTCCCTGATCCTTCAACCCTAGCGCACGGACGAGCATCGCCGTGAACTGCGCTCTCGTGATCGTCTCATTTGGACCAAAACGCGTATCACTTAATCCCTCGATCAATTGTTTCGAGGCCAGCAGCGAAATGTCCTCGCGGGCCCAATGGCTGCTTAAATCCTCAAATGTCTTCTCTTGGAAAACAACGGAGTAAACGCCGCCTTCCCTCCACTTAAACTCCGCTTGGGATTTGCCGTTCGACGTGCGAATGAGCGTCGGTACAAAGACCAGCTTGCCGGATGCCGGATCCATCCGCAGCACCGTCGTTTGGGATGGACTGACGACACTGGATAGAACCTTGGTAAACTTAGCATAAGGTCCTTTAAGCGCCGGCAACGCAGTTAACGTATCCCCCTGTTTCCAAGCCAAGATTATGGAAAGTGATGCATCCAGCTTGGAGGCTCCTGCCTCCAACGCTGCCTTTACCCGATCCTCTTCCTCTTTTGAAGCTAAACCGACGCGAATTTGCAGACTTTCCGCCGTTCCCCGTTGTTGTAAAGCTCCCGTCAGCGAATGCAGCGGAATTTCCAATCGGCCTTGGGAGGATTCCAACACGATGGAGCCCCCCGGCAGGTCCTTCACGGCAGCGCTCAGCCCCTGAACCGGCAAGTGAAGAACGACGGAATCCGAAGCGTCGGTCACCGAATACGTAAGCACGCGTGAAGCCGCCGGCTGCTTGCTGAGCCGTTCCACGTCGCCGAGCATGCCTTTCTCGCTCGCATCCGCTACGATGACCGTCCCACCGCCCGGTGTTGTCTCTTTCTTGATGCTCAACCGCTCGGGCTCTGACGGTTTAGGAGGTGGTGTTGTCGATCCTCCACCGGGTGAACCGGATCCTCCGCCCGGAGTTCCCGGATCGGATCCGCCGTCTCCCGTAGTAGTCCGGATGACCTCAAACGTCTTGCTGTTTGTTTTAAATTCGTCAACGAACACGTCCACCGTAATCGAATTGACGCCCGTTTGCAGCGGCACATTAGCTGTAAATTCACCTTTCGCCGACAGGGTCGCATCGGCACCATTCACCTTCACGGCCGCTTGGCCGGGTCCGAGAACTTCGACCAGCCCTTGCAACGCAAGCTGGCTGTCGCGCGTCTCTTTGCCCTCGTCGTCCATCAGCCCGCTTAATACGGCTGAACGAACCTGATCCCCGGTATTGTAGGCATTGGCAACGAGCTGACGCAGCGTTCTCGTGCCTGACGGGTCCAGGGTGGAAATGACAAAACCTCCCTGCGGAATAACGCTGTTATTCTCTTCCGGCGCTCCCCAGCTCCAGTTGATCGCTTGGTTCCGGTTGACCACGCGCGTCACGTGACCCGTGTTATCAACAACCACTTCAACCCCGAAGCGGTTCGTGCCCGTGGAGTATCCGAAAGCTTCCGTCATCACGTTGACGTTGCCCTCGATCCGGTTGATATTATAAAAATTGCCTTCAAGGAACGAATCCGGGCTTCCCGGCAAGCTCATGCCGAGCTGGTAATCCTTCACCCACTCCTTATCTTGGAGAGCAGCCGCTGCGATCGGCCAGTTGACCTGGGATGCGTCAAACAGCATCAGTCCGTTCGTGGACTTCAGCCCCGCCTGGAACACTTCGCGCTGTACGGCCGGCGCCTGCACATTGTTCATGGCAATGCCTGCATACAGCGGGATTTCCCCGTTCGTTACGATATTGCCGAGCGTAATGTATTTCTGGATTTCCTGGCTTGTGGTTTGATAAGCCCCGATCATCAGAAAATCCAAATGCTCGATATACCCGGTTTCATAATATTCCGGCGTATACACCGATTCGTCCGGCATGCCGAGTGCGGGATTGAATCGGAAGTTCTTGCTGCCCCAGTTCACGCCGTTCAAATAATACGTTTCATACCAGGATCCAACATAAGAGGATACCTCGATCTTTCTGCCTGTTGAATTTTCATAGGAATCCACCAGCGCCTTCACTTCGCCGAAGAAGCTCTGAATCGTTCCCGAGCGGAATTCCCACCAGTCCTGAATCAGCGGGCCGTATACACGAACATTGTTTTCATAATAGAAAATATCGTTTGGCCAATTGACAAGCTGCTTGCCCCGGGCCTGCAAAAACTGCTCGAACTTTACTCGGGTCTCGTCGCTGAAATCAGCCCCCTCGTTGTCGTATCTGCTCCGATCATGAACAACGCCGTCCACATTGTAATTCTTAATGATTTCTTCGAATGTTCGAAGCTGATAATTGCGAACCTCGTCATTGGACGGGTTGACGAAGGCTACCAGGCCCTGCTTTTTGCTTTCGCGCAGACGCTTGATCTCGCCATTGTTCTCCGCGAAATATACACGTTCCTCCCAATCGAGATGATCGTTCAGAACCGCGTACTCGTTATGGGCAATCGATCCTTCGGCAAATACGTTGATCGCCGCATGAATCTCTAATCCCAGTGCATGACCATGATCAATAAACTCCTGCAGGAGGTCAAGATCCGGGCTTGCGCCTGCTTTTTCGGGTGCCTTGATCTCGCTGACATAAGGTCTGCCCGTCAAATCGTTCTTCTTATAAGAGACATAACCTTCAACGCCTTTTACATCAAATGCCACCGAGGTAACGCCCGTTTCCTTGGCTTTTTGCAAGAATGCCAAAACATCCTCGCTCGTTTTAAACTTTCTGACATTGGAAGCCTGGTCCACCCATAGAATGACTTCTTTTTCCGGGGAGAAATCAGGTCTTGCAAACACCGCAAGATGACGTACATCCTGCTCGATGTCATTCTTCATCACTTTGACTTCGATATAATTGGTGCCGTTAGTCAACGTGTAGTTATGCGTGAAGGTACCATCCGCTTCAAAAGGCACCTCGTTACCGTTCACAAGAAGTTTGATCGCGGTAATGTCGTCCATGTTGTCGATGCGCCCCGTGATAGCGGTACTGCCTTCCGTTACAGTGTACATCGTCTGGTTATCCAGCGTGAGCCTTGCAATGAGGCCGTTGCCGCTCATGATGTCGCGTACCTGAACCACTTCCCCGTTCTTGCGCAGCTTGATCATATCCCCGACCTTAAAATTCTCGGCCAAATAGCGCTTGATGTTATTACCTGCGTAGCTGTTATCCTGTGCCATCAGCACATAACCGCCTTCGGGGATTTCAAGCTCGGTCGGACCGGTCCATACAGGCGGCTTCCCGTTAATAGAAGGATTGATCACCCGCAATACGCGGTTGTTGGCATCCACCTGCACGGCGACATTGGTCTGGGGAATCGTGATGGAGCTGCCGTAATCTCTTGTAAAAATCGCCACGATGTTTGGCACGCCCGCAACATCCTTGTCGACATAGTCCAGCTTCTTGCGTGGACCTTCGATGTCGATCGTAATATCCTTCGGCGCCGCTTCGACTTCAATATAATCCTGGTTCTCGATCGGTTCGTACACGATGTTCAGCGTTTGAACGGCCAATTCGCCGTCTCCCTTAAACAGCTTCACCTCAGCCGCGTTCGGGCCCGGCTCCAAATAAACATTCGTGCGAAACATGCCTTCCGCCGTAAGCGCAGTCTCATCGCCATTAACCGTTACGCTTAAATCCTGATCCGCGGTATAGTTCGCCACAAAACCTGCAATCTCAATGACCGGTATATCCACGGTCGTATCATTTTGCGTAATCAGATGCAGCTCGGGTGGCAGCGGATCCGGCCCTGGACCCGGCTGCTCCGGCAGGAAATCAACCGCAGTCACTTCTTCACCCGCCCGCATCAGCTTCACCATATCTCCCGTTTTGTTATGATTGAAGAGAGGTTTCTGAAAAACAGATTGATCCCATCCGGTGGTTCCGCCAGCCACTACAACGTAACCACCGGCCGGAATCGGAAGCAGCGTTCCCGGATCCCAAGTAGTCGGAGGATCGCCGTCCGGTCCGAGAATGTCCAGCACTTGACCGCCTGCATCCACGGAGACCGCGACATGAAGCGTAGGCACCCACACCTCATCGGTATATACGGAACCCGTAACCGTTGCGCCGCTGGTATACAGCGCCAAATAGTCGTTTTTCCCTTCCACCGTGTCGCCTGCTACGTTGATATCCGTGAACTCCAGACTCTCTCCGCCTTGGGAGACCAGGGTAACCGGTTCTGGACCCGCGCTTTGAGCCGGGGGAATTTCGTTATCCGCGAACGCGGAAGAACCAACCGGAACAATGAGAGAAACGATCAGTGACAGACTGAGAAACAGCGCGATCCGCCTGCGAAATAAACGATACATCAAGGAATACCACCCTTCTTTTATTCAGAATGAACGATCGAGTGAATATAAATTCAACAGTCACCCCCTTTACGAATTTTGAAAAAGCAGCTGCTTGCGCAGACTGCTTTTTCGCATAGGTCATTTACTTCGTGGACTGAAACCATTCATTTGCTGCGGTCACCATATCGGCTCCACCCTCGGCTCTCCATTGAGCCAGGAATTGATCATAAGCATCAATCGGCTTCGCTCCGGAAATGAATTGCAGCACATTGTCATCGAGCATGGTCGACAATTTCAACTGATTTTTGGATACAGCTTCAATTGGCGGGGCCGTTGACATCGGATCCACTACGATAATGCCCTCGGCATTTTTCTGGAAGGCTTCGAAATGCGCTTGCAGAATCGGATCCTTACGAACGCGTGCCTGCCAGTAAATCGGATACTTCTCTTCGTCTACCCCGGTTAGAAAATTGCTTGCGTTACTCAATTCATCATTGAAAATCGGCAAAATCGGATAGTACTTTCCGTCCTTCACTTCATGATGGACGCCCTCTTTACCCAGCGCGATGCCTTTGAATGTCTCCGGCTCCAACTTCGCGTTCAGGAATTCCATGGCGGCTTCCTTGTTCTTCGAGGATTTCAGGATAGCCACATACCAAGTGGTGTTCGTTTTAACACCGACAACGGCTTTGTCGTCTTTACCTTTCAAATAAGGAATGATGGACGTTTTGGCATCCGGGAAGTTTTTCGTCAACGCATCAATCGTCGTTCCGGCATTCCACCAGGCCAGCTCATACATCGCAGCTTTACCGCCCGAAAATTTTTCAATGGATTTCTGTGCGGTATTAATCGGAGTCTCGGTATCGAGCAATCCTTCTTTATACAGTTTATTCATAAAGGTGAGATACTCTTTCATCTCCGGCTGCTCGGCACGATGCACCAGCTTACCGTCGACCTCTTTCCAATCCGTCAAAACGCCAAATGTCGTGGCAATGTTGCCATAAATAGCAGGGGCCTTATTGCTCACCGTGAGCGGAATGACATTCTTCTTCTCTTTGATCGTTTTGAGCACATTGTACAGTTCATCGGCGTTTGTCGGTGTGGACAGTCCTAATTCATCCATCCAATCCTGTCTAACCACCAGTGCCTCCCCTATACTTACGCCTGCCCCAGTCTCGGGAATGCCGTAAATCTTCCCGTCGATAGTGGCACTGCCGAAGGATTCCTGCTTAATGGATTGCTTAATATAATTGCCGTGGGATTCCAGCAGCTCATCGATCGGCTCGAGCGCTCCCGCAGAGGCCAGATTGTAGAACTGGAGTGCATTCAATTTCACCAAATCATAGTTATCTTTGCTGGATACGAGCAGGTTCAGCTTCTCATCCGCGTTCTCGGCCGGCAGCAGTTCGTATTCCACATTGAATCCGGTTCTTTCCTGGATGTACTTGGCCACATATTCAGTCTTCGGATCAAACAATCCATATTGCATGATCATGCGCAGACCCGGTTTTTCGGCCGTTGTGTCTTTGTTCCCCTCATCTTTCGGGGTGCTTGCCGGTGTGTCCGATGGTTGAGCCGCCGGCGTGTCCGTCGTGCCGCCTCCCCCGCCGCCGCATCCGGACAGCGCCAGCGTGAATCCGAGAATCCCGGCCAGTACCGCGGATTTTTTAATCTTGATCATGGATAACCCTCCTTGTGATTGAGAAATTCAATGAATTCTGCCATCTGAGCAATACGAAGCGCATCACCACCTTTATAAGATAACCCCACAAAGTGGGGCCTTGCTCTGAAGTCTATTCAGGTACTTTGCGGGGACCCCGGAAATTATAATAATGTTAAGAAAAACGTCTATCGACGTACTCCCAAAGAAGACAGACCTCGTTTAGCGGTAGTTTTTCTTGCGCTATTCAGCCTGCAGATCCTCCAAAGTTTATACTTCCTTATCTCTTAAGAAACACCTGATAAACCTAGCCTTTAACCGAACCTACAAGCACGCCTTTGACAAAATACTTTTGGAGGAATGGATACACCAGCAAAATCGGGATCGTTGCCAGCAGGATCGAAGATGCTTGTATGGACTGAGGTGTTGCGTTAATCGCGGCGTCGACATTATCCTTCAGGAAGTCCCCGCTGGACGAAACCAGCAGCTCCTTCAGGTACAGCTGCATCGGTTTGATTGCCGGATCGGTGATGTAGATCATCGCCGCAAAATAGTCATTCCAGAAAGCGACCGCAAAGAACAATCCGATCGTTGCCATGACGGGAAGCGAGAGCGGCACTATGACCGAGACCAAGATGCGGATATTCCCCGCACCGTCCAGCTTGGCGGACTCCTCCAGCTCATCCGGAAGCCCCTCGAAATAGTTTTTAATGATGAGCATGTTGTACACGTTCACCATCGCCGGCAGGAATAACACCGGGAAGGAGTTCACCAGATTCAAATTCTGCATGAGCAGGTACGTCGGAATCAGTCCGCCGCTGAAGAGCATCGTGAATACGAAAATCAACAGAAGCCCTTTCCGTCCGCGCAGCCGGTATTTGGACAACGGATAAGCCGTCAGCGTGGTCAGAAACAAGCTGCAAGCTGTTCCGATGATCGTCAGAAAAATGGATACCTTGAGCGAATTCAAGAACATGGAATCCTGCAGCACATACTTGTACGTTTCGAATTGAACCCCGACCGGGAGCAGCCCAACCTGACCCGATATGACGGCTCCCTCGCTGCTCAAGGATTTCGCGATCAGGTTCATGAAAGGAAGCAGGGTCGTTAAGCCCATCACGATGAAGAACGTATAATTAAATACCGAGAAGCATTTTTCTGAGAACGACGTTTGGATGACACCTCGGGTGGTGTTTGTTCCTTCCAAAGCTTTTTTGTGATCCATTTGCGCCACCCTTTCTTTACCAAATCCCGCGCTGTAAGTATTTTCTGCTCATGGCATTGCCCATGATGACCAATGTGAAGGATATAACGGCTTCGAACAATCCAACCGCGGTCGAGAAACTGTAATCCTGGTTCCCGAGACCCTGCCGGTATACATAGGTTCCAATGACATCCGATACATGGTACACCACCGGATTGTACATGACGAGAATCTGTTCCGTTCCCGCTTCCAGCACGTTTCCGAGCCGCAGGATAAACATCAGGACAATAATCGGGGCGATCCCCGGGAGCGTAATGTGCCACAGCTGCTTCCATCGTCCGGCCCCGTCGATCTTCGCGGCTTCATACAGCATCGGGTCGATCATTGTAAACGCTGCTAAGTATACGATGGTGCTCCAGCCCGTTTCCTTCCAGCCTGCCGAGGTGATCAGCACGCCTCGGAACACGCTGTTATCCAGGAAAAACGCAATCTGCTCCATCCCCAGGGATACCAAAACTTTATTGACGATTCCTCCGTTCGTTGAGAGGATATCGATAAACAATCCGCCGACGATGACCCATGACAAGAAATGCGGAAGATAGATGACGGTTTGCACCGTACGCTTAAATACCATATTCCTCAGCTCATTGAGCATCAGGGCGATAACGATGGGGAGCGGAAACAAGATCACGATTTTCAGGAAGCTGATGATGACCGTATTTTTGAATACCTGAGCAAAGTCCGGCGACGTAAACAGCTTCTCGAAGTGCTTCCATCCCACCCACGGGCTGTCGGCAAATCCGGTGAATATGTTGAAATCCTTAAATGCAATCGTTATGCCGTACATCGGCGTGTACTTGAACAGCAAAATGAACAAGATGCCCGGTACGAGCAGCAAATAAAGATCCCACTCTTTCCATATGTCTGACCCTAAACGGCCCCAGTACCCTCGTTTTTTCTTCATCTCTCTATACGGTGCCGGCGATGGTTCTATCGTGGGTTTCATCGACTCGTCTCCCCCTTTCTATTGATTCAATCTCCTTGGTTACTACAAATTGTAATTCCCGGCGCAGGGACTGAGTAGGAGAGGATCATTACTATTTATGGTAATATGATGTTGTGTTGGGGCATGGACGTCAGTAATTGTGCCATGAGGTTACGGCGGGTGTTTCATGATGTGTTAACTTATCACGATCGGCTAACCGTTGCTCCCCTGAAATTCAAAACATTTGCTTTCAAAACCCCTAAGACCATTTGAACCCTAGTTCCAACATCGAAAAAAGAGGATTGTTCATCACTCCGCATGCGGATTGTTCTTCCGATCCCTGTTACCCCCGGATTTCTTCCGAATGAGAGAAACAATGTGGAAATCCGGGGATAAAGGGGACCGCTGCCGCTTCTCCAGAACAATTCCGCCTGCTCCGTTGAAGCTTACTCAAGAATGAAGTTGGCATTCGAAGCACGGAATTGCCGTGTTTCGTCGCCATATAGGAGGCCTCGCAGCTTTCTGCAAATCTCGGCCTTCGCCCCTCACCCATACTGCGCGGGTGATCACTTCCGCCCTGCCGATGGTTGAGGCTGGGGGTGTAAACCAAACGAGCCGTTCGGGATATACGCCCCGAACGGCTCGTTTGGTTAGTTTATGTAACTGCGCACGCTCTGCTGCGCTGCGTTTTGCCCCCCTCCCCCCATCATCATGGGGGAGGATGGGGACCCACACGTACCAGCGGAGCGGGCTTTCAATCTCCCCCTTTCCCCAACCTCAAGGGGGAGGCTTTTGGGTGGTTTGGACCCTCGCGAACCAGCGGAGAGGACGAATCGATTCCGGAAAAGCGTAGCGGTCGCCTTTGTTTCCAAATTTCCACCACAATAAAATCGTTCATGAAATTTGGAAACAACAGCGATTGGAGGAACGATACGACCGCGCAGCGGCATAGAGCAAAGGGTTTTCACCAAAGCTCACCCCTTAAACTCCCCCGGATTCACCCCCCAATACTTCCGAAACACCTTGGTGAAATAACTGACATCGCGGTACCCGACCAGCCGGGCGGCATCGTAAACCTTAAGTCCCTCCTGCAGCAGTGACTTGGCCCTCTCCATTTTGCGTTCCAGCACATAGGTCGAGAAGACAACCCCCATTTCCTGCTTGAACAGCCGGCTAAGATAGGACGAATTGACATAAAGCCGGTCCGCCACCGTATGGAGCGTAATTTCCTGATCCATCTCCCCCTCAAGCAGGTTCAGAATATCCTTCACCACCTGATTGCTCGTCGTTTTCCGCTGCTCGCTCATAAAGGAGACGATATGCTTCACCGTGCGCTCCAAGAGCGACCAGGTTTGCATTTTGGTGCTCAGCAGCTTGACGTTATGAAAATATTCGATATCCTCGCCGACGACTTTTTTTACCGTCCAGCCCTGCTTCTGGATCATCCGGGTAAAGAAGCTGTTCATGTACAGAACCGCCTCATGAAATTCGTCCGAGGATTCGGATCTGGAGAAGGCTTCTTCCCATAACCCCTTCAGCGCCTTCAGGGCTTTCATCTCGTCGGCCGTTTCCAGCGCGATCTCCAGCGTCTTCTCCAGATTCTGCTGCACGATCACGCCCTGGATATCCCGCTGGAGCTGCTCCCGGTAAGGAATCGCAAGGTCGTGTCCGTACACGACCCGGTCCTGAAGCGCCCGGCAGGCTTGCGCATACAGCAGGCTCATATCTTCAATTGCCCCGATGGAAGCACAGATGCCGGCACTTGCCGTCAACTTCAGCACTTCCTTCGTCTGGGAGAGTAGCTTGGATACATCAGCATTCAGCCGCAGCATGGCCTCCTTGGCGTCTTGGTTTTCCTCCACGATCCACACCATCAGCAGCATACTGCCAGAATCCGACGTGATCCAGAGAGAGGGATGAGACAACAGCTCCTTGGCCAGGCACTGCATCGTAAACTGCAGCAGCTCGACATCCCCTCGTTGAAAACGGGTCTCATGCTCCGGCAGCGGGTCTAGATCGACCACAGCTACCGCAATACGGTCGTCCTCCTTCAACGGAATATATAATTCCTTGCTCTTATGAAGAACATCCTGTTTTGCATATCTACCGTTGACCCATTGAATAAAAAAAAGATTTTGCAGATGCGGAAGATTGTCCTTCCATTTCTGCTCCAACGCCGCCTTGCGCTGCCACTGATCCAAATCCTCCCGCAGCTGCTGCCTCGCTTCAAGCACCGCTTCGAGAATATCCTCCTCGCCGGCGGGCTTCAATAAATATTTGGACACCCCGTATTCCAGCGCCAGCTGCGCAAACTCGAAGTTGTCGTGTCCGCTCAGAATGATCATTTTTGTCAATCGGCTGATGTCCTGCCGGCTTCGCAGCTCGCCGAGGAGCGTCAGTCCATCCATTTCAGGCATCTGCACATCGATCAGCATAATATCCGGTTTCTTCCGACTTACAAGCTCAAGCGCCTCGATGCCATTGGAAGCCATACCGACTACTTCAATACCATGCTTGTCCCATGGGATATTGTAAGCAAGTGCATTACGAAGCCGGGGTTCGTCTTCCACAATTATCAGATTCATCATGTCCTCCCCTTTCGAGCGATCTATATATGAGTACCTACATCAGGTTAACTTCCTTGCAGCGATCCAGCGGAATGGAAATCGTGACGGTTGTGCCTTCGCCTGGGACACTGTGAACCGTGAGTTGGGCTTCCCTGCCATAATACAGCTTCATTCGGCTCAGCACGTTCCGAAGGCCGAACAGATCCTTCACATGGTCCTCATCCCGGGAAGACGCCGGTACGCTGCGGGAGCCCATCATCTCCAGCTCATGCTGGATATAACGCAGCCGTTCTTCCCTAATCCCCGGCCCGTTATCCTGTACGCTGATGACCACGGTCTGCCCCTTTTCGATCCGGCTGGATATATCCAGGCTCCCTCCTGAGGATTTACCCTCCATGCCATGTATGATGGCATTCTCCACCAAAGGCTGAAGCAGAAGCTTGAGGAGCGGAACATCCTTACTCTCTTCCGAAATGTGATAATTCACGGTGAAATTGTCCATGAAACGAAGCTGCTGAATTCGTAAATAGTAGTGCAGATGGGTGATGCTCTCCTCAATCGTGAACACCTGCCTCCCCTTGTTCAGGCTCAGCCGGAAAAACTTCGACAGATTCATCACCATCTCGCTAATCTCATCCGCATCGTAATTTTTGGCCGTCCAGTAAATCGAATCGAGTGTATTGTATAGAAAATGCGGGTTGATCTGGGATTGCAGAAACTTCAGTTCCGTCGTCGTTAATCGCAGCTGCTGCTCATAATGATCCTCAATCAGATGTTTCTGTACGACGGCCATCTTATTAAACGACTGAATGAGAAAGCCGAACTCGTCCTTCCGCTTGGTATCGACATGAATATTCAGCTCCCCGCTGCTGAGCCGCTTCATCCCGCGCGACAATTTCAGCACAGGGGAGGCAATCCCGCTGTAAACCACCCATGAAATAATGATGGCCAGCAGGACGCTCAGCCCGATGATCGCAACCGTGAATAGGCGCAGCTGATCGGTCTCTTTGTACAGCTCGCTCTTCGGCTGTACCAGCGCGAGGCGCCATGTGGAGTAATCCGAGTCAATCGTTACGGTCATATCCTTGTCAGAAATGTTATCCTCATGCACTCTGCCAGTCTCCACTACCACTTCTCCCTTTTCGTTCAACAGGGCGATACGGCTGTTCTCGGAGGGAAGCAGCGTCTTGATGATATTTAACAGCTTGCTCTTGTTAAAGGACACCACCAGCAGGTTCGACTGCCGCTCGCTATTGTACAGGTCCATGGCCCGAATCAAGGAGACGCTGTCCGTATTCGTCATCTGGCCAAAAGTGATGCCCTCAGCCACTGGGGATTCCGACATCACGTAGGAAATCCCCGTTCCGTTCTTTCGGGCAGCTTCGACAAGCCATTCCTGCTGCGTCTCACCCGTCAGCTCTTTGCCTCCGTAATGGGTAGAGATAAACCTGTTGGACGCCCGATGATACACGGTAATTTGGGATACAAACCGGTTCACCGACACCGAATTCGATAACTGATCCAAAATATGCTTGAAATCCACGATCGATTGAGGAGAAAAGTTGGTGCTGTTTTTGTTCAGCAGCTCATTCATTCCAGGGTCGCTTGCAATCAGGGTTGATATCTCTTCCACGTTTTGCAGCGCCAGATCAAAATGATTCATCGCCGACGAAAGCGCCATCTCCGTACGCTCGACCGCCTGTTCATAGAGAATATCCCGGGACCGTTCCACCGCAAACAGGCTGATGATGACCAGCGGCAGCAGCATCAGTAGAAAATAACCGGTCAAGCGGGTTTGAATATTTTGCGAAAACCGATCCCGGATCCAGCGAAACAACGACATTATTCGAGTCCCCCCTCCTTTGGCGGCCGACATCATTGTTTGGAGTACCATTCATTCACTTCCTTCGTGATTTCATCTCCTCCTTCTTCCTTCCACGTCTTCACATAATCATCGAAGGCATCCAGCGGTTCCAGCCCCATAATGATCTTCGTAAACACATCCTCCAGATTTTTTAGCTTATTGCTGTACTTTGTCATGGCAGGTGTGGGAACTCCGTAGAATGCGTTAGGAACGATATGCTGATTAATCATCTGCAAGTTGTTGTATAAATTGAAATCGCC
Organism: Paenibacillus sp. NPDC093718; assembly: GCF_050279985.1. Classification (NCBI taxonomy): domain Bacteria; kingdom Bacillati; phylum Bacillota; class Bacilli; order Caryophanales; family Paenibacillaceae; genus Paenibacillus; species Paenibacillus sp. NPDC093718. The sequence goes on from NZ_JBNNUS010000009.1 coordinate 136,464, forward strand.
TAGGGAGTCAAGCCGCTCCTTAAACAGCAATTGGTCCGGCACATCAACAAGCGACTGGTAAATGCCACGGTACAAATGCTTGTCGTGAAGCGCAAAATCCGTAACAATCGCCCCGTCCTCCCAATGCCAGATTTCGTTCTCGAAGCCGAGCTTCAGCGTCTTATAGTCGCTGGCGATAAAGTCCAGAAACTTAATCACTTCATCTGCTTTCTCCGATTCGGCGGGAATAACATTGTAGCCACGGATAATATCCTTACCTTCTACCCCTTTAAATCCGTCCGGTCCCGTGGGATACGGAAGCGGCATCCATACAGCCTCCGAGTCTTTGCTCATATTGGCCGCAATCGGTCCCCGCGTGTCGTACCATGCTGCAGAGAACAAGCCCACCGTGCCATTTTCTATTTTTTCAAACACATTATTTTGCAGGTTAAGAGGAAACTCCCGATCGAGCAGATTCTCTTGATACAACTTGGCAAAAAACGCAAGGGTCTCCTTCGTTTCAGGCAGAATGCTTCCGTTCACCAGCTTTCCGTCCCGTTCAAACCATGTATTCCGCTGTGTGCCGAAGGCGCCGAAGAACGGGGAAGACCTGCCCAGATTCGATGTCAGGGTAAGGCCGATCGTATCCTGCACGCCGTTGCCGTCCGGATCATCGAGCGTAAAGGCACGGATGACTTCGTAATATTCCTCCAGTGTTTCGGGCGGCTCGAGCCCAAGCCGATCAAGCCAATCCTTTCGGACATACATCAGCTCTGCCCCGGTCACCTCATTCAAGCTCGGAACCGCATAGATTTTACCGCCATATCGAACCCGATCCCAGACCTCCGGCGGGATTTTCTCCTTGAGATGGGGACCGTACTTGTCAATTAACTCATCCAACGGCATAAATGCCTTTTGCTTGACATAATTGTCGAACCACACCGGTTCATACGTATGAAGCATATCCGGCAAGTTGCCGGAGGACATAATGACATCCAGCTTCTCGTTGTATACCTCAGGCGGCGGAAGATTAACTCCGATATCTAGCCCCGTGCGCTCTTCAATGTAATTTAGATACGGATTGTCATTCTCGTCCATCCCGGCAGGGAACGTCATCCCGAGACTGGAAATGACGATGCTGATGGATGCGCTCTTCGGTTGATTCTCCGGTGGATGTTCTTCCACAGGGTCCGTACTATTACACCCGGCAGCAACGAGCATCAGAAATACACAGACGGGAAGCAATAGAACGTTACCTTTAAGCAGCCTTGACACCCTTCGATTCCCATGTTGAAATAACTCATCATTACAGGCCTTGTTCATCGGCATATGTCCTCACTCCCTCAGCTAGTAAGCTACTATTACTATATAACGATTTTATGGTGAGTTAGCTCACCTTAATAATCATTCTGTAATGTTTTGCAGCTTCCTTCACCCCGGATAAAAAAGAAAAGAGCCTTCCCCGGTATTCCTAACCAGGGTGCGGCTCTATCTTTAACAAAAACATTCATCCTGACATCAAGGCCCATGACGTCCTTTTCACTGCTCGTGTTATTGTTCGGCACAACACGCATGCAAGAATAAGCTCCCGCTCCAATTGATCGGCCCACTCAAAATAGTAAGGACAATTAGACCAACAATACTATTTCGGTTCCTCTTGTTCGCTGCCGTCTTCCAGAAGCGGAATTTCTTTACGCTGCTCTTCCGATTGCACTTGGATCACTTCGAACGTACGGCCACAGTGGGCACAAAACTTAGCGTTCATAGCAGAGCTGTTCCCACAGCCTCTGCATACCTTCTCATCCGTAAGATTGGCGATTTGAAGCAGATTTTGTTCGATTTCAAAATTCAATTGATGAATCTTGGCCACGTAGCTCTGAATACTCGCCTGATCAGGCGGCCACTCCCCAGCTTCGGTTGCAGCAAATACAACCTTGCCAATTTCCAGAAGCTGTTCATCGATGTCGCTTTTTTTACCGTTGTTTTGCAGTTTTAACCGATTGATCTCCACCAGCGTTTTAGCTTTGTTTCCGGCGTCGGACACACCGGCTTTAAATTTATCAAAAAAACTCAAGTATGCTCACCTCTCTCTGTTCACCCGTTTGAAGCAGTATTTATTTTATTCCTATAAGAGGTTGTTCAAAAAGTCCTCTTTTGATAAGAAAACCAATCGAGGTCAATTCAAGGACGAGCGACCGCGATTTAAAGGTAGGTTTTCTTGCGATACAGAATTTCATCAGCGTAGCAAGATAATTTATAAATTCTATATCTAACACGAAGCGAATCAGGAAGCAGCTCGGCATCGAATCTTGAATTCAGCCGGGCCTAAGTGGATGCTTACGAAGTCATGTTTCCTGCGGAAACATCTTAGGTGCTCACGTACCCAAAACGTACGCTCCGCTCCTGACGTTCCTAGCTTCATCCAACTGAAGCGTTTTGAAGAAACGCACATCGGAAGCATAGGCTTTAGTGCTGAAAATCGACCTTTTTGAACCCGCACTACAAGGAGATTCTCAGAATTTTATCATGATCGGTATAGTTCACGCCAGCACCAAGGCCCCTTGTAAACACCTGAATCGGAACGTAAGTCACGCCGTCGATCACTTTGGGAGCGACCGTAATGGTTTCCGACTTACCGTTATAAAAGACGGTCTTGCTGCCAACCGTCAGTGTTATCTTATGATTGCCTCTTTGCACGCCAATACTGGCCGCTTCGCGATTCCAGGTAACCTCAGCTCCCATTCCTTCGGCGATTTCCCGCAGCGGCACCAGATTGATATTGTTATACACCAACGGCTCACTGCCAAACTTCACCACGCTGCCGTTAACGAAAACTTTAAGACCCGACTTGGCATAAGCCGGAGCTGCCGGCTTCGGCGCAGTGGATTTTGTCGTACTGTTCTTCGATGATTTGGCTTTAGGCGTCGATGAAGACGATTTACTGCCTGAAGAGCTTCCTCCGCCGTTATGATAATGATACTCGCCATAAGACAGACCCCAGCGTTCGCAATTGGTACGGCAGGTATGCCCACCATTGGCATCCGTTCTTCCTGGATGAGCAGAAACAACCGAACCGGACACAAGCAATAATGCGATGGTGCAGCACAACATTTTTTTCTTCATAACTAACTTTACCCCCTGGTATAATATTCCTAAACTACATTCTAGCATATTTCTTATATAGCAGATGGATATATAGAGTTACACAATATAGAAGAAAGACTATTGCCATGCTGATGCTCGCTTGCCTTGTTTCATTTTCACCCCCCGCGTTTATTCGTTACATATAACAGATCCTTTTGTGCCAAAATACTGCCAGAAAGGAATGAGACCCTGATGAATAAAAAGAAACCTGAATATGACGGACAGTTCCCCGGCGTTGACCCTATTCCCGAGCCCGATCGTCCGGATCAAGCCGCCACCGACAAACTCGACGATCTAGTCCTTGGCGTTTTGGAAGACAAAGATGAATCGAAAATTGATATCGATCCCGATACGGAAAATTACGATAAACTTCGTAAAAAGTAAGACAAGTCTCGCTTCAATATAATGTAAAAAATGAAATCCATCTGTAAAAGTGTTCAAAAATAATTTATCGTTCTCATTTTGAGAACGATTATTTTTATGTTATGATTAACATAGAAGCTTGGGACGAAGGGAGGAGTAACCGTGAACTGTTTCTTAAAAACAGCAAGAATTCTATGGATGCTGGTACTAGTTCTGGTTACGGCATTTGCCCTTTACATTCCCGTCCAGGAGTACTACAGCAGCGAAACCCATGATGAGCGGTATGTATACAAACATGACCATCATCTGAAAGCGGCTGTTCTGAAACCCTCTCAAATTCTCTCCAAATTTAAGGCAGCCGGCAATGCCTTGCCGCTGTTCTTGTTGATGTCGGCCGTTCTCATGCTGCAGGCTCCCAAAACACGTCTGCCTTATCGGCCGATCATTCCGCTTCGGCTCCGGCTTTTATTATTATTCCCCATCAAATACACGTCGAAGTTCGTTTAGTATCCTCCTTTTTTCGCACTTAAACTGACTGCGGTTTCTTAAATTCGCCCAATTTTTCATTTCTCAGGGCAACCCTACGATCAACCTGTGATGATTTACGTATGCACAGAGGTTTATTAAAGACTGCGCAATTTCATCCTGAATGAATTGTTTTATTTGGCTGCGTATATTTTTGATATCCGTGTGACCGGTCTGCAAAAAAACTAAACGAGTATTTTTAGGAGGATTTTAACCTATGCATGTTCGCGAAACAGATTTGCCCGGAATTGGTAAGAAATTCGTAATCGATACCCGCGGTGGCGATAAACTGGTCATTATCATCCACGATGACGGCCGCCGTGAAATGTACCATTATGAACATGACGATCCGGACGAAAGCATCTCCATGATATCCCTGGATGATGATGAGGCTCGCCAAATTGCTGCGATCGTTGGCGGTCTCACTTATAAACCTAAAGCGCTGGAAACGATCGACATGGCGCTGGACGAATTGATTATCGAATGGTATCGCATCGAGCCCCATTATTACGGGGCAGGTAAATCGATCGGTGATTTGGGCGTACGCCAAGCCTCAGGTGCAACCATCATTGCGACAGTTGATAAAAACAATAAACAAATCAATCCCGGACCTGACGTTATTATTACGCCGGACTCGACACTCGTTGTCGTCGGTGAACGTCAACAACAGCGGCTATTTAAACAAATCTTGATGAACGGACGTGGTTGATGAATGGATCATTTGGTTTTAGAAGTTGGACTGGCGATTTTCCTGATCGCCCTGGCGGGGTTGTTATCAGCTAAACTCCGGTTTTCCGTCGTCCCTTTCTACATTCTGGTAGGGATGGCGGTAGGGCCTCATGCTTTTCATTTTGGATCATTCGATTTTCGTTTTATAGAAAGTGCTCCGTTCATCGACTTCATGGGTCGCATCGGCGTACTGTTCCTCCTGTTCTATCTTGGCCTCGAATTCTCGGTCGGCCGGTTAATCAAATCAGGGAAGTCCATCGTTGTCGGAGGCAGCATCTATATTGCCATTAACTTTACGCTTGGACTGATGATCGGGATCTTCTCCGGATTCCCCGTGGCGGAAACACTCATTGTTGCGGGAATAACCACCATCTCCTCAAGCGCGATCGTGGCGAAGGTGCTGGTTGACCTGAAAAGAACGGCGAATCCCGAAACGGAAATGATTCTCGGTATTATCATGTTCGAAGATGTTTTCCTGGCTGTATATATCTCTATTCTTTCCGGCCTCGTATTGAGCGGTTCATCATCGCTGGGCGGAGTACTGATATCTGCGGTGATCGCCCTCGGATTTATGCTGCTTGTCCTTATTATTGGCCGTAAAGCCGTACCGCTTCTGAATAAAGCATTAAATATACGGTCGAACGAATTGTTTGCCTTGGTTGTTTTTGGCGCGTTGTTCCTGCTCGCAGGATTCGCCGAAACAATTCACGTTGCCGAGGCCATCGGGGCTCTGCTCGTCGGGCTTGTCCTGGCTGAGACAGAGCATCGTGAACGCATTGAGCATTTGATATTACCATTCCGTGATTTCTTTGGAGCCATATTCTTCTTTAGCTTCGGTTTAACGATTGTACCTTCCGAGCTTGGCGGAGCTGTGTGGTTATCGCTGATCGCCGTGATCATCACGCTTCTTGGTAACTTTATTGCAGGCATGCTTGCAGGACGCAGCGCGGGATTGTCCTCCAAAGCATCCTCCAATATCGGTCTGACCATCGTATCCCGCGGAGAATTCTCCATTATTCTCGCGAATATGGGTAAAGCGGGCGGGCTTGCAACCTTCATCCAGCCGTTCGCAGCCTTGTATGTGCTTATACTGGCTATACTCGGACCGCTGCTGACCAAGGAGTCCAAACATGTATATAACTTCTTAAACAAAATCATTAAATTTAAAGACTATAAGGAGAAGAAACCGGTTAAACCGAAACTAAAGGATGAAAGTGCTAGCGGATAAAGGAGGGTACATTGCCTATGGTTCAATCCCCGGTTCGGGTAACAAACGGTCCGCAAAAGGCCGTAAATAAGGCAAGTACACGAAGAAGAATGAGCATGGCTGCCATCGGAGGCCTGGTAGCGGCGTTCGCTTTAGATTTATTTCTTGTTCCCAGCGGCATCGTCGCGGGCGGCGTCACGGGAATTTCCGCGCTCGCTTCGCATCTGACGGGACTTCATACCGGCATGTTTCTGTTTGCATTAAACCTGCCACTGCTCCTGCTGGTCTATCGTGGGGCCAACCAAGAAAAAGCCGTCATTGCTACCGTCGGGCTGCTTACTTTTTCCGTATGCTCGATCCTGTTCTTTCCGTTTCCCGCTCTCATCGACAGCAAGATCGGGAGCGCAGGCATCGGCGGCATTTTCCTGGGACTCGGCATCGGCATCGGCCTTCGTTACGGCGTCGTCCTTGACACACTCCAAATGCCCAAGATGCCGCAGCAGATATCGTATCTGCTAACCCGCTTGAAGCTCCCGTACGTTCATATCATCGTCAATACATCCGTACTGACATTGGCAGGACTGCTGCTCGGCTGGGAACGAGCGATGTACTCTGCGATCGCATGCCTGATGGCGCTGGAGACCGGACGTATTACGACTTCAAGCTTTCCGCTTAAACGAGAGGTCAGGATTCGCAGCGTGAGCGAAGCGGAAATCAGGCACAGTATGAAAACCATCATGGGGCATGTATCCCAAGCTGCTAGCACGAAAGATAAAGCTATGCATGATGGTGACACCATCGGTTCAACGCAGCTGATCTATCAGGTACACATTCTGGAGATGCCCAGGTTCAAGTCCATCGTGAGAAGCCTGGATCCGAATGCCGAGATTACCATCATTCAGAAGTAAGTTTCTCTCTAACATGTAAACAGGCCGGCTAAGGTTTTGCCCTAGCCGGCCTGTTTTTTTAAAATATCAGAAAGTATAAACTCCGAAGCTTAGGCCTTCCTGATATCGCAAGAAAAACATCCCCTAACCGCGGTCTGTCTACTGAGAAAGTACGTCGATAGACGTTTTTCTTATGATATCCCTGCTATTTGCGAAACTGCTAGATCAGAAACAGAATCAACGAGCCCACCACGCTGATGACGAGGCAGGTTACAATCGGAAAATAAATTTTGACATGGGGTTTATCCACCACGATGTCACCTGGCAGCCGGCCGACAAATCGTCCAATGACAGGCCACAGCAGCCCGATCACAATTAGAGCGCCACCTATCCATAAAAGAGCCCGAGTTACAGGATGCACGATACGGTCACCTCATTCATCAAATCAAACACGTAAGCACGCAGGTTTCCTTGTATCATAGCGGATTTGGGGTGCCGTCTGCAAGGTCGGGTCCTTCCTGTCAATCAAGGGATTATCCTTTAACTGCCCCCGCCGTCATGCCGTCGATAAAATACTTCTGGAAGGCCATGAACAAAATAAAGATCGGAATGATCGAGAAAAAGGAGCCGACAATCAATAAATCATAATTGTTCCCGTAAGGGGTCAAGAGCGTCTTCAATCCGATCGGAAGGGTATACTTGCTATCGTCGCTGAGCACCATGAACGGCCACAGAAAGTTGTTCCAGCTGTTCATGCCGTTCAGGATCGCCATAGCAGCGAAGGATGGCTTCATCACAGGCAGGATCAGCCGCATATAGATTCCGTATTCCGTCGCGCCGTCCACCCGCCCTGCCGCAATCATTTCTTTTGGAACCCCTCTTAAATACTGCCTGAAGAAGAAAATCGTGGCCGCGCTTGCGATCCCCGGCAGGACTATCGCCGAGTATGAATTCATTAGGCCCAGGTTGTACGTCAGGGAGTATAGCGGAAGAAGAAGAATTTCAAAAGGAACCATCATAATCAGAAGCACGCAGATAAACAAGAAGTTCTTGCCGATGAAATCGTAGGCTGCAAACCCGTAGGCAACGGTTGCACTGACCAGCAGGGTTAACGTAACCTGCACCACCGTAAGGAGCAAGGAGTTAAAAAACCACATGAAGTAGGAGTGATCGCCCGTAAACAGGTAGGTGAAATTGTCCAGGCTCATCACCGACAGGTCAAATTTCAGATTCAATCCATACCGGATCAAATCCTCGCCGGGTTTAAAGGAGGCAATGGTGACGGCATAGAAAGGGACCAGGATTAGAAAGCACAGTATGGAGAACAAAATGAAGAGGATTATTTTAACCAGCGTTTCTCTTCTCATCCTCAATCCTCCTTCTTAAACATGCCAGAGAGCTTCAGCTGCGTCAGGTTAATGAGCATGGTGATTGCCAGCAGCACAATCCCTACAGCGGCCGCATAACCCAGATTGTTCTTCTCAATGCCCTGACGGTACAGATAACCGACGATCGTGAGGCCGATGTTCTTCGGAGAGTTGTTGCCGTTCCAAAGCATCATGCTCTCAATAAACATGGCAAGCCCCGCATAAATGCTGATCGTTAACACATAAATCGTGGTTGGCTTCAACAAAGGCATCGTGATTTTGGTAAACTTCTGATAGGCCGAAGCCCCATCGATGGATGCCGCCTCGTAATATTCGCCCGGGATGTTTTTGAGCCCCGATAAAAAATAGAGCATATTCACTCCCGTCCACCGCCATGTGGCAAGAGCCACCAGAGCAATAAAACCGGTAACCTGTCCCTTCAGAAACTTCACCGGGTCGATCCCAAACCACCCCAGTATACTGTTAATGAGCGACCCTTCCATCTCGCCGAACATCAGCCGAAAAATGGTGCCTGCGACAACAACCGACGTCAGTGCCGGAAAGAAAAAGGATGACTTGAAAAACTCTCTTCCCCACATAAACTTATTGTTGATCAGCACAGCGAACAGCATTGGAAACGGAATCAGGATAAGGAGCGTCAGGATCATGTATATCGCGCTGTTCGTCACCGCCTTCAGAAAGACGCCGTCCCCCATCAGCTTCCCGTAGTTAGCCAAGCCGATCCAATCCGCCTCCTGCCCCAGCTGCGTCTTCTGAAAGCTCATGCTAAACGAGCTGCCCAGCGGAAACACCCAGAATATGAGGAATACCAGAATAAACGGCAGGACAAACACGTAAGGAGCAACCTTTTGCGAGTACAGAAATTTTTTAATCATGATTCTACTCCTTTAATGAGAGCCGCTCACAGACGATTCCATGAGCAGCCCTTCGTTTTTGTACCGTATGAGCGAGTGTCATTTCAATTCCTGTTCAATTTGCTTCTGGGCATCGTTCAGAGCTTCGGTAATGTCCTTGCCATCCTCAAAAATCTCGTTGAAGGTCGTGGTGCACAGGACGTTGTTGATGGTAGGCGATGCGGAGGTCGATTTGATTAACCGGATTTCATCCCGGATCTCATTCAACACATCAAACGGGTTATTGACAAAATATTTCACGAACTGATTCTCGGCATTGTGCGTAACATCCTTCATATCCCAAACGTCCATATTAACCGGGTCGAATCCAAGCGTGTTCCAGATCTCTTTATTGGCATCCAGGGACAGCTTGGCGAATGCCAGAAAGTCTTTCGCCAGCTGTACGTCTTTGGCGGTCTTGGTAACGACCGTGCCGGTTCCGCCGCCGCCAACCGATCTTGGCATTCCTTCTTCAATGACCGGAATCGGCGCGATGGCTATTTTCCCGGACAAATCGGACATGTAGTTGGTGTATCTGGACATTTGCCACAGCGGCATAAAGGCCGTAGCGTAATTTCCTGCATTAAACTCTCCATATGCTTCTTCGGTATCAGGCTGGCCGCCGGCAATGGTCGCGATGACATTGTTATCCTGCAAGTCCTTGAGCAGCGTCATGGCTTTCACCATCGCTTCCGAGTTCACGATCGGATTGCCGGAATCGTCCGTCAAATCCGCGCCTTGCTGCGCCAATAACATGGAAGCTTGCCAGGCTGCGCTTGTATCGGCTGTTCCCATGTACTTGCCCGTTTTTTCATACACCTGGATACCCGCCTGCTTGAAATCCTCCCAGGTTACGATATCCTGATAATTGACCCCGGCCTCCTCCAAAATCTCGGTGTTATAGAAGGCAACGGATGCTCCAACATGGGTCGGGATGCCGTAATTCACATCTTCCTTGCTGTATAGGTCAATTCGGGATTTGACGATGGTGTCCCGGTATGGATCAATCACGTCATTGAGTGGTTCCAGCTGCGGCGTGCCGGACAGGAAATCCGGAAACTTCCCAAGCTCGATATCCGCAATGTCGGGTGCCCCTGTCCCCGATTGAACCGCAATGGACAATTTGTTATGCATGTCGTCATACGGCATGACCGTCACGTTGAGCTTGATCTGGCGTTCGGGATTCTCAGCATTCCATTTACCCAGCATTTTCTCAAAATGCTGTCCGTGCAGCTCAACAAATGTCCAATAAGACAACTCCGTAGCGCTTTCCCCTGCCCCCCCATCCAGAACCGAGGTTTCGCCGCCAGCATTGTTTGATTTACCGCACCCCCACAGAAACAGCGTCAAACATAACACCATGAATACAACCATCCATTTTTTCATCATCCTACTGGACCTCCCTTAATGTTCGTTCATACAAACCTACACTTCAAAAATCGGTACTTCTGCTGCCCTCCAGAAATAAAGCGCTTTCATAATGTGTGTAATTTGATATGAGTATTTGGGAGATGGGGCAGTCCATGGTTGAACTGCCCCTAAATTTCCTTAAGCTTTTTTCAAGCGAATAACGTTCCATGATGCTTTGCCAAGCCTTGCGGCAACCATGCCATTATCGAGCTTAGCACCACCCTGGTGATGAGGCTTGACTCTTTCCTCGGATGCGGTATTCACCGCTTTCAGATCCTCATGCTCCATCACGATATGCTCCAGCAGCCGGTAGCCCTCAAAGCTGCGCACGTCGCATTCGAGCTCCAATGCTTCCTCCAGATGACGATTCACGGCAAAGATCGTAATTTCTTCATCCTCTTCGTTATGAACAACCGCGCTATCCAGATACGGAACATCGGTAAAATCCTTGGAATCATACTTCGGTGACTCGACGATTGGCAGCAGCGATACGCCCCGGCCAAATTTGGAAGCGTGAAGATACGGATAAAAGATCGTCTGCTTCCAAGAACGGCCGCCGTTCTCGGTCATAATCGGCGCTATTACGTTTACGAGCTGTGCCAGGCAAGCCATCTTCACCCGGTCTGCGTGGCGCAGGAAGGTGATCAGCATGCTGCCGACAAGAATGGCATCCTCGAAATTATACACATCCTCCAGCTGCGGCGGAGCAATGCTCCATGGATCAATCTGCCTGTCGGCATCATTGGAATGGTACCAGACATTCCACTCGTCGAAGCTGAGATACATCGTCTTTTTGCTGCGTTTCTTAGCCTTGATGTAATCGCAGGTGGATTTGACCGTATGAATAAAGTGATCCATATCCAGGGAAAGGGCCAGATAGTTGGCGGTATCGTTATCGCGGTTACCGTAATATTGATGCAGCGATATGTAATCAACCGCCTCGTACGTATGATCCAGCGTCACGGCTTCCCATTCAGGGAATGTCGGCATCCCCGTGCTCGAGCTTCCGCATGAAACCAGTTCAATGGTCGGGTCGACAAGCCGCATGGCTTTGGCCGTCTCCAGCGCAAGCCGGCCGTATTCCGTCGAGGTCTTATGTCCGATCTGCCAAGGTCCATCCATCTCGTTGCCAAGGCACCAGGTCTTGATCTTGTGCGGCTGTTCATAACCATGACTGCGTCTTAGATCACTCCAGTATGTGCCTCCGGGATGGTTGGTGTATTCCAGCAGATTTCTGGCGGCGTCGATCCCCCGAGTACCCAGGTTCACGGCCATCATGACATCCGAGCCCACTTCCTTGGCCCAGGATATAAACTCGTTCGTGCCGACATCGTTGGGCTCCAGCGTTCTCCAGGCCAGCTCCAGCCGCTTTGGCCGTTCGGCAACAGGACCTACGCCATCTTCCCAGTTATAACCCGATACAAAATTCCCGCCGGGATATCTTATAATCGGGACACCCAGTTCCTTGATCAGTTCCTTCACGTCGTTACGAAAACCGCCTGCATCCGCGGTTTCATGGCCGGGTTCGTAAATCCCGCCATATACAGCGCGGCCTAGATGTTCAATGAACGAACCATAAATACGGTTATCAACTTGTGCGATCCGAAACGACTTATCCACGATCATACGTGCTTTCAATTTCTCAGCTGCCAAGTCCTTCACCTTCCGTTGATATAATTATGAAACAATTCAAATAATATTGAATGAATTCGTTTTCATGTATAAAATATCATATGAGAGGTCGGCTGTAAATACAGAAATATAAAATGATTTATATAAATTAGAAATGAATTGCTTTTATCCTTAAAAAGTTGTTTAATCCTGCCCAAAATCACCATTTCCCAGTATGTTTCGAGTTATTATTTTCATAATAATTTCAAATAAATTGAGTTATCACTGATCAATTTCTTGTTTTTCCAATGAAATTTAGGAAGAATTAGATGGCATCTTTATTTCGCGCTCATATTGATTTATAATTATTTGAAATAAACGTCTTTCCCCATACCATTGTTATATAATCCTCTAATTGGAAGAAGGTTTGAGATAAAATGATCTACATTAAAGATTTAATGAGCGGGCTTGATATCTTTAAAGCGCTCAGCTCGGAAATTCGCATTCAAATTCTGGAACTGCTGGCCAAGAACCAAAGCTTGAACCTTAACGATCTTGCGAACAGGCTGAATCTCAGCAATGGCGCTATTACCATGCATATCAAGAAATTGGAGGATAGCGGCCTGATCGAAATCAATACGACTGGCGGGAAGCATGGCATTCAGAAGATCTGCTACCTGAATAAAGATACCCTCATGGTTGATCTTCGCAGCAAGGATATTGATAACTTGTACGAGGTGGAGATTCAGGTTGGCCATTACAGCGATTATCAAGCGATCCCGACCTGCGGGCTTGCGACCAAGGACAGCATTATCGGAGATTTTGACGATCCGCGCTATTTCGCCGATCCGGAGCGGATCAACTCAGAGATCATCTGGCTTACCGAAGGATTCCTGGAATACCGGATTCCGAATTATTTGAAGTCCAACCAATCGTTCCGCGAGATCCAATTCTCTCTAGAGCTTGGCTCCGAGGCGCCGGGATATTGCGACAATTATCCATCGGACATTTTCTTTTACGTAAACGGAATCGAGATTGGCAGCTGGACAAGTCCGGGGGATTTCGGGGACAAACGCGGGACCTTCAACCCTGAATGGTGGCCGCCGCATTTGAACCAATACGGCATGCTGAAGCTGATCCGGATTAACAAGGAAGGCAGCTTTATCGATGGATGCCGCATTTCGGATGTCGGTCTGCACCAGATTCAGCTGGATTACAAGAGCGAGCTCACCTTCAGGATCGCCGTTAACGAGCGATCTGTTAATAAACGCGGTTTAACGATTTACGGCAAGCATTTCGGCAACTACAGCCAGGATCTGTTGGCCCGCGTGCTGTATGATGTAAAGGAAGGCTAGAGAGTCGAATGAATAGGGTGAACAAGAATCACTATAGTAGGTTAATATCTGCATTGGTTTGATACGTTTATCCACTAAAGTATGGAAAATAGCAGGAGCAGGGACACCCTGCTCCTGCTTGTTTGTGCGGACATGCTGAAAGCAGGCGCGGGCTTGAACGATAAGAATATCGAATATCTGCTCGCTCTCCCCATTTCCCACACCGCCAAAACAACAAGTCATAAGCAGCATTTAAAAACGCCCCCGCCGCGCATTTGCGCGACAAGAGCGTTTTGTTTCTACAATCACAGAAAATAATTCGTTATCGATTGATCGCTTGCCAGTATTCCTTCGCTGTCCAGCTTTTTCTTCAAATACTGCTTATCCGATGAAATGAAAACGCTCATAATGAGATCGACGACAAACAGAAACGTGATATGGTTGGACATAAAAGCGCTGTTATTGACCGAGATTTTATCTGGCGCAATAATATCGACCACCGCATTTTCTGTAATCGCCGATGAGTCATAACAGGTGACTGCCACGGTCTTGGCCTGATTGACCTGCGCGATGTTGACGGCATCGATAATCTCCCGGGTCGAACCTGATCGCGAGAAGGCAATTACGACATCCTCGGGACCGCATTGGGAGGCCGCGATTTTCATCTCCCTGCTGTCATTGATTGCATCAGCATGAACGCCGATAATCGCGAGCCGGTTCTTCAATGCCATGGCCGCGAGGAACGAATCGAACAAGCCGATGAGGAGGATTCGGCGCGCGCCCTTCAGCAGCTTGACCACTTGATGAAGCTGATCTTCCGTAATGAGCGCCGAAGTGTTAACGATCAGCTCGTTATAGTCGAGTGCCAGCGCATCAATGACGTTAATCTCGCGTCTCTCTTTCTTCTTGGCCTGCATATCCCGGTAAAACGCATCCTGGGCGAACGCGATTTTAAAATCGTTGAACCCTTTGAATCCCACCTTTTTGCAAAAACGGTTGATGCTTGTCTCGGACACACCAATTTCATTCGCGATGGCCGTAATGGTGTTACGGGTGATGAATTCCGGATTGTGTATAACAAAATTAGCGATCTGATTTTCGCCGTATGTTAATTTTTGAGTTTGCGATACAATTTTTGCGATAACCGCCGGAACCTGTGAAGACATGGTACCTCCTCCTGACTGCCAATGGGAAAAATACGAATCCGGTAACTTTGCCAGTACACCCCATTATATCATATCAAGGGAAGCAATGATAAAATCAGACCACCATCATCTTCCATTGTTCCACCCGCCGGCTAAGCTCAGCTGCATCCATCACCCTCGTTTCTACAAGAAACGCGTAATCAAGCGCATTCGGCAAGCAGGGCAGGCCCAGTATCGTTTTGCAGAACGCATGCGCAGCGATTTCACTGCATTTCACAATGCTTGACCTTTTCGTATACCAGCTTCCCAGCTTAAACATATCAATCGGCTCCAGCGTCTCATTCGTGAACTGCCCCGCCCGGTATTCCGTATAATGAAAAAACTCATGCGCTAAATGAAGGTCGATCAGCCGCTCCAGCTCCTGTTCCCGCTCCTCGCATCCATTCCCCATCACCGTCCGGTACGCCTGCCGCATATCGCGGAGCGACGAGGCATAGATGATAATCGCCGGCGGGCTCTTCGCGAAATCAATCTGCGCGCGGAAGCTGACGTTGTGGAAAGTGCCGGACCGATTCGTCACTTGATACTGTAAGCCTTCCATCTGACACAGCTCCCGGATGGACTTGCCTTTGTTCTTATAGCCAGCCGCCGTCTCTCTGCCCCGTTTAAGTGACATGCTTACATAGTACGCTATTCGATCCTTCGGTATTTTGTGGAAAAGAGGGTCCTGCTCCAGCTCCGCGCACGCCAGCAACTCATCAGCCCCCTCCTCTTCCATCAATCGGCGAATAACCTCGTCCGGATCCGGCATACCTTCCCCTCCTTATTGATAAACAACGACGATCAATTCTTCTTCCTGTGTCAGCATCTCCGTCTCGATCTCGAGAATCGACATCAACTGCTCCTTCGTCTGCATTCCGGTCAAATCGAGCATCTTCTCCCGATAAAAGACGAATACCTTCGGGATCGTTGCGTTTGCATCGGAGTAGATCGTATTGTCATCCAAAAAATCTTGTAATCGGTCCCCGAACTGAGCCTTGGTCAGCTTCGCGAAGTGGACGTTCCCCTTCTTGAACCGGACGACGCCTTCCCGATCGAGCACGCTCACATAGGTCGTTTTCTTCTTGATCAGTCCGAAAAATGATTTCTTCGTCTCCTCGCAGGCGAATAGGCTCCATCGGCCGCACTGGGACGCTAGCTTCATGCTGGCCGCCGGTTGATCGACTGAGCTAGCGGCTATGACGGCCATCTCCTCGACAGACAGCGCTTGCTGACCCAGATCTTTGGAGCGAAGCTCTGTCGAGCCGGTAGCGACGGCCCGCAAAATATTTTTTTGGCTATCAATCTCGATCGTTACCTCGACCGTATCCTCACTGGCGCCGGATTTGACGATGCGCTCGACGATCTCGGACCGAATGCGCTTGATATCCTCTTCCGTCGGATTCACGACGGTTCTCTCCAACTGCTCCTTCACCATCGCAAGGGCGACGCCTATGGTTGATACATATGGCGCGTTATTCGCGATCTGGAAGCGGAACCGCTCCCGTTCCGCCATCGCCGGAACAAGCACGGCCCCGCTGCCTCCGCCGCCGACCAACTTCACAAACGAGCGATCCAGCTCATAGTCTTCGATCATCTCATTGACGGTCTTCATCGTCTTATCAATCGCGATATTCATAACCTGTCTGGCGGCCTCCTCGATGCTCAGGCCTACATGGTCGGCAAGGGCTTCCCATGCCCGCACGGCCGCTTCCTTGTTCCCTCGCGCGTAATCGCCCTCCGGAATATAGCCGAGAATGTTGGCCGCGCCGGCCAGTGTGTAGGAGAATTCCTTGCCTGTCTCACTCTCCAAAATAATATATTCGGCTGGATCCCCTTCCCGCGGGCTGACGAACTTGACCTTCGGATTGACGATCTGCTCCGCCCCGGCGAACGCCTCGTATTCCTGGCCCGCAATATGGGCGCTTCGCGGGCCGACATCGATGATGTTCCCGTTCGCCACCTTAATCATGCTTCCGCCGGCAATGCCAAGCGTCCGGACATCCAAGGACTGCAAATAAGTCCGGTGGCCGCCGACTTGGGCATTCTTGATCATGACCTTCCCGTTTTTGATGACGGAAATATCGACGCTTGTGCCGCCGACCTCGAAAAAGATGCCATCCGACACCTTTTCATACATCAGCACACCGGCAACACCGGCGGCAAGTCCCGACAGCATCGTCAATATCGGACGTTTGCGCACCTCGTCGATACTCATAACGCCGCCGTCGCAGCGCATAATCATGAGCTGGGATTGAATATTTGCATGTTTGACGGATTTCTCTGTCATATTCGCCGTTTCCATCATTTTCGGAATGAGTGATGCATTCACGACCGCCGTTCTTGTCCGTGTCTTGAGTCCATACAACTGGGAAATTTCATGCCCGCCGGTAGCATACATGCCTTTGCGGCTCGCTATCTCAACGACACGAAGCTCATTGGCCGGATCATCAACGCTGTACGCCTCGGAAGCGACGATCACTTCCGCCCCCTGCCGCGCAAGCTCGTCAATCGCCGCTTCGATATCCTCATCCCGCAAATTTTTGGAATCAAGGTACGTATGGTACGTCTTCAAATACTTGCCCGGCGCCAGCTCAATGTCCCCGGGATTCGACTCCGAGCGTGCGCTCATCCCATCAAGGCCGGAACCCATGCCAATAATGCCGACACGAGCCACATCCCCCTCCAGCAAGGCGTTCGTCGCTTGCGTCGTCCCGTGGGCGATAAAGGTCACATCGTCCGGAGCAATGCCCTCGCTCTCCAAAATCCGCTTCAATATTTGTACAATCCCTTTCGCCACACCATCTTCGTCATGATGTGTCGTCGGAATTTTCATCTTCCCAATAACCTCGTACGTCTCATTGTCAATGACGGCCGCATCCGTGAAGGTGCCTCCGACATCAATCCCGACCCTTACTTTTCTTCTCTCCATCGTTCTCCTCCTGCGACAACGGGCAGACACTCGCAAGTCTCCGCCCGGATTCTATCTGCTTCTAAAAGACCATGAATGAACCCAACACCATCGAAATCAGCACCGCAACCATCATCCAAGGAAGCGTCTTTTTCAAAATATCGTTAATATCACTCTTCGTAAAATCCGCGACCCACACATTATGCGAGTTGGTCGGGTCGGATACGGCCTGCACGTTGCTGACGACGCGCAGCGCCAGCATCGCCGCGACCGGGGTCATACCCGCCGTGACGAACAGAGCTGCAATGCCGCTGCCCAGGCCCCATACGTTCAGCGGCCCACGGTAGATGGCGAGCGGAGATAGCAGCGTAAAGAACAGAATGTACATCAACGGATTGGTCGGCAGCACAGCTTCAATCAACGGACTGATCAGTGCCGACACCTGTGGCGCCATAACGGAATTCAACAAAATGCCGATGCCGATCATGAGCGCCATCGCGCCGGCAACGTCCTGAATCCCTTCCACCAGCGCACTGGACAGGACATGAATCGGCCGCTTCGGCCAAGTCAGCAGTATCGTAACCAACGCGCCGATGACCACCGCCGGGACAATGTCGAGCTTGAATGCAAAGACGAGAATGACCGGCACAAGCGGGCTGATGAGGGCAAAAGCAGGCACTTTTTTGCCTTCTCCTCCGGAAGCAGTCGGCATCGCCCATGCTTTGCGGCCTTTGCCGTCCCGCTTGATGTAGAATATAATCATCCCGAGCGACACAAGAATGAGCGGCAGCGCGGCGACCAGCGTATAATCCGCAATCGTCTGAACCGAGAGGCCCAGCACATCGACATAAACGGCCCAGTTGGAGACGTTGAACAGCGCGCCGACTCCAACGGCGGAAATAACAACGATGGATGCGACAAACTGGGAGATGCCTGCCGTCAGCATAATCGGAATGACGATCGTACCGACCAGGATGACCATGCCCAGTCCGCCGGCCGCCGAGAAAATAATGGATGCGGTTGCGAAAAACAGGACGGCAATCAGCATCGGCTTGTCACCTGCAAGCTCGGCCGCTTTTCGAATAATCGACTTGGTAATGCCGACTTTATTCAAAATTTGTCCGAACCAGGCCCCGAACACCAAGCCTGCGATGGCACCCGATAACCTCATCGAGCCGGATGACAGAATCGTCTTGGCAATCGTGGTCGTCTCGGGATCGTTCGACATCCACGGCACGCCGGCAATGACGGCAAACAGAATCGCCATCAAGGGCAGTGCCAGAATGGTCGGAAGCTTCCGGGTCATCATTAACCCGACAAACACAAGAAAAACTAGTAAAATGCCGATGGCTTGAACCCACATGAAAGATGTCACGTTGTATTCTCCTCTCGAATCAAGTTCTCAATAGGCTTATCTTCATCTATATTTCTAAATAAGCGCCCTGTGCTTTCAGCACGGACTGCACTTCCTTGATGTCCACATCCCGGACGCGAATGCCTTTCTTCGCGGCCAACGCGGATGCTACCCCGCCGGCATGGCCGATCGCCCCCGTCGTCGGTGTCGTCCGCATCGCGGCCTGCGCTTCGAAGGTGGCCGAAATGCATCGGCCGATAACGATCAGGTTCAGCACAGAATCCGTGACCATACAGGAGTAAGGAATGCTGTACATACCGCCCCATTCCAGCTTCTGATGCTTCGTACCTTCGCCGTCCGGACTATGAATATCGATCGGGTAGCCAGAATGCGCGATCGTATCTTCGAACAGCCGCTGTTCCAGCAAATCATCGGCCGTCAGCGTGTACACGCCCTTAATCTGACGGGATCCCCGAATGCCAATATTCGGGCCGGTCGATTCCACGACCGCATGCTCAAAGCCCGGAATATACTTACGCATGAACAGCTCTAACTCGCGGCACTGCTTCCGCCCTTCCATCTCCGCCTTGCTCAGACTGAACGCATCCGTCGGATCATGACCGAGGATCCGGGTCGTATTCAGTATGACCTCGCCCGGGTTATTGGTCTCGAAGAATAGCACATTCTCTCGCGGAATCGAGATCTCGCCCCTCTCCTTCGCCAGTTTAAACAGACTGTCGAACCCGCCTACCGACAAGCGAGGCGCCTTCTCGATGATGGACGTGTCGCCCTGATACAGTGGAAAGTCTTCAGGATGGGCGTGAATATATTGTTTTACCTTCGGAATGTCGACGTTGTACATCTTCATCTTCAACGTCATCGGCTGCATGGCCCCATCGGATTCCCTGCCCTTGGTGAACTCGGCCCCTGCCCCGACGGACAAATCGCCGTCTCCCGTCCCGTCGATAAACACAGACGCCTCGATATCGCTCAAACCTGATTTATTGCATACTGTGATGCTGACGATTCGTCCGTCCTCGGTCCTCACGCCGGCCAGCATCGTATGATACAGAATCTCCCCTCCGTTCTCGGTGACCATCAGCTCCAGCTCATGCTTCATCGCTTCGGCATCGAACGGGGTAACCGAATACGTAAAGCCAACCGTATCGAAAATATGCCCCGGCGACTTGCCCTGCTTCTTCAGCCGTTCAATCAGCTGATCTGTAAACCCTTGAATGGCAAGCTTCTCTCCCGCATGGAATGTCATCATCGGCCCTACCCCATTCGCAGTAAGTGTCCCGCCAAGAAACCCATGGGACTCTACGATCAGCGTCTTCACCCCTAAACTCGATGCCGCAACGGCTGCCATTGCTCCCGATATGCCGCCGCCCATGACCACCACATCATACTTCAGCCTGTTTCCCATATCATCCTCGCTCCTTCTGATTTAGTGATGTATGATTTGCTGCTTTACCCATAGCCTATCAAACAAAAAGTTAAATGTAAATGCTTACAAGAAAATAATTTTCTATATATCCGTAAATTATGTTTATTATTTTCCAAGCGTTCTGAATCCATCTCTTTAAGCATATGAACTAAAAAATCACCGAAGCCTACTCCGGCGATCTGCTCCGCGCGTCCAAGATAATATACTGAATTTCAAAACACAAAAAAGGGACTTTCAATGATCATCGAAAGTCCCTTTCTTCTTTGACAAAACATAATCTCTACTATAAAGATGCGAATAGCAAAACCAGAATCGATCACTGTGCAAGCTTTAGCTCGCATCCTGCAATCCGCTTAAAATAACTCTCCTTATTACCTCACACCAACCTTGGCCTCGTTCAAAGCCCTCAAGATGGTATGGCGGTCGCGCAGCGTGTGCGCCTCACGCAGACTCTCCCGGAACAGCTCGTCATCAATGCCAAGCTCCTGCAGGGTTGACGGACCTCCGGCTTGCCGCAGCAGCTCGGCGATCTCCTCCTTCGAAGGGACCTTACGCAGCCACTCTTGAACCTGCTCTTTATATGTCTCCCAATGTGTAGGCTCGGCATTAGGATACACGCCCTTATCGGCCGCGTCGTGATAAAGGCTCGATATTTCGCTGCAGGCCACCCCCACCTTGGCACCATGCAGCAGGGCCCGGTTGCCCCGGCGCAAGTACTCCATCTCCCAATAATGCGACAGATGATGTTCCGCCCCGGAGGCAGGATGGGACTGACCGAACAGCAGCATCGCGATACCCGACTCGATCAAAGCCGTCATCAGAATGCGAATCCCTTCCTCCGTACGCTGGCCAATCGCCTCCACATGCTGAATGCAAGCCTCAAGCGCCTTCTCCGTAATGGCTGCTACCTGATCATCATAGGGCTCGCCGGCCGTGGCCGACGAGAATTTCCAATCCAGCAGCGATGTATATTTGCCGAGCATATCGCCAAAGCCTGCCGCTACCAGCGGCTGCGGTGCCTTCACAAGAATGTCCGGATCGGCGAATATCGCGATCGGAGCCGTAGCCGCAAAGGTTTGCTTGACTCCCCGGACCACGATCGGCGCTCCCGCCGAAGTAAAGCCGTCGACCGAAGGTGCCGTAGGTACCGAGATGAACGGCTTGCCGCTCCGATGACTCACAAAGCGGGTAATGTCATGAATGGTCCCGGACCCCACAGCGATTAAGCATCCTGTCCCTTCAGGATCCACTTCGATAAACAGCTGCATCAAGGAGCGTTCATCGGCCACAACATCGCCTTGCTCATCAGGCTGAATCAGACACAGCCGGGGCTTCTGACCATCGGCTTCCAGGCTCTTCACCAGCTTTTTACCCGCCGCTTCATACGTATTCGCATCTGCAACAACGATTGGTGAACTGAGGCCCTGCCGTTTAAGATGCGAAGGCACGTCTTGCACAGCTCCGGGCTCAAGCACCATGGTTTCTAGTCCGCGGAACGTCGGCTGCCGCTCCCTAATCCGGTTCATTAAACCTTTTGCATCGTTCAAGTAATCCGTCACATTCGTTCTCTCCTTCATCCCATCCTGCCGTATTTATTCAGGCTTCTAGTCTGACAGGGCCTATTCAGCCGTTTGCTTAATCCGTTTCAGCCGTTTCATCACGTCGTTTTCGCCCCGGCCAAAATAGTCATGCAGCTTGCTGTATTCCTGATACAGCTGCTCATACACTTCCACATGCTCCGGAATCGGTTTGAAGGTCTCTTCCTTCACCCGTGCCATCTTCTCGGCGGCATCGATAATCGAATCATACCCGCCCTGCGCCTCGCCCGCAGCGACTGCAGCGAACATCGCGGCGCCAAGCGCCGGCGTCTGTTTGGAATCAGCCACCATGATTTCGCGATTCGTAACATCCGCATAGATCTGCATCAAAAGACGGTTCTTTTGAGGCAGTCCGCCGCAAGCATACAGAACATCCACCGCGACACCGTTCTCGTGAAAAGCGTCCACGATTTTGCGCGTGCCGAATGCGGTCGCCTCAAGCAAGGCGCGGTAGATTTCCTGCGGCTTCGTCAACAGGGTCATCCCTAACATCAGCCCGGTCAGATCCGTATCCACCAGCACGGAACGGTTGCCGTTCCACCAGTCCAGTGCAAGCAATCCGGTTTGACCCGGCTTATAGGCAGCAGCTTCTCGCTCAAGCCATTGATGCACGCCGATTCCTTCCTCGGACGCAGCTTCTTTTACATACGCGGGAAGCGCTTCCTCGACGTACCATTCAAAAATATCGCCTACTGCCGATTGCCCGGCTTCATAACCGTATAATCCGGGAATGATGCCGTCCTCGACGACACCGCACATCCCTTCAACCTGTTTCTCTTCGGTACCGAGCAGCATATGGCAGATGGATGTGCCCATCGCCATTACCAGCTTGCCCGGAGTGACGACACCGACCGCAGGCACCGCAGCATGAGCGTCAACGTTGCCGACGGCCACGGCAATCCCTGGAGTTAAGCCCATCATCTCCGCCATCTTCTCAGTAAGACCGCCTGCGCTGCTGCCGAGGGGACGGACCTCTCCGCGCAGCTTCGTATCGGTCAGATCCTCCAGCCGGGGATCCAGCGCCTTAAAATATTCCTTGCTTGGATATCCGTCTTGTTTATGCCATATCGCCTTGTAACCCGCCGTACAGCTGTTGCGGACAATCTGGCCGGTCATTTGGGAAATGACCCAATCGGTCGCTTCCAGGAATCGGTCCGCACGTTCATAGATTGCCGGTGCCTCATCAAGAATTTGCCAGACCTTGGCAATCATCCATTCGGAAGAAATCTTCCCGCCATAGCGGGGCAAGAAGGCTTCTCCGCGCTCGGCGGCAATCGCGTTGATCTTGTCTGCTTCTGGTTGGGCGGCATGATGCTTCCACAGCTTAACCCAGCTGTGCGGCTGGTCGGCCAGCTCCGGTTGGAAGCAGAGCGGCTCCCCAAGCTCGTCAACGGGCAGCATGGTGCAAGCCGTAAAATCAATGCCAATGCCGATCACATCCGCCGGATCTATACCGGATTGCTGAATAACGGCAGGCACGGATACCTTCAGAACCTCCAAATAATCCCCTGGATGCTGAAGCGCCCAGTCGTGCTCCAGCTTCTTACCGGAACCTGGCAAAAACTCATCGATGACATGATGCCGGTAAGGCGTAACATGATCCGCCACTTCCTGCCCGTCAGCCAAATTAACCAACACCGCACGCCCGGACTGCGTTCCGTAATCGACACCAATGGTGTATTTATTCCCCATCTCATTTCCTCCTACAGATGAAATCATGAATGATGAATACAATCGTTACTTTTGACCGTAATAGGCATTAACTCCATGCTTCCGCAAAAAATGGCGATCCAGCAGCGTCTGATCCATCGGTTCGGTTTCCGGATTAATTTGCTGCATCCGGGCTGCAATCTTGGCGCACTCCTCCAATACGACCGCATTATGCACCGCATTATGCGGATCCTTGCCCCACACAAATGGGGCATGCGAATGGACAAGCACCCCGGGCACCATGTTCGGATCCAGGTCCGCGAATCGCTCGACAATGACGTTGCCCGTCTCCAGCTCATAGGCTCCCTCAATTTCTTCGCGGGTCATGGGCCGTGTAACCGGAATCTCTCCGTAAAAATAGTCGGCGTGCGTCGTTCCGTAGGCACGAAGCGCACGTCCGGCTTGAGCCCAGCTCGTTCCCCATGGAGAGTGGGTGTGCACAATTCCGCCGATCTCTTTAAAGTTCTGATATAGGACCAGATGAGTCGGGGTATCGGAGGAAGGGCGCATATCCCCTTCAACGACATTTCCCTTCAAATCCAGAACGACCATATCGGCCGCTTTTAAATCCTCATAAGGCACACCGCTTGGCTTAATGACAAACAGTCCACGTTCACGGTCGATGCCGCTGACATTTCCCCATGTAAAGGTAACGAGTCCGTGCTTCGGAAGCTCCAGATTCGCCTCCAGCACCTGCTGCTTTAAATCCTCCAACATGAACAACCGCTCCTCTCTATATTTGAAAAATATAGTTGTACGTACAAGTTGGCAGACAAGGGTCCGAAACTCGGACCTTTTACTCCCTTATTCTCTACCGTTTCTTCACCGAGTCTCTCTCCACCAGCTCCGGCTGAAACACCGTATCCTCTATAACGGTATGAAACTCAATCATACTAATTAATTGTCTGGCCGCCATGATTCCCATCTCTGTTTTCGGGTGGGTCATCGTCGTCAGCTTCACGCCGGAAGCAACGGCAAGCGTCGAATCATCGAAGCCGACCATGGACACGTCCTGCGGAATTTGCAGTCCGCATTGCCCGGCAGCCTCCGCTAAAGATACAGCCAGCTCGTCGTTATAACATACAAACCCCGTCGGTCGCTGCTCCTCCGGCTGCTTCAGCAACTGGATGGCCTGATCATACGGAAGACTTCCCTTCTGTTCCGTTGTATACGTAACCACCCGCTCCGGTGAAACGGGAATTCCAGCCTCGCGATGCGCACGTAAGAAGCCTTTTAGCCGGTTCACGCCTTGAAGATCATCCCGCTTGAAGAATCCGGCTATCGCTTGGTGTCCGTTCTCGATCAAATGACGTGTGGCCTTGTAACCGCCAAGCTCATCATCAAGCTTCAGACAAGGACATTCCAGCTCCCGATACTTCTCATTGATCATCAAAAACGGAATTCCCTTCTCCTGCAGGGACAGGAAATACGTCAAATTCGGGTTCCCCTCCGCACTCTTGGTCGGCTCGATAATGAGCCCGCTGAGCGGCTGGCTGGTCATGAGCTGAAGACTCTCCATCTCCTTCTCCTTGTTGTTATCGGTACTGGAGAGCAGCAGTCGATATCCCTTGCTGCGCAGCTCCGCCTCCGCTCCCCGAACGATATGCGGGAAGATATAATCCGAGATGTAAGTTGTAATGATGCCGATCGTCTTAACCTGCTCACTCTCCCGCCGGTCGGGATTTCTGGCGAACGTCCCTTTGCCCTGAATCCTTTCCAGCCAGCCCTCCTTCTCCAACTCGCCGAACGTTTGGCGGACCGTCTGGCGGCTTACGCCGAACTGGTCGGCGATTTCATGCTCCGAAGGAACCTGTTTGCCTGCTTGAAGCCTTCCGGATTCAAACCAGGAGAGCAGTTCGTTTTTTAATACAATATATTTGGGTATCCGTCTATTATTCATCATTCACCTCTAGCCTCACGCACTCATTATGTTAGGATCACCTGCAATCCTAAGTTATCTCGCTATTGTAACACAGGCCAGGGGAATGCCG
Organism: Paenibacillus sp. NPDC093718; assembly: GCF_050279985.1. Classification (NCBI taxonomy): domain Bacteria; kingdom Bacillati; phylum Bacillota; class Bacilli; order Caryophanales; family Paenibacillaceae; genus Paenibacillus; species Paenibacillus sp. NPDC093718. The sequence goes on from NZ_JBNNUS010000009.1 coordinate 162,129, forward strand.
ACAGAACCAGTTACCGCAGACGGTATGCGGCTTCACTCCAACGGAGCTCGTTCTTGAAGCGCGGTATCGTTGTATCCTTATCAATAATGACCGCTTCAATGCCGACCATCTCCGCCCAATCGCTCAAATGCTCTGCCGTCATGGCATAAGATAGAACGGTATGGTGCGCTCCGCCAGCCAAAATCCACGCTTCCGCAGACTCGCGAAGGGATGGCTGCGGTTTCCACAGCACACGGGCGACCGGCAGCTTCGGCATCGGCTGTTCAACCTTGACGCCATCCACCACATTCACCAGCAGTCTGAAGCGGTGCCCGAGATCAACCAGAGAAGCATTCACAGCTGGGCCGTCCTGGCCGTTAAACACGAGACGCGCCGGATCTCCCTTGCCCCCAATCCCGAGCGGATGAACCTCCAGCGTCGGTTTATCCAATGCGATGGTCGGACATACCTCCAGCATGTGCGATCCAAGAATCATATGATTCCCCGGCTCAAAGTGATAGGTGTAGTCCTCCATGAAGGAAGTGCTTTTATTGCCGGCAAGCACCTTCAATACACGGGTCAAGGCAGCTGTTTTCCAATCCCCTTCCCCGCCGAAGCCGTAACCCGACTCCATCAGACGCTGTACGGCGAGTCCCGGAAGCTGCTTCATCCCATGCAGATCCTCAAAGGTCGTCGTGAATGCGCCAAAGCCGCCTTCCTCAAGGAAACGACGAAGCGCAATCTCGATCCGGGCTTGGTACGCAATCGAATCGCGTACGGGGCCATCGCTAAGCCCTTCCTTGGTTATCGAATACAATTCGGCATATTCATTCAAGAGGGCTTTTACCTCATCATCGCCGACTTCATTCATGGACTGCACAAGATCGCCGATGCCATAACCGTTCACGGACCAGCCAAGCTTGATTTGCGCTTCTACTTTATCTCCTTCGGTTACCGCCACCTGGCGCATATTATCGCCGAAGCGGGCCACCTTCAGCCTGCGGCTTTCGGCATAGGCCGCGGCGGTCCGCATCCAGCCGGCAATGCTGTCGCGAACCTCCCCGTCTTCCCAATGGCCCACAACCACCTTGCGGGCAATGCCCAGACGGGCACCGATATGGCCATACTCGCGGTCGCCGTGTGCAGACTGGTTGAGGTTCATAAAGTCCATATCAATCGTTTCCCAAGGGATATCCCGGTTGAATTGGGTATGGAAATGAAGAAGCGGCTTCTGCAATTGGGCTAGCCCCGCAATCCACATTTTGGCCGGGGAGAAGGTGTGCATCCAGGTCATAATGCCTGCGCAGGACTCATCGTTGTTAGCCTCAAGAATCAGGTTGTATATTTCATCGGGTGTCGTTACGATCGGCTTGAACACAATGGGGTAGGAAAATACAGGATCTTTATCAAACTCCGTTGCCACGATGCGGGAATGCTCGGCTACCTGCTCCAGCGTTTCGGGACCATACAAGTGCTGGCTTCCGGTGACGAACCAAAAAGAATGCGGTTTCAATTTCATAATAATAACGCCTCCTGTATGAATGCTTGCTCACTAACTTGTACATACCTATATACAATAATTATCAATATACTTATAAATGTACGTACAAGTTGAATCACTCACATTCTAACCCCGCATCTCAAAAATAGCAAGATCAAAATAAAAAAAGAGCTGCCCCTGCAGGTGAAAAAAACGAACCCATACAGGGACAACTTCCTATTTTTTCAAATGGTGATGATACTTTACTCACAACGCCAATGAACTAGCGCATGAATACTCTTACTTAGACCGTCAAATAATGCTCGAACTGCTCCATATCGATAGCATCCTGTACCCCTTCGGCAACAATTGTACCTTTATCCATCACATAGATATAGTCGGCTACGCTCCGGACGAACTCGATGCTCTGCTCCACCAGAATGACCGACGTTTCCCCTTTGGCTTTAATCCCCCGGATGACGTCTTGAATTTCCTCCACGATGGAAGGCTGGATTCCTTCGGTCGGCTCGTCGAGCAGCAGCACCTTGGGCCGGGAGGCAAGCGCCCTCGCGAAGGCGAGCTGCTGCTGCTGTCCGCCGCTTAAATCGCCGCCCTGACGGTGGTACATTTGCGGCAGCACTGGGAACAGGGCTAACACATCCTCCGGGAATGCCTTCCTCCTCGGCACGCTTGGCTCGAGTCCGAGCAGCAGATTCTCCTTCACCGTAAGCTGAGGAAAAATCTCTCGCCCTTGCGGGACATACCCGATGCCGCCTCTCGCCCTTTTTACGGAATCCCAGCCGGTAACCTCCTGCTCGCCAAGAGTCATCCGCCCCTGCCGGATTTTCAGCTGCCCGGTTAAGGTCCGCATGAGTGTGGTTTTCCCGACGCCGTTGCGCCCTATCAGACATACGACCTTGGCCGGGTCGACAACCATGGTTACACCGCGTAGTACGGGACTCTCCCCGTAGCCCGATTCAATGCCCTGCAGCTTGAGCATTCGCCTCCCTCCTTTTTCCCAGATAAACCTCGGCTACCAGGGGATCACGCTGAATCTCCTGCATGGAGCCTTCCTTCAGCAGCTTCCCTTCATGCATCACGGTAACCTTGGCGGCAAAAGAGCGCACAAACTCCATATCGTGCTCGACCACAACGACGGAGCATTCCTTGGCGATACGCTGGAGGAGCTCACCGGTCTTCATCGTCTCCTCGTCCGTCATCCCGGCTACCGGCTCATCGAGCAGCAGAAGCCGCGGCTTCTGAAGCAGCAGCATGCCGATCTCCAGCCATTGCTTCTCCCCATGCGACAGAGAGCCTGCCCGAACATAAAGCCTCTCGGGCAGCCCGATCAACTCCAGAACCTTCTTCATCTCGAATGTGGTGCACCGATTTCTCCTGGCCTTCAGCGCACGGAACACGCTTCGATCGGGATCGACGGTCAGCTCCAGGTTTTCTTTGACGCTCAGGTTAGGAAATATCGACGGCGCTTGAAATTTGCGTCCCACGCCGAGGCGGGCGATTTCATACTCCCGCTTTCTGGTGATCTCCATGCCATCCCCAAGCAGCACCCTTCCTGCGGCAGGCTTAGTTTTCCCGCAGATCACGTCCAGCATCGTGGTTTTTCCCGCGCCGTTCGGGCCGATCAGAAAATGCAGCTCATGCTGACGCAGCGCCAGATTCATATCGTTCACCGCCACAAACCCGCCAAAAGTGACCGTAATGTTCTCCGCGGACAGCACGATAGGGGAAATACCGATGTCCCTGACTTCTCCATGGACGGCTAGCGGCATATCAACTCTCTTCGCGTACGGCTGCATGGACAGTCCCTCCTCTTCGGGATAATGACGAAACCACCTTGCTCCACAATCCGGTCAATCCTTTCGGCATCAACACAACAACGATGACAAATAAAGCACCCAATACGAGCAGCCATCCTTCCGGATAAGCCTCGCTGATCCCGGTCTTGGCTGCGTTCAACAGCACGGCACCAATAATAGCGCCGATCAGCGTTCCCCTGCCGCCGAGAGCGACCCAGAGCACCATTTCAATGGACGGAACGATGCCCATCATGGACGGCGAAATAATGCCGACCTGAAGGACAAACAGCATGCCTGCAAGCCCGGCCAGACCGCCCGATACGGAAAAAGCAAAAGTTTTGTAGCGGGACGGGTCAAATCCCAGAAACCGGACCCTGTTCTCTCCATCCCTGGACGCTTCCAGCACCTGGCCCACCCTACTGTTCACAATTCTTCTGCATAGAATATAGGTTCCTGCCAGAGCGGCCAGTGTAACAAAATACAATCCGATTTTCGTTGACGGCGCGTTCAGATTAAAACCCAAAATGGAGTTGTAACCCGTAAGCCCGTTCGTGCCTCCCGTCCACTCCTGCTTGCCTACAAACAGCGTAACCACGATCATGACCAGAGCCTGCGTCAGGATCGTAAAATAAACGCCAACGATCCGGTTGCGGAACGTAAAATATCCGAGTATTAACGCGAGCAGGGCCGGAAGCAGCATCCCGAGTAGCAAGGCCACGGGAAAAGATCGGAACGGCTCCCAGAACCATGGGAGCGCCGTCACTCCGCTCCATCCCATGAAATCAGGCAGGGACGCGCCGCTGGCGTCCAGCTTCAAATACATGGCCATGGCATAAGCGCCTAATCCAAAGAACACACCGTGCCCCAGGCTTAGAATGCCGCCATAACCCCAGATCAGGTCAAGCCCAACCGCCAGGATCGCCAAAGCCAGAAATTTCGTCAACAATCCGAGGCGAAAAGGGGTCGTAAACAAGGGAGCCATACACATCAAGAGCAATACCACGCTCCACAAAATCCGTTTCGATCGGCTGCCGGGATTTCCTGTCAACCATTTCAGCACCATACCATCCCCTCCTCTCTAATCCAGGCTGCGTGTTCGTAGCGCAACAAGCCCGCGTGGCTTCCACTGCAGGAATGCCACGATGCAGGCGAATACCAGCACTTTGCCGATAGATGCCGAAGTGTAGGTCTCAAACAGCGTATTAAACACGCCGATGCCCAGCGCCCCGGCAACCGTGCCGATCAATTTCCCGACGCCGCCGAGGACCACCACCATGAAAGCATCGACGATATAGTAGGTTCCTATCGAGGGACCGATCGGGCCGAGCAGTGTCAACGCACAGCCGGCAATGCCGGCAATGCCCGAGCCGATCGCAAACGTCAGGCCGTCCACGCGTCGGGTTGAAATACCGAGACACCCGGCCATGCTTCGATTTTGCATCACCGCCCGCATTCTTCGGCCTTGGACCGTTCTGTAAATATAGAGATACATGGCTGTCAGCACGACGGCCACCAATACGATGATGAACAGCCGCTTGTATGGAAGGACGATGCTTGAAGTGATCGCCAGCCCGCCGTTTAGCCAGGACGGGCTGGTAACAGCCACATTCGGCGCGCCGAAGATGAATCTTGCGATTTGCTGGAGCATCATCCCGACGCCCCATGTGGCGAGCAAACTATCCAGCGGCCTGCCGTACAGATGCCGTATGAGCACCATTTCAAGCAGCCATCCGACGGCGGCTGCAACCAAGAACGATACAAGCAAAGCCGCGATGAAATAGGTGTCGAACCAGGATTTCGGCATATACGCGGTAAACAAACCCTGCGTGACGTACGTTGAGTAAGCACCGATCATGATCAGCTCGCCATGGGCCATATTAATGACATTCATCAAGCCGAACGTCACTGCTAAGCCAAGAGCGATCAATAATAGGATCGAGCTGACGCTGAGTCCGTTAAACACTTGCAGGATCGTCATTTCCATCCGGGTGAACCTCCTTTCACGAAAAAACCCGAAGGCCTTCCATGCATGAGATGAAGCTTTATTCTCCGCTTAATCCCTTCGCCCAATCATAGGTTTTCAGATAGGGATCCGGTTTAACGGGTTCTCCCGAATTCCAGAGCTCCTTGAATTGTCCGTCAGCCTGCACCTCGCCGATGCGAACCGTTTTATGAATATGCTGATTCTCGCCATCAATGGTTACTTTTCCTTCCGGAGCGGCGAACTCAATGCCTTTTGCCGCTTCCTTCACCTGGGCCACCTCTGTTGTTCCTGCCTTCTCCACCGCGGCCTTCCATAAGTACACCGCGGTATACCCCGCTTCGATCGGGTCGGCCGTCACGCGGTCAGCGCCGTATTTTGCTTTGTATTTGTCAACAAAAGCCTTGTTCTCCGGAGTTTCGGTAGACTGATAATAGTTCCAGGCTGCCAGATGTCCCTCCAGTATGTCCGCGCCGATGCCGCGGATTTCCTCCTCCGCAACACTAACCGACAGCGTGGTCATATCTTTGGAGGTTATGCCCGCATCCTTCAGCTGCTTGAAGAAGGCCACATTGCTGTCGCCGTTTAGCGTGTTATAGACAATATCGGGCTTCGCCTCTTTGATCTTGGCTATGATCGTGCTGAAATCGGTATGGCCCAGCGGCGTGTATTCCTCGCCAGCCAGTTCGCCGCCCTCGGCCGTCAGCTGGGCCTTGATGATCTTGTTGGCCGTTCTCGGAAACACGTAATCGGAGCCGAGGAGGAACATTTTTTTGCCGCGGTTCTCCAGCAGCCAGGTCACCGAGGGTACGATCTGCTGATTGGTTGTTGCACCCGTATAAAAAATGTTAGGTGAGGATTCCAGCCCTTCATATTGGACCGGATAGAATAAAAGGCCGTTGTTCTGTTCGAAAACAGGGAGCATGGCTTTCCGGCTGGCGGAGGTCCAGCCTCCGAAGACGGCGGCAACCTTGTCCTGCTGCAGCAGTTTGCCCGCCTTCTCCGCGAAAGTCGGCCAATCCGAGGCACCGTCCTCGATCACGGGTTCGATCTGCTTGCCAAGCACGCCGCCAGCCGCATTGATTTCTTCGATGGCAAGCATCTCCGCATCCTTAACGGATACTTCGCTGATGGCCATCGTTCCGCTGAGTGAGTGAAGAATGCCAACCTTAATCGAATCGCCTGCGGCTTCTACCGCCGGACCCCCGTTATCCGCTCCGGCGGTTGGAGCGGCTTCCTTTTCCGTCACGCAGCCTGACATCAAAATCGCACATAATACAAATGAGGCCCAGCCTTTAACGATCACGCTTTGTTTCTTCATTCGCTCCCAACTCCCTTTTTTTACGTTTCCGAACATTCTATCTGCAACCTGACTTCTCTGTTCGTTATCCCACATTATAGTTGCCTTATATTTCTTATGTCAATAATATTGACATTATTTTATTCATTTTTACGATAATAATAAAAATTTAGCTTATTTTTCATATCATTGAGTTATATTATCTAACATAATTATAAAAAAAACTGCGATTTAATCTGAATTTCGATTATTGTGTTATATTTACTTGCACACAAATAAAAAAAACAACCCTTGATTTCTCAAAAGGTTGTCAACGACGTTATGCCATTTATCTGATCATTTTCCTGTTCGAAATCGAAATCGGTACCCGATCCGGATAATCCGTAATAATCCCATCCACGTTAATTTGAAGCACATAAGGAATTTGCAGCATATCCCGGATGGTCCAGACCATCGTTTTGAGCCCGGATTGATGTATCTTTTGAACCAGCCCTTTGGATACCAGCCTCATCGATACATTCACATACTCCGCATAAGTCTTCATTTCTTCCAGCCGCTGCTTGGATAAGTCGCCCGCACTGGTGATAACAACGCCCAGCGGGATATCGGGCATCAGCTGACGGAATCGAAGGAGAGAGTCCGTATCTGCTGACTGCACGATGATCAGGTCCTTGTATCTCTCACCACCATCAGCGCCGATGATATACCTTTTCAATTCGTCTGCGACCCTCTCCTCTATACCCGGATACCGGGAGGGAGATTTCAATTCGATCAACAGCCCGATACGCCCGGCGAAATGCTCAAGCACCTCCGCCAAAGCGGGAATGACTTCTCCTTTAAACGTCGAATCGTACCATGAACCTGCATCCAGCATACGCAGCTCCTCAAAGGTTAAATCGCCTACTTCTCCCTGCCCATCGGTGGTTCGTTCAACCGTGGAATCGTGAATCACAACGACCTGTCCATCCTTGCTCAATTGGACATCCAATTCCAGCATGTCCGCTCCCATATCCAATGCTTTAACAAATGAAGCCATCGTATTTTCCGGTGCATAACCCGATGCCCCCCGATGGGCAATATTAACCCAGGCCTGATCGCGCTCATTCTCCGACCTCATCCAGACTTCCTGTTCCCTGGTTTGATGATAAGGATAATGCGGGACATCAGTTGCATTTTGAGAACCGGTCACTGCGAGCACAGCTGTTAAGATTACAATCATTCTTTTCATCGGGTTATCAATCTCCTAGTCGTACCTTGTTCACTTCATAGCTAGCCTTGCTGAAGAATCATTTCAGGGCAGCCTGCCCATCCCCATTGATGCTAGTTCTTCCCTTTCTGCTCCAAGTTCAGTCAGATATAAATGAAGTCGGCTCGATGTTCACCAGGTATATTTATGGTTCATTTTGTATTTAACTCTTGTAATGTGAACGTAAATGGAGTAATTTGTACTTATATGAACATTATGAATTCATTATAATAGAATGAGGAGATGAACGAACATGGAAAGACGTTATGCATCACACCCTAATGAAGTGAAACAATATGACACAGAAAGACTCCGCAAGGAATTCCATATCCCCGTCCTGTTTACGCCTGACAAGCTGGAGCTTGTCCTGACGCACGAAGATCGTATGATTATCGGTGGCGCCGCTCCCGTTCAAGAACAAGTCAAATTGGAAACCGACCTTAAAGAGCTGGGTGTTTCCTCATTCCTGGAACGCCGTGAGCTTGGCATTATCAATATTGGCGGACATGGTACCGTGCTGGTGGACGGTGCGGAGCATGAGCTGAACAACAAAGAATGCTTGTACGTTGGCATGGGCACGGAAGAGGTTATTTTTAAAAGCACGGATCCAACAAATCCGGCTAAATTCTATTTAAATTCTGCTCCGGCGCACCAATCATTCCCGACAGCCAAGGCCACTCTGGAGGAAGCCGATTCCAGCGCTTTGGGCGATATCAAAAATTCCAATGATCGCGTGATCTATCGTTTCATCCATCAAAAAGGCATTGAGAGCGCCCAGCTTGTTATGGGTATGACCCTGCTCAAAGAAGGAAACATGTGGAACACGATGCCTGCCCATACCCACCCTAGACGCATGGAGGCTTATCTCTATTTTGATTTACCGGAAGAGGCGGTTGTCATCCATCTGATGGGTGAACCCAATGAAACGCGGCACATCGTCATGCGCAATGAACAGGCCGTGATTTCGCCAAGCTGGTCGATCCACAGCGGCGTAGGCACAAGCAACTATACCTTTATCTGGGGCATGGCCGGAGATAATAAACGTTATGATGATATGGACCCGGTGTCCATAAAGGATTTAAAATAGAGGGGATTATCCATTAACCCACGGAAGAGTTGAGATTCATATGAACCCGTTACGACGCTATGAAAAAATAATGGAGTACCTTCTAACCCATAAAGAAGTGACTGTCGCCGACCTAAGCCAGCAGCTTCAAGTAACCGGAAAAACCATACGCGAGGATCTGACCAAGCTGGAGGAACAGGGTCTAATCGTTCGTGTGCATGGCGGAGCTGTCCTTGCGCACAGCGATCAATTCGGTATCCTGCCGTCCAAAGAACCGCTTGCCAAACATCCGACTGAAAAGACCGAAATCGCGCTGAAAGCGCTGAAGCATATCAATACCGATGACATCATTGCCTTAGACGGAGGCAGCACCACGTTGGAGATTGCCCGCAGGCTGGAGGATGTGCCTCTGACGGTCATTACGAACGATGTGTATATCATCAGCGAATTGGCGAGCAAAAATCATATCCGTTTGGTCGTTCCGGGGGGCTACCGGGTCCGAAATATGCTCGCTGGCCCTGAAGGTGTATCGTATGTATCACAGCTGAACATTCAAAAAGCCTTCATATCCGCCACGGGCGTCCATCTTGATCATGGATTGTCCATATATACCGGGGACTTGATCCCTTTCAAACGGGCATTAATCGAAACCTCGCTGGAGGTTTATGCCGTTGTCGACCATCACAAATTCGGTCAAACGGCATTAAGGACATTTTCATCCCTGCAGGAGATCAGCGGCATCATGACCGATGCGGGACTGTCACCCGAGACGATCAAACAATATGAAGGTGCCGGCGTTACCATGCTGTAAACGCAACATGAAACTCAAAACCCGCCTAACTTCATCATTACTAATAGAGAGCAAATGAGAGGGGATACTGGAGCATGAACAGGTTTGACTTATCAGGCAAAACCGCAATCGTCACCGGCTCCGCCAGAGGACTAGGGCAAGGCATAGCGATAGCTCTAGCCGAAGCCGGCGCGGATATCGTTGCCGTGTCCATGAATACAAGCGCCGAAACGATAGAAGCCATCACTTCACTCGGCAGAAAAGCTTCCGAAATTCAGGCCGATCTAAGCGACCAGAGTAAACTCCAGCAAACTTTTGACCAAGCGCTGGAGCTGACGGGGCATGTGGACATTCTCGTAAACAATGCCGGCATTATCCGCCGGACGCCCGCCAAAGATCATGGTACTCAAGATTGGCTTGACGTGATTGACTTGAATCTGAATACCGTATTTTTGCTGTCCCAACTTGCCGGAAGACATATGATTGAACGCGGCAGCGGCAAAATCATTAACATTTGCTCCATGCTGTCCTACCAAGGCGGAATCAATGTGCCCGGTTACACGGCCAGCAAGCATGGCGTTGCCGGCTTAACCAAGGCTTTGGCCAATGAATGGGCAGCCAGCGGCATTCAGGTAAACGGAATTGCTCCCGGTTATATCGAAACTGATAATACGGCAGCCATCCGTCAGGATGAGGAACGACGGACTTCCATTACGGAACGTATTCCTGCCGGACGCTGGGGGAAACCCGAGGATATTGGCGGACCCGCCGTATTCCTCGCTTCCGCCGCTTCGGATTACATGAACGGACATGTGCTTTGTGTTGATGGCGGATGGATGGCCCGTTAAGAAGCATAAAGTGTGTATCAAGAGCATGTCAACGTTTGCTTCAATTCTATCTAGCAAAAATAGGCTGTGCTTTTCCGCTGCTGCTGCAGACGGAGATAGCACAGTCTATTTTCAATCTCCTCTTATTTCCGATTAGAGACCTAAGTTCTTGCCGTGTACCGACATTTCACGAATATACGAACCATCCTTTGGGACATCCTAACATTACGAAATGGGCCTCGAAGGACCGTGAATAAAGAAAGGATGGGTTCTGGAATCATGCGCGGAACAAAATCGTTACGTTGGATCAGTCTTGCCTGTTTATTCACACTGATCGGTTCAATTGTACTTACCGGATGCACGCCTGACAGCAATGACCGGGTGCCAACCCCCAACATGGGCGTAAATCCTTATCGGGTAAACACCGGCTTCCTGCTTCGGAATGCCGTGGAGCGCGGGACCCTGCGAATTGCAACGGAACGGGATTATCCCCCTTTCAGTTACCATGGAACGGGCGGAAGACTTACAGGTTTTGATGTGGAAATCGCTGAAGAGGTTGCCCGTCATATGGAGCTAAGAGCAGAATTCGTTGAAACCGAGTGGGAGAATCTGCTGCCAGGATTGACGGAAGGCAAATACGACGCCGTCTTCAACCAGATTGAAGACAAGCCGGACCGGCGGGCCCTCTATGATTTTTCCGTCGCTTATCTATCCTCAACCCCGGTTCTGCTTGTGCGTTCCACGGGTGAAGATCAGATCCGCACCTTCTCGGATATCAAGGGCAAACGTGTCGGCCTGAACCCAACCGGAATTTATAAGGAATTGGCCAGGAAGCATGGAGCGGACATCGTCCCGATCAAGTATGTATCAGACGCAGCCAACAAGCTCGCAAAGGGAGAGCTGGATGCCGTCATTTCGGACCAGTTATCCGTGACCAATCTGAAGCAGCAGTTCCCGGACCTGCCGGTTGCTGGCGCCGAATCCGCCGATCAGGTGTCTGAAATTTCCGCAGCCTTTGTAAAAGGGAATCCGGATCTCGTGGCCGCCGTTGATAATGCACTGGCTACCATGCAGCAAGACGGAACGTATCTGACCATTTGGAACAAATACTTTGGAGACGCACCGATGAGTTATAAAGGCATCCATGATCGAAAAGTTAAATAGAATTTTCTAATTTCCTGACAAAAAGGCGCCTGCTCCGCTGGATCCCAGCATAGCAAGCGCCTTTTTAAATGTGCATATTATGATTCTTCGGTTGTCTCTCCCGCATCCGCTTCCTCAGCGTCCGCTTCATCCACCGTCTCTGCAGCCTCAACGGCGCGTGGCACGATGACGGTTGCGAGAACCTCCTCATCCGAAGCGTGCAATGTAATACCTTCCGGTACTTTAATATCTGCAACCGTAAGCTTGTCGCCAATCTCCAGAGCGGAAACGTCCGCTTCGAGGGTAGTAGGCAGCTCGCCTGGCAATCCCTCTACTTCGACTTCGGTCACCTGGGTTTGCAGGATACCGCCAGATTTCGTTCCGGCAGCAGTACCTTGATAATCCACCGGTATGCTGACACGAACCGGCTTGTTCATGGAGATCCGCAGAAAGTCCACATGGGATACAGTGCCGCGTCTCTTTTGAATGTCCTTAATCAAAACCGGAATTTTACCGGAGCCTGGAATATCAAGCTGAAATACCTCTGAACGTCCAGTGTGGAACAGCTTCGCCGTATCCTTGAAATTAACAGCTACGGGGATGCTTTCCTCGCCCGCGCCGTATACAACGCCGGGGATTCCGCCATTTTCGCGAAGCACTCGGCGAGAAGCCCGGGTAAATTCATCACGAACATCTGCTTGGAGTTGAACTGTGTTTCCTTTTGACATGAGTGACATCCTCCTTTATCGAAAACAAAGTCTATCTCATTATTACCCTATTTACCTGCTAACTAATCATGAGTTTCAGATGTTTTAAATTTCAATCCTGTGGGTAATAAACTGTACCCCTTTTGAAATATAAATAACAGGAGCCCCCTTTTCAGTACAAAAGGAGGGCTCCTGATTTTTTAATTTTACAATCCTTATATACAATCCTCAACTCGCCATATCCCGCTGCTCTTGGCCCTCGGAGCCGTCGTCTTTGACGCTTAGCAGCGAGATCCGTACCTTGGCTTCGTCTGGCGGAATATCGATAAACCAGTCATTCTCGCCTTCCCGATCTTCCCAATCATTCAACCTGACGATACAGCCGACCCGCTTGGTTCCGGAAGCTGCGTAGAAGACCGCTCGAGCTTTGCCGCCGTCCACTCTTGAGAATGGCACGTTGCCATCCTCCACGCCCGTTCCCCACACCCACACGTTCCAGCCATTATATGCTTGATCACGTCTTTCATATTCAATCTCAACGGTAGTCAAGCCTTGCTTCTTCTGAGCCTGGTCTTCGTACAACACCATCAGCGACAGCCCTGGGACCGCTATAGCCCCTTGGTCCAACATCTCGATCGAATCCGTACCTGCCTGACGATCATTCACCACGATGCTCCAGCGGTAAGGTGTTGGCGGCAGATCAACCGTCATTTCATGCTCATTCCCGTTCACGATCACTACAATCTGGCCCCAGCTATCTTGTGGATGATGCGTTAATCGGTAGGCGATAATCCGATCGCTGCTGCGCAGCACTTCCATATGTTTCTCGATCTCTTCTCTTGCTGCCATACGAAATGCCGGATGAGCTTTGCGCAAGGCAATAAGGCCTTTGTAATAGTCAAACACGGGTTTGAATCGTTTCTTGTTCGACCAGCGGATGGCATTAACGGCATCGCCGCTGCGGTAGCTGTTATGATCGCCAAATTTCGTGCGAAGCATCTCATCGCCGGCATGCAGCAGCGGAATCCCTTGAGAGAGCAGGACAATCCCGTTAGCCAGCAAGCTGCGGCGAACAGCCGCTGCCGACATTACATCTTCTTCAGGGATACCGGCATAAGGTGTTGAAGCAGCCGTTGCCTGCCATACATCGCCACCGTTAACCAGCTTCCCATCCGTCATACGAAGCAGACCTGCCTGTACTTCCATCCCGCTCGCCACCAAAATTTTGTCCCACAGATTCAAATTATCATGCACGGTGACATAATTGACCGTCTCATCCGGATGAAGGGCAAAATCATGAATCGAGCCCATCATCCCTTCAACGACAGCACCCTCATACCACGGTTCGCCCGTAGCAAACCCTCGGCCGCGCCCGTCATTATCACCCTTGATGGCATGCCGGAAATGATCATTGAATACAGCGAAGCCTTGACCCTTCTGGCTTCCTTTGACCGTTTGCTCTGTCAGCGGACTCATTCCTCCCGTCCAGGGCTCACCGTAGAACAAGAGAGAGCTATCCACCTCACTACGCAGCTCGCTTACAATCTCTTTCATCGTTGTTGTATCGATCAGAGCCATCAGATCAAATCGAAATCCGTCAATATGATACTCCTTGGCCCAATACCTTAAGGAATCCTTGATATATTTGCGTACCATTGGCTTCTCCGTAGCCAGTTCGTTGCCTACACCTGAACCGTTCGATAAATGTCCATGTCCATCCTTGCGATAGAAATACCCTGGCGCGAATCGTTCAAACGGGCCGTCATCCACCGTATACGTATGGTTATAGACCACGTCCATGACGACACGGATTCCCCTTGCATGCAGAGCCAGAATCATCTCCTTCAGCTCCCGGATGCGCAGGATCGGATCCATAGGATCTGTCGCATAAGAACCTTCAGGGACATTGTAATTCTGCGGGTCATACCCCCAGTTATACTCGCGGCTCAAGCTGCCGGTTGCATAGCCGTCCAGCTCATTGACCGTTCTAAAGTCAAAAATCGGCAGAAGATGCACATGGGTTACACCTAATTCTTCAAGATGATCCAGTCCAATGGTATTCCCTTCGGAATCCCGCAGGCCACCTTCCGTGAATGCCTTATATTTACCTCTATATTTCATTCCCGAATCGGTATGAATCGAGAAATCGCGTACGTGAAGCTCATAGAGCACCGCATCCGTAGGCTTCAACAGCTTGGGTCTAACATCCTGCTCCCACCCCGGCGGATTGCTCTTCGCCAGATCGACAACCACCCCGCGGCAGCCGTTGGCTGACACCGCTGTTGCATAGGGGTCAACGGCATAATGCACGTTGCCGTCCGCTGACTCGATTTGGTACATATAATAGGTTCCGTGAAGATCCCTGTTTACGACAGCCGACCATATGCCGTCGCCATTACGTTCCATCAAATATAATGTGTCACTCTCGTGATCCGTTACGCGACCTTGCTCGTTATACTCTCCCGGACTTTCATACAAAGCCAGTTTCACATGAACCGCATCCGGAGCCCACACCTGAAAGGCCGTTCCCTCTCTTCGGTAGGTTGCCCCCAGCTTAACACTTGTGCAGCTCTTGATCATGTCCATAGTCATCATCACCGTCACTTATAAGTAGATTTACTTCCTAGTATGGGCGCCTGAATCATAAGACAGACCTCTAGCACATGAATGTAGAACGCTTTCATATATCATGATATGCCAAAAGCCCTGATTTGGTTTGGGTTTGATGCCAAATAACTATATATTTAGGCTATTATACTAGCAAATATGCCAGGTGTCTTTCTTTTGACAAAAAAAACATCTGCCCAAATGGACAGATGTTGTCAATGTAAAGCTATCGTGGAAAAAGATTGGTAGAGTCCCCAAAAAACAAACGAAATACGTCACTGCATGGATCGATCAAGTCGTTAAGTTGTCTTCCTTCTTACTCAGCTGCCGTTTCTATGGATTCCACCAGAGCCACAACTTCCTCTGCGGTACCCATTTCAAGCGCCTTGGCAGCGAGTGCCTGCATATCACTGCGGGACAGCTTCCCGATCTGGCTGCGCGCCGGCAGAATGGATGTAGCGCTCATGCTAAACTCATCCAGCCCCAAACCGAGGAGAATCGGAATCGCCGTGGCGTCACCCGCCATTTCACCGCACATGCCAACCCAGCGGCCTTCGCGATGAGCGGCATCGATGACCATTTTAACCAGTCGCAGAATCGCCGGATTATAAGGTTGATACAAATAAGCAACCCGTTCATTCATGCGGTCAGCGGCCATCGTATACTGGATAAGGTCATTCGTTCCGATACTGAAGAAATCAACCTCTTTGGCAAACTGATCCGCCAGGACCGCGGTAGATGGAATCTCCACCATGATCCCGAGTTGGATCTCCTCGGATACCGGAATGCCTTCGCTTACAAGCTTGGATTTCTCTTCCTCCAGAAGCGCTTTGGCTTCGCGGAACTCACCGAGCGTCGCGATCATAGGAAACATGATGCGCAGATTGCCGTGGACGCTTGCGCGGAGCAGTGCCCGAAGCTGGGTTCTGAAAATATCCTGACGGTCCAGGCACAGCCTAACGGCCCGGAATCCCAGGAACGGATTCATTTCCTTAGGAAGATCCAAATAAGGAAGCTCCTTGTCCCCGCCGATATCGAGCGTGCGGACAACAACCGGCTTGCCTTCCATTTTCTCCAGTACCGATTTATAGGCGACATACTGGATCTCTTCGGAAGGAAGTTTATCTCTGCCCATGTACAGGAATTCCGTACGATACAGTCCTACCGCTTCTCCGCCATTCTCCAGCACGCCGGTTACATCGTTCGGTGTCCCGATATTGGCGGCCAGCTCCACATGGATCCCGTCCTTGGATACCGTTGGTTCGGAGCGGAGTTTCTTCCATTCCTCGACCTGTTTGGCGTAGGCATCCTGCTTCGCACGGTATTGTGCCACGATGGCTTCCGTAGGATTAATGATGACATCCCCTTCCAGTCCGTCAACGATGATCAAATCCCCGTTTTGGACCGAAGAGAGCACGTTTTTCGTTCCGACGACAGCCGGAATTTCAAGCGAACGGGCCATGATGGCAGAATGCGAGGTGCGCCCGCCAATATTCGTCGTGAATCCTTTAACGTAGTTGCGGTTCAACTGCGCTGTATCCGATGGAGTCAAGTCCTCTGCAACCACAATTACTTCTTCGCTGATTTCTGAAGGACTGACATAATTCAGGCCGAGCAGATGCTTAAGAATACGTTTGGTTACATCGCGCATATCCGCTGCCCGCTCCTGCAAGTAAGCACTCTTCATGTTCTCGAACATTTGAATGAATTGGGTTGCCGTTTCATTTAAGGCGTACTCCGCATTAACCGAATCGGAAGCGATTTTCGCTTTGACTGGTTCAATCAATTCCGGATCATTCAGGATGAGAAGGTGAGATTCGAAAATCTCAGCCTTCTTCTCCCCGAGTTCCTGAAGCGTTCGGGCTTTGATCGCTTCAAGCTCAGCCTGGGACTGAGCCAGCGCCGCATCCAGCTTCGAAAGCTCGGCATCCGTGTCAGCCACTTGCTTTTCCGTAACAGAATAATCAGGATGCTCCAGTGTAAAAGCACGTGCAATCGCGATGCCCGCGGAAGCCGCGATTCCTTTCAAATTATTCATGAAGCTCGCCTAACCCTTCGTTCACCATCACTTCTTGCAGTGCTGTCAGCGCTTCGCTCTCATTGCCGCCTTCCGTGATCAGTGTCAATGTATCACCTTGCTCCAATCCGAGGGAGAGAACGCCCAGGATCGATTTCAGCGTTACTTTTTTGCCGTTAGCTTCGGCAAATGAATTGGTGTCCTGGAATTTGTTAGCCGTATTTACCAATGCTGTTGCCGGACGTGCATGAATTCCATCTTCGTCAATAATTTTGAATGTTTGTTGCATGTTCATCATCCTACTTTCGTATATTTTAATTTTTTAGAATCTTGAGATCATCGTGAAGTTAAGGCTTCGATATGGTGATGATCCCTTTTTCACCGCTTTTTACTTCACCGGTCTTGTTCAGCTTCACGGAAGCTCCCTCCGGCAAATTCGAGAAGATCACAGGAGAAATAATCGATTTGGCATTCTCCTTCACATAATCCAGATCCACCTGCATGATCGGTTGGCCCGTGGACACCAGATCCCCCTCTTGTACAAGAACTTCAAAACCTTGCCCCTTCAGCTTAACGGTATTGACGCCGATATGGACAAGCACTTCCTTACCGCCATCGGACATAATGCCGACCGCATGCTTGCTAGGGAATACGTTAAATACGGTTCCGTTAACAGGAGAAGCGATCGTTCCGTTATGAGGTAATACCGCAAATCCATCTCCTGTCATTCGTTCTGCAAACACAGGATCAGGCACATGGGAAATATCCATTAGCTCTCCGTCGACTGGAGATACGATTTCCTCTATGACAAGCGTTTCCCCGTCCTGACCAGCCTGCTGCTCCTCTTGAGCAGTCGGCATCGTCTTCGGATCCGCTGGCGCGGTTGTCGGCGTTATTCCCGACATAATGTCCTGGATTTGCGATTTGATGGTATCGGAACGTGTTCCGAATATCGCCTGGATATTATTCCCCACCTCCAGCACACCTGACGCACCCAGCTGTTTCAGCCTTGCCTTATCGACGTGGCCCTTGTCTTTCACTTCTACCCGAAGACGGGTAATGCAGGCATCCAGATGCGCAATGTTAGGCTGGCCGCCAAGCGCAGTCAGAATGTTAAGCGGCAGATCATTTTTGCTGTCACCGCCTGCTCCCCGGGAACCTGATTCCGACTCCGTTGCGGAAGCTTCCTCCCGGCCCGGCGTCTTCAGATTGAATTTCCGAATGACAAACCGGAATCCGAAATAATAGATTACTGCCATGATAGCACCAACAATGAGTACATTCCACCATGGCGTCCGGTTCGGAATGACACCGAATATCATGTAATCGATCAGACCGCCCGAGAAGGTCATGCCTATCTTGGTACCCAGAATATGCATGGTCATGAAGGACAGACCTGCGAACAATGCATGTACGGCGAACAAGATCGGCGCGACGAACAGGAAGGAGAACTCAAGCGGTTCCGTGATCCCTGTCAAGAAGGAGGTCAGCGCTGCCGAACCCATAATACCGGCAACAAACTTTTTGTTCTCCGGTCTCGCTTCATGATAGATGGCAAGCGCAGCCGCAGGAAGACCAAACATCATAAACGGATACTTACCCGTCATGAAGGTGCCTGCCGTAAACTCGACGCCATCCCGAAGCTGAGCCATGAATATATTTTGATCACCGCGCACCATTTGACCTGCCTGATTCAAATATTCCCCGAACTCAAACCAGAAGGGAGAATAGAAAATGTGGTGCAGACCGAACGGAATCAATCCGCGTTCCACAACGCCGAACACAAAAGCGGACAGCGTCAGATTTTGTTCCAGCATGAAATGGGATGCAGTGTTAAGCGCAGACTGGATCGGAGGCCATATAAAGACCATCAACAGACCAAGCAAAACGGAGGTTGCAGCCGTCATAATCGGAACAAACCGTTTTCCTGCAAAAAAGCCCAGATAAGACGGAAGCTCTATTTTAAAAAATCTTCGGTACATGCTTGCCGCTAATATACCTACAATAATCCCGCCGAATACCCCAGTGGCTAAGGTCGGAATGCCAAGCACGCTGGCATATTCATAATTCGTGCCAATCATCGATGGCGTCACGCCGATCACGCTGCCCATGGTAACGTTCATGACGAGGTAACCGATGATCGCAGCAAGCCCGGCCACACCTTCGCCTCCGGCCAAGCCGACGGCAACCCCTACTGCAAACAGCAAGGATAAATTCGTGAATACGATTTGTCCCGCATTCATCATGACGGTGGCAGCTGCTTGAACCCAAGCCGCATCGAGCCACGGCGCATACTGCAAGAAATCGGGGTTGACCAGCATATTGCCAAGGCCGAGCAAAAGTCCGGCCGCTGGCAATATGGCCACAGGCAGCATCAGAGCTTTACCGACCCTTTGCAGTACGCCAAAAAGCCGCTTAAACATGAAAATTCTCACCCTCTATCTAGTTGTGGTCACAAGCTGAATGTAGAGCATCATAAAACAACCAAATCAAAAAAAGGCATGAGTAACCACGGGAAAATGGATGGCTAATCTCATGGATTAGATTACCCAGAAATGGGTAATAACAACCAAATTCCTGCAATACTCATGCCTGATCGAATCAGTTACACGTTTGATTTGAAGTTTTATGCTTCATAACTGTTCGTATTGTAACACCGTTCATTTTTCGTTGCAACCACATGGTAAGGGACTTAATAAAATCTTCACATTTGCTCGCCCTGTTCTTTGCGCTGGACCAGCCGCTCCAGATGAATGGTCAAATAACCAGCCTCGGCGGGATATACGGGCTTCTTCAGCCGCTGCTCCATCATCTTCGTCAGTTTCCATGCCAAGGAATACGTCTCGGGATATTCGCGCTTCAGCAGACCATCCAATGAACTCGTCTCGTTCACCGCTTCTCCCCGCCGAATCCGCTCCAAGGCAAACCGGAGATGAGTCAGCAGACGGGAATAATCCAATGTATCCCTCGGGATCGCATAATCCAGCTGCTGTTCAACGGTACGTACTAAATCCGCAATCAGCTCCGAATGCTTGCGAACCTCCGAAATGTGCTGGTTTGTGAGGGCACCGTGAAAATGAAGTGCAATGAATCCGATTTCCTCTTGGCCCAAATCGACCCCAAGCTTCTCCCGGATGGTACGGACGGCGTATTCCGCCATCTCGTACTCTTCAGGATACATCTCTTTGGTTTCGTATAAAAAAGGATTATGGATATAGAGACCTTGGGTATGACGCTTAATGGCAAATGCAATATGATCAGTCAACGCTATGTGGATATGCTCATTAAGAGGAGCGTCGCTGGATTTGGCAGCATTCAGAATAATGTCATTCATCGCCTCAATCAGCTTCTCATCGATGTGAGGCACCAGCTGCTTATACTGCTCCTGCTCCTCCGGTTTGGTCAAAATGAACATCTTCTCGGCAGCGGTGGCCGGGATAAGGTCTTTATTCTTCCGGTTAAAGCCTATTCCCTTGCCAATAACAACAACCTCGCCATGTTGAGGATGCTTCGCTATGATTACATTATTGTTCAACACTTTAGCCACTTGTAAGCTGCTCACGTTTGCACCTCTTTTTGATTCATACGCGTATACTCGGATATCTTATCAGAAATATAAGTGCGCGGCAAAATCATATGTGGTTGCCAAAATCTCCAAAGTGCCGTACCGCTGCCTGAACCGCTATCCCAATCCTACTTGCCGTTCGTTCTATTCTTCCTTCGCAGCACTTGTCTCTACAGCCACCGGTACCGGGACAAGCTCCTGCTCAACGGCTACCGGCTTTTGGACTGGAGCAGCTTTCTTCGTCGTCAGGCCCTTAATCAGTTCTTCCACATCAATCCCTGACACACTCTTCAGCATTTCAGGCGCCGTGGACATCAGCTCGGTCACATAATTGCTCACGCGAGCCGCACCTTCGCCTTTGCCTGTATCTACAACCGTCAGCTTGTCGATGGACGAAATTGGCTGAGCAATCTTGCCGGCAAGCTCAGGCAGCATTTTCACGATGATATCGAGCACGGCAGCTTCTCCGAACTTCTGGAACGCTTCGGCGAGTTTCTCTTTGGCATCGGCTTCGGCAATACCGCGCAGGCGAATGACTTCAGCTTCAGCCGTACCTTTGGCACGCTCGGCATCCGCAACGGCCAGACCATCCAGGCGCTTCTGTTCGGCAGACGCTTTGGCCTGCGTTTCGATGGAGTACTGCAAGGCATCCGCCTCGCGCATCTTACGGGCCTTATCCGCTTCGGCCGCCTGCTCAACGGCATAGCGATCCGCTTCGGCTTTCTTCTTCACGTCCGCGTCGTACTGCTTCTCGCGAATCATGATTTCTTTTTCCTGCAGATCGATTTCGCGTTCCTTACGAACGAGCTCAACCTTCATTTGTTCCTCAACTGCCGTCTGTCTGGCACGGGCTTCCTGGATATGGTAGGCCTGGTCCGCTTCGGCCTTGGCCGTATCCTGCTCCTTCTTAAAGGAAGCGACCTTCAGCTCCCGCTCCTTCTCGGCTTCCGCGATATTCGTATCGCGTACGACCTCGGCCTTCTGTCCTTCTTCCTCCGCGCGCGCTTTCTGAATCCGCGCGTCGCGCATCGCTTCGGCTTCGGCAATCTCCGCATCCCGCTTTACCGTAGCGATCCGCGGTTTACCCAGCGCTTCCAGATATCCATGCTTGTCGCGAACGTCCTTAATGGTAAAGGATACGATCTGCAGACCCATCTTCTTGAGGTCTCTTGCAGCGACACCCTGAACCTCCTGCGCGAACTTGTCGCGGTTACGGTATACTTCCTCTACCGTCATGGAACCGAGAATGGCACGAAGATGACCTTCCAGCACTTCCTGGGCTTCGCCCTTCAGCGCCTCAATCGGCTTGCCCATGAATTGCTCGGCTGCCGTTGCCACGTCTTCGATCGAGCTTCCCACTTTTATGATGGCTACCCCATCGGCCATAACCGGAACGCCTTGCTCCGTGTACACTTCAGGCGTCATAACATCCAGCTTATGAGATAAAAGCGATACAAATTCGGAGCGCTGAAATACGGGGAGTATAAAAGCGCCGCCCCCTCGCACGATTTTGATTTTACGGCCGGATTCATCCTCCGATAAATTTTTACTTCCCAAAAAAGAACCGGTTACGATCATCGCTTCATCCGGACTCACCGTTTTGTAACGGGCCCAGAACGCAAGTCCTAACACGACAATGACGCCTACAACAATTGACGGAATTACTAAGTATTCTGGCATTAAATCAATCCTCTCCTTTTCGTTCTTCCAGTTCGGACACTCTCAGGACACCCTCAACAACGTCAACAACCACCACGCGGACTCCTGCGGGAAGATTTTGGCGATCAAAGCTAGACGCGATATGCGTTGTGTTGCCTGCGCCAATCTTGACCATCACTTCACCGAATCCTTCTGCAGGAAGCGGTACGGTGACAACGCCGATCATTCCAGCCAGCTCCTTGATGGAGAAGCCCGTCGAGTTCTCGCTGTTCTCCATCGGTTTCACGTACCCGAAATAGACGAGAATCGAAATGACGATAGCAGCTAAAATAGACAGCGTTACATGGGCACCTGCCGCCAATTCCGTGTATTTCGTCAGCATGATTCCGGTACCGCCAAATACGGTGATTCCTCCAGCGATCACAACCGGATTGAAAAAATCCACTGACAAAAAGTCCAACAATCCGTCAAGCGCCGAGCTAAGTATGTCGCCAAGCACCACGGTTACGATGGCAAAGATCACGCCTCCGATCAGACAGCCCCAATATAACGCTTCCATGTTGATTGCCCCCTCTGGAATTCCTTACTGTGTATAACAAGTAATACGGCAAAATGTTTGCTAAAGTTTCAATTATTTCCCTCAAACGTATGAAAATCTCTTCATATCTATATTCGACACACCCACAAAAAAAGCCTGCACGGGCATGAACCGGCAGGCTTTAAAACCATTTCAATTCCTTGTCATATAACGACAGGACAACCCTTATAGCGACATCCGATAAATCTCCACGACGTCTTCACGCTGCAGCTTGCGGAAGTTGCCAAAAGGACCAAACCGCATCGCCTTATCGGCCATTGCCTCGATCTGGCTGTCGTCAATATCGTACGCTCCCAGCGTGCTTGGCGCACCGATGGAAGTCCAGAAGCTTCGAAGCGCTTCGATCCCTTCCAATCCGATGACTTCATCGGTTTTTCCTGCCGGGTCAACTCCGAATACGTTCACGGCAAGAGACTTAAAGCGCTGAGGATCCGCACTCCGATTATATTTCATCCAATTCGGGAACAGGATCGCCAAGCCGCCGCCGTGCGGAATGTCGTATACGGCAGATACCGCGTGCTCGATATTATGGGTTCCCCAGTCACCGGCCATCCCCATATTGATCATGCCGTTCAGCGCCATCGTACCGCAGTACATGATCGTCTCGCGGAGCTCATAGTTCTCCAGGTCCTCAACCAGCTTCGGCGCCGTATCGATAACGGTCCGAAGAATCGTTTCGCAGAAGCCGTCCTGCACGGGCGTATTGGTATCCTGGTGGAAGTAGTGCTCCAGTACGTGAGACATGATATCCACGATACCGTACACCGTTTGATCCCGCGGAAGGGAGAACGTATGTACAGGGTCAAGAATGGAAAATGCAGGGTAAGCATGAGGGCTACCCCAGCCCATCTTCTCTTGGGTTACTTCATTGGTGATGACCGAGCCGCCGTTCATCTCGGATCCGGTCGCAGCCATCGTAAGCACGGTTCCAAGTGGGAGACCCGCTTGCGGGACGGCTTTGCGTTCGACGAAATCCCACATATCTCCGTCATACTCGGCCCCTACGGCGATGGCCTTGGAGCAGTCAAGGACGCTTCCGCCGCCAACGGCCAGTATAAGATCAATGTTATGCTCCCGGCACAATGCCACACCTTTGTGGACCGTCGACAGGCGCGGATTCGGTTCCACACCCGCAAGCTCCGTTACCACCGCATTCGCTTCCTTCAGTAACGCGATAACCTGATCGTACAGTCCGCTGCGCTTGATGCTGCCGCCACCATATACAAGCAATACGTTCTGGCCGTATTTAGCCACTTCACCACTTAAAGCGCTCAGCTTGCCCTTACCAAAAATCAACTGAGTCGGATTATGAAAGACAAAAGGTCTCATGTACATTACCCCCATCGCATCTGGTTCGCATCTATATTTTTTCTTGCATGCTTTTTCATTCTATACCATTCCCCTTATGCAAAACAAACAGCCGTCCTTCTCCAGAAAGATCGGCTGTTTGCATGATGATCAGAGGTATCGTTAACTTCAATACATCGTATATCCATTAATGAATGTCTATTTGCTGTCCGGGACGTATCCCATACGGCTTAGGAATCGCTGAAATGCCTGTTGTCCTTCTGCCGTCTGCTTATATACCCCGGCATGCTCCAAAATCGTCGTGAACTTGTGGCCGACCTCCCGGCGAATCAGCTCGATCGCCCCGGCTTTATCCGGCGCGGCTGTTTCCTGTCCACGCAGCTCCTCGATCCAATCCCCGTGGACGGCAAGCGGATGGTCCGCAGCCTTGCTGTCCGCGTACAACTCCTCGTTCCCCGCAAGGATGTCGGCGATTTGATCGAGCTCTTCCTTAAGCCTGCCCGGCAGGATCGCCAGCCCCATCACTTCGATCAGGCCGATGTTTTCCTTCTTGATGTGGAACATCTCCCGATGAGGATGGAAAATCCCTTCCGGATATTGCTCATTCGTGCGATTGTTCCGCAGAACCAGGTCCATCTCGTAGATGCCCTCGTCATTTCGGCGGGCAATCGGAGTAACCGTATTGTGGCGGACCCGCTCTCCATCCACTTCGCTGAACGCTTCAATGTCTGCTGAAGGATCACTGTAGATTTTCCATGACTCGTAAATGCCGTTCGCGCATTCAAGAAGCGAATTCCGATCGCTTGAGGATAGCCGGATCACCGACATCGGCCACTTCACGATGGCCACGGATACGTCTGGATAATCCGCGTGCGTAAACCCGGCCACCTTCGGTGCTTTCTGGATCGGGAAGGTATGCCGTCCTCCCTGGAAATGATCATGCGTGAGAATCGAGCCCCCGACAATGGGGAGATCCGCGTTCGATCCGAGAAAATAATGCGGATAAGCATCAACAAAACTCAAAAGGCGGGCAAGCGTCGCTTTGGTCAGCTTCATCGGCACATGGTCATGATGGAATACAATGCAGTGCTCATTATAGTAAACATACGGCGAGTATTGGAAGAACCACGGTTCCCCGTTTAACTCCAACGGAATAATGCGCAGGTTTTGCCGTGCCGGGTGGTTGACTCTGCCTGCATAACCAACATTCTCGCGGCAGAGCTGGCATTTCGGATAAACCGGCGGAGGCAGCAGTTTAGCCATGGCGATTTCCTTCGGACTTTTCTCCGGCTTGGAGAGATTGATGGTAATCTCAATATCGCCATACGAGCTGGCGTGCCGCCAGTATTCGTTTTTGGCTACGCGATCCATTCGAATGTAGTTGGAGTCGATGCATAGATTGTAAAATTGCCGAGTTGCCGCAACAATCCCCTGCTCCTGCTGGACCGTCCGGAACTGAGCCGTTACGTCCGAAGGTCTCGCCATGAGCCGACCCATGATTTTGGCGTCCAGCAGATCCCGGTACGTATCGGTATTCTCGGGAATCATTCCATGCGCTGCGCCATAATCAATCATTACGTCGAGCATAGCCTGCGGACCATCCGGTACCGGGCCGTTCACTTCGTCGCCATACGGTTCGCTGAACCCGAAATCCTCCAGCAGCAGATTGCGGCTGTAATCCGCATCCGCTGCCTGGATAAGACCTTTATGAAGTGCAAAACGCACGAGCATTTCAATCGCATGAAGAACCTGCTTGGATTCGGGAGTTCCTGATGTTGCTGCATACATGGTCATCGTCCCCCTTGGATTAATTGTCACCGTAACCGTCCGGGTGACTGCTGTGCCATTTCCATGCGCTCTCGATAATCTCCTCCAGCGTCGTTCTGGATGGGGTCCATCCGAGAACAGTACGTGCTTTATCCGAAGACGCTACCAACACGGCAGGGTCACCGGCACGCCGCGCCTCCATGACAACCGGAATGTCAGCACCCGTCACCTGCTTTGAGGTCTCGATAACCTCCTTAACCGAAAACCCGAGTCCATTGCCGAGGTTGAACACATTGCTGGACTCTCCACGGCAAAGGTAATCAACCGCGCGCAGATGAGCGTTCGCAAGATCGCTGACGTGAATGTAATCGCGGACACACGTGCCGTCAGGCGTTGAATAATCGTCGCCAAACACTGAGATGCTTGGGCGCTGTTTCAAGGCGGTTTGCAGCACTAGCGGAATCAGATGGCTCTCCGGACGGTGATCCTCGCCGATTTTTCCGCTGGCATGCGATCCGGCCGCGTTGAAGTAACGAAGGGACACATACTTCACGCCAAGCACGGTATCGAACCAGGACATCATCCGTTCCATCATCAGCTTGGTTTCCCCGTACACGTTCGTCGGCTGCGTTCGGTCCGTTTCCTCGATCGGCACCTTCTCAGGCTCGCCGTAGGTTGCTGCCGTTGACGAGAAGACGATCTTCCGGACACCCGCTTCATTCATGGCTTCCAGCAGGCACAGCGTTCCGTATACGTTGTTATCGTAATATTTC
Source organism: Paenibacillus sp. NPDC093718 (assembly GCF_050279985.1). Lineage (NCBI taxonomy): Bacteria > Bacillati > Bacillota > Bacilli > Caryophanales > Paenibacillaceae > Paenibacillus > Paenibacillus sp. NPDC093718. The sequence continues at coordinate 188,759 of NZ_JBNNUS010000009.1, forward strand.
ACCGGATCCTTCATACTCTCGCCAACCAGTGAATTCGCGGCAAAGTGGATAACCGCATCAATATCATTTTCCGAGAATAGCTGCTTCAGCAGCGCCTTATCGCGGAGATCGCCGACATACAGCTTTCCGCCCAGCAGCGCTTCGCGATGCCCCGTCTCCAGGCTGTCGATCACAACAACCTCTTCCCCTTGCTCCAACAGCTCCGCTACGGTATGAGAACCGATATAACCCGCACCGCCAGTCACTAAAATAGCCATATTATTCGGCCTCCTTCACTTCATGAACACCTTGACCTACGCCGCATACATAAAAGTCCGGCTTCAGTCCCGTTCTGGCTTCGTACTGCTGCCCCACTTCCGCGATAAAACGCTCCACCGCATCCTCGTGTACAAGAGATACCGTACAGCCTCCAAAGCCGGCTCCCGTCATTCTGGAACCCAGCGTGCCCGGAATCCGCTGTGCTTCTTCCACCAGCGCATCCAGCTCGTCGCCCGTTACTTCGTACAGATAACGCAAGGAGTCGTGGGACTGATTCATATATTGTCCGAATGCTTCCAGATCTCCGTTCCTCAAGGCCTTTACGGAATCATGCACACGCTGGTTTTCTTCAACGACATGCTGGGCACGTCTACGGACGGTTTCATCCCGGATGCTGTCCTGCAAGGTAGCGAATTGATCCGGATTCAGCTGAGCGAGATACGATAACGCCGGCAGCTCCTTCTGCAAAATTTCCAATGCGCGGTCACACTCGCTGCGGCGTTCATTGTATTTGGAATCAACGAGTCCACGCCGTTTGTTGGTATTTGAAATCACGATTTTGTAAGCTCCGGTCCGGAATGGCACCAGTTCATATTCGAGCGTATCGCACATTAACAGAATGGCATGATCCTGCTTGCCATTAGCTACGGCGAATTGATCCATAATGCCGGAGTTGACGCCGACGAACAGGTTCTCCACCCGCTGCGAAAGCTTCGCAATCTCCACCGTATCCGTCTCCTTGCCTTCCATCTTCAAGAAGGCGTAAGCCGTGACCACTTCGATGGACGCCGAGGACGAGAGACCCGCGCCGTTCGGTATATCCCCATGGTAGAGCAGGTCGTAACCGCTGCTAAGGTTACAGCCGATTTTATTCAGCTCCGTTATGACGCCAACCGGATAATCTGTCCATTGATCGCTTTTGTAGCCGTAATCCTCATCCAGGCTGATCGTTAATTCATAGGGGATATTGGTGGATGAAAAGCTCACCTTGTTGTCGTCGCGAGGCCTTATAATCAAGGTCGTGCCAAACTCCAAGGCGGCCGGGAGCACGTAGCCTCCGTTATAATCCAAATGCTCCCCGATCAGGTTCACGCGGCCGGGCGCGTTAAATATGCGAACCTTATGCTGGCTCTCACCGTGCTTGTCCATAAATCTTTCCATAAGCTGTTCCGTCGTCACTGCCCATCACTCCATCCTGTACATATGGTAGTTTTACTGTCTTCAGTATAATGGAAATCTCGTTAACCGATAATGAAATCTTGTGCGTTACATATGGATTTATGTGACTTTTGGAGGTACAATAAATTCATAAAATCAACGCTGTCTTCACAGTTCCTCTTTTTCCCAAACTTATTGTAAAGGAAAATGAATAATGAAACCAACCTATTCTGTTGCTTCCAATCCTGCGCAGCAAGGCAGCGATTCGCTTCACGTCCGATTCGCCGGCGAGAGCCAGACCCGGCCGGAGCATGCATTGGGTCCGAAAATATACGATCATTACTTATTGCATATCATCGAGTCGGGACATGGCATATTTCGAACCGAAACCGACAGGTATCAGCTCGGCCCCGGCGACTGTTTCCTGATCCATCCCGGTCAGATTGTCAGTTATGTATCTGATGCGAGCCATCCCTGGCGTTACCGATGGGTCGCCTTTGATGGAGAACACGCCGGCGAAGGTGTACACTGTTCGGGACTTACGCCCGAAAAGCCTGTCCTCCATCTCATGGAGAACAACCCGATTCCGGGCTACGTGTCCCTCATTCAAAGCCATTTTCAATCCAGGGAGGAGAGCTCCCATATCGCCGCTATCGGTTATCTGCATTTAATCTGGGCCGAGATCATGAATCGGAGTGACCGACCGTCCCGTTTAACACTGGCAGAACCGCAGGTTCAGCGCACGGTGAAGCAGATGATCAATTACATGGCTTCCCAATACGCCCATCCCGTCTCGATTGAACAAATGTGCGCAAGCCTGGGCTACAACCGCGCGTACCTGTCGCGCATCTTCAAGCAGGAAACGGACATGACTCCGATTACGTATCTGCTTAAATTAAGAATCGACCAATCCAAGCGGCTGCTGCGCGAACGTCCCGATTTGTCCATCGAGCAGGTTTCCGCATCTGTTGGACTCACCGATCCGCTCTATTTCTCTCGTCAGTTCAAGCGTCTCGTCGGTCGATCCCCTACAAGGTACCGCAAGGATATCCTCTCATCATCCACACTTTCTTAACGATATCGTTTGCCCGATATATCTGAACGAAAAAGGAGCGCCTGTCAGGTCTGTCATCCATCCTGAAGCGCTCCATTCATGTAGCTTGGTATCTATGTTATGTGTTCAGCATGCAATCCTTAGTGGTAATCATTATCCCTCTGCAGAAGAGGCGTTCTCCGTTTTCAGAATCGCTTCAATGCGATCCAGTTCTTCCTTCGAGAACTCCAGGTTGTTCAAGGCAGCCACATTGTCTTCGATCTGGCTCACCTTGCTTGCCCCAATCAGGGCAGATGTCACCCGGCCGCCGCGAAGGACCCAAGCGAGAGCGAATTGGGCGAGACTCTGGTTCCGCGCTTGGGCGATTTGGTTCAAAGCTCTGATCTTGCGCAGCACTTCTGGCGTGATGTTGCTTTCGTTCAAGAATACGGATGCGCTTGCGGCGCGTGAATCGCCGGGCACACCATTCAAATATTTGTTGGTCAATAGTCCTTGAGCCAGCGGAGTGAAGGCGATGCTTCCGACCCCGTTCTCTTCCAGGACATCGAGCAGTCCGTTCTCCACCCAGCGGTCCAGCATGGAGTAGCTTGGTTGATGGATGAGCAGCGGAGTTCCCAGGCTTTTCAGAATCGAGATTGCTTCCCGCGTCTTCTCCGGCGAATAATTGGAGACTCCGACATATTGCGCCTTGCCTGAACGAACAAGATGGTCCAGCGCTACCATGGTTTCCTCAAGCGGCGTTTCCGGATCCATCCGATGATGATAGAAAATATCGACATAGTCCAGGCCCATACGTTTCAAGCTCTGATCGAGACTTGCAACCAAATATTTACGCGAACCGAAGTCGCCGTAAGGTCCCGGCCACATATAATAGCCCGCTTTGGACGAAATGACGAGCTCATCACGGTATGCCTTAAGATCTCTTGAGAGAACTTTACCGAACGTCTCTTCGGCAGAGCCTGCAGGCGGCCCGTAATTGTTCGCCAGATCGAAGTGGGTAATACCCAAATCGAAGGAGCGCGTAATCATATTACGCCCGTTTTCATACGTGTCGACACCACCGAAATTATGCCATAATCCAAGGGAGATCGCCGGAAGTTTCAATCCGGATCGCCCCACGCGGTTATACTTCATTCCTTCATAGCGGTCTTCGCTAGCCACATAGGTCACTTGCAATCCCTGCCTCTCTAAGTGATAGGTCCATTGCTAAATTCCATCTTATCGTGTTTGGTCGTCCTTTGACAAGAAAACGATTACAGTCATAGGTGCAGCAGCGCGCCCGCCGCTATCGCCGTTACGTGTTAATCAGCTTATCCACCTGCGTCAAGACCTGACCGATCCGATCTGCAATCAAAAGGCCTGCGCGGTGATCGTAAGGGGTTGGATCTGCATTCAGCAAAGCTACCTTGCTCCCATGAAAATAGGATATCAAACTCGCAGCGGGGTGTACCGTCAGGGAAGTCCCGCCAATAATCAACAAATCTGCCGTCGATATTTCCTGGATCGAGCGCATGATGATGTTCTGATCCAATTCCTCTTCATACAGCACGACATCCGGACGCACCAGTCCTCCGCAATCCTTGCAGCGCGGGACGGTTTCCTTGATGTCCAGAATATCCTGGAGGCTGTAGAACCGGGAGCAATCCATGCAATAATTGCGGTGCACAGAGCCATGAAGCTCCAGCACCTCGGAGCATCCCGCGGTCTGATGCAAACCGTCAATATTTTGCGTGATCACCGCCTTCAGCTTACCGTCATGCTCCAGTCTCGACAACAACCGGTGACAGCCGTTCGGCTGCGCATGCGGGTGAAGCATCTTGCTTCGGTAAAAGTCGTAAAACACTTCCGGATGTTTCATGAAAAAAGTGTGGCTGAGCATGACCTCCGGCGGATACGGAGATTGGTGCTCGCTCTGGTATAGTCCCGCTGCCGAACGGAAGTCAGGAATCCCGCTCTCCGTGGAGGTACCGGCTCCCCCGAAAAAAACAATGTAGTCGCTCGCTTCGATCCATGTTGCCAACTGCTCGATCTTTTCCCTGTTCTCCACTCTTTTACACCTCCGTACAGCCCTTAAAATAACACGTCTACCTGTACACGTCTAATTCATTATAATCGGATATGACGACATCGGCATCTGTCAGATGTACAGGTTCCCCTTCATCTGTCATTAAACCCACAGCCAGAGCGGCGCCTGCTTGCTTCGCCATTTGCATATCCGCGTTGCTGTCACCGATCACCACCGCTTCCTCGGGCATAATCCCAAGCAGGCGGCAAGCGGTCTCCGTCATTTCCGGGTGCGGCTTGCCGTTTCGAACCTGATCTCTTCCCAAAATGGCTGTAAAGGAAGTGTGTAGCCCCATCCACTCCAGCTGTTCCTTGGCATTAGAGGTGTCGTCCGAAGTAACCACGGCCATCTTCACGGACGCCAAGCTGCATTTCTTCAGGAAATTCTCCAGCCCGGGCATCGGGAATGCCGGCTTCTGCTGACGAACCTCATACATGGCGTTTTTCGTAATCTGATGGACCTGCATAATCGCTTCGTTCCAGGGCATTCCTGCAGCGTACAGCTGCCAAGCCAGCAGCCCGTTCGTCTCCTCCACGGTACCCATGGAAAGAGGACCCTGAACGTCGTACCCCGTCACACGTCCGCTTGCATCATGCTTTGTGCCCAGCACCTGCTCTTTCGGCAGCGTGAAGCCGGCTCCCATTAATCCCAGCCGTTCCTCCATGAACTTGAGCACATAATCGGCCCATCCTCCCCACAGCGCCATAAAATGGAGCAGCGTTCCGTCTTTATCAAACAAAATCCCTTTGCAGGGAACGGTTCGTCCCTTCACTTGAACAAACGGCAATGTTAAAAAACCTCCCTATCCTATTCTTGATCATACTCTTATTAAACCATGAAATAAACTCTGATTTAAGCGGAAATAACGCCGGACTCTGAAATCGATCCGAAATGGAAATTTACCAATCTTTAGTCGAATGTTTTGATTCATGACAAATAAGCCGTGGTAAGTAACATATACGCATAGCAAATACGACGGTAAAGGAGTGATCTGTGATGGCAAACAACAGCAATCGAAAGATGACACGCGAAGAAGCAGGACGTCTTGGCGGCGAAGCGACCGCGAAAAAACACAGCCGAGAATTCTACCAGGAAATCGGTAAAAAAGGCGGCAAAGCGACGTCCAAGAACCATAGCCGCGAGTTTTACCAGGAAATCGGTCAAAAGGGCGGCGAAGCCACCTCGCGGAATCATAATCGTGAATTCTATCAGGAAATTGGCCGCAAAGGCGGCAAGAAATAGCATCACCACTCAAAAAGGAGCCTGATTCCACCCAAGGGAAACAGGCTCTTTGCATGCCATCACAGCTGGCGTCTTTCCATCGCTTCCTATTAATATCATGTAGAAAAACCTACCTTTTTGTGATAGACTCATTTAAAACCTATTCGCTGATTACAGGTACCCGGCTGCTTTGCCGGAAGACCGCGCTAAAGCGTAACAATTTTATAATAGATCTGGGGGGAAATCGACATCATGACAACCAAAAAAATGCGTTCAGACATGATCAAAAAAGGCTTTGACCGCGCGCCGCACCGCAGCCTTCTGCGTGCAGCAGGCGTTAAGGAAGAGGATTTCGGCAAACCGTTCATCGCCGTATGTAACTCTTACATCGACATCGTTCCGGGTCATGTGCATCTTCAGGAATTCGGTAAAATCGTGAAGGAAGCGATCCGTGAAGCTGGCGGCGTTCCGTTCGAATTCAACACCATCGGCGTGGATGACGGAATTGCCATGGGTCATATCGGCATGCGCTACTCGCTGCCAAGCCGCGAGATCATAGCGGATTCCCTGGAAACCGTCGTATCGGCTCACTGGTTCGATGGCATGGTGTGTATCCCGAACTGTGACAAAATCACGCCCGGCATGCTGATGGGTGCCCTGCGCGTCAATATCCCTACGGTGTTTGTCAGCGGCGGGCCGATGAAAGCCGGCGTGGACAGCAAAGGCCGCAAATTGTCCCTAACCTCCGTATTTGAAGGCGTCGGCGCTCACCAGGTCGGCAAAATCAATGATGATGAGCTCCTGGAACTGGAACAATTCGGTTGTCCAACATGCGGTTCCTGCTCCGGCATGTTCACCGCCAACTCCATGAACTGTCTAGCCGAAGCGCTGGGTCTTGCTCTCCCGGGTAATGGTACCATTCTTGCCATCGCCGAAGAGCGTAAAGAATTCGTCAAGCAATCCGCCAAACAATTGATGGAGCTCGTCAAATTGGACCTCAAGCCGCGTGATATCGTAACCATTGAAGCAATCGACAACGCGTTTGCGCTGGATATGGCGATGGGCGGCTCCACCAACACCGTGCTTCATACGCTGGCTCTCGCACAAGAAGCCGGTCTCGATTACCCGCTGGAGCGGATCAACGAAGTTGCTGACCGCGTTCCTCACATCTCCAAGCTGGCTCCAGCTTCGGATTACTTTATTGAAGACGTACACTTGGCAGGCGGTGTGAGCGCGGTTCTGCATGAGCTTCTCAAGAAGCCGGGCGCACTGCACGGGGATTGCATCACCGTAACAGGCAAGACGCTGGCCGAGAACGTAGCGGGCTGTGAAATCCAGGATCAGAACGTCATCCATCCGATCGATTCCCCGTATTCCGAACGCGGCGGTCTCGCGGTACTGTATGGCAATCTGGCTCCTGAAGGTTCTATCATCAAAGTGGGTGCCGTTGATCCATCGGTTGGCGGATACCATAAAGGGCCTGCTATCTGCTTTAACTCTCAGGACGAGGCGCTTAGCGGAATTGCCAACGGCAAGGTCAAGGAAGGTCATGTGGTTGTCATTCGTTATGAAGGGCCTAAGGGCGGACCGGGTATGCCGGAAATGCTGGCGCCGACCTCACAGATCGCAGGTATGGGACTTGGAGCCAAAGTCGGTCTGATCACAGACGGACGCTTCTCCGGTGCTTCCCGTGGTATCAGCATCGGACATATCTCGCCGGAAGCGGCGGAAGGCGGACCTATCGCTTTCGTTGAAGACGGTGATATCATCGAGCTTGACCTGAATAACCGGACCATTCAATTGCTGGACGTTTCCGATGAGGAAATGGCTGTACGCCGCAGTAAATGGGTTGACTTCGAACCAAAAGTGAAGACCGGTTATCTTGCTCGCTACTCGAAGCTTGTTACGAACGCCAGCTCAGGCGGCGTATTGAAAATCTAATTTATCATTCATACAAAGCAAAGGGGTTATCCCTCGCAGGCATTGATAGGCCTGCGGGGATAACCCCTTTTTTATATCCACATTACATCTATGAGATAATCCATACATAATGACAGTAAACCATCGGTTCGATGAACTACATGCCCTGCGATGCACCGGCAACCGCCAGGTCAGCCACTTGTTCCTGTTGTATTTCCTGCTGCTCCTCGGATGGAGGCTGAACCTGACTCTTCTGCTCAGCATAACGCCCGATCAGAACATCCACCGGCATCATCAGCATTTTTGGCTCCATGATCTGACTGCCCTCTTTAAGACGGGCCTGCCCTTTCGGATGAATGACGCTAAGCAGCAGTTTCAGATACAATCTGGACGAGCTTGCAAACAGTCCCCGCGGTAAATCCATGACATGAAATCCGAATTGCTCCGGTCCCCGTGAAATCATGGTTACAGCATACAATCCCTTGATATCCTTGTACTCAGGCCGTTCCAATACCATATTAGCCAGAGAAGGCAGATCTTTCTGCACGGCACGAATCATTTTAATGGCGAGCTGCACTTCCGAACGGGAGCGGCTGCCGATCTCAAACAATTTTTTGTTATCAAAATGGAGCTCCAGCACCTGGTCTCCCTTTTCAAGCTGGCTGCCATCTTCCATCACAACCGTTTTGCCGGTAAAAGCGCGCTTCCGGAAATGCAGCATCGGATCTGCCGGCGAGACCGTTTTGAGCGCAAATACCGCATGAAATCCTTTTTCCCACAGAAGCCATAACGAGACGATCATACGCTTCAGAGGAGACAGCTTCTTCGCTTTCGCTTTGCTTTCCTTTGCCATCATATCGTCGATTCGGATGCTTCTCATTCCCTTCTGCTCTGCGACTTTCAGAACACGTTCCAGCGCGATCAGCATTTGCTCAGGTGCATCGGGATTCGCCCCCATCGTCGTGCCGCAGTCATGTAGGAGCATAACCTCACCACCGTTAAGCTTGGAAAGCATTCGCTGGGTCAGCTTGTCGGCGCCGATCTTGCTCCGCCAATCATTAAACATCGAAGACCATAGGATGATGCGGCAGCCGGCATTCTTGGCAAAATCGAATAAATTCACGATTCCCCACGGCGGTCTGTAATAACTCGATCGTTCACCGGTGATGGAGTAAATAATATCATCCGTGCGCTTGACTTGTTTACGGACGGTCACCGGCCGCATGAACCAATTGCTCTTGTGGACATAGTTGTGAATCCCGATCAGATGACCTTCACTATGAATGCGTTTTACAACTTCTGGATGTTTCTCGGCATGGGAACCCACCAGGAAAAACGTCGCCTTCATATTATACTCCTTCAAAAGATCCAGGAGTCTTGGTGTATAGAGCGGATCAGGACCATCATCAAAGGTTAAGGCAAAGTCGTTCGAGCCTGTTCCCCTGCGAAATACTCGGAAACCAAATATCCGGGTCAAGATGCCGGGAATAAATGCATAAAAAGATGAAAGGTAAAACAACCATAGCAGTAATGTTTGCATGCTAACTCCCCGCTTTTTATTTCTTTTTCTAATGAACCCACTATTATTATTTTAGCATAGCACTTAAAGAAATAGGCTTTTTTTTCACAAATCGTGTACAATGATATCAATTAATACAGTATAAAGGAGCCGATATCCCACTATGCTTCCCTTGTATAAAAAATATTGGAGAACCGCCTTTGATATAGGTTTAATCGTGCTTACGGTTTACCTCATCATGTTCATATTCAGCAAGCTGTACCAAATTGCGGCTCCGGTGTTTTTATCTTTCCTCGTTTTCCTGATTATCGAGCCTTTCTCCAAATTTTTGCACCGCAGGGGGCTCCCGAAACCATTTGCCGCGGCAATATCCGTTCTGCTCTTCCTGCTCATCATCTTGGGCGTCCTGTTCGGAGCAGGGGCTCTCATCGTGTCGCAGTTCATGAACCTGCAGGATAATTTGCCGGGTTACACCCAAACGATCCAAAAACATTTTTCGGAAACCCTCATATTCCTGCAGACCAGGCTCGACGCCCTGCCACCGGATCTGACAGAACGTCTGAACGGATATTTCCAGGACATCACTACCTTTGCCCAAGGTGCTGCAGAATCATTTTTCCATTATGTCGTCGGATTTATGGGATCGTTCTCCTCGTTTATCGCGAATTTCGGGGTTGCGATTATCCTTGCCTTCTTCCTGAGCATTGAGATCGGCAGCTGGCGGAGAATCGCCAAAGACAAGACGCCGAGAACCCTCAAGACCGCTTTTGTTTTCCTTAAAGATAATGTATTCAAGGCGATTGGCTCCTATTTAAAAGCTCAGATGAAACTGGTCAGCATTACCTTTGTTATTGTATATATAGGACTTCTGATATTAGGTACGGGAAATTCCCTGTCCGTTGCGCTCATCTGCGCTGTGTTCGATGTATTGCCGCTGCTGGGTGTTCCCGTTATTCTTATTCCGTGGATTACCTATTTGTTCATCGTCGGGAACACGGGACTCGCCATTGGCTTGATCGTGCTGCTTGCCGTGGTTGTCATTTCCAGACAGCTGCTCGAGCCTAAAATTACGGGAAACTCGATCGGCGTATCCTCTGCATTTCTGATGCTTTCCTTTATGATGATCTCGCTGTCCATTTTTGGAGTTGCCGGCTTGATTCTGGCTCCCATCCTGCTGATTCTCATCAAGGAACTGCTTACGCAGGGATATCTGAAGCAGTGGATCCGACTGCCGAGCGAAGAATTCGATGTGTCTCCATGGGACATGTCCCGCTCTTACGCAGAGCCGGAGGCCGATTCAACCGAAGCCAAGAAATCGGAAACCTGACCGAATATGTCGGTTGCCTGATTGCTGCTGTTCGGGCTCCGATTTTCAACCAATACAGCCACGGCATAACGTGGCTTCTCCACTGGGCCGTACCCGACAAACCACTGGTTGTTTCGGGCACGGCCTTCCACTGTTACCTGGGCCGTACCGGATTTACCTGCAAGAGTCCATAGGCGATTTTTTAATGTACTGCCTGTTCCCTCTTCGACAACCTCCTCCATCCACTCGAGCAGAGTGGATGAGGTTTCCCGGGAAATACCTTTTCCAGATGTTCGCTCCTTTAAAGGATCCGTATCTTGCAGCAATTGCCCGTTAGCATACCGGATCTGCTGTAAAATACGGGGCTGGGTCTTCACCCCGCCATGAAGCAGCGTTACCATCGCATTGGCGGCTTGCAGCGGGGATACGGCAGCGTCCCTTTGGCCTATGCCTGTCTGGACTCTAACACCTGCATCAGAGGCGTCCGCCGAGCTGGAAAATACCGTGCCCTTCTCTTCATGATCCAATGGCGCAAAGGAACGGAGCCCTAGAAACTGCTGGGATTTCCAGCCTACCGTTTGCCCGAATCCCAGTGCGGCGGCCGCCTCCGCCATTTGCTGAGCGGACAGTCTCTCCGCAAGTGTAGCAAATACAACGTTGCATGATTCTGCGAAGCCTTCACGAAGATTAATCGTTCCATGCCCCCCCTTTTTCCAGCAGGACATTCCGAACTTACCGTATTCACCATCACAATGGAAATGTTCGCCTTCAGAGCTTAAACCATGCTCAAGTATGGCTGCAGCCGTGACCAGCTTGAAGATGGACCCTGGCGTGGCTGCTTTCAACCCGCGATTCTCCCACTGACCACCCTTCGGATGAATCTGCTCCGGATTGTAGAATGGTCTTGAAACCATGGCCACGATATCCGCATTTCGGGCATCCAGCACAACTACCGCCCCTTCTTTCATGCCCGCTTTTTCCGTTATGGCCTCAATCCCTTGTTGAATATCGATATCAATCGTGGTGGATATCCGTAACGGATAGTACCGATTATCAGGCGCCTTCACCATGGGCTTGATATCCTGAATGACTTCATTGGTGCTATTAACCGGAAAATAGACGATGGTCGGCCCTTGCCCCCGTATCAACGAATCCATCGTTTTCTCCAATCCGCTGGTTCCGGTAACCACTGGATTATCGTCAAAGAACAGGCTTTCCTTACGCTGACCGGACACAAACCCAAGCCACTGCATTCCCGATTTGCGATTGCCGTATCGCTGCTCATAAGGAAGAACCTTGAGTTTCGGAAGTTCAAGCTCTTGAATCTGCGCAATCTCATCCTTGGTTAAGGAACGAGGAATGAGGGAATTGTCCCCATGCCACAATTCTGGTTCCTTTAACTTACCCCAGGTCTGTATCAAATGATCCTTATTCGTTCCCAGTATACGGGCCAGCTTCACTAACTGATGATGGGAGTTCTTTAGTTCCTGCTCGCCAGCAGGAAACATCACGGCTGCCCAGATGAGTTTGCCCGTGAGCGGTTTTCCGTTCCGATCCGTAAAATGACCGCGACCGGAATCCAGCACAATGCCCCGCTCCCTCTGGATCAGCGATGCCTCTACCATCGTATGCCGGCTGCCGGGAACCCGCTGATGCTTCATCACGAGCTGCACCCATGCAAGACGCAGCGTCAATACGGCGATTAAAAGCGTGAGTATCAGCCATCCGTATGTAATTCGCTTATTGCGGATAAGCCTCATGTCTTGCTCCTCCAATATGGTCTATTATCTCATCATTATTTCCATATGGAAGCTGGCTCAATCAGCGGCTTCACCGCATGGGCTGCAGCGAATGGAGTTTTCCTCTTTAAAGTTAAAAAAAGGCTGCCCATCAGCTTAAACTGATGGAACAGCCTTTGAATTATGAAATTAATCTTACAGTCTAAAACGAGACAAGGTCTCTTTGAGATCATTCGATACATTCTCCAGCTGCGATGATAGATTAACCAGCTGACTGCTGACGCTTTGCTGCTCTGTAGAGAGAGAAGCCACCTCTTCCGAAGTTGCGGAGGATTCTTCGGCTACCGCGCTCACATTACTCATCGCTTCCGAAAGTACATTCTGAGATTCATTCAGTTCATCAATCGAATGCGTTACCGAATCCAAGGACTCGATAAAATCGACCATCTGCTGCTGAACGGATACGAAGATATCATTTGTCTCCTTAACAGCATCCATCTGACCTTTGAAGAGTGGATTCGCATCGAGCAATACCTGGACGGTTTCATTCATCTCGGTCATGATCTTGTCTGTAATCTGGCTGACCATATCGATGGACTGTCTGGATTGGTCTGCCAGCTGGCGGATCTCATCGGCCACGACCATAAAGCCTTTACCAGCTGCCCCAGCACGGGCAGCCTCGATTGTTGCATTCAATGAAAGGATATTCGTTTGTTTTGTAATATTCTGAAGTACGTCCAGCACTTTGACAACCGATGAAGTCGTCTCCTTCAAGCCATCGACCTTGTGCATCATCGAGCGGGTCATATCCTCTGTCTGATGGGTCTTATCCAGCAAGTCACTCAAATGCTTCGTTCCAAGCTCACTCGCGCTTTCCACGTGACGGGCCGATTTGCCCATCTCTTCGTTGGCTGAAACGACCATTTGCATCTGCTTCGAGATATTGTTGGTCAGATCGCTGCCGCGTTCGGCTTCAACCGCTAGACTGCTGGCACCGTTGGCAATTTCCTCGGTTGCTACGGCAATTTCTTTGGCGGAAATCGCCGTCTTCTTCGAGGCATCGCTTAACTCGGTTGCCGTTCTAAGCACTTCTTGAGCGGTATTGCTCGTTTGCTGAACGAGTCCGGTAATCTGCTCCATCATATCGTTAAAGCTTGCGGAGAGCTGACCGATTTCGTCCTGGCTCTTATGGTCTGTGCGAACATTCAAATTGCCTTTGGCGCCTTCCTTCATCAACAGGTTAAGCTTGCCTAATGGACGGGCAATCATTCTTACCATCCAAATCCCGATCAGAATAGCAAAAATAACGTCGATGGCAGCCACGATAAGCGTGATGACCAGTATGCTTGATGCATCCTTCGTCAGCTCGCTGGTTTGGACAGATCCTACGAGCTTCCAATCGTTGGTGTTCAGCGTATTATAAACCGCCAGTACACTTCTTCCTTCCTCATCCTTCGTTCTTACGTCATCCGTTTTGGTGTCGGCCGGAAATTCCTTCGCAAATGTCCAGGCGGTTTCCGAACCCACAATGGAGGACTCGCTGGAGGAAACAACGATGCCTTCCGGACTGATCAATTGCAGTTGGCCGTTCTCACCCAGGTTGATTCCCTTCAGCTGCGTGTCCAGCACCGAGGCGTTAAGCTCAAACATCACCACATACGTTGAAGTCAGATCGTTCATAGACCCCAAAGAACGGGCGATCGTGAAATATGGAGCCCCGCTGTTCTGCATCGTTGGCAGCCACATAATCTTCTTGTCGCCTTCCTTCAATTCGGTATACCAGCTTTGCTCAAGGACGGTTTTCGAAGACTCCGAGGCTTGACCTGCCGATATGATCTTCTCACTCTTGGTAGGGATCAAATAAATGGCTCGAATCGACGAATCCGATGTGATCTGATTGGATAGTTTATCCCGAATGCTGCGCTCCACCGTAAAGGCGTCGTAATCGCTTAACTTTTTATCCGTGTATTCAGACAATAACTTCTGCAATTCGATGTCATAGAAGATTTGTCTACCGGCATTCTCGTACTTCTCCAGAATGATGTCGATTTTCTCAGAGGTCTGAATGATTGTCTGCTGATTGCCGTTTGCAGCATTCTTCTCAATCGTGCTCTTCGCCTTATCGTAGGACAGATAACCCAAGACGATCACAAAAAATACAATCGCTGACAAAAAGGTCAGGAACAACCGGATTCCGACGGATTTCGCCGGGTTCATCGGCATCCGGCTTATAGCCGTTCCCACGTTTGAAAAAAACGACTTGGCAGTATGTATCCCTGTTGATGCCGAAGGTTTTTCCTTTTTCTCTTTGGTACCCCCGGGCTTCTTGCCCTTTTTCGGCTTCTTATCATGCTGCACAACTTCTGACATTAGCTGTTCACCTACCACAATCATATTATTAATACGTCGGTCCAATCCCTTGAAACGTATTCGTTACTCTTTATTTCGACAATTGGAGGTGTTTTCCTTTGGGTTTTCGCAAAAAAACAATTCTTAATCCCTAATTTTTTTACAAACAAAAAGAATCCAAGGTCCATCCACAGACCCGGATTCTCAATTGTGTAGTTCTTTAGAATTATATTTTGTTATCCTTTACGCTTTCTCATCATATCAAAATGGCGCACCGGCTGATCCACCTTCATGCGAATGAGCTGCAAAGGATGGCGAGCTGCATCAAGTTCATTGCCATTCTCATCCTCAATAGGACCAACTGCCTGCTTAAAGAAGGTTCCTTCCGGTCCGAAGAACTCGATTTCATCCCCTGGCTTAAAGTGGTTCCGCTGCTGAATGACAGCCGTTCCCGACTTCTCGTCATACTCCATCACCAGGCCGGCGAAGTCATAAGGAACCGCCTTCTCTTCGGGTTCATAGATATGATCCTCATGGTCCGGTGTATCATAGAAGAACCCGGTATTCAGCGGTCGATTGGCCGCTTTATTAATTTCTTCGATCCATTCCGGCTTCAATACATAATGATCAGGGTCAGCCATATAGGAATCAATCGCCTGTCGATATACATTAACCACAGTCGCTACGTAATGGATCGATTTCATCCGTCCTTCAATCTTGAAGCTATCGATTCCCACCTCAATCAGATCCGGAATATGCCCCAGCATGCAGAGATCCTTCGACCCCATCGTAAACTGGTTGTCTTCCGGCTGGAACAGCGGGATCTGTGTAACGCCCGGTTTGAATGGGGACGGAGCAGGGGCCGGCTGTTCCATCAACTGCTGCTCTTCCGATACCCACTGGCCTTGCTCTTCTCTTCCATCCACAAACAAATCGTATTTCCAACGGCAGGATTGGCAGCATCCGCCCCGGTTGGAATCACGATCCGTAAAATGATTGGACAACACGCAGCGACCGGAGAACGAGGAGCACATCGCGCCATGGATAAAGGCCTCAATCTCAATATCGACATGCTCTTTAATCGCCGCGATTTCCTCCAGACTCGCCTCGCGTCCAAGTACAACCCGCGGCAATCCTTCATCCTTCCAGAACTTCACGGCCTGCCAATTAAGCGTGGATTGCTGTGTGCTCAGATGAACTTCGAGCTTGGGCGCGGCACGTTTGGCCACTTCAATAATTGCCGGATCTGCGGCGATGATTGCCGCAATGCCTGCTTCCTCCAAACTTCGCAGGTATGCTTCAATTCCCTCAATGTCCTCATTATGCGCATATATGTTGGTTGCCACAAATACTTTGGCGCCGTATTTCTTGGCGAACTCCACGCCTTCTTTCATTTCTTCAAAGCTGAAGTTGTCCGCATTTGAACGAAGCCCGTATTTCTGACCCCCAATATATACCGCATCGGCGCCATAATGCACCGCAAATTTCAGTTTTTCCAGATTACCCGCCGGGGCGAGCAATTCCGGCTTGTCCAGGCGATAGCGTTTGCCCTTGTACTTTGGCTGTGCCATTGCTTCCATGCTGTCCACTCCTTAATAAACTTGTTCCTTATAGAAAAATCCAAACGACAATTCACGTTCCGGATCCTGAATCGCGCGAATTCCGTCCATCCACTCTTCCTGAAAAGCATAAGTGGATGCATCTGCAGCATATAAATCAATCGCTTGGCGATAGGTTCGAATCACCAGCTCATTGTAATGCCGCGGCTTCAGCAGCGTCTCCACCTTAAAGCTGTCCATGCCTGCTGCCATTAACAGATGCAAATCCTCCAGAATGCAAATATCCTCCGAACTCATAATATGGGTTCCATTGATATCTTCATAGATCGGATATTTCTCTTCTTGACGCTCAGCTTCAATGAGAAACAAACCGCGCTCCTTGCCAAGGCTGCCTTCATTCACCGGTCTGCCCTGCTGCTGCATATAGCTGTTCACCAGGCGCCGCTTGGAATGATAGATGTTGGTCATGCCATGAACCTGAACCTGTGCTTCCAGCTGAAGCTGCGGCTTCATGTCCGTTACCTCGTCCATATTTAATTCACGCGCAAGAATAACCCGGGAGGCGCCTTTGCTTCCCCAGTAATTGGCCGTTGAATAGTTGGTGGCGGTCATTTCTGCGTTCCAATGAAGTTTTACCTGAGGAGCCAGCTCTTTTACGGTAGTGAGTACGGATGGATCGTTAAATTCCACCGCGTCTACTCCGATTTCTCCGAGCGCCTTAACATAGGCAGGTAGCTCGGGCAGCAAATCATTCGTCATCAAGTTGTTCAAGCTGACGTTCACTTTGCTTCCTCGTTCATGAGCAAGCTGTACGACTTGGGATATTTCGTCCAATGTCAGACTGCCAGGCAGTCTCATGCCGAATCGATCCTCGCCAACGAGCAGTGCGTCGGCTCCCGCTTCCAGGTAAGCAGCGGCATCAGCCAGAGACCCGGCTGCTGCCAATAATTCAGGTTTGATACTCATTTAAAAATTCCTCCCTACTTAGAGGTTGTTCAACAAGACTCTTCTGAGTACGAGCTGGATCTGTTCCTTGTCACTCAGCGTATCAGCGGACTTGCTCAACACGTAATATTATTGTTGTGCCATCTTCTTGCTGGTCTCGATATTCTTCAAATGCTCTTTATACGTTTTGGCAAACAGATGCTCTTGTGTACCGTCTTTCTTTGTTACATAGAACAAATAATCGGATTTCTCCGGATTCAAAGCAGCCTGAATCGATTCCAGGCTCGGGCTCGAGATAGGGCCAGGCGGCAGACCCTTTTGACGATATGTGTTATACGGGCTTTCAACCTCAAGGTCGGCATAAAGCAATCGTTCCTTCGGTTTATCCAACAGATATTGAACGGTTGCATCGATTTCCAGCCTCATGTCCTCTTCCAATCGATTATATATAACGCCAGCCACCAGGGCACGCTCCTGATCTGCAACCACTTCCCGCTCCACCAGCGAAGCGACGGTCATGAGTTCATGGAACGTTACGCCGCGAGCCTCCAATTGACGCTCCCAACCCGGAATTTCGGCCAAACGCTTCTCCGTTTCTTTCAGCATGGTTTCTACAATGCCTTTTGCCGTAATATCCTTCTTCGGCAGTTCATAGGTCGCAGGGAACAAGTATCCCTCGAGATGATGCCTGAGGTCTGCTTCCTGGGGAATTTCTCCAGTAATCGGAACATCCCAGCCGGCAGGCTGATCCACAACCTTCAAGAATTCCTTCTCATCGATTCCGCTCTCTTGAGCGATGGTCTCCGCCATTTGAAGGATCGTATATCCCTCAGGGATCGTGAAACGAACCATCTCCTCGGGCTTCACTTCGCCTTTGTTCATCTTCGATAACAGTTCCTTGAACGGAGTGCCTGGGGTTGCCTCATAGGTTCCTGCCATCAGACGGCTTCCTTCCCCGCTAAGCTTTAAATAACCTTTAAGTATAAGGGCATTCTTGATCAGTCCCTTTTCCTCAAGCAGATCGGCGATAGAGGACGTGCTCATGCCGGACTCCACAGTGAATTCGACGGGAGTTTCCGAGCTTTGAACGGGCTGTAAACCATTCCATACGTAAAATACGGCCCCGCCCGCAAGGAGGATCAGGACCAATACTGCTATTGCCAGTTTCTTCAATCTACTCATCCCTTCACACCAAAAGGGGCGGACAGCTCCGCCCCTTCCTGAACTTTCATTTGAAAATTAAGCATGTGCTCCTGCAGGAGGGAACTTAATCCTCGTCTCCTTCGGGAAACGTCAGCTCATCATAGAGCTCTGACACATTCTCCCATTCCTCGTCGTCGTCAATGGTTGCCAGCTGCAATCCGCCGTCCTCGCCCTTGACGATACGAAGCACCTCGTACGCCTCATCGGTTCGATCCGGCTGAACCAGAATGGTATACCCTTGACCATCCACTTCAAATTCGGCGGCAATATCATAAACCTCGATATGGCCTTTATCGTCCTCAAGCTCGACACTCTCACCGAATGCTTCCTTAAGTACTTGGGTCCATACGATATTCTCAACCGAAAAATCAGACATCATTCGTCTCTCCCGTCCAGCTCTTCCACGAGCGTATTGAAGGTTTCTTCAACAATGGCCCATTCTTCATCGTCTTCAATCATAAACAATTTCAAGTCGTCACCGTCTTCCTCATAACGGAAGGCGTAGACCTCGTCTGTCTCTTCGTCGGCAGACTCCCTTGGTACGACCATCATATATTTAGCATCCGAGCCATCCACTTCGAATTTCATGATGACTTCGAATTCTTCCTCGTTGCCCTCATCGTCGGGAATATAAATAATTTCCGGTTCTTCTTCCATACCAATATGCTCATTAGCCATTGTAATCACCCTCACCTTTACCTTTTAGAATCCAAGTAGTTTTGCAAAATCAAGCTTGCCGCCATTTTATCTACAACCTGTTTTCGCTTCTTTCGGCTGACATCGGCTTCAAGCAATGTCCTTTCAGCGGATACTGTTGATAGCCGTTCATCCCAAAGGTGAACGGGTAAGGATAGGGACTCTCGCAATGTGCTTGCGAATTCCATGCAGATTTCGCCCCGCGGACCAATCGTGCCGTTCATATTTTTAGGCAAGCCGACCACGATTTCACCGACCTCGTTATCTTTGACGAGTGCGGCAATTCTGTCCAGTTCGCCTTCATCACGGCGGCGCTCGATAACTTCAACCCCTTGGGCCGTCCATCCGAACGCGTCGCTTATGGCAACACCGATTCTGCGGTCCCCGTAATCTAATCCCATGATCTTCTTCATCCCTGTGTGCTCCTAACGGTGACTGGCTAAGTAGAACCGGACCAGTTCTTCAATCAATTCATCTCGCTCTTTTTTCCGGATCAAACTTCTGGCATTATTGTGCCGAGGTATATAAGCGGGATCCCCGGACAAAAGATACCCTACGATTTGGTTAATCGGATTGTACTCCTTCTCTACCAGCGAATCGTATACCGAAAGTAGAATGTCCTGGGCGGAAGCCTCCTTTTCATCACCTTTTACATTGAACTTGACAGTCTTATCCATGGAGTCCATGTGTGACACACCTCGCTTCTTCAAAGAACATGTTTACCATGCTTCGTCGAATAAATATTTACCAGCTTGATCTAGTTATATCATAACATAATCCTAAGTCTCTACGGAAATCGAAAGCGAAATATTTAGAGAGTGTTCCAAAAAATTCGGGATTGTGTACAGCAAAATGTTGGATCCCGCTTACGATTGCTTGCTGTACACATTCTGTACACATTCTGGACAAATCTGTTACACGCCCCGGGCTATGAGATCCTCGGCGTGCTGCAGCGCCTGGATCAGTTTGGAAGCATCCTTGCCCCCGGCTTGCGCCATATCCGGACGGCCTCCGCCGCCTCCGCCGCATATCGAAGCCACTTCTTTAACGAGTTTGCCGGCATGATAGCCCTGCTTCACCAAATCCTGCGGAACGGCTACGACGAAATTCACCTTGTCGCCTGCTTTGGAGCCGAGCACGAGGATCGTCTCCGGCAGCTTGCCCTTCAATTCGTCAGCAATGCCGCGGAGTCCGTCCATGCTGCCAGCCTGCACTTCAGAAGCAAGCAGCGACGTGTTTCCGACCTGCTTCACTTTATCGGTCAACTGGCTAGCCTCAATTGCTCCGAGTTTGCCTTGCAGGGACTCGTTCTCCCGGGCAAGATCCTTCACCTGCTGGTTCAGGCCTTCAATCCGCTTCGGCACGTCCGCAAGATTGCTCTTCAACAAGCCAGCGGCTTGCTTGAGCAGGTCCATTTGGCCTTCCAGATGCTCATAAGCGTAACGTCCCGTTACGGCTTCAATGCGGCGAACGCCGGAGCCGATGCCGCTCTCGCCAAGCAGCTTGAAGATTCCGATCTGGGAGGTGTTGCCCACATGGCATCCGCCGCACAGCTCGATGCTGTAATCTCCGACCTGAACGACACGGACGATATCTCCGTATTTCTCTCCGAACAGTGCCATGGCGCCCATCGCCTTCGCTTCATCAATGGCCTTGCGCTCGATAACAACCGGAATGCTCTTCCATACCTGTTCATTCACGCGGCGCTCAATATCGGCGAGCTCCTCCGGCGTAATGCTCCCGAAGTGGGAGAAGTCGAAGCGCAGACGCTGCGGTTCAACAAGAGAACCTGCCTGATTGACATGATCGCCCAGCACTTCCTTCAATGCTTTATGCAAAAGGTGTGTAGCGGTATGGTTCTTGACGATATCATTGCGCATGGCGGAGTCCACTTGCGCCTTGACCGTATCGCCCACTTTAAGCTCGCCGAGCTCTACGGTTACGAAATGCACATGCTGTCCATGGGGAGCCTTGAAGAGACCTTCCACTCTGGCACGAACGGATCCGCCTTCCAACATCCCCTGATCGCTGACCTGGCCGCCGCTTTCGGCATAGAACGGGGTAACGTCCAGAATGACCTGACAGGTCTCGCCTTCACTGACGCTGTCTGCGAAGCTGTCACCGGAAACAATGGCGAGCACTTTCGCCTCGCTGACGGTGTCATTATATCCAACAAATTCACTTTTAACCGTATAATCGGAAAGAACGCCGCCTTGAACCTTCATGCTTTCCGTTTCATGACGGGCCGCACGCGCACGGTCACGCTGTTCCTTCATCGCAGCATCAAAGCCTTCACGGTCCACGGTTAATCCGTGTTCGGACGCATAATCCTCCGTTAAATCAAACGGGAAGCCATACGTATCATACAATTTGAACGCGTCGCTGCCGCTAATGACCGATTTGCCTTGCTTCTTCGCTTCGGCGCTAACGTCAGCCAGGATGTTCAAGCCGTCGGAGAGCGTTTTGTGGAACTGTTCTTCTTCCGTTGCGATGACCTTCTCGATAAAGGCGCGCTTCTCAACGACCTCTGGATAGTATACGCCCATAATATCGCCTACGGTTCCGGTCAAAGTATACATGAATGGTTTGTCCAGCCCGAGCACCTTTCCGTAACGAACCGCACGGCGGAGCAAACGACGGATGACATAGCCGCGGCCTTCGTTGGAAGGCAGCACGCCATCGCCAACTGCAAATGCAACCGTCCGGATATGGTCTGCAATGACTTTCAGCGCGATATCGTACTCCGTCTTCTCATTGTATTTAACGCCGGCAAGCTCTGCCGTCTTCTGGATGATCGGCTGGAACAGGTCGGTATCGAAGTTGGATGCTACGTTTTGCAGGATGGAAGCAAAGCGCTCAAGCCCTGCACCCGTATCAATGTTCTTGTTCGGAAGCGGTGTATAGCTGCCGTCCTTGTTGTGGTTGAACTGGGAGAATACGAGGTTCCATACTTCGAGCCAGCGTTCATTCTCACCACCAGGGAACATTTCGGATTCCGGAGCATCCGTGTCGTATCCTTCACCGCGATCATAGAAAATCTCGGTACAAGGTCCGCAAGGTCCTTCGCCGATATCCCAAAAGTTATCCTGCAGCTTAATGATGCGTTCCTTCGGAAGTCCGATTTTTTCGTTCCACAATTTAAAGGCTTCCTCGTCTTCCGGATACACGGTGACGGACAGCTTCTCCGGATCGAAGCCGATCCATTTCTTGTCCGTCAGGAACTCCCAAGCCCAGGTGATAACCTCTTCCTTAAAATAATCCCCAATGGAGAAGTTGCCCAACATTTCGAAGAATGTATGGTGGCGGCGGGTTTTGCCGACATTCTCAATATCATTGGTCCGAATACATTTCTGCGAATTCGCAATTCTCGGATTCTCCGGCTTCACGCGCCCGTCAAAATAAGGTTTGAGCGGAGCCATGCCTGCATTAATCCAGAGCAGGGACGGGTCATTGTGCGGAACAAGCGATGCACTTGGCTCGATATTGTGGCCTTTCTCTGCAAAAAACTCTAGCCATTTGGAACGGATTTCACTAGCTTTCATCTCTACACTTCCTCCAGTCATAATATAGCGCCCGGATCACTTGGTTCCGAACACAAAAAACGCCCCTGAATTGAATTCAGGGACGATGTTCTCGCGGTACCACCCTGGTTATCGTCCATTTATCCTCCAGCAGGGTTCTCCTGGAACAACATAAGTGACGATCGCCTCGTAACGGCTGGATAACGGGGGCCACCCGGTGAATTTGAATCACACTCAAAAATTAGCATTCGGCTTAGGTTCGCTTCCAGGTTCTCGCAGCCAGCCGGAAACTCTCCGGGCAGGAACCTGTTCTCTGGGCAAGGTACGCAAAGCCTACTTGATTTTCTCATCGATTTGTACGTTTATAGGTTTATCATTTCAAGTATATATAGGGCGAAACTATCTGTCAATGCATGAACATTGCCGCTGCAGACTGGAGTCTTCAGCCGGATTTCCTTCTGACATAATAAGCAAAAAAATGCTGCAGCAGCACCTTGATGACGGCAAAGACGGGAACAGCCAAAATCAAGCCCACGGTTCCTGCGATCTGACCGCCGACAAGGAGCGCAAAAATGATCAGGAGCGGATGCATATGCAGCTTTTTCCCCACCACTTGGGGCGAAATGATGTTGCTCTCCAGCGTCTGGCAGATCATATTAACGGCCACCACCAGCAGCACCATCTTCCAGGAAATCGTGGACGCCATCACAAGCGCAGGAGCCGCCCCGAGAAAAGGGCCCAAATACGGAATGATGTTAAACACCGCCACGATGCTTGCCAGCAGCAGTGCGTACGGCATACCAACGATCATATAGCCTACATAAGCCAGTACACCGATGATTAAGCATACCAGGAATTGTCCGCGGACATAGTTTCCAAGAGCCGTGTCGATTTCCTTAAGCAGCGTAACAATCGACTTCCGGCGGCTCCGCGGCAGATAGGATACGGCGGTTCGCTGGAACACCTCAAAATCTTTTAATATGTAAAAGATCAAGAATGGAACAATTAACACGTTAAACAGGATATTAATCGTGTTGCCGATATTGTCCATGAAATCCGAGATCCCTCCGGCCAGCCTCGATTCCATCTGCAAGAACCAGCTGTTGACGCCTGTCCTTACTCCCGGGGGCAGCAGCCTGCTGTCCAGATTGGTCATCAAACTTTGGGCGTTCATCGTTAATTCAGGCAAGTGCTCATTGAGCTCCTCCAGCTGCCGAATCAGCATCGGAATCATGTTCATCAGAATGACGGCAAGCGACGTGAGAAAGACGGCATAAATGAGCAGCACGGCCATGCTCCGCGGAACTTTGCGGTCAGAGAGCATGCATACAACCGGATTGAGCACATAAGATATGATCATGGCAACCAGAAATGGCGCCAGGACAGCTTTGAGAAATCGATAGACATCCAGAAACAGCGGACGCAGCAGCCAGACAAAGTAAAGAGAGATGAGTCCGAGCATTAACCATACCAACAATCGAAACCATTTGTTCTCGGTCAGCTGTTCCACACAGGCACCCTCCTTTTTCGAAAGCTACCCTGTAGTATATGTACAAGCATCCAGAAATAAACTAACATTTCCGCCGGACAAAGTGAAAAAGACTCCTGCTTAGTCAGCCATACAGGCCTTCAGCAAGGAGTCGTTATCTTGCAATATGTACGCGTTTCTTAGGAAGACGCGTGCATTGGAGGGAAATCCGGCTGCATTTCATCACCGAAGAACAAATCATCCAGCGAGCTGAGCGTGCCATCCTCTTCTACCTGGTATACGGACATTTTCTCTCCGTTGACTGTCAATTCGATAAAGCAACCCCAGCAATAAAACTGGTGGGAGCCGATTTTCCCGATATCTTTGGAACTACAGTTTGGACATTTCATCCTACCTCACCCTATCCGTTCACAGAATTAATGGCTTTTTCCAGACGCTGTTCGCTCATCGGGGGTACCATAACGGCACTTTCACCGATAGCCATTTCCGCTGTGCAAGGCAGCCATTTGCGACCTTCGATCAAATCCGAGACAAATCCATCGGATATTTCCAACCCTAGTATTGTATTGCCCTGTTCCTGCTCAAAATAAACATCCGATATACGCCCGAGCAGGATGCCATCCTCTGTCAAGACCTGCATCTCTTTCAGTTTGCGCTTGCCCAAAAGGTACGTAAGCGGTATATCATTGGCGCCCAGCTTGCGGACAGCCTCTTGGCTCCGGATCATGACGGCATCTTCCCCGTATGCTACGATATCTTCCCATGAGACGCTTTTCACATGCGAGGAAAACAAAGCCTTGCCTTCCAGCTCCAACCCGGTAATCAACCAGTTCTCATCTAGTATAAAATCGTGGATTTTGCCGATTTCCTTACCGTTCTCCACGTCGAATACAGCCAGTCCAATCATTTCTTGAAGTTTCATATACAGTGGACACCTCCTCATCCTTCATGGTTTGAAATCAGCCGCCGGTCAAAATTTCGTTAGCCTGACGGGCCATTTCCAAGGATGAAATGGACGAACGCATACCCCCTATTCCCTAGAAGGAGAAATCCCTTAACATCTATTTACGTAACCGATTAAGGATGGTTCCAATTTTTTGGGCAGTGTACTCCATTTCTTGTGTAGTATTACCCAAACCGAAACTAATACGAATCGCGGAGCGCAAAACAGGATCAGAAAGTTTCATTGCTTGGAGTACATGGGATATTTCCAGAGATCCCGACGTACAAGCCGAGCCGCTTGCCGCCGCAATTCTTTCCATATCGAGGTTCATCAGCATCGTCTCCGTATTGGCACCGGGAAAGCTGATATTTAGGATGTGAGGTAGGTAATGTTCCGAATTTCCGTTGATCACAAAAGCATCCTCGCCAATCTCCTGACGAAGTCCTTCGAGCAGCGTCGATCTCAGCTCGCGATAATGCTGGATACGCGCCTCCATATTCATAACGGTCCATTCCACTGCTGCCGTAAAACCGGCAATTCCAGCCATATTCTCTGTTCCGGCGCGACGCTTCTTCTCCTGCAGCCCTCCGAACAGACGCGGAGATACGCTGAGACCTCTGCGGACAACCAATGCTCCGACGCCCTGGGGTCCGTTGATTTTGTGGGCGGAAAAACTCCACATATCCACAGGCAGCTCGCGGCAGTTGATCGGTTCCGATCCCAAGGCCTGAACAGCATCGGTATGGAACACGATGCCCCGGCTCCGGCAGAGCTCGCCGATTTCGAAAATCGGCTGAACGGTGCCTACTTCATTGTTGCCATACATAATGGTGACAAGCACTGTGTTGTCCTGAATTGCGCCCGCAATGTCCTCCACAGAGACACGCCCAGTAGAGTCGACGGGGACATAGGTAACCTCACAGCCCCGCCGTTCCAGCTCATGGCATGTATGAAGCACCGCATGGTGTTCAATCGCCGACGTAATCACATGCTTGCCCTTCACACCAAGCGACTCCAGCAATCCAAGTATAGCCAGGTTATCGCTCTCGGTTCCGCCGGCGGTGAACACCAGCTCGTCCGATTGGCATCCTAAAAGGGACGCAATTCGATCACGCGCCCCATTCACGATCTTCTTCGCTTCCCGTCCAAAAGCATGAACGCTTGAAGCATTGCCGTATTGGCTTGTCATCACCTTCATCATCCGCTCGGCAACCTCCGGATGAACCGGGGTTGATGCGGCATGATCCAAATATACTGATCTCATATCCGTCACCCTTAAATGTAAAACATATAGTTGTCTGCAGCAGACTGTTCCTGATAGTTGATCAGATAATCCAGCGTCGTGGAATCCAGCACTTCAGCAATGCTGTCGCGGATACGGAGCCACAGATCCCGCTTCGCCGGATCGTCCTCTTCCGTGAAATCCACAGGAGATATCGGTCCTTCCAGTACGCGGATGACGTCCCCGGCCGTTATGGATGCCGGATCACGGGACAGGATATAGCCTCCGTATGCGCCGCGGATGCTTTTGACCAGCCCTGCATTCCGCAGCGGTGCGATCAGCTGCTCAAGATAATGTTCCGACAGCTGGTTCTTCTCGGCAATGCTCTTCAGCGAAGTCGGCCCTTCACCAAACCTGGCGGCCAGCTCCATCATAATGGTTAATCCGTATCTTCCTTTTGTTGATATCTTCAAAGGTGACACCTCTTTCGGCAATTTGTATATTATGTCCATCCTGTACATGAATTGTAGGTGGCGGGTGAGCGACAAATACGGCATAATCCACGTGCGAAGCAGCTTATCCTGTGTTTTTCTCCGTATTCCGATCATTACCCTCAGCTTATGGTAACATATCCTGAACCTCAATGGGTAATATTCCAATCGGAAACCTGAAAAATGTTCACCCTGAGTGGACAAAATGAAACGTGTGAACCTTGTTCCAATATGTTAAAATACCTCCATGGGCACAATTCAATATGAAAATGGTGATAACGATGTCAAAAGAAAAACATAACACTCGTATCGTTGTCGGCATGTCGGGAGGAGTCGACTCCTCCGTAACAGCGCTCCTGCTCAAACAGCAGGGCTATGAAGTGATCGGCATCTTTATGAAAAACTGGGATGATACCGATGAGCTTGGCTACTGCACAGCTGAAGCGGACGCTGAAGACGTGCGCCGCGTGTGCGAGCAGCTCGACATTCCCTACTATACCGTCAATTTCGAGAAGGAGTACTTTGATAAAGTATTTTCCTATTTCCTCGATGAATATAAAGCCGGGAGAACGCCGAACCCCGATGTCATGTGCAACCGTGAAATCAAATTCGGCGAATTTCTGAACAAGGCAGTGGATCTGGGAGCCGACTATGTAGCTACCGGCCATTACGCCCGCGTCATTGAAGAAGACGGACAGTACCGTCTGCTGCGCGGTGTCGACAGCAACAAGGATCAAACCTACTTCCTCAATGCGCTGAGCCAAGAGCAGCTCTCCAAGGCGATGTTCCCGATCGGGCATCTCCCGAAACCCGAAGTTCGCCGACTCGCTGAGGAAGCCGGACTGTATACCGCCAAGAAAAAAGACAGCACCGGCGTTTGTTTCATCGGCGAGCGGAATTTCAAAGAATTTCTTGGACAATACCTCCCAGCCCAATCCGGCGATATGGTGGACATTGTCACCGGTGAGGTAAAAGGCCGCCATGATGGCCTGATGTATTACACGCTGGGACAACGCCAAGGTCTTGGAATTGGCGGCTCAGGCTCCGGAGAGCCTTGGTTCGTTGCCGACAAGGATTTGACTAACAATATTCTGTACGTTGTTCAAGGCGATCATCCGTGTTTGTATTCAACCGGACTCGCTGCCTCCGGAATCAACTGGATTGCAGGACAAGACGCTATGCCCAAAGACGCCTACACCTGCACCGCGAAATTCCGCTACCGTCAGCCGGACCAGGAAGTAACGATAACTCCGCGCGAAGACGGAACCGTTCATGTCGCGTTTGCGAAGCCGCAAAAAGCAATCACGCCGGGTCAAGCCGTTGTCTTCTACCAAGGGGACGAATGCCTTGGCGGCGGAACGATCGAAACGGCGGATAAAGTTCCTTATTAATCCGCTGGCCTAAACGAAAAGAGCACACGCTTAACACGGAAGATTCCGTGAAGTGTGTGCTCTTTTTTTACATGTTAGCGAAGAACATATTCTACCGTTTCTCCGCGTTCTAGGCTGGCGGATACGTCAATGAAACGCTGATTCGAGCTGCCTCGAAAGGGAAGCGAGACATCCCTTAGCTCCAACTGGAATTTGCCATCCACGATAACGTCGCACTGTTTTGCCAATTCGCGCAGCTTCGGCTGCCTTATCAGCGCTTCAAAGGTGAAGCCCGTGTAGGCCCATATACTTTTCCCGGGACAGAGGGTCCTGAGCTTGCGAACAAATGCCGCGCATTCCTCCGGCGAGAAGAACGGGTCCCCACCGCATAAGGTCACGCCATCCAGCAAAGGGTTGTCGACGATATCCTGCAGTATGGACGCGGACAATTCTTCTGTAAACGGCTCCCCCGCTTCAAAGTCCCAGGAATCCGTATTAAAGCATCCGGCGCAGGCATGACGGCAGCCGCTCACGAATAGAACTGCCCGAAGTCCCGGGCCTTCATTAATGCTCTCGGGGATATATCCGCACACATTCACAGATGCTTCACCCGATCCCTGACCTCAGCCTGCTTGGCCGAATTGAAGCGCTCCGTATAATTGCCCGTTAGGTATCCCGTCACCCTCCGCAGCCGCTGGAAGTCCCCATTATCTTCCGTAGCGCCGCATCCAGGGCAAAAGCTTCCGATGATCCCTTCGTAGTTGCATGCCGGACAGCGGTCGACGGGATGGTTTACGGAGAAATAGCCAATGTTCTGCTTCAAGGCAAACTGCACAATGTCCCGAAAAGCAGCTGTATTCTGCCGGGCATTGCCGTCCAGCTCCACATAAGAAATCGCTCCTGCATTACACAGCTCATGGAAAGGAGCTTCGGAACGGATTTTCCGGTACGCGGCCATTGGATAGTACACGGGTACATGAAACGAGTTCGTATAATACTCACGGTCTGTCACACCCTCGATCACACCGAAGGTTTGCCGGTCAAGCTTCGTGAATTTTCCGGACAGCCCTTCTGCCGGCGTGGCAAACAACGTAATGTTCAGGTCGTATTTTTCACTGGCCGCATCGCAGAACTGACGCATATGTCGGATGATTTCGATTCCCAGCCTGCGGCTGCTCTCGTCCTCTCCGTGATGCAGTCCGGTCAAAGCCTTCAGGCATTCTGCAAGCCCAATGAATCCAAGTGCCAGAGTGCCGTGCTTAATCAGTTCGCGTACCTTGTCCTCCGGGGCCAGATCTTCGCCGCCTTCCCACACGCCTTCCCGCATCATAAAATCGGACGCTTTGGCCGGTTGGTCCGCTTGCAGCTCGTAGCGGTGAATCAAACCCTCTACCGCAATCGTCATATACTGATCCAGCTGCTCGTAGAAGAGGCTCAGGTCGGGCATATCCCGCTTGCCTTCGATGATGCCATGCTCGATGCCGAGACGAACCAGATTGATCGTATTAAAGGACAAGTTGCCTTTTCCGCTTAGGCGGTTTCGCCCGAACCGGTCTGAAATCGTCCGTGTCCTGCAGCCCATGGTGGCAATAATCGTGTCTGGCTCGTCCGGCTTATAGTAGACCAGATTAAACGACGCATCCACGTTGACAAAGTTCGGGTAGAGCCTGCGGCTGGAGCACTCAACGGCTTTCAGGAACAGATCGTAATTGGGCTCCCCTTCCGCCTGGTTAACCCCTAGCTTGCACTGGAAAATATGCTGCGGAAATATCGGCGTCTCTCCCCCGCCGAGCCCTCTCATCGTGGCATCCAGCAGAGCGTGGGATACCAGCCTTCCTTCCGTTGACGTGCACATGCCATAGTTCAGCGATGTAAAGGGAATCTGTCCGCCCGCCCGGCTGCTCATCGTGTTCAGATTGTGAATCAGGGATTCCGCGGCCTGCTTTACTTCATTTACCGTTTCGTTATATGCGTAATGATATATTCGCGGATAAGAGTCCTTCAACTGCTCGTTGTCTATGTATAATTCGTTATCGGGAAGAACTCGTACATTCGGTCTATGCTCGCCCTGCTCCACCTCTCCGAAGTAGGCAAGCCCTTTCCGAAAATGCCGGCGAAACGATTTGCCGACATACGGGGCCAGATCCCAATCGATTTTATTTCCGGACACGCCGCCGAATTGACTGTTCTGCTGAGATTGAAAAATGATGGCTACCAGCGCCATCGCAGTCATGATGCTCTGCGGCGGCCTGACCGATCCGTTACCGGTATTGAATCCCTTGGCCAATAGACGATCAAACGGGATGAAAATACAGTTCGTCGTTCCGAGTGCATACTGGTCCAGGTCGTGTACGTACACATAACCATCCCTGACGGCTCTCATGAGCTCTCCGGGCAGGATAAATTTGCTTGCCATCCATTTGGCGTACTCGGAGCCGATCCGACTCATTTTTCCACTGAATGATTCCCCGTTCAGATTCGCATTCTCTCGCAGCAGATCCAGATTCGTTACCCCAATCACATCCCTGCTGATCTTGTAGAGCTCTCCCCGCCGCATCCGCTCCAGGTCACGGGCTTCCCTGTAATGTTGATAAGCTGCCGCGGCCTCTGCATAACCTGTGCTTTGCAATTGCTCGACAACGATATCCTGAATTTCCTCCACACTGACCTGCTCCATCCCCGCGGTGGCGCGGACAACCTCCTCGCCAAGCTGCAGGGAAGCCTCCTTGCGGGACACTCCCTCAACTGCTATAAAAGCTTTATCCACCGCCTTTACAATCCGGCTTATCTCAAAATTGACCAGGCATCCGTCTCTCTTCATGACTTTCATGAAATCGATCAACTCCTTCTTCTCAGAACATTAAAACACTATATATAGTTTCGTTTAATCAATTTACATCCATATATAGTTTAGTGCTGTGAGATAGATCACGCCTATTGATCCTATGAAGCGAATCAGCGATTCCTGATAACGTCCATAAAGGACATGAATCCCAACAGAAAAAAGGCACTCGAGTGATCCATTGATCACATCGGGTACCTTCTTGCTTAGCCGCAGCAGGATTAACTTTCTGCTGGCGGCATCGGGGTAGGTGTCGGCTTAGCATAACCTGTGCTGTATTTCTCGTCGATTGCGGTCCGAATCTCCGTCAGGCTCTTGCCCTCGCTGCTCATTTTGGCAGATTCCACGGCAATGTCCAGGCATACCCCGCAGCGGGTGCCATGATCGTCCCATACAACGGTGCCGTCCTCCTGGATCTCATCAATAAAACAGTTCAGGTTGCTCTCATGACCGGCACTGTCCCCACAGCCGCAATAACAAGGAATGTATTTCAGGACATCACTGACCTGCGCGGACAAGGCATAGATCGTTTGGAGTTCGCTGGTCTGGCTCTTCAAAAAGGCAGGCAGCTCATCAATCGAAGCTGTCGCCTCCTGGATATCCCCGTTGGACAGCTGCGTCTGATGTCCATGCTCATGCGCTGCCTCGGTTGCCTGTCCACTTACGACCTGCTCCTGAGCGCTTTTCCCCGAACAGCCGCTGAGCATAAGACCGGCGGACAGCAGCAGGATGACAAACCGTTGTTTCCCTGTTTTCATCATTCGTTTCCTCCATTTAACTAAACTAGCGGCCGTAGATCCCGTTATCGCAGTAAGACCCTATTCTTCGCGTCGTAATCGCTGGTTGTGAGCGATCTTGGCTTCGTTCCCCTGCTCGGTCGCCTGATAGAACACCCGGCGGGAGAGCTCCTTCGGCAAATATTCCTGCTTCACGTAATGGCCCGGATAATCATGCGGGTACTTATAGCCGACATGTCCCAGCTTCACCGCCCCCGAATAATGCGCATCACGCAGATGAAGCGGGACCTCCGCCGATTTTACTTCATCCATGGCGGACATCGCACGTGATATGGCGGTCACAACGCCATCGGATTTTGGACTTTCCACCGCAAACAGGATAGCCTGGGCGATATTAAGCTTGGCTTCCGGCCAGCCGTTATTCCGGTAGGCGTCCAGTGCGCTTACTGCCTGCACCATCGCTTGCGGATTAGCCAGCCCGATATCCTCGCTGCTGGCAGCAATCAAGCGGCGGATGAACACCATCGGGTCCATCCCCAGCTTTTCGACAGCATACAGGAACCAGAACAATGCCGCATCGCTGGAACCCCGAATGCTTTTATGAAAGGCGGACAGCACGTCATACTGCGTAGACTCGTCCGCCTTGACGAGCGGCTTGCGTATCGATTCCTCGGCCACATCCAGCGTAATATGGGCCGTACCGTCTGCATCAGGCGGGGTCGTCATCGCAGCAAGCTCAAGCGCATTCAGTGCACGCCGGATGTCGCCGTTCGCCATCGTTGCAATATGCTCCAATGCTTCCTCATCTGCCTGGAGATCCATGAATCCAAGGCCTTTATCCGGATCGGATAGCGCGCGCTGCATCGCGATCATGGAATGGTTCTTATTTAGCGGCTCAAGCTGGAACAAGGTTGAACGGCTCATCAAGGCCCCATTTACGTAATGAAAGGGGTTCTCTGTCGTCGCGCCGATAAATATAATCGTGCCGTTCTCCACGGCAGGCAGCAGCGCGTCCTGTCTTGAGCTGTTGAAGCGATGAACCTCATCCAGAAACAGGATCGTTTTGGTGCCGTACAGACTGCGGTTGCTCTGGGCTTGCTCAA
Organism: Paenibacillus sp. NPDC093718; assembly: GCF_050279985.1. Classification (NCBI taxonomy): domain Bacteria; kingdom Bacillati; phylum Bacillota; class Bacilli; order Caryophanales; family Paenibacillaceae; genus Paenibacillus; species Paenibacillus sp. NPDC093718. Next base: position 221,469 of record NZ_JBNNUS010000009.1, read on the forward strand.
TGACCTCCCTGACGTCCTTTACCGAGGCCTCCACCGCATTCAGCCGAACGAAGTATCCCTTCGTTTGCTGTGAGATAATATGCGCAAGCGTTGTTTTGCCGCATCCCGGCGGGCCGTACAATAAAATGGAAGAGACCTGGTCTGCCTCGATGGCCCGTCTGAGCAGTTTACCCGGACCGATAATATGTTCTTGTCCTATATATTCATCCAGCGACGAAGGGCGCATCCGATCAGCCAGCAGCCGGGAATCCCGGTCCCCTTCACGCCCGATACTGAATAAATCCATTGCTACACTTCCTTGTCTGATATCAATGTAGAGATAAGCCGGTTTCAATCAATTCCGTCACACTCTATCATACCATATTCAATTTCGCCCTGCCTGCGGCTGCGGCAAGTTCCTGTCCTACGCTTCACCTTTCATAGATCCATCAATATTTGCGGCTTATTTCAACCACATCCCAACTTTCATCGATTTGGAGCGTTTAATATAATAGGGAAATATTGAAGAACCTGATCAGGGGAGAATGTTATGACGACTCGCAAAAAATCGGTGCGCAAAATGTATAACGCGGCTATCCATATGACGTTTAGTATACTGGGGCTCTACCTTCATGTCAGTACTCATAATCTATTACAAGAAACATTCGGCCCCGGATACCTCGACAATGAGAGAATCACGTTAAACCTGTTGTATGCCGTCCTCATCCTGCAGTTCCTGCTCGGCTTGTATGTCTTCATCCGTTTAGCCATTATTCTCTATGAATATAAACAGGGTATCCGCATCGAGGAAGACGAACTCTCATTAGACCATGAGAGTTCGAAGGGAGGTTTTTGAAATTGAAACGAAAACCTATGCGAAAAATGACCCTCTATATCATCTTGGCGGCTGCACTTTCCATCCTCGCCGTTTGGACCTTGATCCGGTTTATCGAGAATTTGGGCTCTTCCTACCAAATGCTTGGTTAAGCAAAAGGCAGAAAAAAAAGTCCCGCAGAGAAAGCACATGCAGACATGTGCCACCCCACGGGACATCTTCCAACATTTCCATTTCACACTTACATTACAACGTCAGTAACACAATCTCGTTACTCCACGGGCCAGCCGCTGGCCGTAATTTCTGAGGTCTCCGTCCTGATATAAGTTGGCAGCGGCTCCCCATGCAGCAGCCACAGCTCATGCAGTGCCCGCGTACATCCCACATACATCAGCTTGGCATCCCAAGCTTTCTCCGCGTAATGCACCTGATCTGCATCCGCCACCACAACCGCATCGAACTCAAGCCCCTTGGACAAATAAACAGGAAGAACGGAATAACCGCCCTGATACGTTCCTTTGCTGCCATCGATCAGATTCAGCGTCGGCCACGCAGTAATGAATTGCTCATGCAGCTCTTGCGCTTCTCGCAATGTCCGAGTGAGTATAGCGACCGTCCGATATCCCTTAGCGATGAGTGCCTCCATCGCACGTTCCAAATCTCTCGTTCTGGATTTCGCCGAATCATAAGGAATGAGGCGAACGGCATCGCCGCTTCGGAATACAGGTACGGCGAGCAGATCACTGCTAACCCCCTTCTCCAAAATGCCGTTCGCAAATTCGATAATCTCCATCGTGGAGCGATAACTGCGTGTCAGCGCAAAATAGGCTGTCTCCTCTTCCTTAAATAGGGAGCTCATCTCTTCCCACGCATGAACGCCGCGATAGGCATGAATGCCCTGCGACAAATCACCTAATATGGTGAAGGAATGTCCTCTGACGAACAGGTCCAGCACAGCCACCTGGAATGGCGAGAAATCCTGAGCCTCATCAATAACGATATGGTCAAAACGCTGCTCTCCGGTAATATCATTCAATAAACAGTGGAAATACAGCAAGGCAGGCAAATCCTCTTCGCGGACCACGTTCTTCTTCAGATCTTTACGCGTTGCGGCGAGCACCTCGGACGGAATCAGAGCGGATAGCTCTTCAAACCACGATCCGGTTGCCTTAACCGCCCCAAACAATTGTTTATATAGTGAGACCGGCTCAAATTTCGGCCATCGGTTTGCATAAGCCTTTTCTCGTTGAGCCGCTTTTTTCTTTCGTTCTTTCATCACGACCGCTGATGGCGATTTCTTCAGTTCCATCTCGACCCAGCGGTGCAATCTGGCCAGCAGCCGTTCCTTCCGTTTGGCCAGTGGATACGGTTTATATTCCTGGTAGAACCATTCCGCGATCGTCTCCTGTTTCAGGATAGCCCCATCCCATGGAGAGAAGTCCCCATCCGGAAGAGCCTCCGCTTCGATGGACTCCACGCAGCGCCGGATGATCTCCATCAGTCTCAATGAGCCTTTGTAACGCCCGCTGACATTATCGTCAATATCCGGGGTACCCTGACCCGGCTCTGTCTCGAACCATTGATGAAGCGTCTGTGTTTGATCATCCGAAGCGAGCTGAATATCGAGCAGCTCGGCTGCCCAATCGCCAAACGTGCGCTGCTGTATATCGCCAACTCCGAGCTCAGGCAGCACGTCGGATATGTAATCCAGAAACATCAGGTTGGGTGCGAATATGATCATTTTCTCCGCGGTTACCTGCTCCTTGTACTGATAGAGCAAATAGGCCAGCCGATGCAGCGCCACCGTCGTTTTTCCGCTTCCCGCCACCCCTTGGATGATAAGTGCGGTATTTTTGGCAGCCCGGATAATTTTGTCCTGCTCGGCCTGAATCGTGGATACGATATCCCGCAGCCGGTTATCCTTGTTCTCCCCGAGACGGTAAACCAAAAACTCATCGGATACCGCAGGTCCGCCGCTTTCCCGATTGTACGTATCCGATACCCGTTCCAAAATTTGCTTCCGGATCACGACGTTGCGTTTTAAGTATACTAGCCCCTCGATGATTCCTTCGGGTGCTTCGAACGAAGCAGGATCGGTACCGCCGGTAAACGAATAAAAAAGACTCGCGACCGGAGCTCGCCAATCAATCACCATCGGGTGATCTCCGGCATCTTCCTTATCGAAGCCGATCTTCCCGATGTAGAGCGGTTTCTTCGCTCCCGTTCCGCTCTCCTGAAAATCCAGCCTCCCGAAGTAAGGCTCCGGCAAACTTTTGGCGAGGGCCTGCCGTTTCTCTTCACGCCCCGCTTCAAGCACCTGCTCCGTAAAATCATGACCCGTGTATACCGGAATCCCGCGCAAACGTTCAAGCTGACGGTCAATTTCAACGATAACCTCGTTTAGCCTTGACTCTTCTTCTTGATAGGCACTTTGAAAAGATTCTGACACTTTCAGTTACCTCCTAAGAAACATATTTTTTCGCATCGAAAGTCTGGCTTTAAGGGCCGTGACACAAAAAGGAGTTTCATTGTAGCACAACTGGCCCGGATATACTAGCAAAGCTCTGTCACAGGAATTACATGTGCCGGTTTTCTACATATATTCGCGCCTCGTCGTTGACGATAAAAACGCAGCGTCCATTGCTTTGGACACTGCGTTTTATTAACCACTCTATGTTTGGGTCAGGCGCTTTTCGCCCTGCCTCGTTACAACGAGACGCCGCCTTTTTCGAGCAGCTCTTTCACCGTTACGCTGACCATAATCAAACCGGCCACAGGCGGAACGAATGCATTGCTTGCCGGAGGCTGCTTCGCTTTCCGGATTTCAGGAGCATTCTCGGGTACGATCTTCTCCGTAACGTCCTGGCGGGGCTTCATCGGCTCCTCTAGTGAGAATACGACCTTGACCCCTTTCTTGATGCCGTCTTTGCGCAGCTTGGTGCGTACAATACGGGCAATCGGATCCATGGACGTTTTGGAGATGTCAGCTACCTGGAACTTCGTGGGATCCATTTTGTTGGCTGCCCCCATGCTGGAGATGATCGGAATACCGCGCCGCAGGCATTCCTTGATCAGATGTACTTTATAAATAATCGTATCCGACGCATCGATCACGTAATCCAGATCGAACTTAAACAACTCTTCATACGTCTCTTCGGTGTAGAACATGTTCAGAGCGATTGCTTCACATTCCGGATTGATCAGTTTGACCCGATCAACCATCAGGTCCGCTTTCTTCTGGCCTACCGTGGTCGTTAACGCATGAATCTGCCGATTGATGTTGGTAATATCCACCACATCTTTGTCGATCAGAATGATACGGCCAACCCCGGTACGGGCGAGTGCCTCCACCGCAATGGACCCCACGCCGCCGATACCAAGCACCGCCACCGTGCTGTTTTTCATGACCTCAAGGCCCTCAGGACCTATGGCTAATTCCGTACGGGAAAATTGGTGCAGCATAATTCAGGCAACCTCCTTTATCAAGAACAACGGACTTATTTCTCGTCGCCCGGCTTCTTGGCGAGTTTGATATGCAGCTGCTCCAGCTGTCCTCCGTCCACCTGGGAAGGAGCGTCCATCAACAGATCCGTTGCGCTTGCCGTTTTCGGGAATGCAATCGTTTCACGCAGGTTCGTGCGTCCGGCAAGCAGCATCACCAAACGGTCCAACCCGAAGGCGATTCCGCCGTGTGGAGGAGTACCGTACTCAAAGGCGTCCATAAGATAACCGAATTTGTCGTGCGCCACTTCCTGCGACATACCAAGAGCCGCAAACATTTTCTCTTGGATCTCGCGTTTGAAAATCCGCATGGAGCCGCCGCCTACTTCGTATCCATTCAGAACGATGTCATAAGCTTCCGCGCGCACGGCAAGCGGATCCGTATCCATCAACTCCAGATCTTCGTCTTTTGGACGGGTGAACGGATGATGCTCGGCCACATAGCGCTTCGCCTCTTCATCATAGCTGAACAGCGGGAAGTCCAGAACCCAAGCAAACTTGTACTCGTTGTCGTTGATCAGGCCAAGCTGACGTCCGATTTTCAAGCGGAGTGCGCCAAGCACGTCGGCAACCACTTTTTTATTGTCTGCGGAGAACAGCAGCAAGTCGCCGTCTTCGGCTCCTGTGCGTTCTCTTACCGCTTCAATTTCCTGCTCGCTGAAGAATTTCACGATCGGCCCCTTGAACTCGCCTTCTTTTACTTGAATCCAGGCAAGACCCTTCGCCCCGTAACGGGCTGCATATGGCCCCAGATCGTCAATTTCCTTACGTGTCCAAGTCCCGCAGCCTTTAGCGTTCAAACACTTCACTTCGCCGCCTTTTTCAATGACGGAAGAGAAAACTTTGACGCCGCTGCTTGCAACGATATCGTTCATTTCGATCAATTCCATACCGAAGCGGAGATCCGGCTTGTCGGAGCCGTATTTACCCATCGCATCAGCGTAACTGATACGCTGGAATGGCGTTGCAAGCTCAACGCCGATGGTTTCCTTGAACAGCTTCACCATCAGCTGCTCCATCATGTTCAGCAGGTCGTCGCGCTCCATGAAGGATGTCTCGATGTCGACCTGGGTAAACTCCGGCTGACGGTCAGCCCGCAAGTCTTCGTCACGGAAACAGCGTGCAATTTGGTAGTAACGTTCAAGCCCGCTCACCATAAGGAGCTGCTTATAAATTTGTGGAGATTGCGGAAGCGCAAAGAATTCACCTGCGTGTACGCGGCTCGGTACGAGATAGTCGCGTGCGCCTTCCGGGGAGCTCTTGGTCAGAATTGGCGTCTCCACATCCACGAAGCCCTCGTCATCGAGGAAGTCGCGGAATACTTTCGACGCTTTGGAGCGCAGCATCAGCGTTTTTTGCATCTCTGGACGACGAAGGTCCAGATAGCGATACTTCAAGCGAAGCTGCTCATCCACTTCCACGCCGTCTTCGATAAAGAACGGAGGCGTTTTGGCTGCATTCAGCACTTCAATGCTTGTCACTTGAACTTCGATTTCGCCAGTAGGCAGATTCGGATTGAACGTTTCAGGATCGCGCTTTACGACTTTACCGGATACAGCCACCACGAATTCGCTGCGGACCTTATCAGCAACAGCCAAAGCTTCGCCTGAGAAATCCGGGTTAAATACGATTTGCATGATGCCGCTCCGATCGCGAAGATCGATGAACAGCACGCCGCCCAAGTCGCGGCGGGTTTGTACCCAGCCGTTCAGTGTTACAGTTTCTCCAATGTTCGCGGTTGTCAGATGACCGCATTGATGCGTCCTTTTCATCGTTTATCATTCCCCTTTACTATAATTAAGTCGTTTCATGCGACGATTAAACCAATTCTTGAACCAGACGGTCCAATCTAACCGTACGCTGCTCGCCGGTCTCCATCGACTTCAGTGCAATCTCCCCGCGCGCCAGTTCGTCTTCACCCAAAATGGCGGTATAACGAGCTTGCAAACGGTCTGCGGATTTCATCTGGGCTTTCATTTTCCGGCCAAGGTAATCGCGTTCGGCAGCTACGCCCTTGCTTCGCAGTTCGTAGATCAATTTTGCCACTTCCCGCTCAGCGGCTTCACCCAGAGCCACCAGATAGACATCCAGCTGCTTGGCTGCCGACAGATTGACCCCTTGGTGCTCCAGAATCAATTGGATTCGCTCAAGACCAATCCCGAACCCGATGCCAGGCTGATCCGGTCCGCCGATCTGATCGACCAGTCCGTTGAACCGCCCTCCGCCGCCTACCGTATCAATCGCGCCGATGCCCTGGGCCTTGAATTCAAATGCGGTATGCGTATAATAGTCCAATCCCCGAACCAGTCTTGGATTGATTTCATACTCAATGCCCATTGCATCCAGGTACCCTTTCACTTTCTCAAAGTGTGTGCTGCATTCTTCGTCCAGGCTGTCCAGAATCGAAGGGGCATCATCGAACTTCCCTTGGTCCTTCTTGCAGTCCAACACGCGCAGCGGGTTGCGTTCCATGCGCGACTGGCAATCCGAGCATAGGTTCTCTTTCATCGGTTCCAGGAAAGCAAGCAGCGCACTGCGGTAAGCCGCCCGTACCTCAGGCGTCCCTACAGAGTTAATCTCTGCTTTTACCCCGTTCAGCCCAAGCTCCTTGTAGAAGCTGTATCCCAGCGCAATTACCTCGGCATCGATAGCCGGATCTGCCGTCCCGAACACCTCAACGCCGAACTGATGGAACTGACGGTAACGTCCCGCCTGTGGACGCTCGTAGCGGAACATGGGACCCATATAGTACAGTTTCGTGACGTCAGGCTCTCCATACAGCTTGTTCTGCACGTATGCCCGCACGACGCCTGCCGTTCCTTCTGGACGCAGGGTCATGCTGCGATCCCCTTTATCCTTGAACGTATACATTTCCTTCTCTACGATGTCGGTGGTTTCGCCCACCCCGCGTTCGAACAACTCGGTCTGTTCAAAGATCGGTGTGCGAATTTCGCGGTAGTTGTATCTCCGGCACAAATCGCGTGCCTTCTCCTCGATAAACTGCCATTTCTCGACGGCACCTGGCAGGATGTCCTGCGTGCCTGTCGGTTTCTCGAATTTCTCGTTTGCCATCTTCATCCCTCCACGTCCTATGACATCTTCACCCTTGGAACATGTCCATTGCCTTGATCTGGTTCAATACTTGGAACTACCTTTAGAACTAACTATGGAAAAACTCCTGGGAGTCATTTCGCAATAAGCCGCGAAAACTAAAAAATCTCCCGCCCCGCTGTCCGAAGACAACAGGGACGAGAGATATTCATATAATCACCCGTGGTACCACCCACATTCCGGCGTTGACACACTGAATCAGTGCGTTCAATCATCCGCTTCATCCGTATAACGCCCGGCCGCGCAGTTCGGCTACTGTCTATCCCACCGGTTAACCGGTGCTTGCTTCGCCGTCTGTTCTCGGGGAGGTCATTCGTCCACTCATCAAGCGAATCCTTACAGCCAAGGGATTCTTCTCTGGTCTTGTGGGGATGGAGTACTTGTTCCCGTCATGAAATCTGTTATTGATAAATATAGTATACCCAAAACATTATATTTTTAGATTCTAATGAACTACCACGCTAAAGTCAAGAAACTTTGTTGAAATTGCCCGAAAAAAGAAAAAAACCTACAAACCACGTTGTAGGTCCAAAACATATATTATATAAAAAAGGGGGTCATGCTGTTATTATAAACAGGGAATATTAAAGGAACATTGAACAAACATTACAGTTATGTTACAAGCGAGAAAGCGCTTTTAATGTTATAACCACAAAAAGGCTGCTCCATCAGGAACAGCCCTTTTGCGTTCCGAGAGACAGCTCCTCCAGAATGATTATCTGCTATCTTCCAGAGGGATAACGCAGCTAGCTTCTCGCTAAATTAATCAAATCGCTCCACATAAGCGTTATTCGCCCGCAAATCATGTACGATCTGATCGTAATCCTCGTCCCTTACCTTAACGGACAGCGTATATCTCAGATCATCATAGTCCCGGTCAGTCACGTCCGCTTCGCGCCACGCGTCGCCCAGCGTGTCATCGCCGTGCAGCCGATCTTGCGCTATATCGCGGTTGTCATTGGCGTCCCGGGAGCCCACGATGACCCCGGGAGCTCCGACGACTCCGCCGGGCGCTCCCATCGTTGTAGCCCCTGCAGTCGCTCCACCCGTGCCGGCATTGCCCCACGGCACCAGCGGCACGAGGATATTGCCTCCGCCTCGAACCGGATCCTGAAGCTGTCCCACCTCCAGTTGCTCCGTGTTGTACGTTAACAGCTTCGTCCTTGCGCCTTCAGCTTCGTCTTCCGTTCTGAAATACGCTTGAATTTGTCTAGACATGTCCATTCCTCCTTTTTTTCAACCCACATGTTTGAAAGACCGGTATAACATGGACAACCATCGCAGCTTGCAGCTGCTATCCTCTTACAGTGCCTTTAACAGCTCGCGCACAAAGGCCGGCTCGTCTTTCGGCGTCCGGGAAGTAATGAAATTGCGATCCACGACGACTTCCTCATCCTTAAAGTTAGCGCCGGCATTTACCATATCATCCTGAAGCGGAGGATAGGAAGTAATCGTGCGTCCCTTCAGCAAGTCGGCACTTGCCAGAATTTGCGGCCCGTGGCATATCGAGGCAATCGGTTTGCCTGCCTTGTCTGCTGCTGCAACAAACTGCAATATATGGGAATCCAGACGCAAATTTTCCGGGGAAGAGCCGCCTGGAATAACCACCGCATCATAATCGTTTATATTGACGTCGGCAATGGCTTTATCCGTTGTATACGATGCCTTGCCTTGTTTACCCTTAACCTCTTGTCCTTGCTTCAACCCAATAATATCAGCTTGATGCCCCGCTTCCTTCACGGCATCATAAGGAGTTTTCATCTCGGAATCTTCGAATTGGTCAGCTAGTAGAAATGCAACTTTACTCATCTGGCATGTCTCCTTTCATGATTGTCCTCGATTTGTTATTACCCTGGAATGTCCTTTTTATAACAGCGGAATGGACGAAAGCCCTGCGATCTGCACTATTCAGGTACACGGTCATGATAGGGGGTCTATGGGACTCACAGCTTATGAAAAAGAGCCTGAAATATTCTCAGGCTCTTTCATGAAGTCACTAGAAGTGACACACTATCCTATTTAGTCCTACGATCTCGGCAGCTGCTTCCGCATATGTCCCTTTAGGCTGATCAGTTGTACAGGATCTTCCGAAGCTGCAACCATGCGTTCTGTACTCGCTGCTTCCCTAATGTCTTCGGACCCGACCATCGTGGGCAAACTGCTCCATATCGAAAATTTGGGAGGTTGGCGCATAGCGAACACGGCTCCTTTATTTGTGTGAATGCCTCCAGCGTTTGTTCACTCAGGATGCCCCATCTCTCCAATATGATGCATGCTGTCCGTCTTTTTTAGCCGTTTATGATCTGCTGTCAATAATCAGGGTTACCGGTCCCCAATTGGTTAGCGACACGTCCATCATAGCTCCGAACACCCCGGTCTCAACCTGCAACCCCTTCGCTAAGAGCTCGCGGTTAAACGATTCATACAATGCATTCGCTTCATCCGGTTTGGCGGCGGCCATGAAATTCGGACGTTTTCCCTTGCGGGTGTCACCATAAAGTGTAAACTGGGATACCGACAGAATGGCTCCGCCCACGTCCTGGACGCTAAAATTCATTTTTCCATCCTCGTCCTCAAAGATGCGGAGCCCCGCAACCTTCTCGGCAAGGTATTTGGCATCCTTCTCTTCATCCTCGTGCGTCACACCGACCAGCACCATCAATCCTGCTTCAATCTGGCCAACGACTTCATGGTCAACCTTGACTTGCGCATGCTTACATCTTTGAATAACCACTCTCATTGTGTTTAGCTCCTTCTTTTCCATAAGAAAAATGTCTATCGATGTACTCTCCAAGAAGACAGACCGCGTTTATCGGTAGTTTTTCTTGCGATATCAGGCAGCAGATCCTCCGAAGTTTATACTCTGATATCTTAAAATAAAACGGCCTGTCTCCCGCAGGATAACAGACCGCATTTGTATAATCATCCGAGACTGTCCATGTCCATGAACCCCCGGAGTCCATTAACCACGCTACCGTGCCATCACTTGCGTTACTGCATGATTCGATGAACGGTATATACATCCTTCACCCGCTTGATTCGCTCCACAACGGAATGGAGGTGATCCGTATTGCGGATCAATATCGTCATGTGAATCATCGCCATTTTGTTCTTGTCAGATCGGCCGGTCACAGCGGAAATATTCGTTTTGCTCTCTGAAACGGCCTGAAGAACTTCATTTAACAATCCGTTGCGATCATGGCCCGTCACTTCGATATCGACGCTGTAATTAGCCTCAACTGCCGTTTCCCATTCCACCTCGATTACGCGCGCGGCATCCTCGCCTTCACCCATGGACGGCAGATTGGCACAATCCGATCGATGGACCGATACACCGCGTCCGCGGGTAACGTAACCGACAATATCATCGCCCGGTACGGGGTTGCAGCATCTCGCGAAACGCACAAGCAGATTATCAATCCCCTTTACGCGCACGCCGTTAGTCGGACGGCTTCGTTTCTCCGCCGGCTTGATTTCCTTCATCTCGGAGGTCAATTCAAGCTGATTCGCTTCCTCCTGCTCCTTACGGAGCTTCTCGGTTACTTTGGTACAGATTTGGGCGGCAGTAATCCCGCCAAAGCCAACCGCGGATAACATATCCTCGATATCATTAAAGGCGAATTTCTTGGCCGCCTCCATTAATTTATCATCGGTCGTCCATTCGGACACCTCAAGACCGAGGCGCTTGATTTCGCGCTCCAGCATATCGCGCCCCTTCTCCACATTCTCTTCCCGCTTCTCTTTCTTGAACCACTGCTTGATCTTACTGCGGGCATGGGAGGATTGGGCAATCTTCAACCAGTCCTGGCTAGGACCGTACGAATGTTTCGATGTTAAGATTTCCACGATATCGCCGGTCTTGAGTTGATGATCCAACGGAACGATTCTGCCGTTGACCTTGGCACCAATCGTCCGGTTTCCTACTTCAGTATGAATTCGGTAGGCAAAATCGAGAGGGACGGAGCCTGAAGGCAGCTCGATCACCTCGCCTTTTGGCGTAAACACAAAAACCAAATCGGAGAAAAAGTCCATCTTCAGAGATTCTACAAATTCCGAGGCATCCTTCGTCTCATGCTGCAGCTCCAATATTTCACGGAAGAATGTCATCTTGTTATCGAAGCTGCCTCCGTTGCCTGCGGAACCTTCTTTATAGGCCCAGTGAGCCGCGATACCGTACTCTGCCGTACGATGCATCTCCCAGGTCCGGATCTGAACCTCTGTCGGTTCCCCATTCGGTCCGACCACGGTCGTGTGAAGGGATTGATACATATTCGTTTTTGGCATGGCGATATAATCTTTGAAACGGCCAGGCATCGGCTTCCACAAGGTATGGATGATGCCAAGCGTAGCATAACAATCCTTGATATTGTCCACAATAATGCGGATTGCAAGAAGATCATAAATTTCATTGAATTGCTTGTTCTTCACCGTCATTTTCTTAAACACGCTGTAGATATGCTTCGGCCTGCCCGATAAATCGGCTTGTATGCCCATCTCGTCGAGCTTCTCATGAATACAGACTATGACATTGTCGATATACTGCTCACGTTCAGCCCGCTTCTTGTGCATCAAATTCGCAATGCGGTAATACTGCTGCGGATTTAAGTAACGAAGCGCGATATCCTCCATCTCCCACTTGATCGCGGAAATACCTAGACGATGAGCGATCGGACAAAAGATTTCTAGCGTTTCATAGGAAATACGGCGCTGGCTTTCCTCGGACTGATACTTAAGCGTGCGCATATTGTGAAGCCGATCCGCCAGCTTGATCACGATCACCCGGATGTCCCGGGCCATCGCGATAAACATTTTACGATAATTTTCGTTCTGCTGCTCTTCTTTGGATCGGAATTGGATACGTTCCAGTTTCGTTAAACCATCCACCAGCAGTGCGCAAGTATCCCCGAAGCGCTCACGGATCTGCTCGAGCGATACGGTTGTATCCTCAACGACATCATGAAGCAACGCAGCAATAATAGACAACGTGTCCATCTGCATATTCACCACGATGTCTGCAACCGCAAGCGGATGAAGAATATAAGGTTCTCCCGATTTCCGCACTTGTCCGTGGTGGGCTTGCTCCGCAAATTCATAAGCTTCCTGGATGCGGAGAAGATCGGGTTCTTTTATATAGGCGCTGGCCTTTTCGAGTAATCGCTCTATGCCCATTTTGGAGTCCTTCTCTTCCCTTTCTATATAAAATGGAACCCGCCCTTGTCAAAACGTGCAGGTTCCCTCGTGATTGTTTTCCTATCATTATGACGCTTGTGACGTTATACGTCAACATGTCGAGCGTTCAGACACTTATAGTATGCCCGTTTCCGGCTCGGAGACATCAAAACTTGACATGAAATGGATATTTTGACGAACTGTAAAAATTAGTGTTGAAAAAACGAACGATTGTATTTAATCTATTAAAGATCGTACGCGAACGGTCCTATATTTAAAGTCCCAAGAGGAGTGAAATGGTTTGCAACGAGAAATTCAAGTAGATGAGAAACTTCCGTTTGGCCCAGGTTTTCTTCTGAGCCTGCAGCATTTGTTCGCCATGTTCGGAAGTACGGTGCTTGTACCGAACCTATTCGGCGTGGATCCCGGCATGATCCTGCTGATGAACGGCATCGGCACGCTGCTCTACATTTTTTTATGTAAAGGGAAGATCCCGGCCTACCTCGGCTCCAGCTTCGCCTTTATCGCACCGGTTCTGGTTGTGCTCGCCGGCGATCCGGAAGCCAACTATAGCAAGGCACTGGGCGCCTTTATCGTAACAGGGATTATCTTCTGCCTGGTAGCTCTAATCGTTAAATATGCAGGAACCAAATGGATCGACTTTGTATTCCCGCCAGCGGTAATGGGTGCCATTATTGCCATGATCGGGCTTGAGCTTGTACCGGTTGCCGCAGGTATGGCCGGCTTTTTACCAGAAGAGGGACAATCCATTGATCCTAAAATCATTACGATTTCACTCGTAACACTTGGAGTCACCGTACTCGGATCCATCCTGTTCCGCGGCTTCGCCAAAATCATTCACATCCTGATCGGAATTGTTGTCGGTTATGCTCTCTCCTTCGCTTTAGGCGTGGTAGACACCGAGAAAATCGCGAACGCGAAGTTCCTGTCGGCCCCGGAGCTGACAACCCCGGTTTTCGATAATGGAGCGATCTGGTCCATAATACCCGTGGCAATCGTTGTTATCGTTGAGCACATCGGCCACCTGCTGGTCACCAGCAATATCGTGGGCAAAGATCTTTCCAAGGATCCTGGCCTTCACCGTTCCCTGCTCGGCAACGGCATTTCTACCATCTTATCCGGATTTGTTGGTTCCACACCCAATACCACCTACGGTGAAAATATTGGTGTCATGGCACTCACAAAGGTATACTCGGTATTCGTAATCGCCGGGGCAGCCATTATTGCGATTCTGCTCTCCTTCTCCGGAACGTTCTCCGCCGTTGTGGCGAACATTCCTACGCCTGTAATGGGCGGCGTATCTTTGTTGCTGTTCGGGGTTATCGCAGCTTCCGGCCTTCGGATCTTTGTTGAGCAAAGGGTCGATTTCTCCAAAGCAAGCAACATGATCCTGGCTACGCTGGTACTTGTTACAGGGATTAGCGGCGTAACATTGAGGATTCCTAACACTACCATCGAGCTGAAGGGTATGGCCCTGGCTACCATCGTAGGTGTCCTCATGGCCCTCCTCTTCAAAGTCTTCGAGATTACCGGCCTCTCCAATGAAAAAAATGATGAGCCGTTCGTGGAAAAAACGCCGGATTGAAACGACAACTTGATTGAAAAATAGAAAAATGCCCTGAGCTGACTGCTCAGGGCATTTTATTATTTCCCGGGAAAAACAGGAAGAATGTTGGCGATTACTCGTATTGCATCAATGTAAACACTTCGATTCCATCCAGCTTCGAACGGCCATTGAGATCAGCCAGCTCGATCATGAATGCAGCTCCAACAACGTTTCCGCCCAATTGACGGATGAGGTTAACCGAAGTCGCAATCGTACCGCCTGTTGCAAGAAGATCATCCGCAATCAATACATTTTGACCCTTCTCGATGGCATCGGTATGCATCGCCAAGCGATCTTTACCATATTCGAGGTCATATCCCACTTCGATCGTTTCGTAGGGAAGCTTTCCGCTTTTGCGAATGGGCGCGAATCCTACCCCAAGAGCATAAGCCAGCGGAGCACCTACAACAAATCCACGGGCTTCGGGACCAGCTATCACATCAATTTTGAGATCGGATACCAAGACCTTCAATTCTTCGATGGCTTTGCGATACACCTCACCATTCTTCAGCAGTGTAGTAATATCCTTGAAGCTGATCCCCGCCTGCGGAAAATCGGGAATGACACGAATATAATCTTTAAAATCCAAAATAATCTCCTCCTGTATAGTTGCGGTTAAGATACGCCTTTTGTGCGGGACATCATCCATTGGGTTAATTGTTCCGTACCGGCATGCAGCAGATGCTGCTCCATATCCGCCAAATCGCTCAGTTCACGAAAGTGACGGGAAGCGTCCAGCGGTTTTTTCTCCGGCTTCGGTATAAAGGTAATCTGTCCCTGGACACGCTCGATGAACGCCAATTCCTCAAACACATCCAGTACTTTGAACAGCATGCGTTCGGACAAGGACGTCTGCTTCTGCAGACGCGCTACAACCTCATTCTCCGACACGGGAGCGGACGTCATTCCGGCAAGTGAAACGTACAGCTTTTTAAACTGTTCGCGGTCCGGAATTTGCAGCCGTTCGCGCAGGTTCCGGGTCGGATGCAGCATGAATATATTGGGAACGGAATGGAAGGCTGACATGAATGCATCCAGTTGTTCAGCCGTCTCCGGTACATCCAGTACAAACAAAACGGAAATATCTTCTTGACTGTTCTCAGCAATATCATTATCCGGCATGATGCCAGCATTCCTATCATATACCCAAAGGCACATATCATACAATTGACTTTTTATTTCCGGATGTGAATCTTTTGCGTATACCACTGCCGAGCGGACTGCCGGGCAGCGCAGATGCGGCTCCAGCTCCGCTCTCCACCTCTGAATTTCCTGTATCGGCTCCTTGATTCCGCGGTAGTCAAACACCTGCTGATAAGGAGCGCAGATATCCTGAATCATGAGCTGTACTTTACGGCTCCCGTTCCATTCATTCACGGAAAGCTCGCCAAGCACGTCCACAACCGATCCCACCGGCAAAATATCGGCTAGATGTCCCCAGCCGAATGAGATTGCATCGATAACCTCCCGCTTTTGCTGCAAACGAAGCTTCAGATGTTTCCCCTCTTTGCCGATTTTGCGGACGTCCTTGATGACAACATCCCGAAAAACAATCTTCGGTACGGCATTGGCCATGCCAAACGGACCTAACTGTTCAATCTGTTCAATAACAGGCACCGATACCTCCGACAAGCTGGCCTCCAGGTCCGCATCACAGATTGCAATCAGATGCTCTTCTTCGAGCGCTTCTTCCGCATAGCGATGAAGTCCCTGTTCAAATTCCTCCAAGCGGTCTCGATGGAGGCTCATGCCCGCTGCGGATGGATGACCTCCAAAGTGGTCCATGACGTCTTTGCAGGAGTGCAGAGCCGCATAAATATCGAATCCCGGAATCGATCGGGCGGAACCTTTGCAGTTCCCCGTCTCCGGATCAATCCCGAGGATAACGACAGGCCTGTAGAATCGCTCCAGTATTTTGGAGGCCACGATACCAACCACGCCAACGTTCCAGCCTTCCCCCGCCAATACGATTACAGGAGGAACCTCCTGTCCTCTCCAGCGGTTTTGAACCATGCCCAGCGCTTCCTGGACGATGTTTTCGACCACTTGCTGCCGATCCTTGTTCAGTCCATCCAATTCCCATGCAAGCCGCTCGGCTTCTTCCCGGTGTTCTGTTGTAAGCAGCGTCACGGCACGGCCCGCATGATCCAGACGGCCACTGGCATTAATCCGTGGTGCCATGGAGAATGCCACATTAACGGCTGTCACCTGCTCCACATGGATCCCTGATACCTCAAGCAGGCATCGAATGCCTTCATACCTCGTATTCCGCATCGATTCGATCCCGTGCTTCACAAGCACCCGATTCTCCCCCGTGAGCGGCATCAAGTCAGCAATGGTTCCAATAGAAACAATCTGAAGCCACTCCTCCGGCGGTTCTCCAACGAGTGCCTGGGCCAGCTTGTAAGCCACGCCTACGCCCGCCAGCCCCTTAAAGGGGTATGGACATGTAGGGATTTTCGGGTTGATCAGCGCATAAGCTTCTGGCAGCACCTCAGGCGGCTCATGATGGTCCGTGACAATTACGTCGATGCCAAGGCTGTTGGCATACGCAATCTGTTCGACTGCGCTAATCCCAGTGTCGACGGTAATGACCAGACTGACCCCTTGCTGATGGGCCCAATCCAGTGCGTGATTATGTAAGCCATAACCTTCATTGGATCGGTGAGGTATATAAATATCATAAGATGCGCCCAAGTAACGCATCAGATGAATCATCAATGACGTGCTGGAAACACCGTCTGCATCATAATCGCCGTAAATTAGAATATGCTCCCGATCCTCCAGCGCTTTACGAATACGCGGTACAGCCTCCTGCATCCCTTGCATGAGATAAGGGTCATGCGTCAGCTCAAACGTTCCAAATAGAAATCTCCGTCCATCCTCGGCTGATTGTATCCCTCGTGACGCCATGAGCGAAGCCACCATGGGTGGCAACGACAGATCCTGGGCCAGCCTATCGGTGATCGATGACTCTGCCGAGCGTATTCTCCATTCATATTTGGAATACAGCACAGGGACTCACCTTCCTTTTCCTGCCTTTTTCCTGCTGTCTTATACCTGTTAGCTCCAGACGCTACTGCGGCAGTGTCGGCATATCGTTGTCCATCAAGTCATAGTTGGATTTATACGGATAACCCGGTTCATAGGGTACAACGCGAACCTGGGCATCCGTAACCTGAATAAAACGATGCATTAACAGCTTCCGGATGCGCTCGGCAATTTCTTGAGCCTCCAACACGGACGTCCGGGGATTCACGGTAACCTTCACTTCAATGTTCACATGACGGATCTGCCCGTATTCCTGAACCTTCAGTTCCTCGATCGTTATCACGCCATGTACTCGCTGAATCGTATCCATGAATTCGGCTTCGTGCTCATGCCGCTTCTCTTCCACGAGGGTACCATAAACGGAATGAACGATTAATATATACCCTTTGCGGACTACGAGACAAGCCACAATGAGAGCCGCAACCGAATCCATATAGAGCAGGGGTGTCCAATCGAAGTAGGAGCCCCCCATCGCTAGTGACACGCCGATCAATACCGTTAGCGAAGAGTACAAGGTAAATCGATGATCAGCGGACAGCACCTCGTACCTGGGGTCATTGTTTCTTTTTATCTGTCGGGATTGGTACTGAAACACGGCTTCATTCACCGCGAGTGAGATGAAAACTGCAAGCAATGCCGATTTGGTCGGCGGCTCCAGGTCGCCAGATGCCATGGTTTGGATCGCGGATACCGCAATTTGAATACCGCCCATGATCAATAAAACGGCAAATAGGATTGAAATGACCGGCTCCGTTGTGCCCGAAACGTTCCGTTTGTCCCGAATTAAATTTTTATTGCCGAATATACCGAGGCTTGGCAAACGGTCCACCAATAAAGTTACGGCATTCGCGGCAGAATGCAGAGCATCTCCGATTAGAGCCTTACTGCCGGATAAATAACCGGCGAGCCCTTTGCACAAGGCCAATGCTAAATCCGTTACAATGCCTGTCCAAAGGACAGTCTCCGTATGATTCAAACGTTCATTGCTCACTTGAGGCCCCCCTCAATGTCACTATTGATCCTGTGCTTATCACGCTGTTAACTTTAGAAAGCCGCGTCGCCAGCGACGCGGCTTTCCACTTGTATAGGATCCTCTGCTATCTAGACTGCTACCAACAGCGGCTGAATTAGATTTCAATCTTATCTTTGCTTGGCTTAGGCGAATTTGGTTTATTGCTGACATTGCGCCCTTTAAGGAGGAGCCACAACGGACTCGCGATAAAGATCGAAGAGTACGCGCCGAATAACAACCCGATACAAATCGCCAGCGAGAACATCTGAATCGACTCACCGCCAAGCAGAAGTATGAAGAAAGCTGCAATAAACACGGACAGTGCCGTATATATCGAACGGCCGAGTGTCTGAGATAAGCTTTTGTTTACCAGATCCTTAAGATCCGAGTACCGCTTGATCTTGGCAAACCTTAGATTTTCCCTGATCCGGTCAAAGATGACGATCGTATCGTTAATTGAGTAACCGATAATCGTCAGAACGGCAATAATGAATGTCAGGTCTACCTCAAGACCGAGAATAGAGAAAATACTGATAACCACGAATGCATCATGCAGAAGGGCTACGATCGCTGCTATCGCAAAGCGCCATTCAAAGCGGATGCTGACATAGATGATAATTCCGATACAGGAGATCAATACGGCATAAATTGCGTTTCGGCCCAGCTCTTTTGCCATCTCGGGGTCCACCGTGTTGACCTCGAAGGTAGCCTTTTCATCCAGCTTCTCAATGCCGGTACGCATCTTCATATCCTGATCCTCGGTCAGCACCTCTCTGAATCGGATATTCACGCGGTCATTACCAGGTGTAATGCTCGCATCTTCGCCGATTCCCGCCTCTTCTAACACGGTATCAATCTGCTCCGTAGTCAGCATTTTGGAGAGGGCAATGTCCACGTTCGAGCCGGATTGGAAATCAACGCCGTAGTTAAGACCACGAGTCAGAAGGAATACCAGGCCCAGAATCGTAATTGCAATGGACAGTATATAGAAAAATCTGCTTTTGCCTACGAAATCAAACTTCTTAAAGCTCACGAATGTCACGCTCCTTTACGCCATAATGGCTCGGTTTGCGGGCCCAACCAATATTCACAAGCAGATTGAGCAAGAAACGGGAGAAATAAACGTTCGTGGCAATACTCACGATGATCTCCAGAATCAATACAAGCGCAAAACCTTTGACCGCGCCGGTACCAAATCCGAACATGACAGCGGCAACGAGTATCGTCGTCAAGTTGGAGTCCATAATAGCTCGCAGGGATGACTTACCGCCTGCTTTCACCGCGGATGGAACACTCTTGCCAGTTCTGATCTCTTCCCGAATGCGCTCATAGGTGATGATATTGGCATCAACCGCCATACCAATACCTAAAATAAATGCCGCAATACCTGGAAGCGTCAGCGTAAAGTCAGCCCATACGAAAATAAGGATCAGAAGCCATGTATGCAAAATAAGTGCAAAGCTTGCCAGTAAACCCGGTACGCGATATCTGATAATCATGAACAGCAGAATCGCAACAGACGCGATAAGACCTGCTTGTACCGTTTTCGTAAGAGATTGCATGCCAAGCGTAGCTCCTACGCTCTGAGAGTACTTCTCAACCAGTTTCAGCGGCAGGGCGCCGAGATTAATCGTATCCCGGATCTGCTTTGCTTCATCCAGCGAATAATTCCCCGTAATTTGTGCGGTACCGTCCGTTAATACGGCTCGCACCGTCGGAGCTGACAGCAATTGGTCGTCCATGAAGATAGCCAGCTCTTGACCGAGAAGACGTTCTGTAATTTCAGCAAACTTCCCTTTGTCCTTCACTTTAATATCTATCATAGGCTGATTAAGCTGATCATAGGCAACCGATGCGCCGTTCTCGACGAAATCGTCGCCGCGGAGCTCAATTTTACAGAACTCCTCGCCTTCTTTACAGCCGTCATTGCTTCGGAATGTGAGGTTTGCAGGTTCTTTCATTGTTTTTCGAACTTCAGCCTCATCCGTTACGCCTGCCACCTTTAAGCGAATCCGGTTCGTCCCTTCCGGCGTAACCTCAGGCTCTGATGTTCCCATTGCATCCGCACGCTTTTGCAAACTCTTTGCGGTTTCCTGCAATGCTTCTTTTGTGACTTGCTGCCCTTCCATCAAAGGCTCCGCTTCATAAAGGATTTCGAATCCACCCTTAAGATCCAAACCTAGACGGACGTCTTTCAGCAAGCCCGGAGTTGTAACGGCCATTAATACAGTGATCACGAGTACGGTTCCGACGAAACTGATAATTCTCTTCATGCCGTCCTTTGCTCCCCCTTTTTACTCAATATTCCTATTATAGCGATGTCATAAAACCCAGTCAATTTATCAAAATTTGTCGGGCTTATGAATGAACCCTTATATACGCAAGGCAAAAGGGACCTCTTCGATTAATCGAAAGAAGATCCCTTATATGCTGATATTGTCATATAGTTCATTAACGCTGTCGCCTTCAAGGACAGAATGTCATTGACCAGTTTATGGAGGGAGGGAACGCCTTCCTTTTCATATTTGCTGCTGACACAGTTCCAAATATCGTCGCTAGTCACATACTCGTACCCAATCAAATGCATTTCCTCAACCTTGCTCAAGCATACCATTTCAATGGTGCTCATCAATTCTTCCTCGCTCATTTGCTCGAGTTCCATGCATATGGCCTCCTCACTGACTCCCTGTTGTCCCTAAGTTACATTCGACATGATACATTGCTTTCCTTCTATTCCTACCATGTCCTGAAAAAAAAGTAAAGTCATCAGATGGGACAGGTAGGGCATATCCATAAGAATAGCCATGTCGTGTCATCGTATTCAGTCTTAACCAGGGAGTGGGATGGACAGTGAACAAGCAATCATTTATTAAAGGAACGCTGATTTTACTTGCAGCCGGCATATTAAACCGCCTACTCGGTTTTATCCCCCGGATCGCCCTCCCCCGGATCATCGGACCCGAGGGTGTCGGAATTTACCAACTGGGCTACCCCTTCTTTATCGTGCTCGTGACCATCATTACCGGCGGAATTCCGCTGGCCATTGCCAAAATGGTCGCCGAAGCGGAAGGCGCCGGGAAGCGGGATGCTTCCCAAAAAATTCTGCATGTCAGTCTAATGCTGACGCTTACAGCAGGCACCCTCTTTATGGGACTCAGTCTGCTCCTTGCCCCTTGGGTAACGGGCGTGCTTTTGCCGGACGAGCGTGTATACCAGACCTTTATCAGTATGACGCCCATGATGATTATCATTGCTGTTTCGTCAGTCTACCGCGGATATTTCCAGGGCAAACAGAATATGATTCCCTCCGCAAGCTCCTCCGTGATCGAGACCATTGTCCGAATTATTTGCATGCTGTGGTTTGCACATCTCTTGATGCCCAAAGGCATTGCTTATGGGGCAGCGGGGGCCATGCTCGGAACAGCCGTAGGAGAATTGATTGGCATGATCGCGCTGCTGCTGCAATACTCCGGAGAGGGGCGACGAACGAGCAAACTTTTACCCAAGCCCCAAGAAGTAGTATCTGAAAAAAAAGCAGAAGAAGACTCCCCGTCCAATCAAGGCATCCTGAAACGTTTACTCGGCATTGCATTGCCTGTTACGGGGGGCAAGATGGTAGGGTCCTTCTCCTACCTGCTGGAGACGATTCTGACCAATCGCAGCCTGGCCATGGCAGGTATAGCGACATCCGTTGCTACAGCCCAGTACGGTGCACTGCAAGGGATGATCATCCCGCTCCTGCTGCTGCCCGGTGCACTGACGGTTTCCCTGGCCATCTCTCTGGTGCCTTCACTCTCGGAAGCGGCTGCCCGTAATGACCGGTCTACGATCCATAAACGTATGAATCAATCCCTTCGGCTAGCGCTTGTCTCCGGAGCTCCGTTCGCCATCATTATGTTTGTCCTGGCTGAGCCATTATGCCTGCTCCTGTACAACAACGCGGAGATTAGCGATATGCTCAAAATCATGGCGCCGTTTGCCTTGTTCCTGTATGTGCAGTCCCCGCTTCAAGCTGCCTTGCAAGCACTGGACCGTCCGGGCCGGGCATTACTTAATACGTTATTCGGGGCGATCATCAAAATGAGCCTTATTTTGTATTTGGCATCCAATCCCGCCTTTGGCATAAAAGGTGCCGTCATTGCCATTATCGTAAACAGCATTGCAGTTACATTACTCCACGGTTTCAGCCTATCAAGACTGATCGGCTTTCGATTCCGTCTGCTGGATTATGTCAAAATCGGGGCGGTTATGATCATTATGGGTGCCTGCGTTCTCTATGGGTACAAACATTTTCCGTTTTCGACCGCGCCATGGTTGCAATTTTGGAGCTCCATCACAGTTGGTATTCTGGTCTATTTCATCATGATTTTTATGACCAAGCTGGTAACACCGCGAGACTTGGAGCGTGTGCCTGTCGTCGGTAACTGGTTCAATAAATTCAGTCGCCGTTAGATCCTGTCTTTACGGTCAATGTATATTCGGCCTTTATGGTCGATGGAGCATAGAAAAATATCCTTAAAATCCTTAGCGCCATAATTCTGTATCTCGTTCTTAAGCCAGAACCGCGTTTTTTGGATCAATTCAAGATTCTCGTCTTGGACCTTTCCATCCAATATAAGCGGTATGGGCAGGCCTTCATACGTAATTTTATCGTAAGGAATATCTACGATTGTAGGGTTATCTTTTTCGGATTGGGATGAAGTGGATGAAGAATTGGTGGCGCCTGAGGTGTTGGATAAACTTGAAGAGCTATTCGAACTGCTGTTGGAGCTGCTGCCCGTATCCTTCGGAATCACGGTAAGCTGACCGGATGTTTCGAGTATCGCAAATTCCACGTCCGCGAGACTGTCAATATCTTTGCCCCTGAGCTGCTGCATCAGATCATCCAAATTATAGCGAAGCCTTGCCATCTCTTTGCGATGGAGTCTGCCCCGGGACACCAACACGCTCGGTTTTCCGTCAGCGAACAGCCGTATTTTTCGATTTTTCAGTCCGATATATGCAAGTCCTACTTGAATCGCAACCAAAACTACGATAGGAGCTAGTCCCTCCCATATCGGTTTTTTAATATCTTCAAGAACAAAAACGGCGATCTCTGCAATCATGATGGATATGACCAAATCGAAGATGGATAGCTTTCCAATTTCCCGTTTGCCCATGATTCTCATGGTGACAAAGATGACCACATACATCAGAATGGTCCGCAGAATCAGAATAGTCATATGAGACATAATCAATCCCTCCTAGCTTGTCGAACATTCTCATGTACAGCTATTCTGGCCTGCTACTGCTATTCCCATTCGATTACAACAGATTAATTAATGGAAATCATGTTAAACCGGCAGCAAAATGTTCAGTTTGTACTATATATACAGGCTTGGCCATACAATTTAATGATCAAGATTTGTTAAGGGGGATGATTCATGGAACCGATCCGGCGAGTCTTCACTTTCAGGATCACCAATCCGATTCTTTCAGGACTATTGTATTCTTTTTTCTGGATGTTTCTTGGCGCGTTGGCGTTATCCCTGCTTCTATGGGGCAGCGGGCTGGCCGAAGATGATTTATCGTTCTACACGTTTCTTGTACATGCCGTCTCCGCCTTTATCGGGGGTTGTGTGAGCGGCAAGCGCGCAGGAAACAAAGGTTGGTATTACGGCTGCCTGACAGGGCTGGTATACGGCGTTACACTGCTCGTCATTGGTTTTCTTGCTTTGGATAGTTCCTTGTCTTTCGGAGATTTGACGCTGATTGCCACGGTATTTGCTGGCGGCGCCATCGGGGGGATGTTCGGGGTCAATTTGAAAAAATAACGCTGGCTCAAATGCTCCTCATTACTTAATGGACTTCTGCTTCCCATTCTCCACGCTCATATAAAAAAACAAAGGCCGGCTCCCATGAGGGAGTCGGTCCTTTGTTTTAACGATTACATTCCATATGTATGTGATACGACATTATGCATCCGCATTCACACTATGGCTTATCGAGTTGCGGTCGAACGTTAACTTCGTTACATCGTTCACTTTCAAGACCACAATGTCGTCGGTAATCTCCACAATCGTGCCGTGAAGACCTCCGATCGTTACCACTTTGTCGCCCTTGGACAAGGCGCTAAGCATGGCGTTTCTGGTCTTCTGTTTCTTCTGCTGTGGACGAATAAGCAGAAAATAAAAGATGACAAACATCAGCACGAACGGCAAAATCAATCCCAAAATGCCGCCGCCTTGACCTTGCGCTGCTCCTGCAAGTTCAAATGAATTAAACATATCTTTCCCCCCTTTCACAAACTTATCATGATGGCCATGATCTTGCTTTAGAACCCTTTTTCATTATCATGTAGGCCGTACTTATCAAAAAACTCATCGCGGAAATCAAGCAGACGATCTTCCATAATACTCTGACGCACATTACGCATCAAATTAATCAAGAAATGCAGGTTATGATACGTTGTCAATCTTAGTCCAAACGTTTCATCACTCTTGATCAGATGACGCAGATAAGCACGCGAGTAGTTACGGCAAGTGTAGCAGTCGCATTCCGGATCCAGCGGTCCGTAATCCCTGGCATATTGAGCATTTCGAACGACAAGACGGCCTTGACTTGTCATCGTTGTCCCGTTGCGAGCGATCCGCGTCGGAAGCACGCAATCGAACATATCCACACCACGAATCGAGCCCTCAATCAACGCATCGGGTGATCCGACTCCCATCAAATAGCGAGGCTTATTGTTCGGCAGCAGGGGCACCGTGTAATCCAGCACTTCATACATAAGCTGCTTCGATTCTCCCACACTAAGTCCACCAATAGCATAACCCGGGAAATCCATGGAAGTCAAATCACGGGCGCTCTGACGGCGCAGATCCTCATGCATGCCTCCCTGAACGATGGCGAATAGGGCTTGGTCTTCCGGTCTGGCATGACTCTTCAGGCAGCGTTCAGCCCAGCGAGAGGTCCGCTCGGTGGATTGTTTAACGTATTCATACTCCGCAGGATAAGGCGGGCATTCATCAAAAGCCATCATAATATCAGATCCGAGCGCGTTCTGAATCTCCATCGCAACTTCCGGAGAGATAAACAGTTTATCTCCGTTCAAGTGGGAACGGAAATGTACGCCTTCTTCCGATATTTTTCTCATTTCTGCCAAGCTGAATACCTGGAAGCCGCCGCTATCGGTCAGGATCGGACGGTCCCAGTTCATGAATTTGTGCAGTCCGCCCGCTTCTTTCACAATATCATGTCCAGGACGCAGGAAGAGGTGATAGGTGTTGCTCAAAATAATATGGGCATCCATGGCTTTTAACTCTTCCGGGCTCATGGTTTTTACGGTTGCCAATGTTCCGACAGGCATGAATGTCGGCGTATCGATCACGCCGTGCGGGGTGTGCACTCTGCCGAGCCTGGCGCCTGATTGTTTGCACGTTTTAATATGTTCATAAGTAACAGCTGCTGCCATTGTGATAACCAACCTCCGAATTAATAGATAAACATCGCGTCGCCAAAGCTGAAGAATCGGTATTCCTTCTCAACAGCCTCCTTGTACGCTTTCATAATGTGTTCGCGACCGGCCAGCGCACTGACCAGCATAACCAGCGTGGATTTCGGCAGATGAAAATTCGTGATCAGCGCATCCACGACGGTAAAAGCATAACCGGGATATATGAAAATGCTCGTCCAGCCGCTGCTTTCGCGTAGAGGCTCGCCGTTCAGCTCCGATCCAACCGTCTCCAGCGTTCTGCAAGAGGTGGTTCCTACAGCGATAACCCGGCCGCCGCGCCGCTTCGTCTCATTCAGCAGCTCAGCGGTTTCCTGGGAGAGGGAATAATACTCTTCATGCATGACATGATCCTCAACCTGATCTACGGACATCGGACGAAATGTCCCCAGTCCGACGTGCAGGGTGATGAAGGCGATATCCACTCCCTTGGCCTGGATCTGTTCCAGGAGAGCTTCCGTGAAATGCAGGCCAGCCGTCGGTGCAGCTGCGGATCCTTCATGCTTCGCATATACGGTCTGATAACGATCACGGTCATCCAGCTTTTCCTTAATATATGGCGGGAGTGGCATTTGCCCCAATTCATCGAGGATTTCTTGGAAAATTCCCTTATACGAGAAGGATAAGGTGCGGGCACCCATCTCTCCTTCTTCCTCGATGACCGCTTTTAATTTTCCGTCTCCAAAGGAAATGACGTTTCCTTTTTTCAGCTTCTTGCCAGGTTTTACAAGTGCTTCCCACCGGTCTTGCCCCATATTCTTCAGCAGAAGGACCTCTGCCTTCGCACCGGTGTCTTCCTTTACACCGAATAATCGGGCCGGGATTACCTTGGTATCGTTTAATACAAGCGTATCTCCCGGATTCAGGTAGTCTATGATGTCCGCAAACGTTTGATGGCGTATATCTCCGCTCTGTTTATCCAGCGTGAGGAGCCTGGAGGAACTTCGATCCAGCAGCGGTGTCTGCGCAATTAAATGTTCGGGTAATTCAAAATCATACAAATCCACATTCATGTCAGTCAGTCCTTCGTAATAGTCGTGTTGCGGTAATAGTGTTGGAGTATCTGCTTGTAATCATACCCTTCGTCTGCCATTCCCTTGGCACCCCATTGAGACATGCCCAGTCCATGACCAAAGCCTTTACCGGTAAATTTAAAGCCGGGAGAGCTTTCAATCACGCGTGCTTTCCCCGTTCCATTCATCACAACGGTACCGGAACCTTTGACATTTCCGTTGCCGCTCCCTGAGATGACGGACACTGATTGGCCGCTTGAAACCGTTGATACCGCACCATTCGCGCTCAATACAGTATAACTTCCGGTTGATTCAATATCAAACAATGTGCTTGGCAGACCGTTAAAAGCCGAGCGGAACATATCCGGATATTTCACGTCCAGCACTTGACCGTTGGCCTTAACCGCAAGGGCACGTCCAGACGGGCCTCGCTCCGTGACATCCAGCGAAGTAATGGAAGCAGGCAGGCTATTGGAGGTTTTTCCTTTTAGAGAGGCGAGCAATTGATCCGAAGTATAGGGACCGCGAACCCAGTCATAACTGTTGGATTCCGCCACTTTCTCTAGGACGACAGCCGTTTCGCCCGGATTCATTTTGCCTACAGGCTCAACGTTCGATTGGATCAATGGGAGTGGACGGACGTTCGTATCCTTGGCGGTAACCGTCATATACAGGAGTCCTGCCGATGTTTTGTTTCCGGTTTCCTTCACATTGTCCTCGCGTACATAACCTGTAACACCACTCGGAAGAAGTACATGATACCAGGATTTAAGGGCTGCCTGGGACGAGGAGTCTCCAGGGCTTTCCACCGCGGCAAACAGATCGTTACGGTTACCCCACACCTCGGTGGAATCTGCCGTCATTCCTCCGCTATTGGAAGAAAAGACAGTTTCCACAATTTTGCCGTCCTTCATGACCACTTCGCCGTCGGTTGCATCCACTGCTTGAATAATGCTCGGATACTCATAGGCGGTTCCGTAATAAGCCTGGCTTAACGTTGTATCCACGACATGAGCTATTTCGAACTTATTACCTTGGAAGAGCGCATAGCTGCGCGCTGCCACAGCCTGTGCTTTCAGTGCTTCAGCCCCCCAGGTAGACGGCACCTCGGCTCCAACGACGGAATACAGGTACTGCTGGAATGGCAGCTCATTGACAAGATACAATTGACCGTTCTTTTGTCCGATCTCCAAAGCGCCTCGATACGAACGATCCGATCGCTCTTTCACATTCGTCCCGGCACCTGAAGCCCCTTCTAGCCGCAGAACGGATTGACCACCCGACAACATATAATGCTGTGTCTCTTGAGGAGATGCCAGGTTGAGGCCTACATCTCGTCTCATAATCAGACCCGAAGCTGACGCATTCTGTTCGACGAGGGAGCCGGATATTTTAGAAGCTTCCTGTTTGACTGCAGCCAGATCGGCTGTGTTGGCTGCCTCGCCGACCCACACCTCATAAGCGGATGCACCTCCGCTTTGCACCACAACATTAAAAGCATCCATGCCGGCATCTGCATACATCTTACGCACAGACTCGGCTTCTGCTTCCGATCCGTACGATCCTGCTGACAGATGCAGCCCGCCTTTAACCGAAGGCGTTTGACCACTCAGATAAGCAGCCGCCGTCTTCGCAGTTCGCGCAGCCCCGTCTAAAGCCGCTTTCTCTGTTCCGTACATACCGGCATATAGTTTGTATACATTTCCGTCCGCAAACAGCAACGGTTTGTCATTCGTCGCTTGCAGTTTTTTTGCTGCTTCCGAAGCCGTTTTCCAATCCGTGGTCTCAAGCACCTTGACGCGGTATGTATCCACACTCATTCGGACCTGCTGATTTGCTGGGATGTTCATCAAAGCCTGCTGTGCACCGGATGCAAGCAGCGATGCCGTCAGAGCCTCAGCGGATTTCAGTGTTACGGCATTGGTTGTCGATTTATACTGGCTTCCCAGATCCAGGAACATCGCAACACGAATCGTATCTAATGAAGGAGCGGCCGCATGTATCGCAGGTGCGCTCCATAAGGTTCCGGCAACAGCCAGCGACAAGAGTCCTTTGGTGGTCCAACCGAATAATGATTTCGTCCAGTTCCTATCCATTTACGTATTTCCTCCTGTAGCTATTAGGATTTGGTATGAAATGTAATGATTATATAATCTAACGACGATCCTCAGGGAAGGGAATACCTAAATGTTGATAAGCTGTGGGCGTTACAACTCGTCCCCGGGGTGTACGCTGCAAGAAACCGATCTGTAAGAGATACGGTTCATAAACATCTTCAATGGTTTGGCTTTCTTCTCCAATGGTTGCCGCAATGGTATCCAGACCTACTGGTCCCCCGCGGAAGCTTTTGATCATGGCATTCAACATTTTATGATCGATAAAGTCAAGACCCATCGGATCGATCTGCAGCATCTTCAACGCTTCCTGTGCGATGCTAGGCGTTATCATGCCATCTCCTCGAACCTGGGCATAATCACGCACCCTTTTCAAGAGTCGGTTGGCTATGCGTGGCGTCCCGCGCGATCTCAGGGCAATCTCTTCTGCTGCCCCTCCTAATATCTCGATCCCCAAAAGATCGGCATTGCGCGACACAATGTAACTCAACTCGTCGACCGTATAAAATTCCAGACGGCTTACCACGCCAAAACGGTCCCTTAACGGCGCAGAGAGCAATCCAGCCCGGGTGGTGGCGCCGATTAAGGTGAACGGTGGCAGATCCAGGCGAACCGAGCGTGCGCTTGGCCCTTTGCCGATCATAATATCCAGCGCAAAATCCTCCATCGCCGGATACATCACTTCCTCTACAGTCCGGTGCAGGCGATGGATCTCATCAATAAACAAGACATCTCCTTCCTGCAAATTGGTGAGAAGCGCAGCCAGATCTCCCGGACGTTCAATGGCCGGACCGGAAGTCGTACGGAGATTAACGCCAAGCTCATTGGCGATAATATTCGCCAGCGTCGTTTTTCCGAGTCCTGGAGGACCATACAACAACACATGGTCAAGCGCTTCGTTACGCATTTTTGCCGCTTCGATATATACCTTGAGATTTTCCTTAACTTGATTCTGTCCTATATATTCAGCCAAATAGCGTGGACGCAGACTAAGCTCGACAGCCTGCTCGTCCATCATCAGATTGGCGGAAATAATTCGATCATCCATCTATTAAACTCCTCTCCTGCAGCGATCCTCTAGCCGGCGTATAGCTGCTGCAGTGCCCGTTTCATCAGCACATCGACGGATTCACCGATTGCGGTAGTATCCTTAATCTTAAGCCAGACCTTATCCAGCTCGCTATCCGTATAACCAAGAGCCTGCAGTCCTTCACGTGCCTCAGACCACGCCGAGCCGTCAGCTTCCGGTTCAGGCTCCTGAATGGCAAACAGACCGGTCATCATGCTCGCATTTCCGAATCCCTCCAGCTTGTCCTTCAGGTCCAAAATCATGCGCTGTGCTGTTTTCTTACCGATTCCGGGAAGCTTGATCAAGAAGGATACATTCTCCTGATAGATCGCGGAAACCACATGATCCGGAGATCCCCCGCCCAATATGCCGAGCGCCACACGCGGGCCGATTCCCGAGACTTCGATCAGTTTACGGAACAGCTTCTGTTCCTCCCGTGTCGGAAATCCAAACAGCAGGATGGCATCCTCACGGACATGATGATGGGTAAACACCGTGATGGTTCCTTCGGTTTTGGCAAAAGCATACGGATTCGGGCAGAACACCTGATACCCTACCCCTTGAACATCCAATACAATATATTCACTCTCTAAGTGGACAACCTGTCCCCGTAAAAAATCGATCATTTTCGCAATACCTCATTTAACTTGGAATTCAGTGTATAGGAATGAGCGTGACAGATCGCTACAGCCAGTGCATCCGCCACATCGTCAGGTTTGGGAATGCTCT
Source organism: Paenibacillus sp. NPDC093718 (assembly GCF_050279985.1). Taxonomy (NCBI): domain Bacteria; kingdom Bacillati; phylum Bacillota; class Bacilli; order Caryophanales; family Paenibacillaceae; genus Paenibacillus; species Paenibacillus sp. NPDC093718. Next base: position 252,171 of record NZ_JBNNUS010000009.1, read on the forward strand.
GCAGCTTCAGGAACATCCTGACCATCTCCTGTACCTGTTTCTTCTCCGCCTTGCCATAGCCGACAATGGCCTGCTTCACCTGCATCGGCGTATATTCTGCAATCGGGAGCCCGCGCTGGACCGCAGCCAGGATGAGCACCCCTCTGGCCTGGGATACGGACATCGCCGTGGTTACATTCCGGTTAAAAAACAATTTCTCGAAAGCAACGGCCTCAGGCTCATATTTATCAATAAGCTGCCCCATGCCCTCGTACACGTGGTGCAGCCTCTCTTCATCCGGTGTATGGGCTTCCGTCTGGATACAGCCATACTGTACCGGCGTGACTTTACTTCCAACCTTATCTACAAACCCGAAACCTACAATCGCAATTCCGGGGTCGATCCCTAAAATGCGCAAAACCAATCTCTCCTCTGATGAAGCGAACATATGTATCGTTCTCCCATTATAACAAAAGATCGGCCTCTGTTGAGGAAAAACTTTGATCCTTTAAGCACCAGTTACGTATCCTCTATATTGAGACCGCTAACATACCTGTCCAACGCAAAAAACTGCCCGGAAAATTTCCGAGCAGCATTTTTAGTTACCAAGCGACAAGGCCGAAGGGTTTAAGGGGTCGGATTCATGACATTTTCAGCCATATCCCGAGCATAGTCGCTAAAGGTTGACAGAACACTGTTATACTCTTCCATATCTTGAATTCGAATACCTTCCTCAAGCTGCTGAATCACATCTTTAGGCAAAGACGACTCCATCGAACCGACATCCAGCTGAAAGAAGGTCCGCATCACCTTCTCTTCCTCCGGTGGTCCATCAAACAAGGTTAAGTTTCCGTTGGAATCAATGCTCATATAGGCTTGCCTCTTACAGGTGGGTGATAGGTCGGATACGGTTTGCTCCAGCCAGACTTCACCTTTGTTATCCAATCGTCCCTGCCATAAAGGATTTTTATTCATCAGTTCATAAATACCGTCCGCCGTAAGCTTTCCCATATCCTGCTCTTCGATGCCGCATACATAGGTGATGCGAACATGAACATGCTTCTTTCCCTTCGAGGTATTCAGCTTCTGCATAAATCCCCTCTGATCCTGCCTGCGTTCTTCCTGCTTTTCATCCTCGATCTGCAAGTAATGCATCGTTTCTACGGCCAGTGGCGTTTCGTTAGATGCAGCAGTGAGCAGCTTTTTCATCTGATCCTTTATATTCTGGCCGGACCATATCATGATACCTGCGATTAATAGGATCGCACAGGACCATATCGCGCGTCTCCAGCGTCTCCAGCGTTTTCTGAACAGCTTCTTAAAGAATTGAAAAACACTCAAGGTTATCCCCTTCTATTCAATGTTTTTCATATTGTGACCGGGGAGCTGCCAAATTATTCAGTTTCGCTTTTGCCATCAGCATCATTTTCAATTCCATAACAAAGAAGGACTGCCTTCAGTTAAACTGAAAGCAGTCCTTCTTTCGAATCGGGATGACACGATTTGAACATGCGACCCCCTGGTCCCAAACCAGGTGCTCTACCAAGCTGAGCTACATCCCGTTATTTAATGCCGGTGAAGGGACTCGAACCCCCACGGTTTCCCTCACGATTTTGAGTCGCGCGCGTCTGCCAATTCCGCCACACCGGCACAATGAAATTTCATAATGAGTAAGTAATTGTTTAAAAAAAATGGCACGCCCTGAGAGATTCGAACTCCCGACCTTTTGATTCGTAGTCAAACGCTCTATCCAGCTGAGCTAAGGGCGCAAAATGGAGCGGACGACGGGAATCGAACCCGCGACCCTCGCCTTGGCAAGGCGATGCTCTACCGCTGAGCCACGTCCGCAATGTAATAGGTATTCCGTCTTATGCTCTCTTGGTAAAGATGGTGAGCCATGAAGGACTCGAACCTTCGACACCCTGATTAAAAGTCAGGTGCTCTACCAACTGAGCTAATGGCTCTTATTACTAAGAGTAAATGGCGGAACTGACGGGATACTCTCTCTTCGTTCGAGACTGCGAAGTCTATACTAACGAAGATGCTGCTTCGACGAACCCATGATGGATTCTCATCCCTGAAGCTTATAAGAATGGCGGAACTGACGGGATTCGAACCCGCGATCTCCTGCGTGACAGGCAGGCATGTTAGGCCTCTACACCACAGTTCCACGAGGCATTATCGCTATCGCGATATAAATTGGTTGCGGGGGCAGGATTTGAACCTACGACCTTCGGGTTATGAGCCCGACGAGCTACCGAACTGCTCCACCCCGCGTCATTAATGGTGGTGAATATGGTGGAGGCTGAGGGGATCGAACCCCCGACCCTCTGCTTGTAAGGCAGATGCTCTCCCAGCTGAGCTAAGCCTCCGTCTGGATTACTGTTAAAGAAAATGGTGACCCGTAGGGGATACTCTCACTTCATTCGAGACTGCGAAGTCTATGCTTACGAAGTTATCCTCCGACGAACCGATGGGATTCTCATCCCCTGATGCAATTAAGAAAGTGGTGACCCGTAGGGGATTCGAACCCCTGTTACCTCCGTGAAAGGGAGGTGTCTTAACCCCTTGACCAACGGGCCATATATGAAGTCCTTGCTGGCGGAGAGAGAGGGATTCGAACCCTCGAGACGCTTTTGGCGCCTACACGATTTCCAATCGTGCTCCTTCGGCCAACTCGGACACCTCTCCATAAGTGGCTCCCCGAACAGGACTCGAACCTGTGACAACTCGATTAACAGTCGAGTGCTCTACCAACTGAGCTATCAGGGAATATGTATCCGCTTGGCGACGTCCTACTCTCCCGGGACCCTTCGGTCCAAGTACCATCGGCGCTGGAAGGCTTAACGGTCGTGTTCGGTATGGGTACGCGTGGAACCCTTCCGCTATCGCCACCAAACGTATATTCAGGATCCGGCATCGCCAAATGCCGTGATCATCCTCCTTGCAAGTATAGCTTGTACACTTACAATTCAGTTTTGATCACCTGAAAACTAGATACGAAACGAATTTGCAGCACATTGAAATATTTTTGGATAAGCCCTCGACCGATTAGTATTGGTCAGCTCCATGCATTGCTGCACTTCCACCTCCAACCTATCCACCTCGTCGTCTTCAAGGGGTCTTACTAATTGGGAAATCTCATCTTGAGGGGGGCTTCACGCTTAGATGCTTTCAGCGCTTATCCCGTCCGTACGTAGCTACCCAGCCATGCTCCTGGCGGAACAACTGGTGCACCAGCGGTACGTCCATCCCGGTCCTCTCGTACTAAGGACAGCTCCTCTCAAATTTCCTACGCCCACGACAGATAGGGACCGAACTGTCTCACGACGTTCTGAACCCAGCTCGCGTACCGCTTTAATGGGCGAACAGCCCAACCCTTGGGACCTACTTCAGCCCCAGGATGCGATGAGCCGACATCGAGGTGCCAAACCTCCCCGTCGATGTGGACTCTTGGGGGAGATAAGCCTGTTATCCCCAGGGTAGCTTTTATCCGTTGAGCGATGGCCCTTCCATGCGGTACCACCGGATCACTAAGCCCGACTTTCGTCCCTGCTCGACTTGTAGGTCTCGCAGTCAAGCTCCCTTATGCCTTTGCACTCTTCGAATGATTTCCAACCATTCTGAGGGAACCTTGGGGCGCCTCCGTTACTCTTTAGGAGGCGACCGCCCCAGTCAAACTGCCCGCCTGACACTGTCCCCGTACCGGAT
>NZ_JBNNUS010000010.1:0-166542 GCF_050279985.1 Paenibacillus sp. NPDC093718
GCAAAACTGCAGCTAGTAGTGTAACGAAATCTATCTAAGCAGGTAACACACAGAAGCACCAAGATCTCCCGAACTATCCTGCCCGTTAGCTTAATAAAAGGGCGTCTACCACCGTCGATGAAATCATATCGGGAATGTAACCATGTTCTTGTCATCAGTCGGGAATGTTATCAAGTTCTTGTCATTGTGTTTTGACAAGAACTTGATAACATAAATATAAAAAGCCGCATATTCAGCGGCTTCTAATGTTACTATGTTTTTGTCACCCGACATTTAAAAACCAAATTATTGTAGTTAATTCAGAAGCAGATGATCCACGATTCGCTTTGCATCAGTTTTTACCCACCCCAATAATGAGGAGCCTCTGGTGGTCTGCCATGGTAGGCCAAGAAAGTAAAGGCCTTTCACTACAGAAATCCCTTCGTGATGTTCTAATATGCCATTTTTAAAAGCTCCGTCTATTTCTATCCACTGATCATTTCGTCGATAGCCTGTAGACCAAATAATATTATCGATATGTATAGAGGTACTTTCCTCGGCAAAAAATGCTTCCTGATCCTGTATATTAATTGTTTTAGAGTGTAATTTTATTTTCCCAGCATCAATGAGTGGTTTTAATGTATTTCCGTAAACCATCTCTGGTTGTTTGTACAACCATTTCCCTAGAATACTAGATCGTTTAGCTGTAATAACTCCAAATGCGTTAAAGTACCAAAAAATACTACGGCCCATAATATGCAAAGGCTTATAGTTAATTTTGTGACTTGCTGACAAATGAACCTCAAATATTTCAGCTAATTCACACGCAATCTGAGCTCCTGAATTACCAGCACCAACAACTAAAACGGTGCCTTCTTGTAGTTGATTGGCATTTCGATATTCGGAAGAATGCATCTGCTTAACTTTATCTCCTATTTTCTTATGTATAGGTGGGATAAAAGCTTCTTGAAACGGACCCGTTGCAACAATAACTTTAGTTCGATGTGTAGGTCCCACCGGTGGTTATCAGTTCAAAATATTCGTCCACTTTTTTCAAAGATAAAACTCTAGCATTGTTTCTTATTGGTAGCTGAAAATGGTTCGAGTAATCTTCCAGGTAGTTCGCAACTTCATTTTTGTCTGGTAGACCATGTGGTTCTCCTTTGAGTTTCATTCCTGGTAAACTACCATACATTCGGGGCGTAAAGAGTTGCAATGAATCATAACGATTTCGCCAAGAATCACCGAGATTTTGACTCCCATCTAGTATTAAAAACTTTGCGCCCTGTTGTCTAAGATAATAACCAGCTGCAAGCCCTGCTTGTCCTCCTCCAACGATAATTACATCAAGCATTGTCGTCTCCTCCTGTTAAGTAGCTTATTAGCTGAATACCCTGACTATAGATGTCACCTGTTTGCGTTAAAGTTGTATTACTTTTAAAAGAAGCGGCATACAATGCGGCTTTCATTTGTCGATGTGCTTCATTTCTTAATCCTTAATAGACGCATGCTATTCAAAATTACGATCAATGCGGCACCTGTATCGCTGATTACTGCGATCCATAAAGTGAGGATATCCGGGAATATCAATATTAAGGCGGCTGCCTTTACAATTAGCGAAAACACAACATCCTCTACTAGGCTAACAATTAGCTCTTTTCCCTGCAAAATAAATTCAATCCATAGGTTTGCACTATCTGGAATTCAAACCCTTTTACTCCATATATCCGTCAGTAACACAGATACTTCGATGGTCTTATCATTTACAGAAATACTGCCCAGAATCTATTCATTTAGTCATTAAAGTTCCACTTTTATATTCCCTTTTAATCTTAGACTTGTTCCTGTTTCTACATCAACTTTTTCTTCAAACTCCACGACTATGTTTCTACCCAACCCTTCAATATTACAAATAAATGTGTAATCATCTTCTTTCTCAATAACAGTAGCTGAAACTATACTATGGGAGGATTCACTTATAGGTTGTAGCACATCTTCAATAAGTCCTGATTTCTTAGTAATAACTGAATAATCATTAACTAAGTCAATTCCAACAATAAAAGTTAGATTTTGTCCAACATGAAGAATTTCAGAGGTTTTCCCCTCCTCCAAATACTCCTCATGTTGTATGAAGTGACACCATAACTTTTTTTCTATTGCAGTGAAGTTTTTCGGATTTTCTGCTCCATCTAAGTAATATCTGCTTCCCATCCGCCGGCATAGCTGCCACCATTGACTTGTACGGAAATACCCAGGTTACGGATGATCCCTGATACGCGGCCGAAGAAGCCGACATATTGCAAAGACCGTCCATCGATGGTGAGGCCTTCAATCCGTTGTCCCCTTCCGACGAAAATACCTCTGAAGACGGTCGCTTCAACTGTTATTACGAAAAACCGAGCGAAGGTTTTTACTTGAGGTGCCGTCGTACTACGACCACTGTTTCATGGATTGAAAGTGAAAAAAGGCTTATACCCAACCTATAATCAAGTTGGAATAAGCCTTCATAATAATTGAACGATTCTTTTGTTATGTCTGCTAAACTTCTTATTGCTGTTCTACCACTAACTGTATTATCCTCGTTAAAAACGTAAATTCTATCGCAATTAGTACATCTCCATACCTCATTCTTAGGAACAGGCGTTTTTAACACTGGATCTATATAATCTCTCTGTTTAATATCGTTCCATTCTCTATCTGTGTAGACATGCACAGAGGATACTTCTACCAATTTCCTCTTTCAAAATCATCACTATCAAGTTCTTTAACATATACCGATATCCACAATACTGTTTGTTCGACAGGGTCAGTTTCAATAAATACCCCCTTGGGGCTTACATATACTTCTTCAAAATCATCGTATTCAAAACTTGGTTCTATCTGGAGCACCTCATCAATATGCATGCCAATATGAATTTTATCAAATAATAATCCATTGTATCCATTAGATGCAGTTATCTTAAAAAGCTTACCATTCAATAAATTGAACCACAAATCTACAGAATCTTTAATTTCATATCTTACAAAGAATTTCACTAACAAAGATGACTTTTCATCCTGCTTATCAATTAAGTCGTAAAATTGACTTAAATGACTATAAAGTTTAACTCCTCCAAGCCCAACCCATGGTATAATTGGTAAATTATTGTCTATCATTTTATTCCCCTCCCTGTAAAGATAATAGTTGTAGTTTCTGCACCGCCCGTTTTATACATATTCTCAGAACCATCGACAATTTTAATAATTCCTTGATCACTCGTGCTTATTAACGTATGGACTATTCCCGTGCCTTCCCCCACCAGGTGAAACCTGCATTTGTGTTATGTTTTTTTCTCACTTCCAGTGTTGTGAATGTTAATGATTTTGGCACCTGATCTTGATTTTTTAGAAGCCTGAACCGAGCAATCTGGAAGAATCGTGCCTTTTGATTCAGAAGCCCCACAGCGCTATGCTTCTAGTATCGTGCTAACCTCCGTTTTAGCAGTATCGTATGTATCTCTAATAAAATGGATCACAAAAAACGCACCTCCTACAGAGATGCGAATTTCGCTTGCAGTCCATGCTGCAACCCGCGTAAGTGGGCTATGGGATCCTATAACTTTTACTCCTTTAATATACGTGCTAAGAACCCTGATCTCATCAAATCGCTTAGCACAGAAGCCAGATGTTTTTCCGCTAAACGCGTATGGCGGTAAAAGGTGGCTCTGCTCATATGAAAGAATGCTGCGAGCTGGCTTTTGTTCCGGTCCTTGCGCAGATAACTTGCGATGAGAATTTCCTTCTCCAACAGTGTCAAAGGTTCTCTCGGACGTCCGTCGGCCAGAATCCCTTGGATGATGTCCCTCACCTGCATCCCGTCCAAACCCAATCGCCGAATGACAGGGAGTTCCTCCAGCTTGTCCGGGTCGTACAGCCGTTCCAGCATTTGCTTCATGACGCTTCTATCAATAGCCAGGGGATACTCATCCTCCCGTTGATGTGCCGGTTGTCCTGCTGCTGTCTCCGTTTGCCGGATGATCCGCTGAATCCACTGATCAAAGCTCGTTTGCCTAAAATCCAGTTCCCATGTCGTCAATTCGATGTCCTGGAATCCCATCGTTTTCCCGCACGCTTTGAATCCCAGGATCGACAATAAGGAATTCAACTGCGGATCCCCCGCCGCTAAAATCCCCCGCAGGCCGCCAGTCATGTGAACCAGCCATTGCTGCATCAGCAAGGCCCCTAGCTCTTCGGGGCGATACAAGGACTGTTCGGAGTTCACCGCGGATAACAACACAAATATCGTATCGGCTGCCTCCGGAGGAAGCCGATGCAGCGAAGAAGCTTCCTCCCCCAGCATCCCTCTGCACCCAGGTGCATATCGTTCCAACAATGGCAAACTCAAGGCATGCAGCCAGATGCCTGCGCAAAACGCCAGCGGCATCCCTTTTTCATCCCGCACGATAAAGATTCCTTCAGGAAAATGTGCTGCAATCTCCTCCAGCAAAACCGGGCAATCGGCAGGTTCAACCAGTTCGGACTGCCAGTCGGAACCCAGAATTGACGCCTTCAAAAAACGTTGCAAATACGGCAGATCCTCCTGTCCGAACGGCTTCTGCTCGCCGGGTTTCAGGCTTGACGAGAAGTTGGCATACGCATGGGCCGAGGGCAGAAATTCGCGGTACAGCTCCAAAATGTGGGCGCTCAGGCGCATCTGCATCCGTTGATCGACTGAATGGAATCGTTCTGCCAGCAGGACGAACGCCTGATGGCGAACCGCTTCGAATTGTTCGGGGTTTCTGCGAGCGAAATCATCCCGTAACATTCGAGCGACGACCTGGTGCAGCGATATCCCATCCACCGTATCCCGGACAAACGAAAGTGCCCTCAGATGGTAATAGTCCGCCCCTTCCAAGGGTTCGTCCAACAACCGGTTCAGAAGTTTCTCGTCAGCTACAGGCAGAAGCGACAAGACCTTCAACGCGCGGTACACGCCAGGAGAAGCCGCTTCCCGCAAAAATTCGGCGCTCAACACAGCCGGAACCTCTCGCCATACATCCCACTGTTCTGCAGACTCGGAAAGCAGCATATCCACGGTCAAAGCTAGCGACAACGGATGGCCTTCCGTCTTCTCGGCAATAGCCCTTTGCAATTCCGCAGACAAGCCGCTGCCGCCTAAATAATCGTAGACCTCTTCTCGCGTAAACAGCCGCAAAGGGAACTTTCGTAATAGGGATTTCCATTCCGGATTCGTCTGCCATTTGAGCGGCAGTCCATGGCGCGAAGCACATACGATCAACACGCGGGCGGACTTCAGCTCGGGAAGAAATCTTGAGAAAAGCCACCCTTCCAGCTGCGCGATCTCCTCACAATTATCTATGAACAACACCGTGCGCTGCAGTTGAAGCTCGTTAACGATGTATGGCAGCAGTGCGGATTCCGTAGCCCTGGTTCTGCCGTATTCGATTGCAAGATTCATCTCCAGACTCGCCAGAAAAGCCCCCGACGTCGTTAAGCCTCCTTGCCCGTCCAGCCAAAGGGAACGCACCGAGGACTGCCTTGCCGTGCGGGCCATTTGTAGCAGCAGCGTTGTTTTGCCAATGCCGCCAATTCCTGATATTGAAAAAATGGATGTCTGCGCCCGGGAATCCGCCAACCAATCCGTGAAACTCATCATTTCCCGATCCAATCCGATGATGCGATGTTTTGAAATCTTCTCCATCCGTTACATCCTCACTCCATCCGCTTCTCGCCCGTTGAGTCTTATCACTAGTAAACCTGCTATTTTTTTATACTATACTATGTTTCGAGTCTACGAATAGGCTTAATAACGGAATAAACGCAAAAAAACGCGCACATTCTCGGTTGGAATGTGCGCGCCAGCTATTCAGCTGCAATCAGTTCATGAAATTCAAGTAGAGCAGCATTCGTTTTAAGAGAACAGTGCTTTGGGCGCGCGTGGCAAACGCCTGCGGAGTGAACGCAGCCTTCCCGACCCCTTCGATCATGCCCGCGGCCAGCAGGTCGGCAGCCGATCCCTTGGCCCACTCGGATACCTGGGCATGGTCCGCAAAGCGTTCCAACGCGGAGGCATCCTGCGGCGGAAGCTCGCCGGCATATCGGACGGCTCTGGCCAACATAACCGCGACCTGTTCTCTCGTGACCCGAGCGTCCGGTTGGAACGAACCGTCAGCGTAGCCTTCAATCAAGCCGGCCGCGGATGCGGCTCCTACCGCACCGGCATACCAAACTTCTTTCGGCCACACGTCTGAATAGGAAGAAAGCTGCGGTTTCTCGGCGAGTCCGAGCGCACGTACGAGCATCGCAACGAACTCGGCGCGGGTCACCGTACGGTTGGGATCAAACGTGCCTTCAGCCGATCCGTTCACGATCAGTTTGTTCACCATCCGCTCGATGTCGCTTTGCGCCCAATGTCCCTGGATATCCCCGAAGGTTCGGTTGGAGCGAACCGCGGTGAACACGCCGTTATATGCGCCATAAAAAGTCGCTGTCTCCCCTTCAAAAACGGAAGGGACGAAGCGCGGCTTGCCTGCGCCATCCACCCACACGACGGTGGAATGGCCGGGTTCTGCCACACCGTTCATCGAGAACGTCCGCTCTAAATACGTGCCTTCCGCTTCGATTTTCACATTGCCGTCACTGTATAGCTCAAAGCTCGTCGGCCCAGCCAGCATGTCATAGCCTTGACGGGTCATTTCCTCATCCAGCTCGCGGCTCACAGAATCCGTCATTCTCGCAATGACGACCGTTACGGTCGCTCGGTTCGGGAGGTCGCTTAGTACGTGCAGCGGAACGCGGTAGCTTGCCCCGTTCACCCCAATCCGAATGGCTGCATTCGGCTTCGACACAAGGAGAGCTTGCAGCTCTTCCGCCGGAAGATCTACCTTCACCACCGGATCCTCATTGTCGATGACGATGAAGATATCTTTCCCACCAGCGGCCCATGACCGAACCAGCTCGGAGCCCGGCATCAGTCTTAGAACGGTGCGTCCGTCATGCTCCTGCTCTTTTTTGGCGGTTACCCGAACTTGTTGACCGTTGATCGTTACGATCATTCTTGGGTCCGGCACAGGGGAAGGGGCAGGAACCGGAACCCAGCTATAGGATGGGGGTTCCGGTTCTGGGGTATAGGCAGCTCTCAAATCGATGCGCCCTACGTCAACTGTCTCCCCAGCTAAGACATTTACGGTTGTCGTATAACTACCATAACCCGCTGCCGTTACCGTGAGCGCATGACGGCCTGCTGCCACGTGAGTTAGCGTAAAATCCCCACTAGCGTAGGTGACGCCCGTCACTCCGCCAGTCGATATCGTCGCACCGGCCAGCGGCGTATTTCCAGTGCCGTACACCGCGCCGATCACCGTCCCCGCAGCCGCTGGAGCTGACTGTACCGTCACCGCGGTGTTGGCCGAGTACCCTCCGTCGGCAGTCGTCACTGTAACGACCGCCGTACCTTCAGCGATTGGCGTCACCTCGCCGCTCTGATCCACCTCGGCGACGGCCGTATCGCTGGAGATCCAGGATAACGTCTGATTCGTTGCATTCACCGGCATAAGGATGGCTGTCAGCTTATGTGAGGCACCTTCTGCCGTAAGGATTAGTTCCGTCTGATCCAGCGTCACTCCCGTCACGCGGACTTGGTCTCGAATATGGACGGCTTCCACCTGTACGCTGCTCCATGCCTGGATGCGCTGCTGGCCATCCAGTTCAAATACCTGAAGATATTGACCCGGGACTGGATCCAAAATGTCCGCACCTAGCGAGTACAAGGCCGCTTCGCCAGGCAGCGCGTCCCCCAATAGTGGGCGCACACCGGCAGCTGCCCCGAGCAGATAAGCAAACGTATGCCCCGGGTCGCCCGGAACCGCCGTCACGCTCGTCGAGCCGGTCACACTGCCCGGATTGATGGCAAACCCATTGATGTCCATTGCAGGTTCATCCACGTGCAGGATCAAGACTGCGCTGACGGTGTTCTGGCCCGAATCGGTCGCCGTAACCGTAACCGGGAACGCGCCGCTCACCGTAGCGCTGCCTTCGATTCTGCCAGAGGCAGTTATCGATAGGCCATTGGGAAGTCCGGAGGCGCTCCATGACAAGCTCCCCCTTGCGCCGTCGAAAGCGTCTATCGCAATTGAATAAGGAGCGTCCTTGACCGACCGCGGCAGATCGGTTGTCAAAATGACGGGACGCAAATAAGGATAACCCCCATTGACGCCAGCATCGACGGCCCACGTATTCGTGAAATCCCAGCCGCCATAATTGGAGGCAGCCTTCATCTCGTCGGTAGTTAGGCCTGTGAGATGAGGCTGGCCTAAGTAACCCACAACCCCCACGCCACTAGCTTGGGTCGATGCAACTTTATCAAAATACGAGGAGTTGATCGAGGCATTCGATATAATTCCGATAAAACCGCCTATTGTGCTATAGCTGATGCTTCCGGATTGCATGACTGCGGTCGACGAATAACTATTGGCGATCGTTCCGTATATCAAATGTGCAGCCAATCCGCCGCCATAGAAATAGTGATTGCCCGCCGTATACGTGACTGTTCCGGTGGCATACGAGTCCTTGATACTGCCCGATCCCTGAGAACCGACAAGCCCCCCGGCAAACTGATTGGAAGCATCGCCGCTCTTTACGGCAGCGGATGAAGATGAACGAAGAATGGTCGAATCGCCATTGGCAGCCCCTGCCAAGCCGCCAGCTGTGCTCAAGCCTCCATAACCGGTATTGCCGCCAGTAATAGTACCCTCCGAATACGAGTTGATGATGCTGCCGCCCATTAGATGCCCCACCAATCCGCCGGCATAACTGCCGCCATGGACTTGTGCCGAAATGCCCAGATTACGGATGGTACCCGATACGCGGCTGAAGAAGCCGACATACTGCAGAGCTCCTCCATCGATGGTGAGGCCTTCGACCCGGTGTCCCCTGCCGTCGAAAATGCCGCTGAAGACGGTCGCTTCATCGGCTATGGGTACCCAATCGTATCCGGTCATATCGATGTTGCTGGTCAATCGGATATTCCGATCCAGGTAAGACGCTTGATTCCGATTGATATAAGCCAGTTCTTCTGCGGTCCCGACCCAAACCCAACCGTCCGTTTCGGACGGGACCGAGTCGTTACCAGCCCGGACCACAGGCAGAGCGGAAGACAAGGGAGCAAGCACCATCGAAAAAATGAGCAGTACTGCCAGAGTGATGGACATTTTTTTCATAAACAGGTTTCTCCTTTGCATCAGTACAATCATCGATGAATCATAGAAACACGACGTGATCTGATAAATTTCAACATCTTCAATTAAGTGTAATATAACAATGGAACAAAGACTGTCTCATTTTTGTTTCAAGTTCATAGGAAGGCTGTCATAACGGAAAAACCGAGCGAAGGTTTTTGCTTGAAGTCCCATCGTTCTACGACGATTTCGCAAATTGTTCAAATTAAAAATAAAGAATACGCAAACACTCCTCTACTAGTTATCCCTTTTTAACTAAAAATGGCAAAGCCACTTTAGGCCTTAGTTTCACTGTTTCATGGATTGAAAGTGCAGAAAGGCTTATACCCAACCTATAATCAAGTTGGAATAAGCCTTCATAATGATTGAACGATCTTGTTATTTAGTTTGTAAAGTTTTCTTATTGCTGTTCCACTACATAAACCTTACTAACTGTATTATCCTCGTTAAAAACGTAAATTCTATCGCAATTAGTACATCTCCATACTTCTTTCTTAGGATCAGGTATTAAAAGTGGATCTATCGAATCTCCCATGTTTATAATATCGTCCCATTCTCTATCTGTATAGACATGCAATTGAACATCGTTCGGAGCTTCAACTGTGGATAAGTATTCGCCACACTTACATTGTAATCTAGCCATATTTTGATTCCTCCTAATTTGTTACCTTTCCATTAATGATCCATATTTCTACTTCCCCTGGAATCTGCTTATCGGGTAAGTACCCTTAGCACGTTCGAGTATCTGTTGTGCTTGTTCTTTCGTAAGCCCCGCCTCTCTACCATCAATAATAACTTTCTCAGCAAGTTGTTTAAAACCATCTTTAATCCTTCCAACCCCAGTATTCACATTCGGATTTTGCAGGGACTTGAGTTCTGTTAAAACTCCATCTACTTTAAAATCTGGTGTTTTTTCTCCATGTTTCGTTGACTCAGGGATCCGCTCAACAGTCTTCCCCTCTGCAATTAAATCATTTGCAACTCTTCTTTCTGCTGGCTTCAACTCGTTCACATTTCCAATAAAATTCCCTTTAGAATCAGGAGCCTTCGGCGTTCCCTCAACCTTCCCCCCATCCCCACCCGAATCATTCTTCAGGTTTGGGTGAGTCTTCAAGCCTAACCGGCGCGTGGTCAAGCCGGCGATGGCCATGGCTGCTTGCTGTCCGGCAAAATTGAACACACCGCCCGACGCCTCGACGTCTGCGGCGAATTTATCCTGGGTATCGGCATCAAAGATCATTTTGCCTCCCCAGACCACCGTTTCGGCAGCCTCCTCGATCGTCCCAATGGTCATGTTATAGGCCATATCCTTAGCGGTGTCAAGCGGGTCTTCTACCAAGGATGTCGCCGTATCCTTTACCGAATTTGCCACGGACTTCGCACCGGTCTGCAGCCCCTGCCAGAAGTCCCCCGCATGGTCCCAGAATGTTTTGGGCTCATTAGCAGCGCTCGCTGCAGCTGCCGCGATCATGAGATCTTCATGCATATCGGCTGAAAAACCGAAAGGCAATGGCTTTCAATTCTTGGCCGATGATCCTAAGATGCTCAATCGTTTTATTCATTTCCCCATGGGCGTGCTGAAAATCTTCGAAAAACCGGGAACGGGTCGTTCCTTCCCACGAAGACACCATATACGTAATCTGCTGGTCCAGCCGATTCTTGGTCGTTTCCAGTTCTTCCGCTGCCCTGGCGGCTTCCTCCGATACCCAAATCAGCACCTCGGGCGGGACGAGTATTCTAGGCATTTGCATCCTCTCCAACGTTTCATTGGACCTTATTGTATCCTTCTTCTAGAATATGGAAAAGGTTCCAGAGTCCTTCATATCAATGGCATGGGAGTATGCAATCTGGAAGAATCGTGCCTTTCATTTTCTAATATGGTACTGAAGCCCCAATATGCCTCTATTGTCTCTAGTTATAGTAACAGCCTTGGTTGGCAGTATGGTGTATCCCTAATAAAAACAGCCATAAAGGGATGCCTTCCATGGCTGTTCGCGCTTGCTCCTATTTGGTTACACTGACATTCAACTTCAACTAGCTCTTAATAAACACAATTTTCACACCAACCTCCTGATCCTGCTCATTCACGGCCTTATACACGCCGTAAGCACCGTCGCCTATACCTGTCCGGGATACGACGCCTCCATCCAGGACACCCGCTTCTTCTCCACTCTCGGTGATGTCGCGGCAGGCATAATACCATTTCGTATCCGTATCCGAGCTGTCCGATGTCGCATCCGCGTCAGGAATTCGGTACTTCTGAATATCAAAAATCCCGGCCCGCCCGCTATCCACCCCAGCTACAAAAGGACACTTGATCCATTCCAGGAATGCCCCCTGTTCAGCTGCCGAGTGATGGTAAGCCGTTAACTTGGCGTTGGCTTCGCCCCAATCCGGGATCTCCACCTTCTCCACTTCCGAGGCCCACGTTCCATTTAATACAGCTTCCAACACGCCCATGATGATAATGTTCGTATCCAATTCATAACAAGGATCCGCAACAACCAATTGTCCGGAACTCACTTCAAAATTGCCCAGTTGAATGATCAATGAAAGATACCTCCAATAACTGCTTATGATGGTTCTATTTTAGCACGTATGATATGGAGAGTTTAAATGGGAGGCCTACCTCTAATTTAACTTACCTCCCGAGTCTTAAAACCGACCTCTCCTCTATACTCCCCTCTATACTGTACGGGTGAGAGTGCAAGAGTTGGACGTTTCCCCGTCTGCCTATGTCCAGATAGAGGATTTTCCTCTTATCGTCCCGCTGCACAACCATCACAAAAAAACGCACCTCCTAGAGAGATGCGTCTTTCACTGACATTCAAATGTTACAAGCCGCATATCACCTGCAGTTAGTCAGGTTACTCGGGGATATTCCCCCCGGCCACACGGTCGCCGGAATTGCCCGATGGATCGGTTACGCCGTCATCTTCGCCGGCATGAATGATCAGCGAGCGCCCGAGTACGGAGTTTGGCTGGTTCTTTTCAAGGGTTCCATGCCGAATGATCATCTCCGCCTCCACGGTGCCGTCTGTGCTTACAACCAGATTCGGCATATCGCCAACATGGCTTCCTTGTGGATGCTTGAGGCCATGATGCTTGTCGGTCGGATTAAAATGCCCACCGGCAGATTTGAAATCCCTATCTTTGATCGTGTTCTCATGTACATGGAACCCATGCTTGCCTGGTGTGAGGCCGGATGCGGTGATCTTCACCTTCACCCCGTCATTGATCTGCTCCAATGTAGCGGAACCAACAGACTCCCCCGCCGCATTGTACAGCTGGACTTCAAGATGCCCCAGAGATTCCTTCCTGAAAGCCTGGTCCCCGAACACGGGTTGATTAACCGGATCCGAAACCATCCGAGCAGGTACATCGCTGCTGCCGGTAGGAGTCTCGGAATCCGAGGCCGCCGTCCCTTGTTGCTCAAATGGTCCGTCAGTGGTGGTGGTGTCCTTCCCGTTAACGTAGTAGCTTATTTTAGACATCGTGTGTTTAATCGCATCTAAGGTTCCTTCGGAATTTGCAGCTGCGAACAATATTCCTGTAAACAGCAGGGCTCCGGCAAAAAATGCTCCAGCCATATATTTTAACTTGTTGGTCTTCTTCTTCACTTCATCGCCTCCTGAATGATGATATTCATTCATCTCCCAATCCCCTGAATTTATACGTCTAAGTCGTTATTTTATGGGATTTGAGGCGTTCGGCGTTATTCAGTGTTTCCCAAGACAGAAATATAGATTGAATAACCTACTAAACTGGCTTTGGTATAATCTCCAACAATTACAGAAATAAACCGGACTCCTGACGGCGTTAACGCCCCTCTTGCAAAATGAGTTCTCTCATCCGATTGGTATGCTTGGCTGATGTCACATATACAGCTTCTTCCCCATCTTTGAAACCGTAGCTAAACACACTCTCCTGCCCCTCTTCCCCCAACCACAGCTTAATGGCGTGAATCGGAGATTGCTGAGCATAGATAACCATCACGTCATAATCTGGGTCCGTTCTTTTGGCATCATCTGGCTGCTTGCGGGCTGTACGGATCGCTTCCTCAAATGCGCTTACAGCCTTTGCATCCTTGAAAGAAAACAGTGTGTCCCCGTTCATCTCGTCCCATGACTCAAATGCCGAAATCCGAATTTCGACGATCTTTTCGTCCAAAAGCTGCATCGTTTCCCAACCGGGTTCCTTATCGCAGCCTGTTAATAGAGCCGTCATATAGAGCAGCATGATCGTTAAAAAGTGCTTCATCAAATCGTCCTTCCTTATTTACGAAATAATATTATTGGATGACCCCATGTAGCTTCAAGTTATTCTGCGGAGGCCAGCTGATAACCTCTTCTCTAGTGTATATACAACAGAACCTACTTGAATATCCTTCGCTGCTATTATTACTGAATATCAACATTTCAAATTGAAATATCGAATATAATAAAAGCTGCAAACGAATAACAACTTAATAAATTAGAAAAGGATGGAGACTTAATGAAAAGGATAGGAATAGCGTTGTTAACAGTATTATTTCTCCTCGCCGGCTGCAATCAGGGGTCTGATGTTCCCGTATCTAATTCAACGATTGATGAATCTGTCACGGGTAAACTTCCTATTCAATATACCCTAAGTTTTAAAGATGTGGACCTAGAAAAACCACTATCAAAAATGGTTGAATCAGACTTGACCAAAGTCATACTCAAACAAGAGATAGATAATTACACTACCTATTTTTATCAAAAAAATCATGATGATGAAAATGTTACTGCAGCTATAAAAATTGGAATGAATATTTTTGAAATTGGTCCCGTTGGTTACTCCGCTCAAGATACCGATCCATACACAGTTAGTCAAATTAATGCACTGGATAAGAATTATATAAAAGTAACCGGAGTATGTGGAGCTAATTGTCCCATTAGTTACTACATTCAAACAGATACAAATTCTCCAAAGATATTGCGAATTGAAGCGCACACGATAGAAGCAGATGTTGACCAGGACGGAACCAGTGAAATTGTTGCTACGCTTGGTACGGCTGCCCAAACCTCAATTTACCAACTCAAGAATGCTCATATCGTTGTAACGAATCTAAACGAAACGCTGGATGCACAGGAAGTGACATACGATAAAGAATCCAATACTTTTGTAAGCGGTGCGAAGATTTGGAGAGTCAAGGGCGAGGAATTAGTGAGTTCAACATAACTCGGCTGAGCTCTATACTCATCATTGCCCTCATGTTTCCTTAAGGACAACCCTTCATGCTTAGCGATCGTCCTGCTTGACCCAGGCCCATATCTATTCGCCTTTAAACTATGGACATCTCTTTTTTAACGGACTATAATGACAAAAGCGCTCCAAAAAACGAACATTAAGGCGGTAAAAATGAGTAAATATATGTTATTATTTCAAGGGACTTCTTTTTCAAGCAAATCTCCCAAAGAAATTCAAGTATTGAGAGACTATCTTTACTGTATCAATACGGGCGGCATGATTGAGCGAGTCGTGGCACCGGAAGACGCCGACTATCAATCCCTGCTGGATACGTATCAAGGCAGTGACAGCTTTCATCGATTAGAGGAAGGGCAGTATTTCTTGCCTGGTTTTGTCGACTTGCATGTTCATGCCCCGCAGTGGGCTCAATCCGGAACCGCATTGGACATTCCGCTTTATGATTGGCTGAACACCTATACGTTCCCGCTGGAATCCAAATTCTCCGATCTGGAGTTTGCGCAAAAGGTTTACGACGATGTGGTAAGCACCCTGCTGGCCAACGGAACAACGACGGCCCTTTATTTTGCCACGGTGCATAAAGAAGCCAGCTTGTTGTTAGCCCAAATCTGTGCGAGCAAAGGCCAGCGCGGACTTGTCGGAAAGGTTGTCATGGACGACCCCGAGCAGAATCCGGATTACTACCGCGATGCGGATACATCCACGGCACTGGCGGATACGGAGGAATTTATTATCGCTGTTAAGGAACTCGCCAAAACCACAAAGCAAGGCGTGCATCCCGTCGTCACCCCACGCTTCATTCCAAGCTGTACGGATGAGGGGCTAAAGGGTCTAGGCGAGCTGGCAGCCAAATACGATACGTATGTGCAGTCCCACTGCAGCGAAAGCGATTGGGCACATGGATATGTGAAGGATCGATTCCAGAAAAACGATGCGGTTGCCCTGCATGATTTTGGCCTGCTGCGCGACAAATCGGTCATGGCGCATTGTAATTTTCTCGAAGATCAGGATGCCGAATTATTCGCTAACACTGGCACCGCGATCGCGCACTGTCCAATATCCAACGCGTATTTCGCCAACAGCGTCATCCCGGTCGCCCGCTTCCATGCCAAAAATGTCGAGATCGGTTTAGGCTCGGATCTATCCGGCGGCTTCTCACCCAGTCTCTTCGATAATATAAGACAAGCCGTGATGTCTTCCAGGATGCTGGAAGATGGCGTGAACACCTCCCTTCCTGCGGAAAATCGCGGCGTGCCTGCGTCGCGGATTACGATCCATGAGGCATTCTATCTGGCTACGGCCGGGGGCGGTGAAAGTCTGAGCTTGCCGATTGGTCGTATTCAAGAAAACTACACGTGGGACGTGCAGGTGATCGATACGAGACTTCCATCCGCCAAGCTGCCGCTTTTTGATGAGTTTGAAAACGCACAAGATATTTTTCAGAAAATCATGTATCTAGCACGACCTGAGCATATCCGCGAGGTGTGGGTACAAGGGGAAAAGGTTCATACGCGTTAAGAAAGATAGAGGTTGTTCAAAAGGCAATTCATCCTAACATTCGAGGTGTCCAACGGAGTGAATACACAAGCAGACAAGCAAAATGACGAGCAAACAAAATCACAGCAATTAACGGTACCTCCCGACGGTAAAATATCATTCGGGAAATCCGCCATTCTCGGTTTACAGCATGTCGTCGCGATGGACGTCTATGTCGTTCCTTTCCTGATTGCCATGTTAATCGGCTTAGCGCCTAATCAGTCCAGCGCATTGATTCAATCCACGTTTATTGCGGCCGGGCTTGCCACGATCGTGCAAACGTATTTCTGTATGAAGCTGCCGATGGCGCAAGGTCCTTCCTATGTTCCACTCGGCGCGATTGTCGCCATTTATGCTGCCAGCGGCGGCGGGGAGATGGGTTGGAGTTCCGTGCTGGGTGCCAGCTTAGTTGGTGCGATCCTTGTGATTATCTTGGGGTATACGGGGATTTTCAATAAAATCGTTAAATCCTTCATCCCGCCTATTGTGGGCGGCACCATCATCTTCATTGTAGGTCTGTCGTTATTGCCTGTTGCTATCCGAGACAATATCTACGGCGCTACGGATGCTACTATCAATCAGAACGTGCTGCTGGCCCTGATCTCAGCTGGTGCACTCATCCTGTTCGTGATCCTGGGTTCTTTGTTCCGCACGAGAGGCGCGATATTCCGCGTTACGTCCGTGATGGTCGCATTAATTATCGGATGTATCTCGGCCAACGTTATGGGTGTGCTGGATTTCAGCGCTGTCGCAAACGCCAAGTGGTTTAGCATGCCGCAGATTCCGTTTAAGGATTTTGGCTTTTCATTCGACTTCTCGGCGATCATCACCATGGTCATTATTTATCTTGTGCTACTGGCAGAAACGACGGGTACGTGGTTTGCCATCAGTAACGTCATCGATAAACCGTTAACGGATAAGAACATTAACCGTGGGGTGATTGGAGAAGGGATTAGCTGCCTGATTGCTTCAGGACTCGGCTCCACGCCGGTTACCGGCTATTCCACCAATGCAGGGATCATTTCCATCACGGGCGTGGCCAGCCGTCGAGTCTTTCTGGCGGTAGGCGGATGGTTTGTCCTCTTCGGCTGCTCCGGCAAATTGGCCGCGCTGATCTCCTCGATCCCAACCGCGGTCATCGGCGGCGTATTCGCCATCGTCTGCGGCATCATCTCGATTAACGGGATCCAGGTCATGAAGAACGTGCAAATCACTGAAAAAGAAATGTACATTATCGCCATCCCGATGATTTTGACGTTAGCGTTGGTGCTCATCCCGAAAGATTTCTTGTACACGCTGCCTACGTTCGTGCAGTATTTATTCGGTTCACCGATTCTGGCTGCTTCGCTTGCAGCGATCTTGTTGAATAAATTGCTGCCTAGTGCGAAGTAGGTTGTAGGGCGAGGCAATTGGAGTTATTTGTAAGTTAAATGGAGCTGCCCCTAAAGAGACTACGTTAGTCGTAGGCTTTAGGGGTTTTTTGTGTGGGTGACACAGATCAAATCAAACATGTATTTACTGAACCTGTGATTGCACTCACTTCTTCTTGTTTTCATAAAAAACTCGTATCGAATATACATTGAGCATCATCTTGATACCCCAAAACAATTTGAATGAAATAGCTTGGTTTTGAAGAAAAATCGCAGGAAATTCTATACAAATAATGAAGGGCCTCTGTTTAACAATTCGCGGATTGCGAATTGACTTCTAAGCAGTATAACGCGTGTGGTATACTTAGCACAAAAAATTAGAGCGCGTGACGAAGGAGTTAGTATGAACCATCATAGGATAATAGAACAAGCATTGATTCATATCGAGGAAAATTTAGAACAGCCTTTATCCGTGTCATCCGTTGCTCTTACTTTCAATATGTCTAAATATTATTTTCATAGGCTTTTTTCTGCCATGATGGGCTGTTCGTTAAATCAGTACATCCTATCTAGAAGATTGAATGCCACTTTATCACTCATTTATAACAGCAACTTATCATTAACCGATATTGCTTATCAGTTAGCCTTTGGTACGCAAGCCTCATTCACCCGGGCATTCAAACAACATTACGGCGTAGCTCCAAGTTCGCTAAGAGCAGGGTTCAAACCAATCACTCCGACTCCAATACCTACTGTCGTTAAAAGACCATTTAAAAATATTAATGGTGATATCGTCACGGATTTCACACTGACAGAGTTCAAAGAGACCCGAATAAGCGGGATTGCCTTTGAAGTAGACCTAGCCACTGACGATTACAAGCAGAAGATTCACTCCCATTCAAAAATGCTGCTGAATCATATTGATGAAAACATAAATGGTTCTTGTTTTGTCATTTATTCAAACTGTCAACCCAATTCAACCCGGTTCAAAGTTCTGTTCGGAATCCCAAGTGACATTCAAATTCATAAACCCTTTTATTTCACGGTTGATGTACCGACTATTTTTTGTGCGAGGTTCAACTATTTTGGTGACCTGCTTGATATTGGAGAAGTACTCAAATCAGACTATGCAAGATTCTTAAAGATTTCCAAGCAAGAGTCTGATCAATCGGATATTGAGCTTATCCAAGTTTTTAATGACGTCCACAATCTGGATTCAACCTACCATATCTATGCACCCATCAAGAAACTTCCTGACGATCTGGAAATTTAATGTTGCATATCTCTAATTCGATGTTACTTACGTTCCGACCAAATAATATATCCGATCCATATAAGAGCAACTCCCATCGGTATCGCCAATGCCCGATCAAACGGATGGGGGATGATTGCAGCGGCAACGGTCACTACAGCAGCGAAGGCCAGCAGAATTGCTGCTGAGCGAGGGAAGACTCCGGCACGTAATGTGGCGATGCCTAGCAGCAGACCTCCTAGCATATACAATACGCCCGCGAGCGGTGCTAATATTGGGAAAATCCCCAGATCAACCTCGCTGACTGTTCCTCCCAATAGCCCAACCATTCCTACCACAAACTTATCAGCATCACTTGTCAACAACGGCAAAACGAATGCTTCGATGAAGCTAAAAATTAATGAGATTAACCAGAACAGATTGAACAAAAGGAAACCGACCAAGCCGAGCCACCCCGCTTCTTTCGCTTGGCGTACATAGAATCCCGTAATTCCGATCAGGTTAAAGAACGACATAGCAATAGTCAGGCATGCAACCACTACCCAAGAGTTTGTGTGCAAAGAAGAGATATCATCTGTCGGGTGGATAAACTGAATGACGATATACAGAATCCCCGCTATTATTGCCATAAATCCTGACCACCGGTTGAGAACATGTGCTGTTATTATTGATTTACTTCCCTCTTTATTGTGCTCTATATTCACGATGATTCCTCCACTTCTAGGTATTAATTACATGATCGCCAAGTCTTTTTTCGACATGGCAGGTTTTGACTCCAACCATCCATTGAGGTTATTTTGAATTTTTTTGCTATGTCCCCTTCCTTATTGTGTTTGTCGAATATAACTTAACAAATATATCCTGCCCTTACTTTTCAAATCTTGCTGTAATTGGTGAAGGGATCGTAAGGAATCTTAAAACGAAAAAAAGCACCTCTCTCGAGATGCAAACGAATCTACAAAATATTTCCCCATTCAGTCTATTGGACCGTAACCATATCAACCATTCGCCGTTATTTGTGGTACGGTTCACCGCGCATGATCTTAAACTATCCTGCCTGTTAGCTTAATGAGGTCGAATAACATTAGGCATATATCTTACCCGGCTATGAATACATGTCCTTTTCTAATTCAACTAGCAATGTAAGTTCTTGTCTCAACTCGGGACAAAAACTTGTGCTATTAATTCCTGTTTATTGTCTGACTTATCTATAGAATTTAATAAAACAGACAAAAAAAAGCATGAGACAACAAATATTTTGTTTCCACACTTCAAAATTACCACTCCTTATCATTTTATTGGAACAAATATACTCTAATCTCAACTCCATCCAGTATGTGCATTAGTAATAGTATCACTCTAACTCTTAAAGGTGTCGTGTTTCTTTCATTCTTATTTTGGAATACAAAACAAGCCATAAAAGAATATATTCTGACTAGTAAAGATATTTCTCCCTCACATAAAAATTGAGAACTCCCGAGAAAATAATGATAACCCGTCTCTGTGATACGAATAGATAACTAGAATAGCCCTTCGTTAATAGAACGTTTGATCTTCCTTCCCACTATCTGCAAAAGGATCTCTAGCATCCTAAAATTTTTTATCAAAACACGTAACTTCCTGTCACTTTTGGTTGTTATTAAGTATAATTGGAAATTTTAAGAAAGGAGCATAGTATATTCATTTAATCCAATAATATACAACTAAAAAAGGAGTGTTGGTCTTGTTTCAATTCAAGAAACTACATGTAATGGCTTTAGCAACTTTTCTTTTTACTTTTGCTGGCATCATAGGCGCCAATTCTGAAATTCATGCCTCAAATTCAGATCAATTTGTAAAAAGTCCCGTACCAGAAGTAATAAAAAAATATGTTAACTCGATTAACAATAAGGATTGGGATAGTTACGTTAATTTATATTCTCCTGATAACCGGTTAACAGATTTCCCAGGTGAAGAACAACAAAAAAACCGTACAGGTATTCTTTCGGTCGATTCTATTGAAATATCAGAAATTAAAGAAATATCCGAAAAGGACATAAATGAAATTCAACCCTATTTTAGTGATATCGATAGAGGGTTATATCAAGATATTAAATATTTTTATATCGGGTTAGATTATAATGTTCAAAACGAAAATGAGTTTTTCTACAATGGAGTTAGGTATCAATCATTTGCTGTTGGTAAATTAAATGGAGTGGAATACATTTTAGGAAATGAGTTTGTTTATGAATTCGACAAACTTGAGACACTCGGATATACTTTTGATTCAGCTGCTGAGTATGAAGCCATAATTAGGGAAGAAAGAAGGCTTGGAGGTAATGATAATCCTTTGAATAGTGGTGGAATACAGCCTCAAAGTTCGACTAACCCAACAAATGGATTAACACTTTATATTACATCTACAAAAACTTTGAAAACCCTTGGATTTGATGATTACGCAAAAGACGTACTCCCTAATGAATGGTATGCCTCTATGAAATCTGAGGCCTTAAAAGCAGGAGCAGTAGCTATAAAATCATACGCTTGGTACAATGTTACATACCCAAGACGTCCTGCAACAGATTTTGGCGCGCATCTAACAGATAAATGGGAAAATTACCAACACTACGTTCCAGGGAAAAGGCACGTAAACACAAATGCGGCAGTAGATAGCGTTAGTGGAATATTTATGAGAAATTCAGATGGAGTTGTTTTTGATACACAATATAGAGCCGGAACAGAAGGCCAGCCCGGGACGGAAAGCGGTGGTGTTCTCTCTCAACATGGCACTCAATATCTAGCAACTAATTACCCACTTTGGAACTACAAGGCTATTTTAGGTTATTATTATAATTTTTCGGACAAAAGTAGTGGATATATTCAGGTTCGTTAAATTTAAGAGATTCTGATCAACAGCTGGAATGATGAACAGCAAAATAAAATTAAGAAAAGGGCGCCATATTAAATGGCGTCCTCAGAGTGTCGAGAAAGTCCAGAGGACTTTTCGACACTTTATTTTTTATATGGGGAGGCTCATCTTTTAAACCAAAAATCGATTTAAAACGATCTGAGACCCCTAGTTTTGAGACTATTAAGGCAAATTTTAACCCCCTGCAAAAAACAGGGGGTTTCTCAACAGCCTGAGGGCGCCATATTAAATGGCGTCCTTTTTATTATATGACGGATTGTTATAGAAATCTGGCGAAACACATATGATATACAACTTCTGATCATCCTTTTGGTTTTCAAAATCAACAAACTCATTTAAAAAGTCGACAGGTGGATTACACTAAACTGCTCTACAGGCAGTTTGTTAGAACCCTGTTTCATGGTTTTACTGACTATGGCACTGTAATACAGAGAGAATTTTTTTTTACAGACACATAACTTTCTACTTATTTTGGTTGTTATTTAATGTATTCGAAATTATAGGAAAGGAGCATAATATATTCAATCTTCCCAAACATTCAAATTAAAAAGGAGTGTTGGTCTTGTTTCAATTCAAGAAACTACATGTAATGGCTTTAGCAACTTTTCTTTTTACTTTTGCTGGCATCATAGGCGCCAATTCTGAAATTCATGCCTCAAATTCAGATCAATTTGTAAAAAGTCCCGTACCAGAAGTAATAAAAAAATATGTTAACTCGATTAATAATAAGGATTGGGATAGTTACGTTAATTTATATTCTCCTGATAACCGGTTAACAGATTTCCCAGGTGAAGAACAACAAAAAAACCGTACAGGTATTCTTTCGGTCGATTCTATTGAAATATCAGAAATTAAAGAAATATCCGAAAAGGACATAAATGAAATTCAACCCTATTTTAGTGATATCGATAGAGGGTTATATCAAGATATTAAATATTTTTATATCGGGTTAGATTATAATGTTCAAAACGAAAATGAGTTTTTCTACAATGGAGTTAGGTATCAAACATTTGCTGTTGGTAAATTAAATGGAGTGGAATACATTTTAGGAAATGAGTTTGTTTATAATTTCGACAAACTTGAGACACTCGGATATACTTTTGATTCAGCTGCTGAGTATGAAGCCATAATCAGGGAAGAAAGAAGGCTTGGAGGTAATAATAATCCTTTGAATAATGGTGGAATACAACCTCGGAGTGCGATTAATTCAATAATTGCATTACCATTTTATATTACGGCCACAGGCCCTTTGAAAGTCCTTGTCTTGACTATACAAAAGATGCACACTCTAAAGAATTATATTCCAGTTGGCTAAGAGTAAGAAGTATCTGTTAATTATACGCATGGTGTATTCTAATCAACAGCCGAAACGAAAGCACCATAAGTTAATAAAAAGGACGCCATTTTAAATGGTCATAACCCTGTCAAGTCGACAGTACAAAAAAGACATGATTTAAGCTGCGACCGTTTCCCAGTATTCTACCGGGGAACGGTCGGACTCGATGCAAGCGAAGTCGAGATTGTCTATCTTCCACCAACGGAAGCAGGACCTGCCTTTGAAAGCGGGCAAGTCGACGCTTGGGCCACATGGGGTTCGTTCACCGCGGTGGCGCTCGTCGACTTCGGTGCAGAGCTTGTCATTTCCGCAGGCGCATCGAATCCGACAATGATACGGTGTATATTGTGCGAAATGGCTTCCTGAGGAGCATCCTGAGCTCGTGCATGTGTTCGAAGGCTTGAAATAAGAGTCCGCGCTTCTATCCGACGACGTCGATCACCCGTCCAATTAATTCAGGACATCCAATGCGTCTCCGGACCCGTCGCCCGTCAGCAGCTGGAAGGCTCTTTATTCCCGTTTGACCCGATTGATGCCCCCGTCCGCCAACGTTGGCAAGAGGTAGCCGATTATATGTTTGAGAAAGGGATTATTCCGAATGAAGTTGATGTTATATCCAATAAGGTGGATGTGAGGACGTTGAAGTGAACCTGCTTGAGGATGAGATACGCGACAGGAAAACGTCGAACGAAAGGCAAAAGTTCAGTTGATTCAACCCTTCGAGGGCACGAGGTCTGCTTAGGACTTGGTGTCCTTTTTTTCATGTTCAATAATACCAATCGGACGGTCCATGCCAGAAATCTGTGATTGATCTGTAAGTTCCGGATTTGGCTTTTGGTTAAAGGTAGCTTATCCCGCAGGCCATTAAGGATCTTTGATCCGTCCTCACCTTCACCCGCCCCTACGTATCGTCCTAGCTTGCATTATGCCATGGATTCCATTAACTTATTTTTGATAGCTTCATTTATTAGAAATGATCATACATACATGCAGTTGTAAGGAGGATTGGGAAAGGCATGATTCACAAAAAGAACAGATATGTCATAGCCATCTTCATGGCCTTCGCTGCCCTTTTTGCCGGCTGCAGCACGTCCGTCAAACAAACCGTCCCGCAGAACACGGACCCTGAATCGATTTTAAACGTAATCTATGATTTGGAAGGGATCAAATCCGCCGCTACAGTGTAGACAGAACCTTTGACAGAAATCTCGGAGATCGAAGAAAATATCAGCATCCGCTACCAATACGTTTTCTTGGTGAAAGATGCCGTCAATCAGAATAATCAAGCCGTTCCGGATCGGCTGTATGTCGTGTCTGCGGTCGAGAATACGAGGGAGGATCAGGAAATCAGCATCCAGTACATCGACGGCTCCATCAATGGGGAAATCGCCAAGCACAATCCGCGGCGCCTTCCCATTAACGTAAACATATGCCCGGATGATTCCAAATCTCCTTGCGGGGCTGATGATTCGAAGACGTATAAAGCGGATGCGGTTGTTTTTTCGTTGGACCAATTCCCCGCATTTCGTTCGCATGACAATGTCGTTGATATTAGTGTTAAGTATGCTTTAGGTAAGAATAAAAAAGAGCTTCGCGAGCAATTTCTAAGTGATTCAGGGTTGCAGGAGACTGACGATGCTGTCGTTTCCCTGAAGCTGCCGGACTCATTCGTGAAATAACAAGAAGTACGACGCACCAAATTACGCAAGACCATAAAGTCGTAAGGAGTTAATTCCATTAATTCTAAACGCGTGTAACCGAACTGATGTAATGCATTCATCATACGACTATCAACAGTGCTGCCATCCAAAGATTCAAACAGAACTGCGCTAATCGTTTTATCATGGAGGTGTGCTAGCAATGATATCAATTCTCGGAGAGGTGTCAAATTATTTTGAGGTGAAAAAACCAATTGGTTGAGACTCTTCTTCGAGTACTGCCCGTGATCTGGCCTCTTTCTTTCGAATACAATGAATCATATTGCGCATCCTGATTATTTTTTCGAGGCAAGTAATCAGATAATCCAGACCGTTGAAAGTCAAGTCTCGCAGTTAAGCCATATTTACCCCCCTTTTTCAACCAATTAAAAATATCCTCTAGTTCTTCGCATGAAAGTCACGCTCTAAATATTAGGTGCTATCTTACCAACCATACCTTTATATGAACGGTATTTTTTCATCCGCCTCAATGAGAAGTGGGTCACGGATATAACGGAAATTAAATGTTGTGGAGAAAAAGTATATTTTTCTCCCATGCTCGATCTGTTTAACGGCGAAATTATTACGTATACGATTGATTCAAGGCCTGTATACACTTTAGTTTCCAACATGTTGGATCAAGCATTTGAACGATTAGCAGCTGAAGATAGCCCTCTCATTCATTCTGATCAAGGCGGGCACTATCAAATGAAAACCCTATCGCCATGCTCTTAAACAACGTGGTATCCAGCAAAGTATGTCGCGCAAAGGGAATTGCTACGATAACGCCGTCATAGAAAGTTTCTTTGGCACAATGAAATCTGAATTCCTATATTTAAAAGAATTCGATAGTATTGAGCAGTTTAAACAAGAGCTTTTTATTTATATTGAGTACTACAATCAAAAGCGTTCAAGGCTAAACTAAAGGGAATGAGCCCGGTCCAGTATCGAACTCTTTCCCAGAGTGTCGCTTAATATAATAAATAACTGCCTAACTTTTTAGGGTCACTTCAGAATAGGTTTAATATTCCGGTGGTTTTCGTATGCGCCGCGCTTGTACATGAAGTATTTTATAGCCCAACTAACTGACTGACTTAGATTTATTGATTTCATCAGTATAACTCTGGCTTTTTTCTTTTCTGAACAGAATATGTTCTATAGTGGCCTTCGCAAAAGTGAAACTAATCACGAATGGAAATGAAAGTGTTAGAAAAACAAGGTTTGCTGCATCTCGAGAAGTAATTCCGTCGTCACCTGATGCTGGTGAAAACAAATATCTTAGAAATCCTAAATCTGATTCTGGAACTACTATAATATAAATCGCAACGAACAAAGAAACACTACTTGCAATTGCTTGGTTCCATTCAAGTGCTACCTTAGCTCTTTTTAAAAAATCAATATCTCTATTATCAAGTAACACCCACAGTACACAGGACAATGGAATTAATATAAAAGGTGAAATCAATATGACCATACCATTCCCTCGCGTTAATACGCCAATCATGAAACAGAAAAACATCCCTACAAATAATGGCTCTAATATAAAATAAAAGAACATTATTGCGAAGATATTTTTTTGTCTGATCGAAGAATATCTTCTTTTTATGCTTTTGAATACATTCACTATATGTGTAAACCTCCTTTAAATGCCAATGCGTGGTTTATCGGTAATGTATAAGCGTTATTCTTCCATATTAAGTATTACTGGTTCCAAGGCGTTAAATCAAGGTTTACTTATTCATTCCTGCCTTATATCCCCTCACACGCCGGTAAAATGTTGGCTTAGTTAGTCGGGAATTTTTCATGGCCATCGTTGCTGTTATTCTTCCTACCTTCCATTCTTCGTACTCTGGGATAAACGTTTCGTCCACTTTTTTCCGTGGTCTACTGAATGTTACTCCGGCAGCCCGTGCAACTTCAATCCCTTCTGCTTGCCTCTTTCGGTTTTTCTTCCGTTCCTGCTCGGCGACGTAAGCCACATATTTAAAAACTGATCCTCCAAAAGCTTCCCGATGTCCCCCATCGTCTTGAATTTTCTACTATCAAACAAGGCTTATTTATCCAAGCAAACAATATCAACATTTATTTCACGAGTGATGTATTTCCATTCTGTTATTTTTCCGTCGTAATCGCGCACCAATCGATCCAACGCATCCATATAAACCAAGTCTCCCTCCCGGATCATCATTCGCATAGCCTGATAACGCTGCCGTTCAAAGTCCTTGCCGCTCTGCTTATCAACGAATATACGATCCTCGACACCAAGATCCCTAAACTTAACAAGCTGTCGTTCTGGATTTTGGTCCTTCGCACTTACCCTTCCATAAGCTAACTTCAACTGTGCCACTCCCCTAACCGTATCAAAAAGTCCCTTATGTTAACGAGACGTTTCAAAATCAATTCTAAGGCATTTTGATACGTAAAAAAGATTGTTATTTCTCTGCCTCAAAAAGCATGCTATTCGATACACCCTGGCAATCGCTCAAAGCAGACACCGTTCCGAATTGGACTTGTTTTTTGGTGGGAAGTCGAAGGCAAAAATGAAAAACGCCTTTAACAAGAGCCAGCCTTCTGGCTGGTTCTTTCCGCAACCAATCCATCTCCCCTTTGTTATGAATATAAAGTAAAAAAACACCTTTCGCGTAGAAAGATGTTTTTTTCTTTTCTTGAGAGATACAGTTACTGTATCTTATTTTTATCTCCGTAACAACCATCCCTGTGAACAGAATGATTATTCCGAGGAACCCTAAGTTATAAACATTCGTACGCGAATCCGATCAGATGCCGGCACTTCTAAGTCCCGGCCACATAAGATCGGGGGGCATAGGGAATGACCAATGATCCGCGGACACAAAAAATGGACAGCATTAATGTTGCCCGAGCACAGGGAGCTTATACGTGAATGGGTTGATCATTAGAAAAACATTGAAATGTCGGTGCTGGATGATGACATGATACAATAAAATTTACTTTTATTGCTGTAGAACGATCTCTCATAGCTTGATCTCATGATTTGCTAAATTCCTAAACCAATCTTTCTCCTTCTGTGTCAGTTCGCCCTTCTGAGCCTTCTGCCAAGCATACGCAATCTCTGGGTCAGATTGTAGATATAAATCCTCGTATGGTTTACCACCTACTGACAGCTTGTGCGTATCTAAGCACAGATGCTTCTTCATCTTCAAGACCTGTTCTTCTGTCAATCCTGTATTTCGGGCTACTGTGGCAATATCCTCAATACATGACAGTTGCGATTGATTTTAAGAAATTTGAAATAACTACCATAACAGAAACAGGTCAATTATGGTGGTATAGACCATGATCAACCTGTTTGAGGTAAAGGAATAGCGATATTCAGGTTATACAACTAAAAGCATTTGATGTGCGCGTACAAATAAAATTGCAAAACTTTTATACAATTACATGGGTTTGTATCTGTTATTGGTTGAATGATGACATCGTTCGTCACCCACCCCCACCAATGAAAAAACCTTGAAAGGCACGAAGCCTATCAAGGTTTCACAATAAGAGGTCGCAGGGCCTAAGCGGGGTTCTATCTCTTGTGCTTTTCAACAAATTGATTTATGCCAGAAAATACTATATCTTTAATTACTTCTGTATAGTTACTGTATCCGCCCTCTTTTTCAATGATTATGTCTAACATATTTTTTAATTTGCCATCTATCATAATCGTTATTCCTTCGACTTGTTCACCAGTTTTTTCGTTCTCGAACTTTTCAGACAGTATGGTTATTTTATTATCACTCATATCTTCCCTCCATTATTCTCAAAATTTAATAAATCAAGTCCATTTTCATCGTACCAGTATTTTTCTTCCCAATCTATCTTGGACAAAAAATCCTCATATATCCCGCTCCAATTTTTGGGCACAAAATCTTCATAGGAGGCTGGTTCTGGATACAAAGAGTATAGTTCTTTTTTATCGACATTTACATATAATGAAGGTAAAAAATTATAAAATGTATCCTCTTTTGATTTAGTGAGAAGATTTAATTTAAGTAACTCTCTAAGTTCATCGGTTGAAGTAGAATACTTATTTATTCTTCTAAGAAATTCTATAAATGAATATTCATCTAAAACTTCTATACCTTTCCTCTCATCAACTTCTTCTATATTGTCCCCAATATTTTTTAGTCCAATTTCTTTAAACTTCTTAATATACGTATCTGCTAGCTTTTTCCTATCCAGAAACCATAAATCTTTCGGAGAAACATACCATTTGAAGCAATTATCGATTAATAACCCTACGATAATATTTTCTAACGATTTAGGTTCTAATAACATATACCCAATTCCTTTTTTATTTTTTTATTCTTGCATTTTTAGCATACTCTTCTATCCACTCAACCCAAGGTGCTGGAACTTCAAATGAATTACCTGGTTTAGTTGGGTCTACTAGTTTGGGGGCTGTTCCACCTTGGTTTAATGGATTGGTTTGGTAGTCACGTTGAGGTATTGTGTTTTCTTTCAAGAAATCGTCAAACCACGTTGGAACGTCAAATTCTACAATATCAGCATTTCCGCCTCTTCGTACATTATTAAAATAAGTTGAATGCTCGCCATTATCTATACTTATATTTAGATCAGTGTCCTTTTCAGGTATTGTTATTGTGCCGTCTTCATTTACTTGTATACGTGGTTGACTTGATTTAGTACCCTCTCCGCCTTGAACTCGTCTATATGTTGCTACACCATCACCCGAACCCTCATCCCCCGACTTCTTACCGTCATCATCACCGCCACCGCTACCGCTGCCATTACCGCCACCACTACCACTACCAGTACCGCTACCACTACCACCACCGCTACCGCTTCCACTACCGCCACCAAGATCATTATGCTTATTATTCAGCGGGCCTCTGCCTCTAATTCCAGCACGGTTGAGAATAGCGCCTCCAAGGATCATAGCCGACTGTTGACCCAAGTAATTGGACCAGCCGCCTGCTGAATCGACTTCTTTCATTGTGTCTGCCACGATTTTTTCACGATATTCGTTACTAAAAACCATTCGGCCGGCCCATATCCCCGTGTCCCAAATCTCCTCGACCGTCCCGATGGTTGCATTATAGAGCATCTCTTTCCCGGTTCCAAGCGGATCTTCGTACAAGGATATCGCCGTATCCTTTAACGAGTTCCCTAACTGGGCGGCCCCGCTCTTTACGCCCTCCCATAGTTCCCCTGCTTCTTGCTTCACGGTGTCCCATGCCTTCCCGGCTTCCTGCTGCACCGAATTCCAGGCTTCCTCCGCTTTTCTCCCGGCATCCTCTACGGCACTATAGCCTGCGGGTCCCCTCATCATAGGGAATGCTCCCAGCACATGCCCAGCAACTTGGATCGGTTGTCCCCGCTCATCTGCTGACTTAAATCGTTGGGCAATCCCTCTCAGCTCCAGGCTTGTCCGATGGATATGCTCCGTGGTCTGCGTCATCTCCCGATGCGCCTGCTGAAAATCCGCGTAAAAACGGGATCTCGTCGTGCCTTCCCAGGCAGACTCCAGTATATGGATGTTCTGATTCAGCATGTGTATCATTGCTTCCAGCTGTTCATGCGCCCTGGAGCATTGCGCTGCAACATGCAGCAACATCTCCGGTGTGACCAAAATTCTACTCATAACAACCTCTCCATCTTGCTTTCGGGAATGAACCCGATCTCCGATCATAGTTAACTTAAATATTTTACTCCACTTGAATTATATGGAAAAGGCTCTCAAGGCCTTGCTATCTCACTTAAAACTAGGATCTTTTTCTCAGTTAGATACGGGACTTTATTACGAGCGAGGTTTTCAGTAATATGACCATTATTATAGGAGTTGTAGGATGAAGGGAGTCACGGAACATGACATACCGTAAAAAAGGGGGCGAATAGATGGTTTAATTTATCCTTCATTATTCTCGCTCATGCTTGCACTGAAAATGTTTAGAAAAGAATTATTGTCCTTGCCTTTAGGTCTTATATTTTAAAACGGAGTGGTATGATTGGTAAGGCAATTCTAGCAGGCTGGATATTTGGAGAAGGAGCTCATCCGTTCTCTTGATCAGGTTCATTAGATGTGTAGGCTTCATTTTTCTGATTAAAGAGCTCTCCTGTGACAAAAAGGATAAAGCTTGTATAAATATCAACGACTCGGCATTCATCCCGGAGCCTTCGGGGAACATCCGTAGCATATCTTCTAGTAAAATGTCTGACGTAGGCTGTCTTCCCTCCTCCTTTATATATAGGGCATTTAACATGGATTTTAACGCCCTGTTGCATAATAATAAACTGACGCAAAGCAGATTTCTATCCAAGAAATGCATGGATAATTTCATGTATTCTTGTGAGCAGCTGGCATGAAGAACACTCATATCCTGGTAAAAGCGGCCTGCTTCTTTCTTATGTTGGGAGGATGAGAGATGTGCATTTAAATTGGAATTACTGGTTACCATTGATTTCATATTCCCTCCACTCCCATTTACGAAGAATATAATCTAGTAATCCAAATTATCGTTTCCATTATCTGTATTATATCATTCCGATTATTTTGTAGGCAATAGCCTACAGAAATTCCCTTATAGAACCACATAAGATTAGTTTAACCATCAAATAAGGGGTTATCCAACGTGGCTAATAGTGAGAAATCCATAGAATTGCTTGCCTTCGGCAGAGCTCTACGAAACCTTCGGAAAGAGAAGAAGCTTACCCAAGACGAGCTAAGCCTCTATTCCCGTGTAGACCGGTCCTATATCAGTGAGCTGGAGAACGGCGAAAAAGCGCCCTCTCTGCTAACGATTACCGCATTAGCAAGGGCGCTTCATGTTAAGCCTTCGGCTCTAATTGAGGATTATGAGAGGGAGATGAAACTAGATACCTAGGAGGGCCCCCTCGGACTTTTTCAACTAAAGATTAGGAAAGTATTTTCTGAATCTCCTTCATCAAAAATGTATAAGACATCGCTCTTGGATAGTAAGCGTTAGGGTGATGATAACGAATAAAGACCGTTTGGATATCGGCCCACATGATGTACTCCAGGCCGCCGGAAGTCTGCTTAAGCTCAAATATATGGGGGCCAGATCTTTTCATTAGTTCATGGACACCTTGGAATATAACATCGCCGCAGCATAGGACCAGGTCGGGATTGACGACCCTGATTTGTTGTAGAAGAAGCTCGCCCGTCTCCTGTATATGGCGCTCGACATCTGTATGATTAGCCTTGGCGCCACCTGCAATCTTCTTTACATTTGCAAAATAGACTTTCCGAAGAAACTCATCCGCTTCTTCCTTGACGTCTAGATAACGCTGCTCAACTTCGCTATATTCTGGGAATCCATTCAGGATTCCATATGTCCAACGCAGGAGTACTGGTCAGGTGCTGCTTTCTTTTAGATACCCCTTCTCTCTTACGAACTGCTGCAGGTCCCACCCGGCGTCCGAAGAATTAACCTCTTTCAGCAGTACCATCAATTTAAGCGTTGCTCCTGACCATGCTTCCTCGTCCACATACCCATCCGGAATGAAAATTCCCTCGGTGCACGCATCGTGCATTCTCCATTGCCCAAATAGTTCATCAAGTTGGTTGTTTATGTTCATCGTTTTAGAACTTCCTTTTATAGATATTTAGTCTATTACTCCTCATCTAACTGAAAATGCTTTGTCAGACGCTCGATCGTGAATTGGTTTCTCAATTTACATGCGAAGTTTTAGTTCGCCAACCATAAGAGATTGCCGCTCCCCACTTCCATAAGTGGTCCAGCGACAATTAGTTTATTAACTATTTCTTAGCCTTCCCCATACTCCCCGCCATCTCCACATGCTCAGCCCGAATCTTCGGATCAGTGATGTTCGCTTCTTTCAAAGTTTGATAGATCTTCTGAATATCTAAATCTGTTAGAACGGCTTCCGACTTTTCGGCCTGAATCCGGTTCATTTTGCGCTGGATATATTCGGACAGTTCTACATCGTACACGATCAACTCATCCGACTGGATTTTTCTCAATTCAGGGTCAACGCTAAATCGGCAACGCATCGTGAATGAAACGAGTGATATATATCGGCTTTCTTGGTAGTCGGGTAGTAAGCTTTTAATCGCTTGTATATGGCCGTAATTCTGCATAAACGGGTTGTACATTTTAAATCGGTTGCTTACCGACCATGACTTATTGTCTCTAGTACCCTTTATCTCCCCGTTGTAGTTCTTGGTCTCGATTACAAATATTCCTTGATGGGTAATGACCACGTGATCGATCTGCGAATATCCTGTACGGGATTTCGAATTAGCCACCATTAAATCACTTACATATTTACACCCTTTAGGGAGCTGATCTAGCTGAATGTTAATCTTATGCTCTCCCAGCTCTCCGATTCGGGTTGGCTGAACCTTAGGCTTAGGTTTGCTGCTGGATGTTTTATTTTTACTGGGTTGGGTAGCCTTCTTATCCGGAGTATCTGATTTGAATATCGACATTAATTTCTTTAGCATATTGGAACTCCGTTCTTATATGATGTGGGGATTAAATGCCTTCAAGCGATTCGCACTAGCCTGGACGATTCTTTAAAATATCCAACTCCTCTTTATCGTTTTCACAACATCAATCGACGATCCTCGTCAACATATACATCCATTCGCCAGAAATCGGTGAAACCCTTCTATGGAACCATTGCAGATTGTTCTCTAACTTCAACACTATTGCTAATGATCTACTTCTAATCCGAATGACAACCTAATCTTTATTGGTTTAATCCTCTTTTTGTATATCGGGATCGCAGCTTTCATCAGATTTTTGCTCCTCTTCCCTATACTTCTCCTTCATTTCATCATAAAACTCTGTTATTTTATCACTCGTTAAACCTAACTTCTCAATGACTTGTTTAATCTCCAAATTCATTGCACGGTTTCTTGGTTTCATGGGATTCCTCCATCACTAATTCCTCATTTATCCATAGTTTAAAGAATAGTGGTGACATGGGAATGCCAGCAAACGTAAGTTCGGAACCCAAAAATCGGCATAAAAAAAAAGACTGCTCATTGAGCAGCCTTTGATTGGCCTTGTGTAACATAGAGAATAGCTGGTTTAATTACTTCACAACCACCCGCTGATTTTCATCTTCATAAGCGAAGCCAAGCTCAATAGCTCGTTGAATCCCCGATTTAATCGACTTCTCCAGAGCACTGCCGGATCTAGCGTATCCGAGCGCCTTAACCACTTGTTTCGTTAGCTCATCATAAGGAAGACTAATTTGAGAAGACAAAATGGATTTCACGGCAACCGCTACTTCTTCCGGCGGTAAATCCTCGGCCATTCGCCGCTGAGCGTCATCTGTGGCTACCCTGTAAATGCCATACTCGTATGGTTTTATTCCCTCTGGCCAGAAGAAAGTCATTCCGTTCACTTCCGTATGTTCAGGTTGTATCTTCATCAACAACTCTGTAAACCTCTGATCCAATCGTGCCCCAAGTCTGGTAATTCCCCATGCCTGTAAAATACGTTTTGTAAGTAAACTCCGGCTGATAGGTCCCTCTTCTTGAATGACTTTTCGGATCTGTCCCAAAATGATCTCCGTCGATTCTGGAGAAGTGGATTCAATCAAGGTATAGAGCGCAAATTACGAATGTATTTTTGAAAGAAAATCTTGAAGCATATTTTTCACTGGTAAGCTAGAAGTTTGCGATAAAATGTTATTAACACGTTGTATTATTATGGGATTATCTAATATCATTTTCTTACTATCTTGATTTGTAAAACTTCTTAGTGTGTCAATGCATATCTCGAACAACTCAACATCATTAGTGCTCAGCAATGCTATTAAAATGTTAAGTTCATACATATTGCACTCATTATCTAAACAATATGCTAATTTTCTTTGCCATTCTATTGGTTTACTTAGTACTTGATTATATAATGCATCCCAATCACTTGGACTAAATTCTGCAAGGATCTCGTTTGCAATGACACAGCCATCATCGTACCAAGAATCTACTGTTGTATCCGCAGATAATAGGTTATCTAGTTCTTTGTACATATACATTGCCTCCACTAAATGTTGAATTAAAAACCTGCTGGGCGAGATGCATTTACTGTTCCTGTTGGATAACCACTGGTCACATTTTCACCAGCTTTAATTACATCAATTTCAACACCATTAACAATAGCTCTATGCCAAGTTGCCCCATCCCTTAACCTGGTTGAAATAGCTGGTGCATTACCAACATTAGTTATGCTATTTAGAATTTGTTCTTCAGTCCAAGACTCTGGAAAGAGTGTACTTGTTTTAATTTTAGAAAGATTTCCATCTAGGAATTGTGTGGTAAACCTTACTTTTCTCGTACCATCAGGGTTAATAGAGATCTCTTCAACTGCATAATTTGGATTACGGTTAGTGATTAGGAGAATGCCCACCAATTAAGTCATTCTTATTTGGGTTTTTGCGTTGTCCCTCCAATATCTTATCTTTCATTTCTGGACTAATAACAGTACTGTTTGTTGCTATAACTTTACCAACTTCACCTGGCCCCTCAGCCTTCGGCGTTCCCCCTCCATCTCCACCATGCTTCAATCCATCATTACCTCTCCTAACCTCATACTTGACCCTTGGACTCAATAAATCTTTCGGTTTCATAAGAGGTACTGTTGCACCCGTAGCAATTCCTGCAGCTCCTATGATACTAGCAACATGTTCTGTAGACCAAGCCTTTGTAGGAAAAATAGCTTCTCTAATAGTTCCGTCTCCAAAGGTCATGCCATTGGCGAAGTCATTCGGGGAATCAAATAGCTTATCAGCTCTTTCCACATAACCTTGGTAAGCACCTTTGGGTATACCAGCCGTCCAGTAATCCAAAAAGCCCCACACCGAAGAATACCGTTTATCATATCTCTCATTAGAAGCATCCATTATTCCGCTTCCTAATTCCTTCAAGCTGCCCCAGGCCTTCTCAAGCCAATTCTTGGGCTCCTCTTTACTGCCTACCAGAGCAAGAGGCATTAGCTCTTCATCTACTAATATAAATCTATAAGCAATGCGTTTTAATTCATCACTAATTGAGTTCATATATTCAATCGTCAGGGTCATTTCGCTGCGGGCTCTATGAAAGTCTTCAAAAAAACGCTGCCGCGTCGTCCCCTCCCACATCAGCATGGTATTCATTTGCTGGTCAAGTGAACTTATCATCCATTCCATTTGCAGGGACTGTAAACGGAACTTCTCAGCGACTTGAATCAATAACGCGGGTGGAACCTGGATTTTGGGCATTTATATCACTCCATTATTTGCTAAACAGATTATACCCAAATACAAATATCTGGAAAACATTCCAAGGTCCTGAATTTATTCATCATTGTCATTGTTACGATTGAAGTTTAGTTAATTTTATTGATTAACAAGAAAAGAACGTGCGTAATTATGTAAGCAATCAATCTGGCAAAAAAGCGTCATGATTATCTACTCCCACATTGAACAAATCTACAATTACACCTTACATAAACTACTCCACCAATTCCTTCTATCACTTTCCGTTGCGCAGCCATCAAAAAAACGCACCTCCCTGTGGAGATGCGTTTTTCACTGAATTTCATATGTTGCAAACCGCAGGTGCTGCAATTTGCCAGATTACTCCGGAATATTCCCGCCAGCCACACGGTCGCCGGAATTACCCGCTGGATCGGTTATGCCATCATCTTCGCCGGCATGAATGATCAGCGAGCGCCCCAGCACCGAGTTCGGCTGGTTCTTTTCAAGCGTTCCATGCTGAATGATCATCTCCGCTTCCGCGTTACCGTCTGCGCCTACGACCAGGTTCGGCATGTCGCCGACATGGCTTCCTTGCGGATGCTCAAGGCCATGATGCTTGTCGGTCGGATTAAAATGTCCACCAGCAGATTTAAAATCCCCATCTTGGATCGCATTCTCATGCACATGGAATCCATGCTTGCCTGGTGTGAGGCCGGATGCGGTAATCTTGACCTTCACCCCGTCATTGATCTGCTCCAACGTAGCGGAACCAACAGTCTCACCCGCCGCATTGTACAGCTTGACTACAGGAAGCCCCAAAGAGATCGTCCTGGAAGCCTGCTCCCAATACACGGGCTGGCCAACCAGATCAGAAACCATCCGAACAGGCACATAGGTCGTGCCGTTATGAATGATGGAATCCGGAGCCGCCGTCCCTTGGTTCATGAATTGACCGGCAGGTGTAGATTGGTCCTTGCCGTTGACGTAGTAGCTTATTTTAGACGTCGTGTGTTTAATCGCATCCAAGGCTCCTTCGGGATTCGCAGCCGCCAGCGAAAATCCTGAAAACAGCATGGCTCCAGCAAGAAATGCTCCTGCCATATGTTTCAACTTGTATGTCTTCTTCTTCACTTCATCGCCTCCTGATGATGGTATACCTTCATCTCCCAATACCCTGATTTTATACGTTTTAACCGCCATTTTATGGGATTGGGGCTTTCGGCGTTGGTCATTGATTCCAAAGACATGTACAAGTGATACAACTGAATACTAGCATTCGATATGAAGCTGCTGAAACAGATGAGGATTGCTGCGGATAACGGCTCTAACGCCCCTCTGGCAAAATGAGTTCTCTCATCCGATCCGTGTGTTTGGCCGAAACCACATATACATCTTCTCCCCAATCTTTGAACCCGTAGCTGAACACACTTTCCTGACCCTCTTCCCCCAACCACAGCTTGATGGCATGAATCGGAGATTGCTGGGCATAGACGACCATCACATCGTAATCCGGGTCCGTTCGTTTGGCATCATTCGGCTGCTTGCGAGCGGTACGGATCGCTTCTTCAAATACGCTTACAGCCTTCGCATCCTTGAAAGACAGCAGTGTATCTCCATTCATCTCGTCCCATGTCTCGAACGTTGAAATCCGGATTTCAGCAACCTTTTCGTCAAGTAGCTGCATCGTCTCCCAACCGGATTCCTTAGCGCAACCTACCAATAGAGCCGTCATATAGAGCAGCATGATTGTTAGTAATCGCTTCATTAACTGTCCTTTCTTATCTATAAAAATAATATTATTAGATGATCCCATGCTGCTTCAGCTTGTCCATTAGCATGGTTCTGTACGTCTCTTGGTCATAAAGAGAGTTATTGATTAACTCCTTGTTCAGCCCGAGCTTGTCCAAGATCCTGTGCTCCAACTCGCACCGAGCCTCCAATACTTGCAGAGTCCCTTCGAAGCCTTCCAGACCGTGATGTTTGCCGTAGCCCTGTCCAGTGTAGTAATGAACGAACCCTGTGGACCAATCCTCCAGGCGTTCCCGAATGGCCTTGCGGAATGCGTATTCCAGTTCGTTCTGCTCAATGTAGAACAGGAGAGGGTTTAGCGGAAGGACCGCTTTTTCCAGCCCCAACACGTAGTCCGCCACGTGATCGTCCGGGGCATCATGCTTCACCATGCCGACGGTCACCGGATTCTGAATGAAACAGCACTCAAAAATCGTGACGGTAGGCTCATGCAGCGCCTGCTCCGCAAATGCCTCCCCCGGTCGGTGATGAGCCTTCGGTTTAGATCCAACGGGAGCTCGTAAATATCCTTCTTAGCCAACGAATGATATAGAATCCGGGAAAGAAGCGCCGTATTAGTTCTTCAGCTTCTGGTAGGGCAAGAGATTCCGGCAGCCTTTTTGACGGCTCGTTCGATCCATATTTCTTTAAAAGGGCTCGCGACTCCCAGCAACTGCCCGAATTCCTCTTCCGTCAAACACGCGGTTCCCTCATAATCCGCCGGATGGTCAGTATCCCCTCCATCACCAGCCGGGGCCTCGATGTTTCGTTCGGTAAGAATAGTATGAATCATACGGGACGTCGTCGACTTGCCGAATCCCGGCAGGCCCTCAACCATGATCAATTTCGTCTTCATTTCAAATCCCCTTCAAATCTCAAAAAATGATTGCAGCTTCATGTTATTCTGTGGGAGCCAACGAATATCCTTTTCTCTATACAAAAAGGCTACGACCGTTATGCGATCGCAGCTCCCATTCATGAAGTCCCATTCTTATTTTCTTATCATCGGTTGTTGGACCATAGATCACTCACTTATGTGAATATACAACAGAACCTACTTGAATATCCTTTGCTGTTATATTCTTACCGACAGAAATACCTATGTTTTTTTTATTAGCCATCGAATTTGAAATCTGTATCGATCGAACTTCATGTATAGTTTCATGATCATCATGTTTTAAGATAATCCGATCCCCTATCATCGATTCAATCTCGGGATATGATAAAGAATCAAGTTCAGGATTAATCCCTACTAAGATTGTTCCCTCTTCTTTATGATCAAATGCGAGACTAACCGTCATAATTTTATCCATCTATATACACTCCTTTACCTTTCATCAATGTATAATTTATCTTTTACGTCTCGCCATTTCAAACCTCCATGGTGCAATCTAGTAACTGCATCCCTCAGCAAAGTTATTCTTTCCGTTGATGTCAATTCAGGCGCAAACCTAGCTGCTCTAATACTAGCTTGAGCTTCGTCAAGAGCGAAATTCACTTTAAATGTGTCTGCATCAAGCCCGTATAGTTCAAATGCTCTTCCCGCTTGGTAAGCCTCATAGTGACCGACAATCTCATGTGCCACTGTAGCTCTGCCTGTTACTCGGGAATTCGCACTGAGGGTACCTATTCCCGTATGTTCCGCTGGTAGCACATCTGTATTTATGATAAACCGATCATACATCATTCCTGTGTTCCACTCATCATAAAATCCAGGCTTGCTAATAAAGATATTTTCTTCCGGAAAGCCTAGAGTTTTGGTGTAATCTATGAGTTCTTTTTGTTGAATGTCAGTTAACGGGAGTTCATTTCTCAACCCATCCGAAGAGATTTGTCTTAACTCACTGGCTCCTTCGAATTTAACTGAACCCTCTACTACAGTCTTAGGTTTTATAATTGCCTTAGTAGTTATTCCCCCACTTACTAGACCGGCTGTTCCAATGATGTTGGCCATATGTTCAGTCGACCAAGCATTTGTGGGAAATATGGCTTCTCTGATGGTACCATGTACACCAAAAGTCATACCATTTAAAAAATCGTTCGGAGAGTCAAACATATTATTTGCTCTCTCTACATAAGCTTGGTATGCCCCCTTGGGGATACCTGCAGAGGCAAAGTCTAGAAATGCCCAAAATGAATTAAACTTCTTTTCGTAACGATCATCAAAGCCGGACTTGATATCGCTACCTAGTTGTTTTAAGCTGTCTCCGGACTTCTCAAGAGCATTTCGCGTGTCTGGAGCGGGAGCTGCACAAGAGTTTGGAGGAGGTGGCAAACACCTTGAATCCATGGAGCCGTTTTGAGACTCATCTGCTAATCTAAACTTTTCGGCATGCTCATTTAGTCGCTGTGAAATAGAACCCGTTAACAGCACGAAATTTTCCATGTTCCTTTTAGCTGTTTGAAAATCATGATAAAAGCGTTGTTTTGTAGTTCCTTCCCAATTCGCTACCATAAATGACATTTGCGATATCAAGTGAGCATTCATGTTTTCAATTACTAATTTGGCATTAAAAAATCGCTTAGATACCTCTTGAAGATGGTCTGGAGTAACTTTAATTGTGGTCATAGTTCCCCTCATCAATCGTTTAATTAAATTTCATTATCACTTATTCCCAATATTATGTAGTTACTCCTATTTAACCATAAAACTATTACCTAGGTCATTATTAGCTTTTTAAGGTAATGTTAGCTAGAGAAAGCTATTTATCTCTTCGACCTTAGAAATTAATGATAAGCAGATTCGCCACAAAAACATAGTTGAGCAAAACAAAAGGCCGTAGACATTACCATCTACGGCCTTTCCTTACACTAAACCTAAAACCCTACTCCAAACTATTAAACTCATTCATACGGGAAAGCTTTACAAGATCATACTTAGGTAATCCGATTTCTCTCGATTTCATTCTGCAGTAATAACAAGAGCAATGAATCTTCCCCTTAGCAAACTCACCTGTAAACTTTGCATGCCAACCAAGCTGTTTAGCAAGCCTGCTCTTACGCTGGATCACTCTCCATCGATGATGACGATAATACGAACGAGTACGATTGTTGCCTTTGCTTTTCATTCCATCAAGCCCCTTGGGAAAAGGCCAGGTCAGCAAAGGAACCAAGAGGGTTACGTCATCCTCTACAGGCCGAGCGTGATGTTGCATGAACACTATGTATCATCTCAACTTGATGAACTATCAGGAATGTATCCATCCTTTATAAGGATCAAATTATGCTCGAGCACGTAAATGAAGAAAACTCTTGTTCATTAAGAAAAGCATGCACCATTGAAGTGACGACTCATAACCCTTCATACTTCTATCCGTTTTTATTAGAAGTAACG
Organism: Paenibacillus sp. NPDC093718; assembly: GCF_050279985.1. Taxonomy (NCBI): domain Bacteria; kingdom Bacillati; phylum Bacillota; class Bacilli; order Caryophanales; family Paenibacillaceae; genus Paenibacillus; species Paenibacillus sp. NPDC093718. The sequence goes on from NZ_JBNNUS010000010.1 coordinate 40,886, forward strand.
GTGCCTTTGAGTCGAGTTTATTTAATAATAAATATATCTCCTGACTGTCGAGAAGTTATCGATGACATATTTAATTCTTTTTAGCTTTCCAAAAGATAATAAATATCATGCTAAAAAAGAAGATACAAGCCAAAACTAGTTCTAACAAACTGAATTCTTTATTAATTATATACCTAAATAAAAATAACCCTCCACATAGCACAACCCCAGTAATACAGACGTGTAAAATACTATCAATCTTTCTCAATTTGAACACCTCACTACATTTATTTATACAAAGTGAATGGTTTATTCTTTATAAATCATAATATACCATTGATTACTTATATATGTATATTATAATAAGATATGGTTATACAATTTTTCTCTTTAAATCCATATTATAGGAGGTTACGAGATACTTTTCAAATCTAATACCAAGGAAAGATTAATGTATCCACAACCTACATAGCTTTCTCGTCATAATAATCAACTACTAATTATGGAAGGATGATACTATGTCAAGATCATTAAGAAAAATGAATTTCTTTGTTTTAATTACTTTTATTGCATTTGTTATCTTCTCCGTTTTTACACCTGTAAAAGCAAACGCTTATGAAAATTCATCTCAATCTTGCGGTTGTTCCAATAATAAAGAAGGCATAACACCTGATGAGGCTAGAGCCATATTAGAAGCTGACGGTGTTGAGATAATTGACAATGTATCTAAAGACGACAAAGAAAGTGTCAATTCTATAATCGATACTCATCTCAGTAACTACCAACAATCACTTAATGATTATTCATTTAGTAATTATGAGCAAATTCCATCCAGTGATGTTTATATTAAATTTCAGAACGTTGAAATGAATGGCGTTTTATACTCTGAAGTTGTCTCTAAATACACAGTTTTTAAAGATTCATCTAACAATTTAATTACGCAGTCGTCATGGATTGATTTAGAAAAAAATAATGTTGTAGAATTAGGTATGGCACTAATAGACAACAATCAAGAAGTATTCGAAATTTTAGTTATTGATAATCACCCAAAGGCTACTGCTGAAGAAGGAATTATAGTTCCTTTTGAAAAAGATTGGTCTCTGTTCGGACAAAAATTCGCATGTAGCATGACAGGCTTAGTTGCATGTGGAGTATACTGTACGGTTTGGGGACTTGTTAATCCAGTGGCAGGTGTAACTTGTGATATTGTTTGTGGCGCTGCTTTTGCAGTAGCATGCTTTTAAAGATTTTTGGTCAATTCTGATTACTAATATATATAAACTAAAAAAATCCTTACACTCTGAACTTAAATTGTAACCAACAAGAAGGCCACTTTGAATAAAGTGACCTTCTTGCGGTTTTTGTGTATAAATAATTTATTATTATATATGTGGATCAAATCACCTTTCATGTCTAAGCAGCCAGTCGTCGGAAATGAACCGGAGACTGGTTATTTAAGTTTGTTCTAAGGACAAAGTTGATTAGAGAAAAATCGAAGGAAAGCGCTTGGATTTCCACTCCTTTCTAACAAAGAAAAAAGCCGAGGGAAAACAGGAATGAATACCTGAATTTCACTCGGCTCAGGGGCAAAACTTTTTAGGCTTTAAGTAACTTAAATTGCTGTCTGCCTACAGTTACTTTTTCACCAACATCGCCACACACTCCACATGTGTCGAGTCAAGGTTGTCTTCCGTATACCGTGAACGTATTTTCATATCTTTTCCCCCATTCGCTCATTTGGACGATAATCGGTCGGAGTGTTTCACCACATTCAGTAAGGGAGTACTCAACACGAGGGGGTATTTCCGGATAAATCTCTCGATGAACTATTCCATCTTTTTCCAGTTGATTTAATTGAAGAGTCAACATCCGTTGTGAAATATCCGGTATCAACCTCCGAAGTTCATTATAACGCCTCTTATTTTCTAACAGATAGTATAAAATGAACCCTTTCCATTTTCCTCCGATGACATCTAAGGTGATTTCCATAGAGCATTTCTCTGTGGTTCGAGTATCCAAAATTAAAAGCCTCCTTTTGCTTATTATTCTAACAGATTTTATTCTATCTAACAGAAATGTGCCTTCTTCCATAATTAAAAACCTCTTATTATACTCAAAGTACAGCTTATATAAAGGAGTGATTGTTTTGGATAATAACAACAAAATTAAAGGAGAAGTAGATCCTTTTCAAAAAATCGGGAACGAAATAGGAATTCTTGTTGTACATGGTTTTACAGTAACTCCACAAAGCATGCGCCCTTTAGCAAATGCTTTTGCTGATGAAGGCTATACTGTTAATCTTGTAAAACTGAAAGGACATGGGGAAACCCCTGAAAAATTAGCTGCCACTACAAAAGAGGATTGGAAAGCATCCGTTTTAGAAGGTTTGAACTGGTTACAACAACACACAAAAATACAGTTTGTTATTGGTCAATCAATGGGAGGTGCTTTAACCCTGTTTCTCGCACAAAGGGAGTCGCTTTCTGGAATTCTTCTTATTAATCCTGCAATTAATATACCTGAATTTGAAAAGATAACCAAGGAATTCTCTCCTTCTGAATATTTAGATGGAATTGACTCAGATATTAAAAACAGCAATGTAAAGGAAATTGCATATTCAAAAATTCCGGTTTCTTCTTTTCAAGAGGTTATCAATTTAGTAAAAGAAGTTCGTAATAATGTTGCGCAAATAACTTGTCCAGTTATGATATTTTCTTCTGTCGAGGACCACATCGTTCCCCCTAGTAATTCAGACTGGATATACAGTCAAATTCGTTCATCTGAAAAATCATTAATTAAATTGGAAAATAGTTTTCATACCGCTTCACTGGATAATGATCAAAAGAAAATAATCAATCATAGTATAGATTTTATAAGTAAATTTTCTAATTAAGAAAGTTGATAAACTAGAGAATCTCGAACTAAGTCCGAAATAATACTAAGTGTGTTTTCATCAAACTTTTTTATAAAACGGAATGTTCTTTCAAAAAGAAAAGAATCCATTTTGATCATTTTATTCAAAATGGATTCTTTTTATATGCAGTAGAATGAGGGTTTGCGGGATATTTTTTTATCAAACTTTATTTCAAAGCTACATCTGCTCAAGTTTGTGTCGAACCTGACCTTCATTCTTTTATCGTATTTCGTCTTCCAGAAATCCGTGAAGTTTTTTCGGGTTTACTTATCGACCATCACGTTTATGATGATTGGAGCAAAGCAATATCAGATGAGTATTTTAGGAGAATGGACATAGCTAAAGAACTTATTGTCAAAAAAAGAAGCGGGATTTCTCTCGCTCCGTTGCTGTACACGCCAATACACCTCAACTATTAGTCTTTCCTGACCAACAGTGAGCAACACTCCACATGCACCGTATGCGGAAACCTCGTACTTGACCTACTCCAAGGTAGCAAAATCTACAAACTCACCAGCCGCATTGAACAGCCTCACCAAAGAGACGCCGTTTGTGATGGCGCCCCTATGTTTGCCTGAACCTTCGTCCATCAGGACGTTACAGTATATCCCACCTCTTGTCTGTCCCCCATCAATTGCGCCCTTACATCCCTAAATCCCTCACCCGGCTTACGCAGTGCTTCTAAAACAACCTGCGCGTTATACCCGTCATGAAAGTCATAAATGTGACCGGACTCTCCATTTAAAATCTGAATGATTTGCTTCAGGATCGGCAGCGGGCTGACGACATCATCCACAGATATAGGCTGCAGATCGGAATTCTTGCCGCTTCGGTACAGGTTGCACCAGTTCTCCAATGCCAAGGTGCCTTCCTCACCGTGGATCACCAAGGAGACGCGCTCCTCCCCTTCCCGTTGGTCGGTTCCCGACAGGCGAATCTCGGTATCATTATGTAATCTCAGAACGGCCTGGACTCGGCTTTCGGACTGATTCGAATCCGGCGGAAACTCGATCTCGCTCTTCACATGCGTAATCGGCCCGAACACCTGCTGGATCATCTGGATCCAGTGAATGCCGACCTCCAGCAGGTATCCGCCCTGCTGCCTTGACGTGATCCATGGATTCTGCTGCCAGGCCCTCGGCCACTGCGGAAACTCCAGGTACAGATCCATGCTTTGGATCCGGCCAATCGCCTGCTCCTCAAGCAATCCCTGCAGCTTCAGAACGGCCGGGTCGAGCGGAAGCGAGAAATGGACCGCATGGAGCACATCGGCCTTCTCGGCCAGCTCCACCAGACTCCGGGCTTCGGTCAAGCTATTGGCCAGCGGCTTCTCGCAGAATACTTGGACGCCTTTCTCAAATGCGATCCGGGCCACATCATAATGCAGAGACGGCGGAACCGCGATATACACCAGGTCAAGTGTCACCTCATCCAGCAGTTGGCGATAGTCGGTGTACAGCCTTGGACGAATCCCGGCTTCTGCGACTTCCCGATGCAGACTGGATTCATCACTGTCGCAAATGGCGACCAACTCGATCTTCTCCGTATATTGGGGCAGTAAGCGGTGAATCATATGCCGGCCCATATGCCCTAAGCCGATGACGGCCATTCTTTGTTTATTCATCCTGTTCTCCTATTCATTCACGATTGAATTTTTCCATTGAATGCCACGTCCCCTATTATAGATCAAGGTGTTGCCGCCCGTACACTTAGATATACCTAGAAACGGTACTGTTCCGTTATAAACCGGTGGATCTTCCTTCTCCAGATCCTGAATGCGGATCCCGCAATCCGAGCCCGATTGATCCCGCCTTACAGGATAAAGCCGTCAAGCGAATTCCTTGACGGCTTTTATCTGTCTGTAAGATGTTCCAGGGCCCATTACAGCCACCACCATTACGCCTTTGTTCTCAAATAAACAGCTATATCCTGAATCAAATACGATCCTGCCTCTTGGCTGCCATTGAACGCTTGAATCACAATTCGAATCGACTTCGCACGTTCTTCTTGTGTAAGCGTGATTTCGTGCGTTTCTAGCTCATCCTCACGATGGCTCCATGCGACCTGCCCTGACTCCCCCACTTTACGCCAATCGGTTAGACCATCAGGAGATACTTCAATATCCCACTGTGTCGGACCTTGCTTCAATCCAGCTCGTGTCGTTAACGATACCGTATCCAATACTTTCGGTTCCATCCAATCCAAATAAATATAGTGAGGCAATGACTCTTCCGGTTTGCTGATTAGAGCGGTATTCGGATCGCCGTCATTGATATAACAAATATGCGATTGTGCGTTGTACAAATCTCCCCAGGTAATATCGTTACCTACTCCGCTAATGGCAAACCGGGCGAGGTTGCCTTCCGTTCCTTCGAGCGGAATGAGCTCCATGGGCATCCCCTCGCGCTTATATACCCTTAAATAATCAACGAGGAATTCCTTCGGATACGGAATTGATCGATCCAGATCGCCAATCCATCCTCCATCCCCATCATTAATCTGCAGCAGGGTAACCATCGGATAATCCGGTGACTGATCAATTTCCCAATATAGCTCATGATCCAGATAGAACTTCATACCGGATTCATCCCACTCAAAGCCGTATACGTGAAAATCTTCAGATAAGTCCACATCCGTTCGATACGGAATATGGGCATACTTCAATTTTGTATCACGCAATGAATGAAGCGTTGTATTCAGTAAACGCGTATCTTTGCCTAACAATTCGAAAATGTCGATTTCGGCATTTTGCTCTTTCTCATTTTCGAACCCGATCATCCACCAAGCTGAATTAAGCCCGCTCCCTTTCGCAACCTTCGCACGTACCTCGAAGTAACCATATTTCGTCACAAGGTTCATGAAGGCACGGTCATGATGGTTTAGCCCGAGATCATCACCGTAACGGTGCAGTCCATCTCGCATCCCCGTAACAATCGCGGATACACGCTTATGCTCATCAGGCAGTTGTAACACGATACAACTATCCCGGAATTGATAGGTCGCCTCTGCTTCCTCTAACGTTTTCCAATGGGATAAACCGTAGGGGGAGAACTTCGTCTGATCGAGCGTTGGGCCATCAAACTCTTCATGAAATACAAGGGTCCAGCCTTCCTTATGCAACATATCTGTCATGATTTACTCGCTCCTATTCCGTGCATCCATTTTGTCTGAAACTCTCTTACTGTTTATTCATAGCATCTTTAATCTTGATTGCAGATTCCTCTTCCAGCACACGGATAAACTCCGGGATGTTCATGTCCGAGGTCGCAAACTTCTGCATAGCCCCATTCAAATCAACGTATTTATCCCACACACTTGCTCTAGCAGGAGGTAGCGCAAACTGATTCTGGAACATCGCCATTACATTTTTACCTTGATGATCTGGATTGTCGGCACCAAACTGCTTCCGAATTTCCACATCGGATGTAGCCGGGATTGTGCCTTTTCTTGTAGCCTTCGTTTGATTCTCGATGGAAATAATCGCTTGAAGGACTTGCAGCGCTGCTTCTTTATTCTCGCTATACGGGTTAATTACGGTAGGTGCCGTATGAACGGCTGGAGCCGTATCTGGGATGTCAGGCCAGGATGGTACCGGCAGAATGTCCATGTTTTTCTTAAATTCTGCTCTTTCCTCCGGGGTCTCCCCTCCGAACCAAGTCAGGAAACCATGCCAGTTGATTTCCATTGCAGCTGTTTTTTGCATAAACTTATCTGGTTCTTCCGGATTGTAGATGCCTGGAATACTATAAATTTTCTTCATGAGTTCCATATACTTCGTAAACTTCGGATCTTTGGACAATAACACCTCCCCCGTGTCCGGATCCGTCAATGTTGTGGATAACTGTAACAGTGCAGCATCCACCGTATCCGAGCCGAACTCCAGTCCTACGTATTGATTTCCATCACGGGTGCCTGTCGTTTTCTTAGCGAGGTCAATGATTTCATCCCAAGTCATGTTGTCAGTCGGATAAGGAACACCAAACAGGTCGAATACTTCTTTATTGTAGAAGAGACCATAAATCCCTCCATTGCCCGTCAATCCGATCAGCCGTCCTTTAGGGTCTTGGGAGCGAATCAGAGCAATAAACGACGGGTCCACTGTGCTCAAATCGATCCCATACTCTTTTACCATCTCATCCAGCGGCTGTACCATATCAAGATCGAGCAGCACATCCACCCCCAGGTTGGGCGTTAGTAAGTCCACAACCGTCCCTGCGCTGTTAATCTCCTGGATCCCTTCAGCCGTTCCATTCCAATCCACATATTCGAATGTAATATGGGGAACCAGCTCCTTCATATCTTGAACAAAATTGTTCTGGAAATTTTCTTCCCCCCATTGGGTTGCTACCTTTAACGTAACGGGTTCATTCGAGAATTGCTTCACTTCTACAGGTTCAGGTTCCTCCGCTGGTTCCTCCGTGTTCGCATTCGTTCTTTCGGTGGATTCGGTTGTATCTGGCTTATCACTTGTTATTTCACCGCTTTCTCCTGATGAACATGCTCCCAGAACGAACATGAACAATAGACACAACATGAACAGCAGGCCTAGACCTTTTTGGCCATTTCTTCTCATACCTAAACCCTCCCATTTTCATTAACTCATAATACCGATGCGAAAATAATGGATTAAATAAATGCAAGAGCCATTCGATCCGGATTTCCTACTTTGAACAAGCTAATCCAGAATCAACTTGAACGATTCTCTATTTTTCGGAAGCGTTTTCAATCCGGTCTTTCATTCATAGTTTACTCGGCTAACCCTTGGAAGTATTTAGCCCAGAGTAACACTTTTATAACAAAAATAACCCCCTAAGATTCTTCTAGGGGGGAGACGATATCGAGCGACGAAATAAGCGTTGCATTAAACTGACTTAGGCTGATTCCCATTCGTTTTTTGAACATTCGACTAAATGAGTGCAGCTCCGTATATCCGACCTGGTTCGCAATCTCGCTGATCGAAAGATCGGTTTCAAGTGCGAGCTGCTTCGCCTTCTCTATGCGAATCGTAGCCAGATAATCAGACGGCGTCATACCGTAACACTTGCGAAATTGCCGTATGATATAGTTTCTGCTCAGCCCCGTCATCTCACTTAGCGTATCCAAACGAATCGTCGTACTATAATTTTCTTTAATGTAATTACAGATTTTCACCATCTTTGCATTGATTTTTGTGGTTTGCTTCGCTGTTCCATCAACCGGATGGTTATTAGCCAAATCATATAATATTTGTAACAACAGTCCCTGGGCAAGCATATTACTTGTCAACGAATGCTGCTGGATGGCCTGGATTAAGGGGATTAGTTTGCCTAGTAACGATCCATCTGGATCGCTCCCCTTAATGTAGTCTTTTCCAAACATGAATTCTATTGGTGACTTTGACAGTCCAAAATGAAATGAAATGGTTATTCCTACATATGGATCATGTTTAGATGGTTGCAATGATCGAACAGCACCGGGGCGAATGATGTAAATATCCCCTTTTCCGAGCGGACACTTAATGCCATTCATAATATTATCCGCCTTCCCATCAACTCCATATAGAAGCTGATATTGACTAATCTGCTGAGGTATCATAAACCAACCCGTTGGAGGTTTGTACATATGGGCAAGCGTAATATAAGGTGGATAATAGAATTGATCCTGCAATATCGGAATCGTTTCCTCTGGATTCAGGACTGGAAGCTTATCATACATCAAGAATTCACCTTCCCCGCTTTTTGACTGATTCAATAGTCCAACAAGTGCGCAAAGCTATAAAGCGCCAAGAACCTGAGACGATGACCTCAGGTTCTTAACAAATACTCATGCAGGCGTCCAGAGGTTCTTATTGACCTTGTTCTTTCTTTTGTTTCTCTTCCTTGATCTTAATCGTCATTTCTTCTTCCAGCTTCCGCAAAAATTCGGCGACATTCATATCCGAGTTCGCAAAGTCCTTCAGTTTCTCGGTAATCATACCTTCAGCTAATCGTTGATATTGCGACTTTCTACCTTCAATTATCCTTGCGTTTTCCGGGAAATACGCTTTTACATTTTTGCCTTCGTAAATATCTTTTTCGCTGCCGAATGTCGCGATAACTTCAGGGCTATTCAACACCGTTGGATATCCTGCAGCGGAGAACTTCATCTGCATATCTTCCGCAACGACTTCTTTCATCCACTGGAAAGCTGCATCTTTTTGCTCACTGTATTTATTCAATACATACATATGAGCTTGCGTTGGTGTCGCTAACTGATCTTCCCCTCCCCAGATTGGCATGAGAACCGAATCTACATTCGGTCGAATGGTTTCAGGAATTCCCCATTCCATGTATGTCGGCCAAGACACTAACATTGCAGCCGTTCCACCGGCAAAGAAGCTTGCTTGTTTGTCCGGATCACGTTCATATATCCCTGGTATGCTATAGAACTTTTTCATCAATTCGAAATATCTTGTGACTGCCGGCTCCTTCGTAAGTAATACCTCATCCGTTTCAGGATCCACGACATTCGTAATAATTTCTTTAAGAGGTGCGAGCGCTTCGCTCGTCAGGCTGTTCGTATAGCCCATCTCCAGACCACGGTAGTTTACGCCATTTCGTTCTCCGGTCAACTTCTTAGCTAACTCAAAGGTTTCATCCCATGTCATATGGTCTGTCGGGTAAGGAACGCCAAACATATCGAAAATCTCTTTATTGTAAAATAACGTAATGGTGTCAGCAAACGTAGGCACGCCTACCATTGAACCCTTATCATCGTAGGAGCGGAACAAGGATATGACAGATGGATTGATACTGGTCTCATCCATTTCGTATATCTTCATGAAGTCATCAATGGGCTCAACCATATCCAGTTCTTGTAAACCATCAATTCCTTTGGAGCTGTAAATAATATCCGGGACGACACCACTAGCGTTCAATTCTTGCAATGCTTCCGAAGTGGAATCACCTTGAATCCATTTAACGGTGATATTCTTACCTTCTGCTTTGAGCTTATCTTCAATGGGCTGCATGAGAGGAGCAATCTGCTCTAAGCCCCATTCATGTTGAATGGTGATCGTTGTCTCTTCGCTGAAATCCGTCACGGCTTTACTCGTCCAATCCACTTCTTCTTCCTGTGCAGCTTCTTCGTTAGTCCCAGCAGGCTTCGCTTCGGATGCAACTTCCGGTGCTTCATCTACCGGGTCATTGCCGGTACAACCCGAAAGTAATGTGGTTAGCATGAATACAAAAGTAATGATTAGAAAAATCGATTTTCTCTTCATTCATAATCCTCCTGTATTATCCCGAATGATTGATCCAGATCTATTCGACCAAACCTGTACGTTCAACACTCTCAACAAAGTAACGCTGGGCAACGAGGTAAAGAATCAGCGGAGGCAATATAACCAGGAAGCTTGCACCCATTTTGATCGGTTCAGCTAAGTATTCCGGCAGTCCTCCATTCGTAATAAACGTCGTCAACTGACTATCGATAAATGACATTTTCAGTGCTAACGGCATATCGCCGCTTGAACCCAGGAACATTCTAGGGTAGTACGTGTCATTCCAAGTCCAGACGAACGAGAACAACAGGACGACGAGAATGGCAGGCCTGGCCAAAGGAAACATAACACGTACATAAAACCTCAAAGCACTAGCGCCATCGATTCGTGCCGCTTCTTCCAATGCTTTAGGCTGCGTGGAGAAGAACTGACGGAAAATGATGACAAAGAGTGCACCCTTGACACCGAACCCAAAAATAGAAGGCAATATTAAGGTTAATAAATGACCATTCAACCCAAGCTTCGTATACACCATAATCGTAGGCAAAATAACAACTTGAGGCGGAATAATGAATGCCAAGAAGACGAGGAATAGAATCGTCTTCTTGAAGGGGACATCGAGCCTTGCCAAGGCATAGCCCGCTAGCCCACACGAAATACAATGCAGCACAGCAGTCGAAATCGCAATCAGTATACTGATGGAGAGAGACTTCGGATAATCTAGAAGCTTCCATGCTTCGAACACATGACCTAAGTATACGGAAGATGGAATCCACGTCACGGTTGGATCAATTAAGTCCTTGGCACTCATGACCATCTTCACGAGCATTTTTAATATCGGGTTCATATACACATAGGAGGTTACGATGAATATCCCGTACAAGACTAGTTTAAATAACAGCCCTTGATTCATCTCTCGACCTAGAATCGTATACTTCACTTGCCGTAATCCACGTTTCGTTGTGAACTTTTGTTTCACACGCGTCGCTATTTCAACCTTCATGTTCTGCCTCCCTTCTTCACTAACGATTTGCCCCGACATGTTTCCGGTTAATTCTACTGTAGATGAGAATGACAATTCCCAAGAATATAAGAATAATAGCGAAGTAAATCCATGCCAGTGCACTGTTAAATCCGTAGTTTCCTGTATTAATCAAACTAATTACAGGATTGGACGGGAACGTAAACATATCTACAACGGTATAAATTAAGTTCAGAAGGATAAACGGTGACATCGCCGGGAGGGTTATTTTCCAAAATACTTCCCACGGTGTCGCACCATCGATTCGAGCTGATTCATACGCAGAAGTTGAAATGGTCTGCAGCCCTGCAAGAAAGAGCAGAATTTGCACCCCGGAATACCATAACACGAGGACAAACTGATTCAATACGGTCTTTACGGGTTTGGCCCAGGAGCTATCCCCAAGGAACATATCCATGTAACCGCCAATATTAAATCGTTCAAGGAATCCCAGATTGCCTTCCCCTTGATTAATAAATGACATCAGCACAGCACCCGTAGAGAAGATAACCGGTAAGAAGAAGATGGCACGGAATAAAAATCGACCGGGCAGTTTTTGGTTCAGCATAATAGAGATCATCAAGGCAAATATGACGATAACCGGGATCATGATGACGACTTCTTGAAAATACGGAATTAACTTATCGTATAGATCCGAGCTGTTAAACAAGATCTCACGGTAATATTTAACGCCAACAAAATCGTACACAATTTTTTTCGGCAATATTTTTACCGTGTGAAAGCTCATAAAGAGTGAGAAGACTAGCGGAAACCCTAAAAAAGCGATAAATCCGATCAACCAGGGCGCAATAAATAACGACCCTTCCAGCTTTCGAGATCTCTTAGCAGAGAGCATTCGCTTTGGGGCCATACTACGCACCTCCTTTGCTTACGATGTAGTCTTTGGCTTTAACAACAACATTCCCGACACGAACCTCTTTATCGTTATAATTCACGATGACTTGCTTCCCGTTACTGTAAGTCGTCTCAAATACGCCGCTTACGATTTCACGATGGCCTGTAATGAACTCGTTCTGCACATCACCAAGTGCCTCTTCGTACTTTTGATACTGTGACACGATCTCTTCAAGCCAGTCCTTGTAGTTTGTACTGTAGAATTCATGTAGAGAAAGTGATTTAAGTAATTCTTGTGATGAAGCATTCGTTACGACAAACGACGGTACTGCGCCGTATTCGATTCCCTTTAAGAAATTGTCCGCATAGTCATCACTCAAGTTCGCATACTCGAATGAGTATGTTGTCAGACCATGAAGAGCAATTTGGGCGAATGGTATGACGCGATCGATAAACATGTCATAGGAGAAGTTAGAGGCCATGTTGTCCATATGGCTGATATATGGGAAGGTGTATGCATTACCTCCTGCCCCTTTTACGCTGCCGAATGTTTCCTTTGTCTTCTGAAACAACTCGCTCTGAATTTCCTTTGCTTGTTCTCTTGTCGCTCTATAGTTCTCATTAAAGTCCGTATTCAAGAACGATCCGATTCCTTGACCGTATACATAGCCATTGATTCCTAATGATTTCGCTTCTTGGAAATCTCCTTCTATAACACCTTTCATAAATTGAGGGCTGACAAATGTCTTCCGTCTGCTATCCCAATTCATCGATTCAATGACAGAAGAAGCTAGGTCACGAAGACCGTCTCTATTCTTCCGAAATCCGTCTTTACCGCCTCTGTTATACGTATAGGAAGAGGCATCAAGATAAACCCTGTAGCCCTTCGAATGAGCGAATTCGGTAAATTTCTTCATTCCCTTGTTACCGCCAAGTTTATCTGGAACGGGGAAGTCACCGCCGAACTTACTGTATCCATCATTCTGCCATCCAAGATAAGTGATATCCATGTTATCCACACCGAGTGCAGACAACTCTTGGACAATCCCTTCCGCCTCTTTTGTCGTTGTTAATGGCAGATAGGAATCCCACAAAAAACCGTCTTCGGTATCGCCGCCAAGTAAGTGCAGCTGAAGCCGCAGCTTCGCTTGCTCACCTTCTAACGGTTTCATCGCAGACTCTTTCATCAACAATTCCCGATAACGTTCAGCTAATGTAACATAACTAATGCCTTCACCTTGATCATCGATCATATAATAGCGGGTCGCACGATCCGATTTCGTTATTTCTTTGCTATACGTCAGGTAACCGTTTTGCTTCTTCGTATCTGTCGGTTGGAAGAACTTGAACCGGTACTGATACTCTGGTGCAACCCAGTTGAATTGACTGAATGATCCCGAAGGTGCTGCAACCACGTTCGCGTACTCTTCACCTTCCGTAATGACTCCTAGAAGTGCTTGCTTATTCGATTTAATCCCGAATACCGGCATGGTAATCGGATTACGATCAGAGAGGGTATTGCGGTTACTGTATGCCCAATCGTCACCATAAACACGTTCCGTATAGAGGTTCTGTGTGCCCGCACGACGTTCTCTGAAATCAATTAAAGCGCCCGGACCGTCTGGAATGTACAGAAATCCATCTTCATCATTTGAAGTTTGGGCACCCAAGAAAGGGAATAACCGAATGGATGCTAGGCGAGCCATCGGATCTTTCTTTGGCTTCGGTTTCTTGACTTCTTTGCCATTCTTATCAACCGTAGCTGCCGCCGGCTCTTCCTTCGGAATGACTTTTTCATCCACCAGACCTTCAGCTAACACTTTCGTTTCCACGAAATCTTCGCCGAGCTTTACTTCTACAGGAATAATGAAGCCAAGATCCGGCATGTCATACATCACTTTAAATCCCTGATCCGTTACTTCGAACTGGCTTATTCCCCCTTTTTGTGCATAAAAGTTAGTCTCCTTCAGCAAATCCTTACGCAGATTAAACTCTACATAACGGAACATGAAGGGTGAAGCAAGATGCACCTTCCATGCATCCGTATTCAGCTTATCCTGCCAATCCTTCGGATTAGGAAAAGAGCGCCATACTTCTCCTGTCGTTTTACTTGTTACGGTAAAATGACCGGATGCCTTATCCGCTTTAAGCAATAATTTCTCATTTTCCGCTATCCTTTGGAACTTCGTTTCATCCGGTAATTTTCCATTTGATTTTGCAGGGGTTACTGCCTTTGTCGCACTCGTCTGAGGTGCCCCCTTTTTCTCCGTTTGAGCATCAGCAGTCTGTGCTGTAGTTTGAATGCCGATCTGCTTCTTATCGGTTGAAGCGGATGCAGCAAACATTAAACCGCCGAGCGTCGACGCGAATATGACGCAGATCGCAGCTACCATTAATCGTTTTTTGGAGCGTAATAAGCGCATCACATCGACACCTCCTGATAGATCGTGTAAACAAAGTTGCCAAATTCGGATGTGAGTCCGATTAAGATAAACACAAGTACCCACATAATGGTCATCGTGATGACCGTAAGTGTAATGTTCAATACCGTTTCGCCAACACCGTAGTTTTGCAACGCTTGAATGTTCCAGAAGAATAATAGCCCACTCCACAAAAGCATACCTACCTCAATAGAGCCGTAAATAGATGCTTCACTTTGTGTAAAGATGTTCGAAATAAGAGCAAGCGGGATCCCGAGTAACACGACCGGGAACAATGAATAGCAGCTTCCAACGAATACATCTTTAAACCTTGCTTCACCTTGCTTGATCGAACCTACGAGATAGTTACATATCACCCATGAAAACCATACGGCCAAGAAGACTGTGAGCATATAAGTTGAACCTTTTGCATAGACCGGCACCGGATTATAGGTAAAACTCGTATAGAACGATTTAACCAGAAGCATGACCACCGTTAATATGAGAATAATGAAAGCACTGATGTAGCCGCCCTTATTCAAATATCTCAAATCACCAAATCCATCAATGGGATGTTTTAAAATGTAGAATACATGCTTTAATTGCTGGAACCAGGTTTGACTGTTCAACTTATTCGATTTCGGCATCATTCGGAAATTGAATTTTCTCTTGAGCTTGATAAAAACCCATAATAGGAGACCGGCAATAATAGCAAAGTTCGCCAAGGTCGAGAAGTTTTTCTGGAACCATTGCAGGCGAATTTGCCAGAATGAGTCTGAGTATCCCTCACCATCTCCTGCAAGCTTGAACAAGGCTCTAGCACGCTCGTACTCACCGCGAGAAAATGCGGCCTGAGCGATTCCTTTATACGCTGGAGAGAAATGAGCATTCAACTTCAGTACTTTGTTCCAATATTGCTCCCCTTCTGAATACTTGCCTTCCTCCATTAACTTGTAAGCTTCGTGAACCGTTGCTCCAAACTCAGTCGGTTCATAGACTTGAATGAGGCTCAGCGCCTCATCCAAAATATAAAGGCGTTTGTTCGAGTTGGTTTCTACTGCAACAGGTGCAGCTGTTAAACCAACCAGCGAATTACCTAAGGCAGAACGGCCCGACCAATAAAATAACATCGTTCCGTTTGCATCATACTGGGAAACAATGTTCCTTGATTTATCGATAATCGTTACATTACCATTCTGATCTAAGGAAACATCGGTAAGCTGCTTCTCAATCAATTCATCCGATTCTACGGTAGCTAAGGAAAACAACCGTTCATTGAACGACATCTCTTTCCATATATTTTCGCCGCGAATGTTTAATTTCTTGACTTGCTCTGTTTTGGAACCGGAAACCGTATAGATGAAGCCTTGATCATCGATATCTATATTCCGGATCGTTACAGGCAGCAATCGAACTTGCCGACTCAATTGCTCTTTCGAATAAAACTGTCTCCGAATGATATCCATCAGCGTTACTTCCGTTTTATTCGTACCGAAGAACTGGTCGAAATTCCCCTCAGGGGTAAATTGGATGATCCCGTGATAACTCCCTTTCGATACAACATAGATAATGCCGCGTTTATCGATAACCATATTCGTTGGTTCATATACGAAGGATTCATTAATAAGTGGTGATTCAGGACGGCCAATTTCATTTAATAATTTTGCATTCTTATCAAGGTGAACAACCCGCTTATTACCTGTATCCGCAATGTAAATATCGCCATTATCGGCCACAAACACACCCTGTGGTTGATTTAACGGACTTTCTGGCAATGTGATTATCCGAACGAGCTCACCATCTTCATTCAGATGAACAATCCGATTATTATCGGTATCCGCAATATAAATATCATCGTTGTCTGCGATGAATAGATCCTGAGGCCGTTGCAGCGATGTATACTCTACTTCACCCTTTTCATTGACTACTGGAATTTCCTGCGCTAATACGCCGACCGGAGAATAAGCAGATTGCGTCATAATCGTACGTTCGTAACTATCTTCTGTGAAGGTACGATAAGGAACATCAGCGCTTGCGATCATCGGGAATCCAGTCAGTGCAATCAAGCAGACTAGCCAAAGCACATATTTCGATTTGCTTTGATGGTTGCGCACGGTACACCTCCCCCATTCCTCCGCTTATTTGATCCCCGAATGCGCCATAGTCGTAATTACTCTTCTCTGGAAGATCAAAAAGATGATCAATGACGGTAAAAACATGATTAATGCTCCTGCCGCCGCAGCTCCCTGTCTAGCTACAGAGTTACTTAGCCCAGATGTTAATGTGCTCATATAAAACGGGAGCGTCTTCATGGAATCTTCCTGCATGAATAAAGTCGAAGTCTCTACGTTCCCCCATGCCGATTGGAAAGCAAGGATTGAAATTGTTGCAATGGCAGGTGTAACGATTGGCATAACGATACGCAGGAAAATTGTGAATTCTTTCGCGCCATCTATCTTCGCAGCTTCCAGCAGCTCGTTAGGCACTTGGTCCATAAACTGCTTTAATAGGAATACTCCCACTGGCATCGCGACAAGGGGTAGTACGTGACCCAAATAAGTATTCATAATCCCCAGGCTTTGAATAACGATAAAACGCGGAATTGCAATGGCTTCTGTTGCAAATAGCAGCGATAACATAATTAAACCGAGCACAATTTTCGATCCTGGGAACGGATGCTTCGATAAGGGATAGGCACACATCGCTCCTGTGATCACCATGGCTACGCTAGACAAAAAGGTAACCACAATACTGTTAAATACATACCTGGATACCGGCACAATTGTGCTTGCCGTCATGGCAAACAGTTCCGAGAAACTGCCCGTTGTCGGCTCCCTGACAATAAATGTGGGCGGGAACATAAATAGCTCATGCAATGGTTTAAATGCATGGTTGAACAAATAAATGAGCGGAAGGAGCATGAAAATGGCAAGCGGTAAGATACAGATGGCAATCCATATTTGTGCTCGATCGATCAATCTCAGAGCTAATACAAAATCGCTCCATTTTATCTTTAATTTCCGCAGCATGGCAGTCATCCGTGCCTCTTGCATTATTCATCCTCCTTCGGTGCGAATAAATAGCCGAAAAATTTACTTAACACATAACACATCAGAAGGACGACGATAGATATCGCACTCGCGTAACCGAGTTCGAAACGAATAAAGCCATAGTCATTGATATGATCAATTAATAATTGACCCGCATAATTCGGGGTCGGATTCGTACCCGACAATTGAACCCCAATACCACCGGTTTTAATCGTATGAACGATCGCCATAATGGCTGCGAACATCATCTGCGGCTTCATCATTGGAATGGTGATGTACCACACTTCTTGAAGACGGCTCGATATACCATCAATTCGTCCTGCCTCGTACAATTGTCTATCCACGTTGAGAATACCGGCCAAGATGGCCAAGAAACCAATCCCCATGGAAGACCAAATCGAGACAATGATCATAATATTGAGCAAGAAGTCTTTATCGAGCAAGAATAAAACCGGCTGCTCAATCAATCCCCATTTCAGCAAAAAACTGTTAATATAACCCGATCGGTCCCCGGTAAACATAACGGTCCAAACGACAGCCATCGCAACACCTGCAGATAACGAAGGAGCGTACATGGCAAGTGCATACCAAGTGCGCATCGTTGTTGGCAACTGAGCAATTAACCAGGCTAACAAAAAGGCTAAGATATAACCGACGGGCCCTACGAATACGGCAAACTTAAACGAGTTAGGCAATACATACTGCAAGAAAATAATGTCCTGTGAGAATAAATTCTGGTAGTTAAGCCAGCCCCGCCATGATGGAAAATCAAAGGCATTAAAATAGGTGAAGCTTAACAGAATACCTGAAACAACAGGAATCAGGATAAATATGATGAACATCGCCATAAACGGTAAAATAAATAAGTAAGATAAGCGGTACTTCCACATTTCTTTCAGCGAATAATGGATCCGTTCCGAAATGTCCGGCTTTGTCTTACCGAGCTTGATCGGAGCTCCACTCATCTTCTCAGAAAGGGCTGCTGCATTATCTTTCACTTAAGAATCGCTCCTTTCCAAGGTTCTGTAATTCGGATCAGATCGAGTTTCTTCAATACTTGCCCGTTTTCATCGATATAGTTGAACTCTTGCTGTTTACGCTTCATCTCCCGGTTAATTTCTTTGACCGCCTTCTCTAATGCAATCCTTGGATTTACTTGGTCAATAGCTGCATTGTTCCAAGCAAAACCGAGTTCTCGAGCCGTCATATATCCTCCCGGTACATTAGGCCATTCTTGCATCCACTGCCATTGATCCAAAATAACGCTGAGATCATCTTGCTTCCAAGGCATATTCGCAAAAGCATGAACATTAGCTGAATTCCAGCGGAATGTTTCACCACGATATTGCTCCAAATTAAGTCCAAACTCGGTTTGGATATCTTCGGACATGTACCATTTCACAAAATCCCAAGCGAGATCTCGTTTCTCTTTCGGTGTATCATTGAAAAGAACGTTCGCTGTCGGTGCTCCCGCGGCAGCCCATCTCGCAATCGTACCGTCTGCCTGTTTTGTTCCAGGAATAGGAGCGATTGCCCATTCATTCATAATTTCCGGTGCTGCGACAAGTAGCTGCATGTATGTATTGAAATCTGAAATGCCGATCGGCATGGTTCCATCTCTAAACTGTTGATAGAAACTGTTCACTTGTCGTTCCATCCCGTACACATTGAACATTTCCGTCCACTCTTTGAACGCTTCAAAAGCTTTCGGTTCATTCAATGCACTTGTCAGTCCATCCTTCGAATACAACTCCACGTTATTTTGGAAGAACAGATACGAGAAGTTATCCGGCGGGATGTAGAAATTACTTTCGTTCTGCAATAACGTCGGCAGGATCTGGTATACATCATCCCAAGTATCCGGAACCGATAGGCCAAGCTGCTTCATAATATCCTTGCGATAAAACATGATGTTAAAGTTATTCGTCTCCGGTATACCATAAACACCACCGTCATAACGGTAAGGCTGCATAATACCTGGATGGAATTGATCTAACAATTCCTCCGAATCCGGGAACTTTGTAAAGTCATAAATGGCATTGCGTAATGCATAATCAAAGATCGATGCACTCGGTACTCCAATCGCTATATCAGGCAATATCCCGGCTGCTTTACCGAGAACGACTAAATCTGGCGATTGGACCAAATTGATATTCACTTTAATGCCATGCTCTGGTGTAAACCGTTCATTGGCTAGCTGCTGCAGCTCATCGACGTAATCACGCCCTTTAAACATCCAAATATTCAATTCATCTTCCGCATTCCGATCAAGCTGGTTCTTGCTTGTAAAGGAATAGAACAACGTAACGATCGAGTTCCATAATTTCTCGAAGAAGTTCGCCTCGATTTTAGGCAATTTTGTATCGGGGGCAGCTACATAAATTCGATCAATTTGCAGCGGGGTATTCATCAAATCCACACGCTGAGCCTCAATTTTCTCTTGCATCGTTCCGATGGTTAACTGACTATAAGGAATTTCATTCGGATCTTTTAATAAATCTTCTAAATCTCGCACACTGGACTTAAAGGATTGTGATACATTGTCTCTTACCTTGTTGATGGCGAGCATTTCATCTGTAAGTTTATTGAAGCTATCCCTTAATACTTCAAGTCTCTTGGTCATACCGGGGATATCTTTCTCGACATTCCACACGCGATACGCATCCGTGCTATTCCCTGTAGCAATACGAAGATCTCTGGAAACATCGCGAAGTTCCTTCGACATTTGATCGATGTCGGCAATAACGGGAATATAAGGCTCGACAGTTGCTTCCATCCTGATCGAATGCTTCCCTTTTGTGAAATAGAAATCAAAAGCTTCCCCATCCGAATTAGCAAGCGATACCTTTTTCCAGTCGCTGTCATACGGAAACGGGACGTTTTTCATTTCGTTAAAAGGAATTTCACCGTCAATATAAATATTTCGGAATACCGTAGCATTTTTACGCAAATTTTGTTTCACACGGAATGTCAGATGGTATACGCCATCTTCCGGAACTTCAAAATCCCAAGTCACCGCTTGACCGCCTTTGTTCCAGCCCGTACCACCTATCGTATTAAATCGAACGAGATCGAGCGACTTAGGCTCAGATAACGGACTCCGATCGTATTGCGTTTGAATCGAAGAGGAGTTTTTAAGACTGAACTGTTCACCCTCGATGACAATGGCTTCCTTACTGCCGCTCGTAACATTAGCTGGATACGTTTTTTTCACGTCTTCATAATTAGCAATGTCTTTAGGTGCTTGTAAACGGAATGATTTCAGCGCGACCGACTGGCGAATCGTCTCTATACGAATCGTGTTTTCCCCTTTGTTCAAATGCCATTGCAACGGTTGGCTATAAGACCCCTCAGAATCACGGAAAGAAGTCGTTTTCCAACCCACTTCTTCGTCAATTAATGAGCGGATTTGATTACCCTCTTCATCATATTTCTCAGGCCTCACTTCAGAAAATCGCCGTTCCAACGAGACGGAATGTGCCTCTCGAAACGGATATTCTCCATTAATCTGCACACTCATGATCACCGACTGGCGACCGAGCCCATCCTTTGAAAGAAACGGGTGATAATCCGCAGCCAATTCATACAAGCCTTCTTGATCTACATTTACTTTGTACTCTACCCAGCCTTTAGGCTGAGACCATAGAAGAACATCATTCTCGCCTTCATAGGAGCCAACGGAGACGACCGCATCATCCGACTTCGCATGATACGATTTAGCGTCAATCTCAAGCCCCTTCGTTCCCACCGGAACCTTTTTCTGCGCCCAATCTTTCGATATGGTATAAAAATAGGGTTCATGGCTCGAGAAATCTTGAGTAAGTGCATCCGGACCGCTTGTTTCCGCAGTCTTGGGATCCTCTTGTGCGTTACCTGGCAATACCGGATTACCTATAAGGGCTACGGATAAGATAACGAGCAATAATCGGTTAAGAAATTTAGTACTTCTCTTTACCATTCGTATCCCTCCATCACTTTGTTAATAGAATCCCTGTATCTTTATGGAAAAATAATACTTTGTTCATATCCACTGCGACAGCAGTTCTCATTCCATCATCAAAGTGATAGCGTGGGTGAGCGCGGGCAACTAAATATTTCTCCAGCCCTATATTCATATGGTAGTAACGGTCAGATCCAACAAATTCACTTAATTCCATCGTTCCGTTAATAATCGATTGTGGATACGCTTCCAACATAATTTCCTCAAAGCTAATGTTTTCTGGCCGCATTCCAATAATGATTCCTCGATCTACTAGATTCATCTGTCTTATCGTATGAGCTTGCTTCTCTGTGAGCCTGAGCCCGAAGCGCTTCGTATGGAATTCAAGGAACCCTTCACGCTCTTCAATTTTACCGGTCACAAAATTCATCGGCGGGTTTCCGATAAAGTTGGCAACGAACAGATTAGCTGGTTCATTATAAATGACCTCTGGCGTATCTACCTGTTGAACAATCCCCTTCTCCATGACCACAATGCGATCGCCCATCGTCATTGCTTCAATCTGATCATGGGTAACATAAATCGTTGTAACACCGATTTTTTTGTGAAGGCGAATAATTTCCGAACGCATTTGCACTCGCAGTTTAGCATCCAAGTTGGAGAGCGGTTCATCCATAAGAAATGCCTGTGGTGTACGAACGATCGCCCGACCTAGTGCAACACGCTGACGCTGACCGCCAGATAATTCTCTTGGTTTACGGTCCAAATAGTTTTCAATTTCTAGTACACGGGCAGCCCGTTTAACCGATGACTCAATTTCATGTTTGGGAAGCTTTCTCATTTGCAGACCAAAGGCAATATTATCGTAGACAGACATGTTCGGGTATAACGCATAGTTTTGGAATACCATCGATATATCACGATCTTTAGGCGGCATATCATTCACAATGGTATCGCCAATGTAAATTTCGCCTTCTGAAATATCTTCTAATCCCGCTAGCATACGTAATGTTGTCGACTTACCACATCCTGAAGAACCTACAAAGACAAGAAATTCCTCATCCTCAACTTCGAGGTTAAAGTCCTTCACAGCGTATTCTTTATATTTCCCGTAACGTTTGTGAACATGATTAAATATAATTCTCGACACTAGAATTCCTCCTTTGCATGATTCTGTTCTTTCCCAATCATTACCTTAGTCTGAATCTTATCAAAGTTCTGAAGAATCTATTGTCCCTTAGCCATGGCATCTTTGATTTTCGCCTCTGATTCTTCCTGCAATACTCTTAGAAACTCTGGAATGTTCATATCGGACTCCGAGAATTTCAGAAGACTCCCTGAAAGATCCACATATTGATCCCATTTGCTGATCGTTGTTGGAATGGCTGGCTCACGTGAGAAAAATGCGCTAATATCCATACCTTCATACACTTCAAGTTCCGCGCCAAACTCTTCGGAAACTTTCGGATCGGTTAGTACAGGGCGGTCACCAATTCTGGCTAATTTAATCTGATGCTCGGGAGATACATATTCGGCAAGAACTTGAAATGCTTCATCTTTATGCTCACTGTGTTTATTAATAATGAATGGATGCGAGAAGGAAGCCGGTGCAATATTCGGTAATTCCGGCCATACCGGCACAGGTGCGGCTTGAATATGCTTCGCGATTTCCGGATCTCCAATGCCCCATTTAATGTATCCCGGCCAAGATACAATCATAGCGACATTTTTATTCTGAAAGGAATAATCCTTTCTGACTTCCGGATCATCACTATAAATGCCAGGGATACTGTAGAACTTCTTCATCAGCTCCAGGTATTTCGTAACTGCCGGTTCCTTCGTAATCAATACCTCACCGGTCTCTGGGTCGGTCAAGTTCACATTCAATTGTTTTAGAGGCACCAAGGCTTCCGTACCTGCAAATCCAGGACCCATCTCAAGCCCATGATATTGGATGCCGTCCCTTTCACCCGTCAGTTTCTTCGCAAGATCAACCACGGCATCCCACGTCAGATCCTCTGTTGGATAAGGCACGCCGAACAGATCGAAAACCTCTTTGTTGTAAAACAGCGCATAATTGTCGCTAGCTGTAGGCATCCCTAGCAATCTGCCCTCAGAATCGACTAATCGCCAGTAAGCGATTATGGAGGGGTCTATGCCGCTAAGATCAAATTCATGGGATTCGATCAAACCATCGAGCGGTTCGATCATATCAAGCTCCCGTAGCGCGTCGATTCCCCAATTGGCAAAAATGATGTCGGGAACGATTTGTTTCGCGTTCAACTCTTGCAATGGCTCCAATTGTGCTTGGGAGTCAACTAATTCCACGTTAATATTCGGAAGCTTCTCATCAATATCCTTAAAGAGTTTATCGAACGCCTCTTGTCCCCATGGATACAAAATCTTGATGGTAACCTCATCTGTCGATACGGCCTGTTCATCTTCTATTCTTGCATCCGTGGATGGCGTGTCCGCGGATGGTGTACCCTCGGCTACCGTTTCCGTTGTGTCTTCCTGCTTGCCACCACCAGCTGTACTGCACCCTGACAACAACAATGAAATTGATAAAATAAACACTGATAGTAGGACTAATATGCTTTTTTGCTTCATATAACGCTCCCCCTAATGCTTTTCATGTTTATTTCTTGGATTGCTCTTCCTTAATCTTAATTTCTGACTCTTCCTTCAGCACACGTGTAAACTCCGCTATATTCAAATCGGTAGTCGCAAACTTAGTAAGTGCCTCATTGAACGCAACATGCCGATCCCATGGACTTTTACGTGCTGGTGGTTCAGCAAATGGATTTTGGAACATCGCAGTGACATTTTTGCCTGTATACGTTGGATCATCTGCCCCGAACAATTTCCCATCCTCTTGGCTTAAGGATACGGAAGGCGTTCCCATTCTCATCCGGTATTGAATCTGGTATTCAGGGGAGATCACGTAGGTTAACACTTGCAGGGCTGCTTCTTTATGTTCACTGAAATCATTAATAATCCATGGATGAGCGCCTGGTTTAGGAGCTATTCCCGGCATATCTGCAAACGACGGAACGGGAACCATATCCATATTTTTCTCATATTCGACTCTCTCTTCAATCTCTCCGCCAAACCAAGTTAGGAAGCCATGCCAGTTCACGACCATCGCTGCTGTTTTGCCTTCAAATTTACTTTGTTCTTCTGGATTATAGATGTTTGGTATACTGAAGTATTTCTTGAGAACTTCC
The DNA here is from genome assembly GCF_050279985.1 of Paenibacillus sp. NPDC093718. Lineage (NCBI taxonomy): Bacteria > Bacillati > Bacillota > Bacilli > Caryophanales > Paenibacillaceae > Paenibacillus > Paenibacillus sp. NPDC093718. The sequence goes on from NZ_JBNNUS010000010.1 coordinate 65,532, forward strand.
ATCATCTTTGCAAATTTAGGATCTTTATCGAACAATATTTCACCCGTTTCCGGGTCCGTATAGTTCATCGATAATTGATTAAATAACGCCGATGGCATGGCCCCTAAATCAAGACCGCTGTATTGAACACCATCCTTCTTGACGGTCAGCTGCTTCGCCAGATCAATAAGTTCATCCCACGTCATATTGTCAGATGGGTAAGCAACGCCTAACAGATCAAAGATTTCTTTGTTATAGTACAATGCGAGAACATCGCCAGCATCCGGAAGACCAATCAGACGTCCTTCTTTGTCCCTTGAACGTAATTCCTGAAGCAGCTGCGGATTGACACCACTTAAATCAACGCCATACTCAGCAATCATGTCATCCAGACCGAAGACCATCTCTAGTTCTTCAAATGGCGCTTGACCGGTGTAACCCAATACAATATCAGGAACAATACCTTGCGCGCTTAATTCCTGCATATTCTCAGCCGTTCCGTTCCAGTCAACATGCTCGACGGTGACATGGGGGAATTGCTCTTGAATCGGATCAATCATTCTAGGTGTGAAATAGTCGATTCCCCACGGCGTCGCTATTTTCAGCGTTACGGGTTCATCGCTAAATTGTTTGACAGGCTCTTTCGGTTCCTCCTTCCCTTCCTCTGTGTTGGTATCCATATTGCTTGTATCCGGGGTGACAACTTCTGGCTGGCTGTCTGGTTCGTTAGCCGTATTATCCGAGCCGCTGCAAGCGGTTACAAAAATGGTAAACGTAAGGCACAGTATCATAAGTACATTCCACATTTTTCGGTTTATCATCACAATCCATCCCCCTCACATATATGAACTACAAATTTCAAAAGGCATCCCCCCCGTACTGTACGGGGTTAGTTACTTCTCTGGCTGATGCTCAGATTGTTCTCGAATCCCCTCCCACATAGTAGATAGCCATTTGACGTATTGAAGGCACACCTTCGCAATCGGTTATTTCTAGCTCAACACCTCGAACTTTAATCGCAGGGATGCGAATAATCGCTTTATGCCCAATGTTTCTTCCTTCGTACACCGTGATTGATCGATGTGTTTTTTCAGTCGTGACGTTAATCCGGAAACTCCGTACATGTTCTCCGTTCGCTAAGTCCTCTTGAATCAGGATATGATCGATTAGATGAGGTTTCGTTGCCTCATAAGACCATCCTGATTTATTCTGTGAACACTGTTCGATTGAAGCAATAGGATGAGCGAATCTTCTACGAATCTCATTACCCATTGCCTGTAACTGTGCTGTGTCTTTTGCAGGTAGCAGACCTTCTCGATCCGGTCCGATATTTAACAGTAAGTTAGCGCCTCGACCTACCGAATAATAATACAAGCCCATAAGTTGATCTAGACTCTTGACGGTGTGCTCATCACGATCACTGTAGAACCAATTCGCCCGCATCTGTACATCGCATTCAGCTGGTAACCATATATGTCCACCCAGTGCATCCTTCTGCTGGGTTAAAATCGAGAATTCAGTTGCATCTGTAACATTCCAGCAAGGAATCGGTGCAATCCCGTCTTCATTACCTACCCACCGGAAATTAGGATCGCCCATATTGAAAATTAAAATATTCGGCTGCAGCCTTCGAATCTCACCAATAATCCTTGCCCAATCATATTCATGACCTTCAGAGCCGCAACCGTCAAACCACAGAATATCAATGTCTCCATAATCTCCAAGCAGTTCCGTAATTTGATTAACAAAGTAATCATCATATGCACGGGCATCCTGATTATAAAAATCTGCCGAGCCGTCAAATGGAGAATAATATAATCCTGGCTTCACATCATACTTACGGCAAGCGGCGACGAACTCCTTCACCACATCCCCTGTTCCCTCTTTCCATGGGGACTCAGCAACCGTGAATGAACTATATTTCGATGGCCAGTTGGAGAAACCGTCATGATGTTTGGCTGTCAGTACCGCGTAGTTCATCCCAGATTCTTTAGCTGTTCGAATCCACTGCTCGCAGTCTAACTGAACAGGATTGAATTCCGAAGGTGACATCGGGCGTTTATCAAAATCAACATACCCCTCATAGAATGTACGCAGACCAAAATGCAAAAACATACCAAACTCCCAGCCCTGATACTCTAACTGCCTAAGAGTAGGTTTAATCTTCGAATTCGTTATCACAAAGACCCCCCTCAACTTTTTTTCTAATCTTAACAATTCTGTTGTGAAGGTGGTGTGAAGATGCTGCGTATTTCATGTGATGATCCATAACGATAAATAGCAGTAAGGACGAGTGTCCTTACTGCTACTTAAAGCCCTTCCAGTGCTGAAAAACCGACTTTTTGAACTCGCACTATCAGGGATTTATTACATTTATTCATGTAGACGCTTTGTTTAACAACAACTGCTCCATGAAGGCAATTTGAACAACACCCATGACAACGGCACAGATGGGGATCGCCACAACTACTGCTGCCGGGCTCCATAAATAGTGAAGCAGCAGGCTAATTACGCCTGAACTGATCATCATGACAATAATAATACCTGACGTGTTAAAACTTGACGCTTGAAAATAACGTCTGCTCTGACGAAATGCTGCATCAACAGTCAATTGATTAACAACAATACAATATTCAACATAAATAAAGATAATCCGGAGAATTACAAATACAACGAGGGACAGGAACAGTCCGATAACACCTAGAAACGCTGCCAATAACGTGGTAATTGCTGTCTTTGCTGCTGTTATGATCATAAACAAGAAGATAAAGCGGACCGCGTACTTTTTGCCGTCTTTCATAAATTGACCAATTGAAATGGGTCTGCCTTCCACAACATTACGCAAAGAAGCGATATAGCCCCCTTGAGCAAAAGCCATCAGTAACAGCATGAAGATAACAGGAATCCACGCTCTCACGGATATCGTGTCACCCATAAACTGCATCTGATTGATAAGCTGCGGAATATTACTAACATAACTGACCGATGGAATCCCCATCTCCAGAATAAGACGTATGGATAGTGAAGGTACACCAATAAAACCAACAATCATAAGCCCTATAATGAATGATAGCGCATCCAAAATAATCGGATAAATGATAATTAATGGGTTTCTGAATAGCAAGCGGAATGTTTTTTTCATTATGAAAGCCAAACCTCCGTTACAACTTATATGGCAAATAGGAGTTCACCAGCAGTTCGTTTTTGGGCGATCTGACTAACGGAATATCAATTCGAAACATCGAACCCTCACCTATCTTACTTTCTGCTTGAACAGTTCCCCCATGAGCTTCAATCAGTGCCTTAGCAATACTTAATCCAACTCCAATTCCACCCGTATCTCTAGTACGGGCTTTATCTGCCCGATAAAACCGGTTGAAAATAAGCGGCAAATCGTGCTCCGATATCCCTATGCCGTTATCTCTACAATAAATAGTAACCATTTCTTTGTGATCAATTGTGACTCCCACATCAATGCTCCCTCCAACTGTCGTATACTTGATCGCATTGGAAATAATATTCGTCATAATTTGGACGAAACGGTCAGGATCTACCTCTACGTGACAAGGGGTATAGATCGTATGCAGAGTAAAGTTTATATCTTTGGCTTTAGCTAAGAAGATTAAATTCTCGTAAACATCCCTTACCAGATTACGTATATCGATTAATTCGGTATCAAGCTGGAATTTAGCTCCCTCTGCTTCAGACAATTTTTCCACATCATCCACAAGGCGGCATAGCCGATCAATTTCGGCGTAAATACGGTTTAAATTCTCTTCATTCGCTGGATAAATACCATCAATAAGCGCCTCCATTCTGGATAACATTGAAGTTAGCGGAGTACGAAGTTCATGCGTTAAATCTTGCATCGATTGTTCCCGCCAGTGTTCTTGGTTATTCAAATCTACGACAAGCTTATTCATCGAAGTAATTAGCTGATTCAGCTCCAACGTTCCCGTTTCCGTAATTAAAGTGTCCCTATGCCCCCCAGCAATACGTTTCGCCTGAAGGCTGCTTAAACGAAGCGGCTTCGACAATCGCTTGGCAAGAAGATAACAGATAACTACCATAAAACATAATAAGAGGACGGCAACACCACCGCTACCTCCAAATAAAGCAAACGAAAAAAACGAAACGGAAGGAAGATTGAAATCATTATCCAAATCCACCGTAGCATCCAAAATTCCGATTAACTGGCCATCGACATAAATCGGACTGCTCGCCGTGAAGGGCCGGCCATATTGCTGACTTTCCAGTCCTGAATCATACAGTACTTCTTCATGGTCCGGAGCATAATAACGTACACTCATTGAATACACATTAACTGCCGTTTTAAGCCAGTCCATCTGCTCGATCGATAGCTTGCCCGGTTCTAGATGTGTGCGCAAAGTAAAGGCAATTTTCTGCGTTTGATCCTCTACAAACTTCATCTTATAAACCTCTATTGAACGATCAAATGAAAGGCGGGATAAGAAATAGGTCGCTACCAAAAAGATCAAAGACGTCAAAATAAGGGAGATAAAAAGAATGCAATGGGTCTGACGCAATCTATTCCACAATTCCATTAGTAATCTTCATCCGGATGGAACGTAAATTTATACCCCGCACCAATTTTAGTTACAATATAAACTGGATTTTTATGATCCTCTTCAATTTTTTTGCGGATATTTTTTATATGCGTATCTGTCGTTCTTCCATCTCCAATATCCCGATATCCTTGAACCTCATAAGATAAATCTTGTCGGCTATATAACTTATTTGGTTTTTTGAGCAAAACACTTAACAGCTTAAACTCTGTAACCGTTAAATTCACGAGTTTGCCGTTTACATATACTTCCTTCGATTCAAAGTTTATTTGAAGTCTTCCTTTGTTAAATCGCATCACAGTTCGGCTATTTACAGAGAGCATATTCATTCTTCGCTCCAGAGCTCGAATTCGAGCGATGACCTCTTTCATCCGGAATGGTTTCGTAATATAGTCATCCGCACCTAGATTAAGACCATTAATCGTATCGATTTCACGAGCCTTGGATGTGATCATAATGATCGGCATGCTGGAAGCCCCTCTTACTTTACGACAAACCTCTTCCCCTGGTATGCCATGAATCATCAAATCCAGAATTAACAAATCAATTTTAAAGTTATGAATTTTTTGCAGGGCATCATTACCATCTTCCGAGGTATATACCGTCCAACCTTCATTCACCAGATATGATTGTAATATATTGCAAATTGATTCATCATCCTCAACGATTAAAATGTTCATGCTATATTTCTTCTTCCCCCCATAATTTAGTAAACTTAATATCCATATATTCTATCACCTAACAGCCTTCCCTAAAATAAGCAGCATGAATTAAAATAAGAATAAGAAGAAGTAGGCATTTCTTATACAAGCCTGCTTCTCCTTATTTAATCATAATCTGATATAATGCATGACTTTATTTCTTGCTCTCTTTCTCTTTCAATAACGCATCATATTCCTCTACCATTTTGCGTAAAAATGTGTTTATGTCTTCCTTGCCGTTCAATTTAATAAACTCTGCAGTCTTATCATCAATAATGTTGGCTTCGTAATAGAAAATGTCTGGACCAAAAGGTGAATAAACTGGTTTAGCCGGTTCTCCTTTATAGGCAGCATCAATGTTATAAACGCCTACATTATCTTCGCCCGCCATATATTGTCGTATTTCAGCGTTCTTAACCACTGGGGGAGCTCCGCCAATGGATAAATTCTTCTGGTTCTCATCAGAAACTGCGAATTCTAACACTTGAAATGCCTCTTTAATGTGTTCACTGTTCGGGTTAATAGCCAGTGTAAGCGGTACGTTGTTTGGCAATACACCCGGAAGCTCGCTCCAGCTTGGGTACGCAGACATACCGAAATTCAAACCTTCTGTATGAGCATATAAATTAGCACTGTTTACAAAGGACAGAATCATGGCGACATTCCCTTTTTCAAAGCCAAAATTATCCTTCTCTGATTCCGCAGGAACATTGTCCGGGATACTCACGACACGATGGATTAAATCAAAATATTTGGCGAAAGCAGGATCCTTCTCGAACATAATTTCTCCTGTTTCCGGATTTGTACCAGGAGCGGATAACTGAAGCATCGCTTGGGATAGGCCACGTGTGGCTAAGCCAACGTATTTGCTGTCACCATGCTTTCCTGCAAGTTTCGCTGCCTTATCGAGAACTTCATCCCATGTTGGTGTTTCACTTGGGTATTCAATGCCCATCTTATCGAAAATATCTTTGTTATAGAATAGATTCACGACAACATCTTCAAATGGTAAGCCAAGTAATCGGCCCTGCTGTTCCGGATCACGTAACCGAATGGCATCAATTGCGCCATCACGGAATTTAGTCAAATCCAGGTTACTTTCAGCAATCAAACTATCCAGTGGATAGGTCATTTCCAACTCGTTTAATGTCACGAACGGGTCGGTTACGAGCATAATATCTGGTGAATTATTAGCAGCGTTGGCTTCCTGAATTTTCTCAGCAGATGCAAATGCACCAATATGTTCAATTTTAATATTCGGGTATTTTGCCTCCAGTGCATCCGAGAGTCGGCTTTTAACTTCTTCCGCACCCCAAGGTGTCATAAATTTAATCGTCACTTGCTCACCTGAATCGGTTACATCTTCTGTCTTATTCTCATCTGATTTGACTTCACCACTATTTGAACTTGTGCATGCAGAGAGAAAGACTGAAACAAGGAACGTAGAAATAAGTAACATAAACCGTAGTTTTTTGAACTTTTTCATAAAATGCCCCCCATTCGAATTGTAGGCTCACCATGTAAGCCCTTACACTAAATCGTACAGAATATACTTTTAGTGACGCGCCCCCTCCTTTGGATATGACAGATGAATTGATTAGATATAATGTATCAAACAATTCATAATCCGGTGTGAATTTCCAGTGATTATCATGTGTGTTTCGTGTGAATTTTTAATATAACTGTGGACAAAGGACTCGCCTTTCGTTCCCTTTCCATCGCCTCAAGCATTTATGACCGGACTCCCCTCTTTCGATAAAAAACCTATCCCGACAAAGACCGGGATAGGTTCTATCTTTTTGGGATCAGGGCCGCTATCCGCCGGGCTTGCAGTATCTGAATGCATCAAGTATGTACGGTGTGCTCCAGCACCCGTTCGGTTTGGGTCTTAGACATATTTCGCTGCGCAGTTACCAGCTTGTAATATATTCCTTGCTTCTCGATTAATTCTTCATGGGTCCCGATTTCTGCTATGGCTCCTTTATTCAGTACAAGAAGTCGATCCGCATTTTTCAAAGTTGCCAATCGATGTGCTATGGCAATTGTTGTCCGGTTCTTGGTGACACGCTGCAGTGCTTCTTGGATTTCTGACTCTGTCTCGATGTCTAGCGAAGCCGTTGCTTCATCCAATATTAGAATTTTAGGATTGTTCAACACGGCTCTAGCAATGGCAAGCCGCTGTCTTTCACCGCCTGAAATGTTGTTCCCGTTCTCCTCCAGTTTGGTATCATAACCGTCTGGGAACTGGCTAATAAAATGATGAGCATTGGCTATTTTTGCAGCCTGTATCACTTCTTCCATCGTTGCCTCCGGTTTTGAATACTTGATATTATTCATTATCGTTCCACTGAACAAAAATGTCTCCTGCAGCACAACCCCGATTTGAGAACGTAAATCCTCCTGCTTGATATCTCTAATATCCACACCGTCGATGCTTATCGTTCCTTCATTGACATCGTAGAAGCGGGAGATGAGATTGATAAACGTAGATTTTCCCGATCCCGAGTGACCAACGAGTCCTATCATTTCCCCCTTCTTGATATCGACATCGATGGACTTGAGCACGGGTTCATATGAGTGGTATCCGAAGGTAACATTCTTAAAACTTATCATCCCATCAATCCTGTGCTTCGTGGACTTCGCCGTGTCGATGATCTCCGGCTGTTCATCAATGACAGAGAATACACGCTCTACAGAAATTAGGGCGTTAGCGATCCATCTAGGCATATTCATTAACCATCCAAGTGGACCATAGATCATGGCTGCATAACCAGTAAACTGAACTAATTCACCAAGGGACAGCCTCCCGCCCAGAATCATGTTACAGCCTACCAGCAATACAAAATATTGTCCGATCTGGATCAAGTAATGAGAAATAGGCGATAAATAACTGTATACTTTTTCACTTCGGATTGTAGCTAAGGCATACTCTCGATGATATGCTCTGAACCGCTTAATCTCCCGCTCCTCTTTACCGAATGCTTTGACCACGCGAATCCCGCTCAGCACATCATGCAGGAATGAACTGGCTCTATCATGAACCCGCCACTGCTTGTGAAAGAGCTTTCTAAGCACGACCTTCCAAACAAAATATTGAACATATACAACGATCGGCGCCGGCAAAATAATAATAAGGGCAAGCTTCCAGTCGGTATAAAATAGCAGGAAGCTCACAGCGCCCAGCATAATGACTTGATAAATAGCCATTGAAAATACTTCTTGAATCAAATTTCGGATGCGGTCTGTATCAGAATTAATTCGGTTCATGATATCGCCAGCACGCTGCGAGGTTAAGAATCCAAGCGACAAGCTTTGAATCTTCTCAAAGACAAGATTACGCAAATCTGCTGCAATTCTTGAGCTTACACGAGCCATAATTCTACCCCTTAATACCCCTAACAGCTCTCCTGCCACTAAGCCAAATGCAATTCCCGCGATAGCAATTAGAAATATCCGCGTACTTGGGTTTACGCCGTCTGGCGGCTGCAAAGCCGAATTCACGAGTATTTTTTGAAAATAAGGGCCCGTTAATGTAACAGCCGACATGATTAATAGAACGGCGAGTGCCGTGATTAATATTTTCCAATGTGACTTCGAAACGTCCCAGAGTTTCTTAAAGGCTGCTCCTTTATTCATACACTTCGGACATAACCTAGTACCTTTAACAAGGTAGCCGCCACATTGTGAACATACACTCTCGCTCTCATTGTTGTAGATTCGGATCTTACTGTTCGAAGCCATGTAATTCAAAATTTGAGCAATGTAAGAGAGCCTTGCCGCATGCTGCATCGTGCACCGGATGATGATCCTCGGGCTCTGCATATGCGTCGCCTCCATGATCACATTTCCGATTAAAGGAACAACCTTATAATCATGTGCCTCATGAACAGCACAGGTTTCGATAACTTCTCCATTGTCTACGTGAACCCACTTGGTCTCCCCAATCACAAAATAACCATTCGTCCTACGGCTATCAAACGATAAATCTGCGGGGACGCAATACGTAATATTTTCTCCTAAGGCTTGCTGAACAGCTAGAAGATCTTGCTCTGATAGCTTATATTGAAGGTTCATCGCAGCCTCCCCTATATATACATTTCCACCAGTCGATATTCCTTTTCGCTTAGATGCTTGATATCCTCGATGACGAATCGGTTCCCATACACATCGATAATTAATAGTTTGCGATCTGTCACGAGCTTCACATTCCCTCCGCCGCTACGAACCGTAAACCGAACACTCCCGGAAACGGTTTCGGTCTCCCAGTAGGAGTACCCGAATTCTTCTTTAATTCCGATCAGTTTCGTTATCTCAGGAGCAAAATATCTCATTTTTATTTGCTCCTCAAGCAGGCTAACGATATTTTTCGGAAAATCTTCATCCAAAGACTTGATGATGCCAATCTCTTTATTCTCACTTGTGCGAACAGATATATATTCTCTTCTATTGGTGTGCGGGAAGGAGCAGTGCAAATATACCGCCGGATATTTCTCATCATTCACTTGAACCATAAGCATGTGGCCTTCTGTTTTTGTAAACACTGTGTTATCAGCCGTTAAATAATTCATGCTCGCTGCGACAGACAAATCGGATTGATTAGGTACCGTGATTTGCATTAAAAGATTAACCCACCCTTCTCATGCTCAGCGCTTCATCATGCTTTTGTACTAAGCCATGGTATACGCCTTTTATCGTCATTAACTGATCATGCGTTCCCTCTTCAACAACCTTGCCTCCATCCATAACCAGTAAATAATCCGCATTTCTTAATGTAGACAACCGATGCGCAATCGCTATCGTCGTTCTACCTTGAATTAACGTTTCAAGTGCTTCTTGAATTTGAAGTTCCGTCTCCGTATCAAGGGATGCAGTTGCTTCATCCAGGATTAAAATTTTGGGATTATGCAGAACCGCCCGTGCGATGGATATTCTTTGCTTTTCTCCACCAGATAGAATGTGACCTCCAGTACCCACGATCGTGTCATAACCATCAGGCAGCTTTTCAATGAAATCATGCGCATTCGCAATCCGAGCAGCGTTAATGATATCGTCCATCGAACATTCAGGATCAGCGTAAGCAATATTCTCGGCGATTGTCCCCATGAACACATATAGTTCTTGCGACACAATCCCGATATTTTTACGCATCGTATCGATTTTGAGATCCTTCACGTTAACTCCGTCTATCACGATTTCACCATCTGTAACATCATATAGGCGAGAAATCAGATTCACGAGTGTGGATTTACCTGCACCCGAATGTCCTACGACACCAATCATCTGGCCTGGTTTTGCATGCATTGACACATCTTTCAGTATCAACTTGTTCGGCTCATAACCGAAGGTGACATGGGAAAGTCGAATATCACCATTCAAGCGCTCCAGAGGAACCGCATCCTCCCTTTCAACAACATCGGAAACGGAATCCTGTATTTCAAAAATGCGCTGCGCCGCACTCATACAACTGGACCACCAATTGACAATATTATTCATAAACTGCAGTGGACCGTACAGCATGTAAATATAACTTACAAAAGTCATGATTTCACCGAACGAGATACTACCTTGCATGACCCTCCAACCACCAAATGCCCAGATTAAGATGCCCCCGAATTGAGTAACAATCGTTAATATTGGGAAGATTGTACTGCTCATCAGGTTAAAGGACTGTTCCGATTCAGAATAGGATGAATTCGCTCTCTGGAAACGCTCAAGCTCTTGACGTTCTTTCCCAAATGCTTTTACGACTCGCGTACCCTGTATCGTATCACTGATCATGGCGTTGAGCATGCTCACACGTCTATGTCTCCGCCAAGACAACCGCCAAAGCTTAGGGAACACCCATCGGATCAGCAGCAAGACAAATGGAATCGGGATGAAGCAGATCAATGTGAGTTTCCAGTCCATAATCAACATAATGGTTGTAATACCTACGATATTCATGGCATTGACGATAAAGTAAGACATGCCATCCACGAAAAAATACTGCAATTCTTGCGCATCATTGCTAACCCTGGTCATGAGCTGACCGGTTTGTTTTTTCTGAAAAAAACTAAGCGATAACCGCTGCATCGCAGCGAACACGCTTGCCTTCAAGTCAAATACTACATTCGCCGCCAATCTGGCATTTATCATGCTAAAAAGGACCCCGAACAATAAGGAAATCGTTCGAAAACCGAAAATGAGTAGGATCACGAGACCAATTCGTCCAGCGAAGTCTCCGGTATTCCCAAGTGCTTGGTCGAACAATACCGTGCCTTGCAGATAGGGTATGGCAAGACCTGTAGCCGAATTGAGCAGCATAAATAGAACAATGAAAAACATCAAAAGTTTATACTGTCCCGCAAATCTTAGCAGCCTAGAGAAGATGGCATGCTTCTTCATACATTTCGGACAAATTGGTCTGCCTTCTTCGGGATATCTCATTCCGCATTTTGGACAAGTGATGTTCTCCTGACGATCTTCAACATCTTCATCGCGAATGTCTTCCTTCTTCTTAATCTTAGTAAAAATCGAGACAAGCTTGGCCGCACTCCCCATCTGTCCATTCGTAAATGCTCCGATGACCCGCTCCTCGCCCTCTTTCAGAACAATGATACCGGAGGCGACGAGATTGACGGTGAATACGGTTTCAATGTTGTCGATATCAATGGACTCTACATTCGCCTCATCCCCTGGGTAAGATACAACAAGCAGCTTTTCCTTGCTTAGAATTAAGTACGTGTGTGCGTAGCCTTCGCCATCTATGCTCCGATCACATAACATCCAGTAGATAACGTTATAGGGTTCATGAGGTTGTATCGCGACACTCACTTCATGCGGTAAACTCTTGATCATGGGCTCCCCCTTTCTTCATTAGATAAATCCATAATTTCGAACAGATTTCATTTAGTTTTTTTTACTCGTTTATCCTTGCATAGGACTTCCTTATGTATAGAAGGAAGTCCTTGTATTAGAACCCAAAAAGGTATTTATCCCTTGTAAATATATTATCAACTAAGATGTGAAGATAGTGTGTGTTCTTATCTTTTGTGAAAAACAGCTACGGGCGCATGGGCCGGGCTTCTGAGAGTAATGGAGATCCGGACAGGCGTTCCTTCGTTCGTACAAATATTGGCCGTCAGCTGCAGATTGGTCATCTCCCTTCTTGCAGCTGCTTGCAGTAATACAATTTACTCCACACCCTTCAACGACTCAATCATATGAATCCGCGCCACCTTTTTCCGAAGCATGAGGTTGGAGAGGAGGGTCAGGAAGAACACCAGCACAACCGATGCCAGCATAATCACAAGATTTAGTTGATCCGGGATTTGCTGATGCGTACTCGAAAGCGCCTGGATGATGATGGAATAGACATAACCGCTGATCGGCAGGGCGACAATGACCGCAAACGCGGTTAGTAACATGTTCTCAGAGAAGATCAGCCGGTTAATTTTACGTTTGGGATAGCCTAATACCTTCAGGGTGGCAAGCTCACGATTCCTTTCATAGATGTTGATGGAAGAAATCGTGTAGATGGCGCCAAAGGACAGAATAATGGCGCAGATGATAAACATGATGAAAATAAAGCTGTTTTGCTTCAGCATATATTGCGCTGATTTCTTGAGGTCTTCCTTGTCTGCTATGGCCTCCACCTGCGGGTCCTGTTCGAAGAAGCTGCGAACGCCTGCCAGATCGGCAGCGCTATGGACGCTCACTAACAGCGAGGAAGGATCGTAGTCGACACCCAAGCTCTTCATATAGCCCGGTGTGCTGTAGAACGACGGATTTGAGTACTGCGTGGAGATATCCAGAACCTCCATATCGACGATGGTTTGGTTAAGCTCCGGTGCCGTGAATTGAAGCTGGATCATATCCCCTTCGGCAATCTGATAATGATCCGCGTAAGATTTCGGTACCAGCACGCCATGATCTTCTAACGATAGCCGATTGCCTTGTTCATCATAAAAGCGAACCAGCTCATTATCCTGCTCCGTAACCACAAGCGTAGCATTTTCTTTGTTTTCCCCTTGGATGAGTTCCACGGGATAGGTGGAGAACCCATAATGGTCTGCTATACCTGACGGCAGTGCTGCCATATCCGGGAACGATCCTATCGCATAATCGACTCGTAAATCATACGTGTTTACCTCTTCAATCTGGCCGGCTACCTTGAGCAGGGCCGTCTGCGTGCCGAAAGCCGTGATCAACAAAACCGTACTGACCACAACGCCAACGGAGCTCGCGAGTGCTTTTTGTTTATTTAAGAAGATATTTCTAAGAATGATCTTGTAACTGTAAGGCAGCCGACTCCACATCCCTGGAACTTTCTCGATGAGCAGCTTCTTCATCTTCTTGGGCGGTTTCGGACGCATCGCCTGCGCAGCACGTTCTTGTAAGATCGCTCTACCGCTGAAATAGCAGGACAGCATGCCAAACGCACTGGAGCAGATCATCGGAGGAAGGAGTGTAAAGAACGAAAGGGAGAACGTCAGGTCGGGCAGGGAGTAGCTTCTTCCAATCGACGTTGTAATGAGTGGAATGAACAGGGCGGCGGCGATGGCATAGCCCAGGATGGAGCCGATGATACCTGCCAGCACAGGGTAGCCCATGTAATGCAGCATGATGCTTCTTTTTTTCACCCCTAATGCCTTCATAATGCCCACCTGATTTCGCTGGGAATCGATAATCCTCGACATGATCAGAAACAGGATCACCGCTTCGATCAAAAAGAGAACGATCGGGATCACCCTGCTCATCAGCTTATTATTATGAATCGTTTGCTGGGTCTGGGAATAGTTGAAGGTTCGTTCTTTGCTGACCTGGCTTACATAAGGGAGTGACTGGGAATGTGCTTCAATGGCCTGGCCTAACTGGTCAATATCGTAACCGTCCTTGGCATCAATTAGGATCTCATTGTAGAACAAGCCGCCTGCGATTTGAGGTATGGTCTCCTCGGAGATATAAGCTATTCCATAAGCTTGATGGTCCTGGGTTTCGTTCTTCTTGGCATGCTCCACGTTCTCATTCAAGCCGCTAATCGTGAACGTCATATCCTTGTCATTCACACGAATGCGGATGGAATCACCGACACGGTAATGATGCGCCCCGGCATAGTGGGAGTCCAACAGGATCTCATTCGGCCCAACTGGCATCCTGCCCTCCATCATCCTGGATGTGTTGATTTCATTCGGTACGGGGATCGAGTGCACCGTTAATGCAGCTTTATCATCCTCAAAAGCCTGTTCGGCCTGGACGGTATAACGCCCTTCGATATGATGAATGCCTTCGATGTCTCGTAAACCGGCCACATCCTCTGCGGAAATTTGACTGTAGTAGACGTTCAAGTCGCTTAGATTATGTTCTTGAAAGTACCCCTTCGTATAGCCGCTAAGATTGTCGCTCAAGGTGACCAGCCCTGTGTAGAAAAAAGCCCCCACCGCGATTACCAAAACAATGGCTATGAATTGTCCTACCGACTGTTTCATGTCCCTTAATAATTTCAACGCTAAAATCTTCATCACCACTCGATCCCTTCAACGCTTTGTTTGTGATCATTCATCGTGATACTCTCGATCTTCCCGCTCTTGACGCGAATCACTTTATCCGCCATCGGCGCGATGGCCGAATTGTGGGTGACCAGCACGACGCATGTCTTCGTTTCCTTATTCAAATCTTGAAGAAGCTTTAAGACCGATTTCCCTGTTACATAATCCAGAGCACCGGTGGGTTCGTCGCAGAGGAGCAGCGCGGGATTCTTGGCAACCGCTCTTGCAATCGCAACTCTTTGCTGTTCGCCGCCAGACAGCTGGGAAGGGAAGTTCTTCATGCGATCCCTTAGTCCAACCTTATGTAAAATCTCTCGCGCGTCCAGATGGTCCGTACATACCTCTGTCGCAAATTCCACGTTCTCCAGCGCATTCAAATTCGGAATCAGGTTATAGAATTGAAATACGAAGCCCACCTGCTCGCCGCGGTATTCGGTTAATCTCTTCTCGCTCCATCCCGTAATCTCTTGATCCCCAACAAACACTTGTCCCGAAGTAGCCGTATCCATCCCGCCGAGAATGTTCAAAATCGTGCTTTTCCCCGCCCCGCTTGCCCCTAAAATTACGACGAATTCCCCCTCTAATATGGAGAAGTCAACACCCGCAAGGGCTTGAATCGTCACTTCGCCGATTGGATAGGCCTTGGTTACGTTTTTGAATTCGATTAACGTTGTCACTTCTTACATCTCCCCGTATTGGATTTTCCGGAAATGGGTTGCCTGCCATTCCCGGTCACTTGTGAATAAACTACCGTTTCTCACTAAACCGCTGGTTTCATTCTATATCCATCATATCTAGCCTCATGGATATTTCTTCCTGCAGCCGATGTATTTACGTATCGGTCTTCAGAAGGGTCTTTGTCGCCGCTTCTCCCGCTTGGCATCATGAACACAAAAAGAGTCATATAGGTGAACAATACCTACATGACTCTTATACTTCCTATCTGAAATTGCAACACAATCCTTTTATTCTCTGTAGTAAGAATAAAGCCTTCGATGACGGCATCCTCAAATGAAGCTTTTGCTATTCATTTGGTGCGGCGCTCAACGTAAAGCGTTGTTTGATTTTCTGTATGGACAGATTCAAGCTGTAATTCCCATAATCGAGAAGTTTATTAAGAAAAAGGTTCAGCTGATCTTGGGATGAAACTTTTATCGTTAAATGGTAACAGCCTTCACCCGAGATTCGATGTGCTTCCACTATCTCATTTTGATCCATTATAAAACGAATAAACGAATCGTGTCTTGCTGTTTTCATATGAATAATAACAAATGCTGTATAAGCAAGCCCTAATCTCATTTCATCGATGATTAGGGAGTAGGCTGTAATTACACCGCTCTCCTCAAGTTTTTTGATACGATTGCCTACTGCTTGTCCAGTCATATGAATTTGTTTCCCTAAGTCTTTCCATTGAATCCTTGAATTTTCGGTTAGTAACCGAAGGATCTGATAATCCGTTTGATCAAGTTGCATACCATAATCCTTTCACCGTGAAATGATTTAATGTAAAAGCGTTTCATCGAAGCATCGATTAAATTCAAGATGTCATTTATCATTTTACTATACAGCAACCCTTATCCCAAAGTTGACTAAGGGAACCTGTATTGGTTACTTGGCCGCTGTGTAAACTATATCCAAATCAAAAAAAGGAGTCTATTGCCATGAACATACAACTCATTCGAAATGCGACACTTGTTGTCCAATATGCAGGGAAGAAGTTTTTAATCGACCCTTTTTTGGGAGAAAAAGATGCGTATCCGCCTTTCCCTAATTCGTTACGCCAAGATCAAAACAATCCTTTGGTTGGCTTGCCAACCTCGGTTGACAATATTATCAGCAACTTAGATGCTGTGATAGTCACTCATCTACATTTAGACCATTGGGACGATGCGGCTAAAGAGGCGCTGCCAAAAGATATTAAAATGTTTGTACAAAACGAAGAAGACGCAGCAGAAGTCAGAAACGCCGGTTTTCAAAATGTAGAAGTGCTGCAAGAAAATTCAGCCTTTGGAGATATTCGATTAGTTAAAACTAAAGGCGAACACGGCAGAGGAGAAATATTACAACTTGCCGGACATGTGTGCGGTGTTGTCTTTAAGCACCCAAGCGAGAAAACATTGTATATTGCTGGAGATACGGTTTGGTATGAAGCTGTTGGGGAAGCAATCGAAACACACAAACCGGAAATCATTGTTGTAAATGGAGGAGATAATCAATTCCTTCAAGGAGGATCTCTAGTAATGGGGAAAGAGGATATCTACCATGTATATAAAGCCGCCCCTGAGGCGAAAATTATATCTGTCCATATGGAAGCAGTTAATCATTGGACATTATCAAGGGAAGAATTAAATATCTTTACTAACGAAAAAGGAATCTCCTCTAATGTTTTGATTCCAAATGACGGGGAATCCTACACGTTTTAGTGTATCGATTGATTAAAGCCAAAGTTCCTACAAGACCCTAAGAGCCTCTAGGGTCTTTTTTCTTGCCAAAACATGCTTTTATATAACCACAAAAGCGGGTTCAGACATTATGGTCTTTATCGCCGCTTCTCCCGCAGCATACTTAACACAAAAAGAGCCATATAGGTTAACAACACCTACATGACTCTTATGCTTCCCATCCGAAAGTGCAACACAAGCCTCTTTTACGCATGGTATAGCTATATATTCTCAGGTTTCCGGCACCGCGCCGAAGCTTGTAAGATGAACGAGTCTATAGAAGCGTCTCTGACGCCAGCGTAAACCCTTCAATCGCGACATCCTCGTCGACTTCAATCATGATGCAGCGTTTGCCTTGGAAATTTACCTGTTTGACATACCTTAAATCCTGCGGGCTAATCGAAATCGTAGCTACCTTGGTTTCGATCTTAATGGATTTGGAAGTATACTTCGGCATGACGCTGGTTGCTTTCATCTCATAGTTTTTGTTGTCCACGATGGTTTCGAATGCCCGCTCCACCTTCTCGGTCGTCACGTCCTCTACGCCGCTTGCGTTCAGTACGCGCTCCAGATCTTTATAATCCAGCTTCGGAGGTTCTTCCTCCTTCGTCTCTTCGTTAATTTCGATCACCCGGTTGATTTCCTCGTACACCTGGGCAATGGTGGCTGAATCGAGCTGTTCGCCGGCCACTTCCTTGACGATATCTTCGAAGATCGCTCGCTCTTCAAGTGCCGTCACGGATCTTTCTCCGTTCAAGACCTGTTCGACAAAATGCGGATCCGGAAAATTCGATTTGCCCGTACAATACAAAATACGATTCACATCGGAATAATTGTCGGTCACGCTCGGGTACAGGAATCCTTGCTCCGGCGCACTTAACTTGATAATCGGATCTACAATGACATTGTACTTGAACTCCCGCTCCACATAATCGAACAAAAGCGTCTTCCGTTGTTTCTCCGTAGAATTCACGCTGCATAAAATGAACGGATGGGCAAACACCTCGTTCTTCTCGCTCTCCTCCGCTTCATCGTTTCTCGCCTTGGTCGGCAAATAATACTGTCCCCGAACGAACGTGACCACCATATCCCGCTCATATTGGACATCCTTCAGCATTCGATCCACCAGCATCAGCATCAAGTCCTGCCATTCTTCCGGATCACCCGACACAAGAGCTTGGTGAAGCATAACCTGCGCCGGTTCCTCCGCTGCTTCCTGAAACCTCAATTCGAACAATTTTTGATCCAGTTCGCCGGTCAGCAGTTTTTTGAAATTACCCATGTATAACTCTTGCTTCTCCCGATCCACCAGTTCGAACGGCAGGCGCTCCCAGTGGTAGATTTCATTCGTTTCCTTCGTAATATAGACATTGAGAATATCGTAAATATTCATTAAATCGTGATCCAGCTTAAATTGCTTGCGTATATTGGCGACTTCTTTTTTGTTCATATCCGATTCGGCAGCTCCTTCAATATAATCTGGCTTATTAAGTATAAATTATTGGAACGTAAATTGGTAAGCGATCTTGCGGCTTGCATTGCTGTGCCTAGGGTCAATTCTCCTGCGGCCCTGATCCTCTATTGTGGCATATTTGAATACCTGAGTCGAGTAGATTTCCTTGAAATAAGATCGCCAGGAAAGTATAGGTCGCGAAATAAAAAATGGCGGTACGGAATTGGATCCGTACCGCCATTTTTCATGTAACTTGGGTCCCGCGCCGTTGCCGCCGAGCACCAATATACGAATGCTCGCTAGCTATGCTCACACTTCTCATGTGGCCGCAAAGCTGCCGAGCGAGGCTAATGCCTTGCGCGTTACAGCTTACCCGCAGCTTTCACTTTCACAAGCAGCGCATTGCCCGGCAAATACGCAATCGGAATGTCCTCGACGGACACAATCTGTACGGTCTCCGGATTCGCGCCAGCTGCCGTTGCCTCGTTCATGGCGCTTTCTTTCGCATCGCGGATGACGTCGTCATAGCTCCAGTCGTCCAGCGAATAGATCCGCTCCGACTCGCCGCTAACCTCTCCCAGCGCTGCGCCGATCGCGTTCGCCGCATCATAGTTATCCGGCCGAATGATTCGGCTTGCCCCTGCCAGCGTATCCGGCACCAACAGACTGCCGCCTCCGACCAGAATGACATCGACCGGGTCGGCACTCGTTTTCATCCGGTCTATGGAATCCTCCAGAATCTGCTGCATGACGGCATCCACCTTACCGCATACAGCTTCGTCTACTGTATCCGCGTTTGTGCCCGGCCATGCGGCCCGGCCCAGCTTGACGGCTACGTCCGTGGTCGTCAGCGTATCTCCGCCAAAGATGCGGGCCCGTGTCGTCAGCTTGTAGCCCACGCTGTCCGGGCCAACCGTTACGCCGCCTGCGTCGTCCAGCCGGACGATTGTGCCGCCGCCGAGGCCAATGGACAAAATGTCCGGCATCCGGAAATTCGTGCGAATGCCGCCGATATCCACAGCTGCCGACGACTGGCGCGGGAAGCCTTGCACGAGCACGCCAATATCCGTCGTCGTCCCGCCGATGTCGACGACCAGCGCGTCGCTCAGCCCGGACAAGTGCGCCGCGCCCCGAATCGAATTCGTCGGTCCGCACGCAATCGTCAGAATCGGGTAGCGGAGCGCATATTCGCTCTTCATTAACGTGCCGTCATTCTGGCAAATGTACAGCTGCGCATGGATGCCGAAGCCGTTCAGCGCTTCCTCAAATCCGCGCACCACGCCCGCAATGACTTGCAGCAACGCCGCATTCAGTACGGAGGCATTCTCCCGCTCCAGCAATCCGATGCTGCCAATCTCGCTGGAGTAGGTAACCGGCATGTCCGAACCTAACACCTCGCGCACGATGTCTCCAACGCGCTTCTCCTGCTCACGATTCACAGGAGCAAATACGCCGCATACCGCCACCGCGTCGACTTCGCCGCTCATCCGGCGGCACAATTCGGCGATCTCCTCTTCATCCAGATTGGCGATCTTGCGGCCGTCATACTCATAGCCGCCAGAGGCGACATAGCTATGTGGCCCAACTGCCGCGCGCAGCGATTCGTCCCAGCCGGCCAGCGGCGGAACCGCCGTCGTGGCCGGAGCGCCGATACGAATCAGGCCGACCCGGCCAAGATGCTTGCGCTCCACGATGGCATTGGTGCAATGCGTGGTGCCGAGCATCGCGTAGCGAATGTCTGCTCCATTCACACCGCTTTCGTGCAGCAGCCGGCGAACGGCCTCCACAATGCCTTCGTTCACGTCGGCAGTCGTGTGGACCTTCACCTTGTGCACGCAGCGCAAGTCGGAATCCAGAAGGGCAGCGTCCGTATTCGTTCCACCCACGTCAATGCCGATACGGTAAACCTGGTTTGCGTTAGAAGTTGTAACCTCAGTCATTTCCCCGCACCTCCTTTCGAAGCCAACGTCTCGATCGGCACATAATCAAAGTCATAACCGAAGTATCTCGGCCCGGCCGTCTCGATGCCTTTCGGCGTACGCCATTTGTCATCGCACGGCAAACCTGCTGCCGTCACCCGGGCACCATACTTCAAGTTCTCCGTCGTCACCGGCATACCCGTATCCTGATCCAGCAGCGTAATCAGGTCAGGCGTAATGGCCAGCGGTTGATCGTCAACGGTGGCGAGCAGGAACTCATTCTGGAAAAACAGCCGCATCGTTTTTCCCTTGTTCTCGCCGGTACCTTCGAATACGGCTTCGCCGCGCGTAAAACCGCCGTCCATGCGGCGACGGATATCCACGGCCTTGCCATGGAACAGGGCATGGCCGTTCAGCTTCGTGAGCAGCTCGCGCACAGGATTCAGCTTCTGCTGCTTCGCTTCGAACAGCGTCCGCCCGATCTCATAGGCGAGCGTCAGCGTCCCGCCGATCGCGCTCCGCTTCGCCTGCGCGCCGGATACCGGATAATCGCAGATGGAGGCAGATCCCCCCATCTCCACCGTCAGCGCACGCGCCATCCGTTCTTCCCACACGCCGTCAATCGTATGCATCAGCGCGCTGTTGCCGCGCTCGTCCGCCATCGCCACCGGGCTGCACGGGATGCCTTCCAGATGGAACGTCACCATCTGCGATTCGGGAAACGCACGCCCCATCGCATCGGCATCGACGAGCGGAATTCCGCGCTGCGCCGCCGCAATGACCGGAACGAGCGAGTTGCCGCCGCCGACCTCGATCGGCATGACAGCATCCACCTTGCGGCCGAGCTCTCTCTCCATCAGATCAAGCGGTTTGGTCAGCTGTTCGGCCGAAGGGATTTTCTCCAGCATCACCGTCGGTGCTCCGATCATCGATACCGGCACGATAAGTCCTTCATCGTCCAGCTCTTCGAGCTGGGCGATTCGAACCGGGCCATACTTGCGGATCGCCTCCATGGCCATCAATTTTCCAACATGGGGATCTCCACCGCCGCCCGTGCCAAGCACCGCAGCTCCGATCGCGATATATTCAATGGCCTGTTCATTCAATGTGGTTAATCTGGTTGCCTTGTTCATGCTTTCATCCCTTCTTTACTACCCATTTGCCTATGATTGCTTGTACGATAAATGCCATCAAGAAGCTGTCCAGCGCCGGAACCTGCGTCACCTGGAACCATCCGAGCCCATCCGGGGCCATCGTTGTCATAAACCCGAAGAACGTGGCGATGACCCATACGACGATGGAGCGGGGAATCCAGCTCCGATTGCTGTCCAGTCCGTCAAACGAGAATCTATTTTTATTCACCAACAAATACTCAGCCGTATAAATGCCGCCCAGCGGTGCGACAAGCATCGTAATGTATGTCAGGAACGTCATGAAACGGTCATAAATACCAAAGCAAGCAAGTGCCGTGGCAATTAAACCTGCAATAATCGTGATCACGGATTTAGGCACCCGTTTGAAGACAACGGAGAAACCCAGCCCCGCGGAGTATAAATTGTTCGTATTGGTCGTCCATTGTGCCAGTGTCAGCACGATAATCGCCGGAATACCGAGTCCGAGCGTCAGAAGAATGCCCGTAAGATCGTCGGAATCCATCGTACGCGACAGGAAGATCGCAATGATGGTCATGAAGCTGTTGCCGACAAAGAAACCGATAAACGCTGCGGTAACCGCATGCTTTGGCGTTTTGGCCCAGCGCGCGATGTCAGGGGACAGCGCCGTTCCAAGGATAAAGATACCGATGACCAGCGATATCGCCGTCCCCATCGGCAGGGCCTCACCCTCAAACGGTGACCAGACAGTGCTTCCGCCTTCCCCGTTAAGCGCCATGACCAGCGCGATAATAATAAACACAACGAGAAGCGGTACCGACCAGACGCTTAATTTTTCAATCGCCCTGTAGCCCCAGATCGCCGTGGACATCATGAGAAGTCCGCCAATGATCGACAGTACCCAGAGCGACCAATGCCAACCCCATAGCTCGCTTAACGCGGTCTGGAAGTTGGAAGCGAAGAAGCCGACCTGAACGCCGAACCAGCCCAGCGATGAAATGCCGAGAATGACCGAGACGATTAGCGCCCCTTTGTTCCCAAACAGAAAGCGGCTGATCATGGCCGTCGACAGGCCCGTTTTGGCTCCCACATATGCGCAGACAGCCCCGATTATGCCCAATATGGCTGAACCGACGATGACCGCCGTAAGCGAGTCACCGATGCTCATGCCCGCGCCGAGCTGCGCACCCAGAAACATCGCAGACAGGTCAATACCAATCGCAATCCAGACAAATGCCATCGAGAGCCACGATTTCCGCAAATGCTGGGGCACGGGCTCCCGTTCGTAATCTTCTATTTTCGTATCGTTGCTCATGTTCCACCCTCTGCTTTCTGTACCATCTTGTTGATTGCCTAAGCTTCGACGGATCTCCAGAACATCTCAAAGGCATGTTTCAGTTTCCGTTCGAACAGCTCCGGCGATTTATAGTAGTAATATTGCATGCCCAGCCCGTCCATCAAGGTGAGGTACGAATCCACCAGCGTCTCCATCGGGACGATGGCCAGTTCGCCGCGATCCAGACCTTCCTGCATGATCTCGCCGATAATGCTGCTCAGCAGCGTATCGAAACGCCCAAACGCCTCCTGCATCCGTTCCAGCAAGAAATCCGGCGGGAAAATTAAGTACCGGAAGGCAAATGCGGCAAGCTCCCGCTTGTCCCGGTGGAAATCGTATTGGCGAAGCAGCAGTGCATGCAGTTTTTTCTCCGTACTCATTCCTTTGCTGGTTTCTGCCATCGCTTGGATATATTCGTTGTAAGCGCTCATCGATTCTTCGAAGACCGTCATGAACAGATCTTCCTTGCTCTCAAAAAAGGCGTAGATTGCCGGTGTCTTGACGCCGACCTCCTTCGCGATTTCCGATAATGCCGTTCCGTCGTAGCCCTTCTGTCCGAATAACCTCAGCGCAGCTTCTTTCAGCTTCGTTCTGGTCATGTTCATCCCCTTTTCTCTATTTTAATTAACGTTAATTAAGTAGATTATACAACTTTCTGCATAAAAATCAATTCATTTGATTGCTCTGCCAAAATGTCTTCTAATCTTTATACGTTCAACATTCAAGCGGGACAATGTACTCGCGAATTTTCTTATAACCGATCAAAATTTCTCCGCGACCGATTTGAAATCCATATTCACGTCCTGGTTCGCGGCTTCTGCTGTTGAACAGGGCAAAACGCTGTATACAAAAAAAGATGCCTCGCGGGGTCCATAAGCGGCCCTTTGAGTCATCCCTTTTAGCTCAAGATGATGTTTATCCGAACTTAGTTATTCCAGTATTGCTTGGCAATCTGTTGACCTTGATCGATTTTTGCCCATTGCTCGGCTTCGCTTAACTCGTTACCGCCATCGCAGGATGCAAAGCCACATTGATGCGAGAGCAGCAGACGATCCTTATCAATGATTTTGGATGCTTCGTCAAGCAGTCGGATGACGCGTGCTTCATCATCAAGTGTACTTGTTTTGGAAGACAGCAAGCCCAGCACAATCTCCGTTTCCGGTCTGTCCTTGAAAACCTCCAGTGCTTCAATCGAACCCGCACGATCATCATCCCACTCCAGGAAGAAGCGGTCATATTTCAACTGCTTCAGGAACAGGTTGGCGATTTTCGCATAAGATCCACCGCCCATGTTGCGGGAATCGTAGTTCCCCCGGCAGTTGTGTGTCCACATTTTCAATCCGAGGCTATGACCGAAGTCAATCACGGTATTGTTAATATCAATAAATTCGGCGGCGAGACCCTGTACTTCCGCTTGATTAATATGCTCCCCTGTAAACGGGGAGTTCGGGTTGTCGTCTGCAAACAGCTCCCACAGGCAGTCGTCAAATTGCAGAATCTTACCGCCAGCCACAGCGAATTCCTCCACGAATTCCTTATACGCCTTCACAAGGCCTGCTTTGAGCTCCTGCTTGTTCTGATAAACAGCATCCGTGCCGCCAATGTTATCCGACCAGGAAAGTTCACCGAAAATATGGGAAGGCGATGGTACGCAAAGTTTCGTTTGCTGATCGCCTGCCGTATCTTGGAGCTGTTTGAACAGCTTAATGAAGTGATGATTCTTTCCGCTCAGTTCGCCAGTAATGCGCAGCCCAATATCTTTGCGTGTTTCATATTTCGAGGTTCCGTCCACATCCCGGAAAAAATAGCCATGGTCCGCGATATAACGCTCAACTCCGCCAAAGCCCCATACAAAATCCAGATGCCACATCGATTTGGAGAATTCGCCGTCCGTGATAACCGACAGGTTATGCTCGATTTCCTTTTTCACGACCTGTTTGATCGCCTCTGTCTCGCACTCGGCATACCCTTCAAAATTCTCATAGAATGGATACTGGATATCATCACGATGTTCAATTTGCGTTTTATATTTCAGCAGCTCTTCGGGCCGCAACAAACTTCCTACGATCTGAAACTTATCAGTCATGTACATAACCCCCTCGTTGTATACGATGATCATATCACGACGAGCGGGGTTAGAAGGCATACCAAAAGAATATGACTAGTTATAGCTAAAAGCTATAGCAAGAATGACTGCTGAGATTACTATGGATACTGAATTAGACTGGAAATCGTACAGGAAGACGTTGATGATGCAAAAGAGAATCGGATACTACACTGTCATTTCACAATTTGTGACTAGCAATATACAGTAGATGTTTATGCTAAGATTTTATTTTTCAACGAAATTTGTGAGCAAATTCAGCTGATCTACATTCTCAACGCTCCACTTCCTAATATCACCCTTCGACTTATTGTCTGTCAAATAATCGAGTGCAGGAGATAATTCCTGATGCCCATTATCAATGACGTTAAATATATATGGAATAGCTGGAGTGCCTAACTCCTTTAATTGATCGATTTTCTCAGTATCGCTGATCGGTTCATTGGCTATCATTTTTACCTTGTCGGGAATTTCTTTGAGGTAGGTCGTATATGTCTTGAGAAATTCTTTCCCTGTACTCCAATCAGTGTCTTTTCTCATATCCACTTTAGATATTTGTTCAAGGGCTATGGCGTAGATGTACTCCATTAAGCCATCTTGTTCTGAATTGTCTAACAACTGCTTCAGCTCAGGCAATGCAGCGACTCCTAACGCAATAATCGCTTCAAAATCTTCGTTATTCTTTACATAGTCATACGGATTAGAACTAACGCTTATTTCCGATGAAGCTGGATGATCAATCGATTGTTTGATTTTGTTGACACTTGAATGAACCTGTTTATCCACATCTTCTTGACTCTTAGAGCAAGACGACAAGAGAACGACAATTACTATAGTAGCAATAACAACAGCTAGCTGGCGAACCGTATTGAAAAAGTACATACCCTTCCTCATAACTACATCCTTTCCTTCGATGTACTACGTTGTTCATTACTAATCGATTGCAGTCGCTCCATAATGTATAATGAGCGCTCATTTCGATCTTCTCCAACAATATGTTCAGAACTATACTCATCCACAATTCGACCATCACGAAATAGAACAACACGATCACCATAGGTAGCAACATACGGATCATGAGTAACGATGAGCATCGATTGTCCAAGCTTATACCGCATATTGAGAAGCAATTCAAGTATGTCTGCTGAATTACGAGAGTCAAGATTGCCCGTTGGCTCATCAGCAAGCAGTATAGCTGGTTTATGGATTAACGCACGCGCAATCGCAACCCGCTGCTGCTGACCTCCGGACAACTCAGCTGGACGGTGCT
This sequence comes from Paenibacillus sp. NPDC093718, assembly GCF_050279985.1. NCBI lineage: Bacteria > Bacillati > Bacillota > Bacilli > Caryophanales > Paenibacillaceae > Paenibacillus > Paenibacillus sp. NPDC093718. The sequence continues at coordinate 91,960 of NZ_JBNNUS010000010.1, forward strand.
TACTTCGCTCTGACAGACCTACTAAATGCAACATCTCCTCTGTCAGAGCAGTGACCTTCTTCTTCGGTTGACCTGCCAGAATTAGCGGCAGTGCTACGTTCTCTTCTGCTGTTAAGGAGCTAATGAGATTGAAAAATTGGAACACGAACCCGATCATATCCCGCCGATAATGTGAGACTTCTGGTTCGTGATAGAACTTTTGCCACTCGCCATTCTTGACCTTTATCTTCCCTTCGGTAGGTGGTTCTAGTCCGCCTAGGAGCTGTAACAGCGTCGTTTTGCCGGATCCACTTGGTCCCATTAACATGACAATCTCTCCTGCTGCCAAGTCCAAGTCTACATGATCTAACGCAACTACTTGATTCGGTTCCTGTCCATAAATCTTAGTCAGATTTCTTACAGCTAAAATTGAATTTGAATCTCCCACGAGAACTTCCTCCCATCGCATCCTCTGTTCAACTGATATCGACTGTTATCCCACAACATCATATACACTTTCCTCTTGATACCACTGTGCCTGTGCCTGAAAACATCGTTTTATATTCACCATCTAATTGAATCAACTCATCATGACTTCCTTGCTCAACCAATGCTCCATCTTTCAGTACAAGTATTACGATCTGCTAGACGTGCGGGACCTAAGCGATGAGAGACCATAAATGCAGTTCTACCAGCGGCTAAATTTTGAAAAGTTCGGAATATTTCTAGTTCTGCTTATGGATCTAAGGCTGATGTAGGTTCATCAAGTATCAATATTTCAGCTTCTCTAACAGCGGCACGTCTATCGTTGCCACTGTCCTCCAGACAATTCAAATCCACCCTTAAACTCCGAGCTAGACGTGTATCCATCCCTTCGTAGGGGTTAACCTTAGTAAGTCTCATAATATCAAGCAAGCTTCCTAACGCTAATAGCTTCAATATCGCTGAGAGCAACAATATCAAACCAAGCGCAATTTGCATAATAAGTGCTAAATAATCCATATACACCACCTTCGACTACTCGACTGTTAGCTCCTCGGTAATGGAATTCAGTCCAATCTGTTTAGCATACAAGAACGAAATAAGAAGCGATATAACGCCAACAATGATAATAGGTAGTGCTATAGTGAACCAGTTGATCGTCCATCCATTTAATTCATCGGTCCCGCTAAATAATCCGACAATAATCCAGCCACTGGCTAAAATCCCTACAACAATAGCTGTAATTGCATACAATAGTCCTTGTACGATCATCACAGATCTTAGCCCTGCCGTGGTCAAACGAATCGCCCGCAGTATGGCGTATTCCCTACGATGTGCATGAAATGTTGCTCCCAGGGTATTTATAACGCCTACGATACCTACTACAACAAATATGGCCATTACCGCCCACAAAATGGTGTATTGCTCTCTTGACTGCTCTGCAATGCGCAATAACTCCGAATCTAGATCCGTAACCTTGATCGACGGGTCATCTTCTAGTAATTGCTGTAATGCAATCCTTACACTAGCAATATCCGCACCTTCGCTAACTTGCACATATATCGTTTGGGGCGAAATCACGTTAGATTTGCCGTTATTATCACCTTCGATCCATGATACCTTTGGATTGTTATGATCTACTAAAGCTAGGGTTTCATGTGTAATAAAAGATAGGTCTATCACTCCGCTTACTGGCAACTCATATTTTCCCAACTTTTTTCCTAGACTCGTTCTTTGCAAAGACACTGTGTCCCCTAAAGCTATTCCCATATGAGCAGCATACTCGGATTGTATGACAATCCCAGATGATAAATCGTTATGATCTTGCTTTATTAAACCCATCTGCTGCATGAGCTTAAAATCCGTCTTCGCAGCTCCTATCCATTCATACTCATACGTCTCATATAACGGTGTACCTTTAAGATACTCGGGATGATAACTGTTCCGCTTCAACCATTTTGGATCAGCTCGTTCATAATTGATATCTGTAAGTAGTACACTTTGGAACGATCCTATTGGTAACGCCTGATCAACTCCTTCTACTTGACGTACTTGCTCTAATACTTTAGAAGACATTACATCACGGTTCGTCCCAATCACGATCGGCGTAACATGCTTATTTATTACTTGTTCCGTATTTACACGGTTAAGATTGTCTATGAATGTTGGAATAGCAATGAAGGCTGTCACGATACTCGCTAATAGCATAACGATGAACGAATTTTGCCTGCGTAATGCTACGAATTGCTTCATTGCATAATAAGCTTCAGCAATAGCGAATTTACGAATGAACCAACCACTAATGCGAGAGACGATCGGAATCATATATCCCGTGCCAAGAATACATCCTCCTGCTGCTAACAATCCACCCATAAGCGTAAATAGCAACCGTGTACTAGTGCTAATTAGATCTAGCCAAGCTACACATAATATTACGCATCCAATGACGAACAGACTTCCTGCAACCCAAGCATGAGATCTGTTTAATCTCTCCTGTTCGCTAAACCGAACAGCCACAAGTGGTGCAGAAGCAGCAGCAGTGACGGCAATCCTCATAACGGACAACGTCAATAGCAACCAGCCGAGCACAGCAATCGTAACCACTACTGGCCAATCCATCTCCACGTTATTTACGGCAATCCCCATCATCGAATCAATAAACTTCGCTGAGACATTACAGAATAAAACACCTACACCTACACCCAACATAACGCCTAACAAATTCAACACTGCCGCTTCCATCATGACCATTTTATAGATGACTCGCCTACTAGCTCCAATCATCCGAAATGTCGATAATTCTCGTACACGTCCAAGCAACATCAGTTTGAAACTGCTAGACAAGAACAATATACTGACTAGCAATAATATACCGCCTAATCCGATGGCAATAAATCTAAACATTGTACGTTCCTTAATTACAGTCTTGTTCTGTGAATGCAGCGCTATATTCATATTTTCATCAAATTCTGATCGGATCGCTGCCTCAACAGCCTTATCGGATATGCCGTCTGCTATATCAAGATATACGGTATTGGCAACCTCACCCAATGAGTACTCTTGGCGAATGGCATCTATATGCACAATTACTGCTGCAGGACCCGATGTATAATTAGGAATAATTTCACTTACAACCTTTTTCAGAACAATGTCATTATTCATGGAGAACTCCTTCGTGTCCCCTTGCTTCACTCCCCAACGTCTGGCTATTTCTTCGGTAATCACCATCTCGTCGGGCTGTAAAGTTGTGGTGAATCCATAGAATTTCCGTATTAATTCATTAGGCTCGACTGCAGAATAGTTAATATCATCCTTCTGTCTAGCTCCAGAATCATATCGATTGGTTGCAAGCTCTGGGAATACAATTGCTACACCTGAATCAATGACACCATCCATGTTTCTTAATTTGGAAATCCCCTCTTTTGTCAGTAACTTATTGCTATTTTTACCTTTCCAGGGGTTATACCCCACCACTAAATCGAATGTTCCAACTTCCTTATCTATAGTCTTTTGCACGGAGCGCTCCATCGAAACGTACAACGTACTTATAACGATAATTAGACCGAAGCTAACAGCAATACCGATACAAGTTAGGATGAGTCGCTGTTTTTTAGCAAATAGCATCCTCATAGCGATCCCAAATGTAGAGCGTTTCATAATTGGCCCCCTAGAAATACAAATAATGAAGTAATATAAATTTCTAAATAAAGTTACAAACTATTTATGACCCACCAATTTGCTGAACTTCATTAACACGGCGCTACAGTTTTCTGATTACTCACGATATATTTTACCTTTTTTTGGAATATAATCTTTTGACTTGCCGAACTTTATTAACTTCTCGGTGTTGTATAAATCTGACTGAACAATAAAATCTCCTCTCATTCCTTGGTATTACTGTTTCTACAGTCCTATATTTCTCACTAATTCCTTAATCTAACATTAAACACCAACATATTCAATTTGATTCCGAAATTATGTCTATATTTACAATTAGTGATTATTTCGGAGCTGGTAACGACACTTTCAAGGCAAACACGTCCACTATTAACGGCACTGCTGGGAAAGGTTAGTTCCGCGGTTATAAGGGATTCCTACTGAACCGTTACTCTCGTAAGGAGAAGGTAATGCTTGCAGTCTCCCGACGCGAAGCCCTCATCCAGCTTTGTGCACTATAGATTTCCAACAAGGATGTGGACAATCTCTATATAAATTTTGTTGTTTTCCACGAGGATATTGAACAAATTAACAGACTCATCGGACTAATTCAGCAGATGAAAATGCATCCGGCATCCATCGGACACAACTAAAATAAGGACGCGATTCGCTCGCGTCCTTAGTTCGCCCCCGGCTACCACCCACACCAGTATCCGAAACAGCGATAACAGATCCATCCTCAGGCAAAAGTCACGTTCTACCCGATACTTGTCCTTACGTTCTCCGTCGGATAAATAGGCAGGACAGACAATCGTTTCGAGGTCTGATTGTTTCAGCATGTTGTACACTTTATGATGTTCTTCCGCTGCACGGGTAGACTTACGCTTGGATTCACTTGAAGTCTTTCCCTAAGTGCAAGAGCAACTATTTCACGCCCCACTCGACCGGTAGCGCCTAATATTAAGATATTCATGTGTAAGATACTTCTCTTCCCGATACCCCCAAGAGTCAGTCCTGTTCTACTCTAATATCCATCATGGATTCAATCATAATGTCTGCGAATTCACCCAGCGATTCCCTGGATCCTTCATGTGTCACCAATCCAACGGCAATACTGCCAGCTGCTTTGGCCATTTTAAGATCTACGATGGAATCACCCACTACAGCAAGCTCTGAAGGTAAAATATTGAACATGCTGCAGCAGCTTTCTACCATATCGGGATTGGGTTTTCCATATTTCACTTTTTCGGGCGTAATAACAAAATCCAAAAACTCATCGACCTGAAGCAGCTTCATACAGGCTTCAGTCCGCATAAAGCTATCAGAAGTCAGAATCCCGGTATTTACGCCATGCTGCTTCAAGTTAATGATCACTTCAGGAACACCTGGCTTTTTGCTAAACGCTTCTGCAATGACCATACTCTGATCTGCTTTAGTAAAAACCTGCTCTGCGAACTGCTTACATTGAAACCAAGGCCTGCCGGTTTTTTGATAAATCAGTCCTGCGGCCAAAATGATTTCTTCCGCCATCGTTGCAATGGCTAACGTTCCATTGTAATCAATATCATCAGGATAATGCCTCCAGCCCATAAGTGCATGCCAATCCTGCTCATACCCGGGACCTACAATTCCAGAAAATTCGGAACATCTTAATTGGTCGATATACGCCCAAAAGGATATTGCATCAAATAGGGTTCCATCTTTATCAAATCCTACTGCTTTCAATTGTACTTGCACGTCGCCAAACCATACGGTTTTCATTTCTACACTCCTTCTGAAATATTTTAGATCGGCAGCAGGTGAGGCCCTCCACTTACCGGATACATCGGTAAGCTTCTAAACGCCTCGGCGTGCCGAACACCAATGGCCTGTCCCCGCATTGAAGACACCGTGGACATAAACTGCACATAATCCATTCCATACATATGCTGAAGGTAGCTGTCCTGGCTTTTATGGCATTTCAGCATAGCTGCCTTCGTCTCGAACACCTCGGTGATATCGACATATACTTCAGGTTCAAAACCTATAGCCCCTAAGTTATCCATAATGAATACGTGGGGGATTTTCAACATATGCTTGTGTTCGGTGATGATCAAGGGTACGGTTATTAATATGCGGCAATCCCTTGCGATTTCTCCACATATACGATGATCGGGATGATAATCCTGTTCCCCGTGCACGAACATCACATCAGGATTTGCACTGCGTATGGCATTAATAAACGCCATCCGAGTCGGTCGATCATGAAATAGAAACTCATCATCGTATCCCAGCCAAATCAGGTCCGCACCTATGATAGATGCAGCCTGCTCAGCTTCTTGCTTGCGTATTGCCGCAATCTCTTCACTGCTTAATACTTCTGAGCCTACGTTGCCGTTTGTTGCAATCATAATGGTTACCTTGTTACCTTTTGCTGCATACTTGGCCAGCGTCCCTCCACACAGCAGCTCCACATCATCGGGATGGGCTCCGACAGCTAGTACTCTCATTGTAGATCCCTCCATTTTATTTCAACCTTTGACTGCTCCGCTCGTCATACCTTCAATGATGAATCGTTGCCCAACGAGATAAAGCAGAAACACAGGTAGTGTTGTTAGCAGCACACTGCCGAAGATATAATTCCACTCATAGCGGTAATACCCATAAAATCTATAAATGTTCAACGGCATCGTCCACTTCGCATTATCATTTAAAAAGAAAAGCACAATTTGAGAATCATTCCAGACATTCATAAAAACCAAGATGCCTGCTGTAACCGTAATGGGCTGCAGCAATGGCATAATGACCAAAAAAAACATCTTGTAAGGGCCACAGCCATCTATAGTAGAGGATTCATCCAATTCCTTAGGCAAGCCTTTCACAAAGCCTACATAAATAAATGTGGCAAAAGGAATCAGTGTACTGGCAAATATCATAGCGACGCCCATTCTAGTATTAATCAGCTCTAGACTTTTCAGCAGTTCAAATGTGGTCACAAGGCTGATCGGTGCCATCATCCCCATAATGAAAAAATAATAGAGAAAGCTAGAGAATGCATCCTTTACCCGCGCAATATAAAAACTAAGCAGGGCAGAGCACATCAAGATAACAAACAAGGATAGAACTGCAATCAACATGCTGTTTACAAACCCTTGAATCACGTATCCCTGTTCAAACACTGTTTTATAATTCTGTAAAATGCGAATTTCCGAAGGAACTGTGAGTGTAAATAAGCCAGCCTCTTTTGCATTTTTTACGGAGGTTAAAAGGACCAGCAAGTATGGAACGAAGATGAATGCACTGAACATCCAAAGGACACCCTCTAGCACCCTTAATGTGAGTTTTTGGCTTTTCATCCCTCAACCTCCTTTTTTCTCAAATACGAAAGGACAGGGAAAGAAAAGATCAAAATGATCACAACCAATATTAAGTTAAGCGCGGTACTATAGCCGTAAAGCCCTTGTCCCATGTATTTATAAACCATGGTCATGATGACTTCTGAAGAGGTTCCTGGCCCCCCTTGGGTCAAAAAGTAAATCCCTTCAAACATTCGAAAGCCATAAATTAAAGACAATAACACATTGATAGTGACAGCAGGCATTAACAACGGGAGCGTAATATACATAAATTTGCTCCAGGCAGGAGCCCCATCAATGGTTGCAGCTTCATAATAATCCCTAGAGATATTTTGTATTCCTGCTATATAAATAGCCATCGTAATTCCGGTTGCACGCCAGATTTCCATCACACTTGCGACATGAATGGATAACTTGGGATCACTGATCCAACCTAGAGCAAACAAATCAAGACCTAAAACTCGAAACATATGATTAACAAAACCTATGTCAGGATTGGTTAGCCCCTGAAAAATTAATCCCACCGCAACAATATTCAAGATGGCCGGAGAGAAATATACGGCTCTTAAAGCATTTCTTGTTAAAAGCGCTGTGGTTAAAAACACGGCTAAAGCAATAGAAACGATGTTTTTCCCTAACGTTGTTGTGATTGAGAATAGAAACGTATTTTTTAAAGCTAATGTAAAATCAGGATTTTGTACCACATCCATGAACTGTTGAACTCCAACAAATTTAACTTCTGTGCTCGAGGCATTCCAATCGGTAAATGAAAAGTAAAAGCCCGATAAGGTTGGGTAAATAAAGAAGATCATGTAAATCACAAGCGCAGGAACTATAAACAAGATGGGATATCGAATGGCGCTTTTCGCATTCATTCTCATAGTTTATCTCCTCTTACCATCCTTCTAATTTTTTCCCTTTGGCGATAATGCTTGCTTTTTGGTCCATCTCTTTTAGAAACTGCAGCGGCGTTTTTGAGCCCAGCATCATTTCTTGCATCGCCTTTCTAGCTTCCATCTCTGGCCACGGCTCCATCTTTCCCGCCAACAGCATAAAAGCTCTACCTTGATCAATGTAAACCTGCAAATCTTGACTGATCATGTTGTGCTCAGCCTTTACATCAGCAAATACATTGGTTCCTGGAGCCGTACTCATAAACTGTTCTTGCTGCGCCTTAGAGGCGAAAAAGCTAATAAATTCAAGGGCCGCTGCTTTTTGATCAGCCTTTGAATTTACGGATATACCAACTCCGGCGTACAAGGCCGCTGCACCCGGAGTATCATTGAAAGGTGCTGGTAAAAATCCAACCCTTAAATCGGGGTAATTTTCCAGCATCGGAGGCAGAACAAAATCTCCACAAGGATGCATGGCCACTTTACCGCTGCCAAACCTCTCTTGTGTCATGTCGAAGGAGGTGGACATAAAATCATCATTGGTATATCCCTTTTCTTTTAATTCCACCATTTGCTCCAAGGCTTGTTGGTATTCGGAGACGTCAGCTAGTTTAATCTGATTCGTATTTAGACCCTCGTAGAAAGCCTGAATATTGTCCTGCCGTGTTAATTCTACATTGGCAAACAGTTGATGCATTAAATGGGTCGTACCAAACTCACTTCCATTGGCTAATTGAATATTAATCGGAATATACCCTGCTTTTTTTAACGTTTCGCAAATGTCTAAAAATTGCTCCCAGGTAGTCGGCAGCTCAGTGATGCCTACCTCCTCGAAAATATCTTTATTGTACATCAGCCCAAATCCGCCTGGATTTGTAATGGGAAGGCCTGTGATCTGTCCATCGTTCCAAGTGATCATTTGTTTTCCGCCGGGAGACAGCCTGGTTACCCATTCCTCTGAGGACAAGTCTGTGAACCACGTCCTGGGATTTGCAAATTGCGCCATGGCGATATCGTCCGTAACAAAGAGGTCCGGACCGTCATCCGACATCATCTTGGTTTTCAAAATATTATTGTATTCTGTGGATGGAAAGGATTGAATCTCCACCTTGTTACCGGTTGCTGCTTCGTAATTTTCAATCACCTTTTTTAACCGGTCGCTTAGATTCTCCGTTGTGACCATAAAATCCAATATTACTTCTTGTGAAGCATCCTTGTGGTCATTACTTTGATTCGAACAGGCGGCGCTGAGTAACAGCAGCATGATAATCCATAATTTAAAACCTCTTTTCCCTCTAAAAATTCCCATGATCTCACGCCCCTTTTTTACATTGAAAAATAATGGCCAATCCAAAGGGATAAATCCGGTATGAATACAATAAGTAATAAGGCTAATACCATAACAAAAAAGAAAGGTATGACCGATCTTGATAGCGCTTCCACAGATATTCCGGATATACCCCAACCCACAAATAAGTTAACCCCCACCGGAGGCGTAATGAAACCTATAGCCAAATTAACAACCATCAAAATACCAAAATGTACAGGATCATAGCCTAGATTAACAGCGATAGGCAATAAAATTGGAGTTAATATTATAATGGCTGCTAGAGTATCCATAAAGGAACCAACGATCAGCAATAGCAGTGTGATAAGTATTATAATTATCGTAGCATTATCCGATACTGACAAAAGTGCATTGGCTACTTGGTTAGGGATCTGTTCAACAGTGAGCAATCGACCAAATGCGGTGGCTTGCTTCCCAACCGCTTCAGCTCAACTTTCACCCTTCTTTCTGTTTCAATTTATAGGATCATGCCGATTCTAGGCTGATAATCTGAGCCGGATTCACTATCGTAGAAAACCATTTCTCTAATTTCCTCTTTATCCAAGCCGTTGAAGTTTTCAGCCAGCTCAATTCCAAGTCCAGGCGCATCCGTGAGTTTCACGCGTCCTTGTTGAAAATTAATAGGTTGCTTAAGCACATCTGAGCTGTACCATTCGTAATGCGTATCTGCTGCAAACGGGAAGTTTCTGGATGAAGCAATGAGATGGGCATTGGCCATCGTGGCAACTCCAGTTTCCGCCCAAGAGCCGGTTACACACCAGATACCGTATGTATCTGCCAATTCTACGATTTGCTTTGCTTTCAACAACCCGCCCGCCTCAGAAGGATATACTGTAAATGCAGCGACTGCTCTTTTCTCAATCAATTTGAGTGCGCTTTCAAAGGTTGTGCAGGATTCATCTGCTGTAATCGGCACGGATACCGACCGACTAACTTCAGCTAATCCGTCAATATCATAGTAAGGTGTTGGCTGCTCTACGAGCTGCAGGTCATATTTCTCCATTTTATTAATAGCTTGGATGGCTGTTTTTACGCTCCAAATTTGATTAGCATCTACGCGCAGCTTTATGTTAGGGCCAACAGCTGCCCTGATTTCTTTTATTCTTTCCACGTCATAATCGACTTCACGGCCCACTTTGATTTTGATTTCGTCATAACCCTTCGCCACAATTTCCTCAGCCTCTTTGGCATTGATTAACGGATCATCAATAAACAGATACCCTGCAAATCTAGTTTCCTGTTTGTATAAACCGCCAAGCAAATTATAAAGTGGTGTGTTTAAAATTTTACTTTTCAGATCCAATAAGGCTATGTCGATACCCGCCAGCGCATAATAACCCATCTGAGACCAATTAAGAATATATTCTTCTAATTGGTGCAAGATCAACTCGGTCTGCATGGGGTCCTTGCCAATTAAAAACGGCTTGAATTCCTTCTCAACCACAGTTTGGATCGTAGGGATGGTTGGCCCCACGCATTCCCCGATGCCTACCAGGCCTTCATCGGTTTTTAATTGAATCATCAGAGCTGGAGCATTTCGTCTTGTTCCACCTGACCACTTAGCAGGCTTTTTAAATGGAATAAGGACTGGGGTTGTTAATACGTCGATAATTTTCATACCTTCACCACCATAAGTAATGTTATTGTGTAACTTCGATCTCAGTATAGCATCGTTGAAATTTTATTGTCAACAATATTGTTAACAATAAAATCATCAATTTTGTTGACTGGAGACAGGGGTGGATGTATTATAATTTTAGTAAAACAGTAAATGGAGGCTAATATGACTGATGACTGATTTTCGTTTTAGCGTGAAAAAAACTGATACATTACGAAACCAAGTGTTTAAAGATATCAAGCGAGCGATTATATATGGAAAGATTAAGCCGGGAACACGTTTACGTGAAATTGATTTATCCAAGGAAATGGGGCTTAGCCGAGGTCCTATCCGTGAAGCTATTCTACTCCTGGAACGAGACGGTTTGCTAGTAACTCAAACGCATAGGGAAACCGTCGTTGCTGATGTCGAGGATGAAGAGGTTACTGCTTTACTTAACCCATTACGCATTTTGTTGGAAACCTACGCCTTGAAGAAAATATACCTTCAATTGACGGACGAAGATTATATGAGACTGGGAGCCATTCTATCCGAGCTTGAAGCTGGATGCGAAAAGAACCATTTGGAAACAGTAATAGAGAAAGACCTGCAATTTCATGAATATTTGATCCATGCAACCAAAGAGCCCTACCTAATGGCTATATGGTCAGGCGTATCGTCACGCATTATTTTCCACTTCATGACAAATGGCCGCAAACATCAGGAGGATAATTTCACTAAGTTAATTGAAGAGCATCGCTCACTGCTAGAAGCCATTCAATCCAGATCCTTGTCACGCATCGAAGCAGAATTGCAGCGCCATATTTATTAAGTGAAGCCCTCCCGCCCTGCACATGAACAAAAACAGTTCCTGGTATTATCCATGAACTGTTTTTTTGTTTAGTCCATACTTGCACTATTTAATTTTTAATGTTAGAAAAGCAGTCACTGACTCTTTCGTTCCCAAATAGCCCACGCTCGATTTCATAGGAATCGCGTTCCCATTGCTCCTCTACTTTATTTTCTCTCTTTTTTAGGTTCTCCAATCGATGACTGCTTTCTTGCCTTCCCATTGCTGCAGCAAACCCGGCACTTCTTCAGGCTTAACTATTTTTTCAATCAAAGGTTCGAGGATAATATCGCCCTGCTTAACACATTGAATGGCTTTGGGCCAAATCGAAGGGGAGTTGGTTTTCCCATAGATCGTAAGGTTTTTAAAAATAACTTCCCGATGAGGAAAATAGTCTGTAGCGGAATCTTTTAAACCATAAAATATAATTCTGCCACCCGTTTTAGCATAGGTTACGGTATGCTTTACCGTTTCTGACGCCCCCACCGCGTCAATCGCCAGGTCAAACCCATTGTGTTCTTTAACTACAGCGTTCGAAGCCATATCCTTAATTTGTTCAATTAAGTAAAAGTTCTTAACCCCTATACTGTTAAACAGACTTATTCTCTCGGGTTGTTTCATGACCATTGAAATGGTTCCTGCACCTTTTAACTTAACAATCTGCGCAAAATAGAAGGCTGCCGGTCCATCGCCAAAAATAAGAACATCATCCCCGGGATATACATTCGCCGCTTCCACGGCGCCAAAAGGGCAGGTCATGGGTTCGAAAATCGCCGCTGAAAGATCCGTGATTTCATCAGGAATTCGATGTACGCATCGACCAGGCACTTTGACGAATTCAGCCCAGCCCCCATTCTCATTAATCCCTATTTCACGATATACATAACAGTATTCAGGCCGATTAGCGTGGCAAGCTGGGCACTCCTGGCAAGGGATCGCTGGATCCACTACAACCCGGTCACCTGCTTTAAGGTTTTGGATTAAGCCTCCTACACTTGCAATGCTGCCCGTAATCTCATGGCCGAGAATATAGGGGGGAGGTGTCGGAAAGGCTCCCGTTACGATTTCTTTATCTGTCGCGCACATTCCCGTATAACTAACACGGATAAGGACTTCATGGGCCTCTATCTCAGGAACCGGAACTTCACGAAGGCTGAGGACAGCCTTATCTTCCCATATAAGCGCTTTCATTTTCGGTAATATACGTTACCCCTCCTTTATTAAAGCTGCTGACCCACTTTGAAATCTGTATGAGCTTCTTAGCTGTATTAATAAAATCTATCCTCCTTTTCATTTCTAATTAAATAAAGTATAAATTCCACTTTTTTCATTGTCAACAATATTGTTAACAATTTTATTGGACGGTCTTCTCGGGAGTTCTTCCCTAAAGGGCACGATTTCGCTTCCGTTACCGATGAAGAACTGGCTAACCCCATCCTGCTGACCTCGCAAATGCCTCGGATGGCGCTCGGCTCACGAAGCTTTCATGGAAGAGGTGTCGCACTTAGCTTGACAATCCGTCAAAAGAAAAAACACAGCCACGTCGGCCGTGTTTTCCAAAAATATTATTTGTTCTCCTGAAGGGCTGGTGTTCTCCAGCCTGTCCATTTAATTTCCGCGTTCATCTACCTGATCAGAATTCTTGCTTCCAAATTCATCAAGCAACGCACGTACTTCACTTGTTGATTTTGCGTTCATTAAATTATTTCTGAGTTCACTTGCCCCTCGAAATCCACGGACATAGATTTTGAAGAAGCGGACAAGTGCGCTGAAGGAGCGCCGCATCTGTGCCGAATATTGATCATGGAGATCCAGATGCAGCCGCAGCAGATCAAGCAATTCCTCACTGCTATGATCCCTCGGCTCCTTCTCAAAAGCAAATGGATTATGAAAAATCCCACGCCCAATCATAATGCCATCCACACCGTATTGTTCAGCGAGCTTCTGGCCGGTCTGACGGTCAGGAATATCCCCGTTAATGGTTAGCAGCGTATCGGGCGCCACCTCATCACGAAGCTTCTTAATCTCTGGTATCAGTTCCCAATGCGCGTCGACTTTACTCATTTCCTCTCTTGTCCGCAGATGAATGGACAGGTTCACAATGTCTTGCTTCAAAATATGGGTCAACCAGTCGCGCCATTCGTCTACGGCACTAAAACCGAGCCTTGTTTTTACACTGACGGGCAATCCCCCGGCTTTGGCCGCCTGGATAATATCCGCTGCAATGTCGGGACGGCAGATCAGCCCGCTTCCCTTCCCATTCTCAGCTACATTCGCTACAGGACAACCCATATTAATATCGATGCCTTTAAACCCTTCTTTCGCCATGCCGATACTCATTTGACGAAAGAATTCCGGCTTATCTCCCCAGATATGGGCTACCATCGGCTGTTCATCCTCTGTAAAAGTCAAACGTCCGCGCACACTGTGGTTCCCATCCGGGTGACAATAGCTCTCGGTATTCGCAAACTCCGTAAAAAACACATCCGGTCTGGCGGCTTCACTTACGACATGGCGAAACACAACATCCGTCACATCTTCCATAGGCGCTAGTATAAAAAAAGGCCGCGGTAAATCACGCCAAAAATTGTCTTTCATATCCAATACCCCTCTATAAATATCAGGACAAATCTTTGTCCTCAAATGATAAGTCTAACCTGTTCATGCCCTTGCTTTCCTTCACTTATAGCATATTTAAGCAGCGTATTTCAAACGGCAGTATATGTTAATCGCAGGACACTTATTTTATCGCCTTATGCATTGCCGCGACACCGCCACTATAGCTTCTTACATCTACCTTGGAAAATCCCGCTTCCAAAAACATTTGTTTCAGTACGTTTTTATTGGGGAAATGACGGGCTGATTCTTGTAACCATGAGTATTCATCATAACTTTTGGCAATAAACTTTCCAAGCAAGGGCATGATATGGCGAACATAAAAGAGGGAAGCTTGTCTATAACCGATTAATGTGGGTTGGGATGTTTCTAAACAAACGACTTGTCCGCCTGGTTTCGTTACTCGATACATCTCCCGCAGTACGGTTGAATAATCGGGTACATTTCTTAAACCAAAACCAATGGTCACATAATCAAATGAATCATCTTCAAAAGGAAGCTCCATGGCATTTCCCTGGATAAGGGTCAGCTGCTTTAAAGCTTGTTGCTCTTGCTTATCTTGTGCTATTTTGAGCATGTTTTGGCTAAAATCTAATCCAATGACTTCTCCATGCGTTCCAACTGCATTTGCTAGAGCAATCGCCCAATCCCCGGTTCCCGTGCACACATCAAGAGCTTTACTTCCTTCTTTCACATTCATCCGTTTCATAACATCATGGCGCCATGCGATATGTCTCCTAAAAGTAATAACCGAGTTCATCGAGTCGTATTGATCCGATATCTTTTCAAATACCTGATGAACTCTTTCCGACTTTGTTTGTTCAGACATGAAATTCCCTCTCTTCCACAAGTGCAATAATATTCTTTCAACGAAAATGATTTATGCTCATCACGCACGGTGCCGCAGTTCATAAAAATATTGCACAATCGGATGCTTTAACTTCATCCTATTTGCCATGTTTACAATCCGCTTTTTGCCAACTCGTCTGTCCACCAAGGCTAGAATATTCAATAAGATATCATCGCTCTCTATGCTTTCTTCTATAGAAGTAGATAAGAACTTATTCGCTGTAGCGACAAAATTGGATTTACTTAATGCAGCCTGTGCTGACAAAAGCTCCTTTGCGAGTACGGATACTTTTCTATTTCTTGCAATGACGTTTAGACGATCCTCTGGAACGGTCCCTTTGGTTTCCTTTCTGACGGCTTCCAATTCATCATCGCTGATCGGAATTTGGATATGGGGATCATTCTTAATTTCCAGCTCCGTCTGATACCACCTTATTGAGCTGGTTTTATCACTCATATGGAGTACGTTCTTTTTATCTACCGAAATATAACAAAGCCCTGCTTTATCAGGTAAATAACGATAACCTGTTGCGCGATATTCAACTCTTCCAGTTAATGCAGGACTGAGAAAACTCTCCAGCTGTTGCTTTAATTTGCTCCAGGACATGGTTCCTCCTATGTTTTCAAGCCCTGAGGGGCGCGGTATCCATCTGCACATCGTATTCAGTATGAATAAACCCCTGCAAAAAAACAACCCATAACCTGTCCCGCATATAATGGAATATCTGCTTCTAGGTTCGTTTAGACAGCTCATCAAGGCTTCCTTGTCTACCGTTCCCCTTATGTCCGCACCGTTTTTTTGAGCCAGAAGGGTATTATGAAGCATATGATGCTGATTATGATGAAGAATATGTTGACGAATATGGTGATGAGGAATATGAAGACGACGAATACGAATACGATGATGTGGAATATGAAGAAGAATACGCTGAAAGCGAGGATCGGGGGCGCGGACCTAGATCCATGGAATGCCCGAGCTGCGGAGCCAGGATCATCGTGTATGCTAACGATGAGAAGGAATGCGACTATTGCGGTAACGTGATTAGCGCGTAAAATCAAGATACCCAGGCAGTATTTTCTAAGCTCCACTCAAGAAATATAGACGAAGTACCAAATACCAAGAACAGACTGCCGTGGCAGTCTGTTCTTGGTTTTACTAATTTCATTCCACGTGATATGCAGCTAAATTGCGGATCAAAGGCTGCTCCACGCTGGAAAGAATACTAACCCGCAATTGATCGGTTTCGACGGTGTCGAACCGGTCGATTTTTTTATGCCCGATCGCACTTCCACGTACAAGATCCTTCCATTCGCCATGGCTGAATGCTTCGAGCACATATTCACGCACACGCTCCCCATGAGCAATGTCTTCCATGATGATTACGTGATTTACTGGCTGAATATACTCCAGCTTCAGAAGCAGCTCGGTTCCTTCTCCACTCGTTTGGCCAACCGGCTGCCCGAATCTGCGGCGGATTTCATCTCCGAATTCGATAACACGCTCCACATCCACTTCAGGCAGCAGCCCGCGGTTGTCCGGGGATATATTCAAGAGCAGCGTAGCGCCATGACCGACCGAGCGGTAATAAATATCCAATACTTCCTCCAGGCTTCTTAAGCTTGCTTCATCATCAGGATGCCAGAACCAGTGAAGCTTGCGGATCGGAACATCGCATTCGGCCGGTACCCAAGACGGAGTCCCTTCCATCCAGGTCATCATATCGCTGGTGAACATGCTCCCCTTCGCCGTGGTGGCCGTATTCCAGCACGGATAAGGCGCGACGCCGTCTTCATTCCCTACCCAGCGAATCGTTGGGCGCCCCATATTAAAGACCATTGCATCCGGCTGGTATTTATCAATCAGACCGATGATTCTTTTCCAATCGTATTCCCTGCCTTGGGAACCGGCTCCGTCGAACCACACTCGACCAACGGTCCATACCCGGTCAGAAGCTCCGTTAATTGCTCCGCATAAAAATTGTCATAAGCCTCTTTATCGGGATAGCAAGGTTCATGCCGATCCCAGGGGGACAGATATAATCCGAACTGGAGCCCTTCCTCTCTGCAGGCATCGGCAACTTCACGGACAACATCTCCTTTGCCGCCTTTCCATGGGCTGGACTTCACGGAGTAATCGGTCGTTTTCGTCGGCCACAGACAGAATCCGTCATGATGCTTTGCGGTCAATACCAGATACTTAAAACCTGCGCGTTTTGCGGTCCTGGCCCACTGCCGTGCATCCAACTGCTCTGGATTAAAGATTTCCGCTGAATCCGTTCCGTCTCCCCACTCCTGATCGCAAAACGTATTCATACCGAAATGGCAGAACATACCCAGCTCCATATCCTGCCATGCCAGCTGCTGCGGAGATGGCTTTGCAAGTTCATTCATTGAATCATACACCTGCTTTCTATGAAAATGATGATCCCCTGCGCAAGGGAAACCCGTGCGCAGGGAACCGATTTAGCATTATTTTCCGGCATCTAATGCCTTTTGATAGATTTCCAGGTACTGGCTCAGCTGCATGCCATCCAGCCCTTGCACATATGCATCCCATTCTTTATTGATATCTTTAGAGCCTGTAATAAACTGCGCCATATTGGATTTTACGTAGTCGACAAGCGTCGTCTTGATCTGCGCAACGAGCTCGGCATCTTCAAGCGCTATGAACAGTCCTGTTGGATATTGCTCCTTGGATTGGTACGGTTCATATTCCTTGGAAACCTGATTCAGACGGGTACCGTATCCATCGGGAGCGAGCGGATCCTGAGGAGCTGTCCAGGACGCGCGATAAGCGTAGGTTCTCAGTGATGGACCGATCTGCTCCCAACCGTCATTATGCGTCGGCTTTTTGTCGGGGATAGGAATAGCTGTATATTTAGCCTGCTTTCCATCCATACCCTTTTCTCCGGATTCAGCTTTCCGCCACCCTTTGCCTTCAGGGCCATATTCCTGCAACAGGATCGCTTCTTCCGTATATAGATAATCCGCTAACCGGATGGCGGCAATCTGCTGCTCTTTCGTCGCTTTATTCGTAATCGCAAATTGTGAGACACCGATTCCCGCAAAATTCAGCGTCTGCTGCACACCATTCGGGCCTTTTAGCGGAGGCAGGGCAACATAATCTTTATGACGCGGCGCCTTATCATCCATGCTGTAAGCATAACTGATTAAAGCAGTTGATAACGTACCCATAATATTGTCCGGTTCCCGGTTGGCCATTTGCTGAACAGCATCGGCATTCTGGGTAAAGGCAGCGGGATCAATTAATCCCTCTTTGTACAATTGATTCAGATAAAGGAGGCCTTGCTTCCACTCTTCTTTGTTTGCCGTAAAATCAACTTTGCCATCCATGACGCGGAGGAACGTACCCGAACCCTTGTCGACGTAATCATCAAGGATAAACGAGTTCATCAGGAAGGCGGAGACGTTGCCTGCCCACATTTCATCCGAGCCTGTCAGCGGGATTTCATCTTGTTTGCCGTTGCCGTTCGGATCCTTCTCTTTGAACGCTTTCAGCACAGTATAAAATTCGTCAGTTGTCGTTGGAACAGGCAGTCCCACTTTATCGAGCCATTTTTTATTGATCCACATTTTGAGCGCATTGTCACAATGGTAGCATTCATTGACCTGCGGCAATGCATAGATGTTGCCGTCCGGAGTCGTGATGGAGGCTTTCATGTAAGGGATATCCTCCATCGCTTTCTTGATATTGGGTGCATATTGGTCTATCAAATCATTCAGAGGGATAAACACGCCCTGCGACCCATACTTCATTTGCTCTTCCTTGGTCAAATTCCCTTGGAGAATGACTTCAGGATAATCGCCGCCGGCCAGCATGAGCTGCTTGCGGTCGTTCAAAGCATTTTCCGGTACAAGGTCCCAAGCGATATTGATGTTCGTCTTCTCTTCAAGATGTTTGGTAAATAAGTTGGTATCCATGTTTTCGATTGACGCAAACTGAGGCGCGAACATTTTAATGGTCATCGGCTCCTTCACGATCGGATAGGAACCAACAGCATTAAATAAATCTTCATTGGCAGCACCGTTGTCGGCCGTCTTGCCATTTGACTGATTGCCGGAATTAGCTCCGCCGCAGGCACTAAGCAGCAGCATGCAAGCCATTAGGCAGCTAATGATACCTAGCCAGTTTTTCTTCTTCATGCTCTTTTCCATCGAATATACCCCCCGCTTATCATCCGTATTTCGGGCGTTTGGCCCTTTCCTATGCTTTTGCCTCCACCAGCTTTTGCCGTATCTGAATAATGTACAGCCTCACCTCCTTGATGCCATTATCGCTCTGTCATGATCAGCCCTTTAGCGAGCCGATCATGACGCCTTTGACAAAATGTTTCTGGACGAAAGGATATATGATAAGCACAGGCAAGCTGGCAACAACGATCAAGGAATATTTCAGCAAATCCTTGAGCCCCTGCTGCGCCTGCATCTGGCTCACATCCGCCATCATGGAAGCATCGACTGAATTCAGAATTAGAATGTTTCTGAGAATGATTTGAAGCGGGAACAAGTCAGGATTCCTTAAGAAGATCAGTGCATCAAAATAAGCATTCCAATGCCCGACTGCATACATCAATGTCATGACCGCAATAATGGGTTTGGACAGCGGCAGGACAATACTGAATATGAAACGGATGTCACTGCATCCGTCCAGCTCCGCGGCTTCCGCCAATTCATCGGGGATCGTGGTTTGGAAAAACGTCCTTGCGACGATAACCTGGAATACCCCCAGTGCCCCCGGTAAAATCATGGCCCACCGCGTATCCAGCAGATGGAGATTCTTAACGACGAGGTAATAAGGAATCAGTCCTCCTTCGAACATCATCGTGATCACCAGCAGAACCATGAAGAAATTGCGGCCGTAAAGCGACTTCTTCGCCAGCGGATAAGCCAGCATAATCGTGAGCGTTACATTGATGAGGGTGCCGACAACGGTATAAAAGAGGGAATTCAGATAGCCGACGCCGATCTGCGGATTATTGAATACCGCCTTGTAGCCGTCCAGCGTAAAATCTACGGGAAACAGCCACACCTTGCCCGATGTAACCGCCTGAGGCGAGCTGAAGGACGAGCTTACGATGTAGATTAATGGTACAGCTACAGCAATAAGAATCAGGGTCAAGAACAGATAGATCAAGAACATGAATAGGCGGTCGCCTTTCGATTCACGTATAGCGGCTTTTTTGAACATAGGGTCTCCTCTCTTTCCAAAGTTGCTATTGTTTACTGGCTGCGTAGAACAGGCCTACCACAAGCTGCTGTTCGACAGCTTTCTGGCGATGTAATTGACGGACACCAGCAGAATAAGATTGATGACCGAGTTGAAGAGACCGATCGCCGTTGAGAAGCTGAAGCTGGAGCCCAGCAAACCAACCTTGTACACATAAGTGGATATGACTTCCGACGTGCTTAAATTAAGCGGATTTTGCATCAGGTATATTTTTTCAAATCCTAGTTTCATGATGTTGCCCAGATTGAGAATGAGCAGAATGACCGATACGGGAATAAGGCTTGGTATATCGATGTTCAGAATCTTCTGGATGCGGGACGCGCCATCTACCTTGGCTGATTCGTACAGCTCCGGGTTAACGCCGGACAGTGCTGCGATGTAAATAATCGCTCCGTAACCTGTAAATTGCCAAACATCGGACCAGACGTAAATGGACTTAAACAGGCCCGGTATACCCATAAAATTCGTATTACTCATACCTAACATCTCGAATAATTTACTGATCATCCCCACATTTGGCGTCAAGTTGACGATAATGATCGAAACCATAATCACCGTAGATATGAAATAAGGGGCATATGAAACCATCTGTACCGTCTTCTTGAATAAGCCGTTGCGGATTTCATTCAGCGCGAGTGCCAGCAGGATCGGTGCGGGAAAGCCTACAATCAATCCGTAGAAGCTAATGCCAAGCGTATTCTTAATGTAGAGCCAGAAGTTCGGCGAATCGAAGAACTGGCGAAAATATTTCAGTCCAACCCAGTCGCTGCCCCAGATTCCCTGGATTACGTTATAATTCTTGAATGCGATTACAATACCGGCCATCGGTATGTATTTGAAAATAATCAAATAAAGAACGGGTAACAAGAGAACGAGATACAGCTGCCAATGACGCTTAATTTGTTTTCTTCTAGACCTTCCTTTCTTCACTTCTGGCAACGCTTTCAATATTATGGGAGGTTTCGGTTCCAGGCTTGGTTCGGTTTGAAGCCTAGAGTTCAGTCTCGGCATGCGGGTTAACTCCTTTCGTCCATTCCTACTTTCAGGTCCTTGCGATGTAAACCGAGTGTATACAACAATGTCATCCGGCAACAAGAAACAAAAATAAAAACGACTAACCATTTTCGCCTGGGCCTCCTCATAGAAAGCGAATCAGGGTTCATTCAAGGCGAACGGAACGCCTTAACAACGGGTTCATTCTCAATCAAAAAAGGCAGCGATCCATGATCGCCGCCTTAACCGTTTTCTACTGCTGAATCATTTTCTCCCCGTTCCTTGGCCTTCCGGCCATTCCGGTATTCGCCCGGGGTAACTCCAGCCGTCCTCTTGAAAACGCGGGTAAACGAAATAGCATGGGCATATCCGACCCGCTCTGCGATCTCCTGCACGGAATAATCGGTTTCCGTCAGCAGCCGCTTCGCTTCCTTCATACGGATATCAATAAGGAAATCAACGAACCTTTGTCCGGTATTTTCCTTAAACAATTTGCTCACATATTTGGCGTTCAGCTGAAACCGATCGCCCAGCATTTCAAGGGACAGATCCGGATTCGCATAGTCACGCTCAATTAAATCGCATATGTTTCTAATGATGCTGGAGTATTGGTTGTCATTATGAATCTGCTTCATCTGTTCATAATGCTCCGTCAGCACTTGTTTAATTTCCTGTCTCAGCTGTTCCAGGGAATAGGAATTGTCTACCTTTACCGTCAGCTTCGGCAATTCCTCCTGTATCCACTTGTTGTAAATTTCCTTGCCTAGTCCCGACATTTCGCGGCCGGTGTAATAAACCAGATAATTCATCAGGCTGAATATTTCATCATTGGTCAAGAAGCTGTTCTTCAGCTGTTCAAACCATTTATCGTAATCCTCGCTCCACTGCTCCTTCTGCATTCTGAAGGACTGGATAATTGCACGAATCTCACCTAAATGCGTATAAACCTCGACAATGCCATGGCTCGAAATATCCTCGCTGCGGATCAAACGGTTCTCACCGAGCACAATTTTATACTTTAAGGCTTGCATCGCATCTTTATAGGATTGCGGAATATCGCCAATCTGATCTGTCGACCGACCCATTCCCATCGTAATTGTAAATTTCAAGTTTTGGTGCGTCCATGCCAGGATTTGTTCCGCAATCGGAACCAGTACGGCCTCCTCAAACTTGTCCTGATCCCGTTCTTCAAACAGAATAATGGACAGGTTGGAAGGTGATGTCCATTCCGACCACAGCCGGCAGTCCCATTTTGAAGCGATCTCATCCACGACAGTCCGCAGAGTGAATTTAAGCAGATCTTGATCGGTCTTGGAATAATCCCGACAGAAATCCCCGTACTTATCAATCTCCAGGATGAGAATACGATATCGATCCAGTGGCAGCGGCAAATTCAGTCGAGCCGCTTCAGACTTCCATTCGGATACAGATAGAGGCGAGTCCCCTTCGATCAGCTGGCGGAACATAAACCGGGTCCTGACATGGAGATCCTCCCGGTATTTCTCCTGATATTCCTTGGATTGTTCCAGTATGTTGTCAAAGGCGGATTCGATAAATGCGAATTCATCCAGCTTCCCCTTACGTCGGCCACTGCTCACCACCGGAAGCGAATAGCTGCTGAAACGGGCAGCGATCTCCTCAATTGGCTTGGAATTTCGCCTGGAAACATAAATCATCCATATGAAGCCGATGGCAATCATGCCAAGACCTATGATAAACCAAAGATTATAGAGATAAGAGATAGCGCTTACAAAACCGTTGTTCAACAAACCGCTTCCATAGTTCCAATTCGTATAGCTTGATACATACTGGGAATTGACTTGGGATGGCGGACGATCCGCTTTGGTGCCGAACAAATGATTTCCGGAGGTATCCTGAACCTGAATGAAGCTCATGTTGGAATCCAGCATCTCTTCGGTAAGCTTGTTCAAGGATTCCGTGCTCACATTGACAACGATCATGCCTAAGTCGTTTTTCATATAAGGTGATCCTCTGACCAGGCTGACCACCTGTTTGCCGCCTTTCATTTTAAATTGTTCGAAATTTCTCGCGCCTGTCCATTTCGGCGTTTTCGATACTTGATATTGTTCAATAAATTCATGGTCCGGATATGTACTTATGTATCCATTCGTGGCATTGCTGAGCACATAGCCGTCCGAATTCCTCACCAGATAAATCGAATCGATCAAGGGATAATAATTAATAATCTCCTTGAGCTTCTGAACAGCTTGAATATTAATATATGGATCGCCAACGGCAGATGATTTGAAAAAATCATTCAAAGCCTTGCTGTTGATGCTCTCGAGAACGATCATATTGTCGATCACCTTCAGGGACGTGTCCACCATGCGCATCGCTTGCAAGGAGAGCGACTTATTGGCGTTAAGCGCCTCCCGCCGGCTCTGTTCGCTGAACAGCTGAAAGAAAACAAAAAATATAAAGGTAATCACAATAACAAAAATGGGCATATAGGAGAGCAATAGACGCTTGTACCAGGATCTCTGCATGATCAACCCTCCCACCGTTTTTTCACAAATTTTTAATTATTATAACTTAAAAAGCACCTTTTGGGTTATAGTTCTCCATAGTCATAACGATACGCCCATACCTAAACCAAAAAAGAAGCGGGACAATGCCCGCTCCGTTGTTGTAATCCTAGTATGCTGTATTGAATATTTAAAGTAGCGGGTTCTCGTGTTTCGCTTTCAGAATCGACCAGCGCCGCTCCACTTCTTTTTCAAATTCGCCAAGCATTTCTTTGTTTTCTTCCTTGAGCAGATGTCTTGATTTGCCCATGTATTTCAGCCAGTCGCTGAGCGGCACCTGCTTTTTCTTCGCTTCAGGATCGTACGTAATGTTCGTTTCTCCCTGCTCCACTTCATACAGTGGGAAGAAGTTTGAATTCACGGCCGCGCGGACGATGTTCTCCCCATCCTTATCGCTCGATTTCCAGTTCAGCGGGCATGTGATCAGCAGCTTGCCATAGACAGTACCTACATTCTGGGCGTACCACTGCGCTTTTGCCGCCTTTTTCACAAGATCCTGCGGGAATGCTTCCGTCCCCGTGAATACATACGGAATATGCGCCGCCGCCATCATTTGCACCGTATCTTTGTGATGGAACGCTTTGCCCTGCTGCTGTTTGCCGACACCGGACGTACTGGTCATATGCCCTAATGGCGTAGAATACGAAAGCTGTGCACCGGTGTTCATATAGCCTTCATTATCATATTCCAGAATGATCAGATTATGGCCCCGCAGCGCCGTCCCGATGGCCGAGCCCATCCCGATGTCCATGCCGCCGTCACCGGTCACCATCACAAAAGTGAAATCCTCAGGAACTTCGATTTCCCCGCGGCGTTTCTTCTCAAGGAACGCTTCTACCGTGCCGGATAAAGTCGCCGGTCCGTTCTGGAACAAATTATGAATGAAGCTCTGCTTATGCGAGTTATACGGATACCCCGTTGTTGTGATATAAGCGCAGCCGGTATGGAATAGAGTAACGACATTGCCTTCAATCCCTTTGAAAAAGAGCTCCAACGCCGGGAAAATACCGCAGCCCGGGCAAGCTCCGTGACCGGAAGCAAACCGTTTCGGTTTCGCGGCAAGCGCACGCATCGGCGGTACTTTAACGGATAATTCACTTGTCTCTTCATCTACCTTTACGGTGATCAGGCCAGATTTAAAGCTGTCTCCATTCATCGGGGCAATGACCGGCTGCAGCCTTTGCTGCTCAGCTCCCGGTGTTTGGCCGTAATAATCAAACGGCACTTTGGCATAACCGAGCTCCATGGCCTCGATCGTCAAGGCAAAAAAAGCTTCCGCATCATCCGCGTAATAGTCTTTCCCGCCAAGTCCAAATATGCGGGACAGCACAATAGGCTGCGGACCACGGATTTCCTGCAGGGCCGCTTTGACCTCATGGGTCAGATTGGCCCCATGTGCACCGTAAGAATCGGCGCGTTCGCCAACCAGCAGCGCTTTGACACCTGTCAGCGCTTGGCGAATTTCCTTGGCAGGGAACGGCCGGAGAATATTCGGGCTGATTATGCCCGCTTTAATCCCTTTCGCCCGCAGCCGATCCACGACGTCTTTGGAGGATTCGGCCGCCGAATTGAGCAGGAATAAAGCCACCTCCGCGTCTTCCATTCGGTACAGATCAAGCGGCGTATAAGGCCTTCCGGACAAAGCTGCGTATTCCTCTGCCACTTCCTTGAACACCTCGCCCGCACGGTACATGGCGCCCGACTGTTGGTAATGGTTATTCATCAAATCGTCGCCGTTCATATAAGCCCCAACAACGATCGGGTTGTTCTCGTCCAGCACATGTGGATATTCAGGCGACTTTTCCCCTACAAATTCCTGAACGGTTTCCCGGTTCGTAAATATGTGTACCCGGCGTTTCTGGTGCGATGTGAAAAATCCGTCATAAGCTACAATGACCGGCAGGCGTACGTCTTCATGTTCCGCGATTCGCAGCGCCATGATATTCATGTCATACACTGCCTGCGGTGAACGGGCGGTCAAAATCACCCAGCCGGTGTTCAGGCCGTAGTAAAGATCCGAATGGTCACCACGAATATCCAGCGGTCCGCAGACTGCACGCGTCACCAGATTCATGACCATCGGGAAACGTGTGCCCGCCTGCACAGGAAGCTGTTCGATCATATACAGGAAACCATTCGCGCTGGTAGCGTTGAATACCCGTGCTCCAGCTGCGGCCGCACCGTAGCAAATCCCCGCCGATCCATGTTCGCCGTCAGCTGGAATCAGCTTGATGTCGTGTTCGCCGCGTGTACGCATCATGTCAAGATATTGGGCGATTTCCGTAGATGGTGTAATCGGAAAATAACCCATAATGTGATAGTTAATCTGGGCAGCCGCCATGGCAGCCATTTCGTTGCCCGATTCGAAGACTGCCGTTTGAGCCGCCGCCAGCTTGTTCTCCGTTGTTTCTTGAATTTGCATATTCATGATCTGACTCCCTCCGCAGTTAAATAGGGAAATGATTGCGGCACACGGTGCTGCTCCGCATAATGCGGCTCTTCTAACATGGCAGCTAAAGCGGTGGTCGGACAAGCTTCGATACACTTCAAGCAGCCTTTGCAATACTGATAATCGATACCTTTCATAAACATCTGCATATTCCCGCGCTTATCCGGTTTCTTCTCCCACACGATGCAGAAATCCGGACATACCGTATCGCAGGCGGCACAGTGAATGCAGTCCTCGATCTTGTACTCTGGCAAATATCCCTGCCGGGAGCCGCTAAGATCCTTCAGGACACTGTTCGCCGTAACGTTCAGAATCCCGCCCAGCTCCTGCGTTTCATATCCAAGAATCGGCTGAGGTCTTGCGAAAGCAATTTTGTCCATAAGCTCTGAGCCATTTCCCAAGGAAAGGAACTGGACCTCGTTATATCCTCGGTCAAAGGTCCGTACATTCGCTTCCACGAGGTGGGGCAGCTTTTTCTCAAATGTTGTACGGATCACCTGCCGCATATCGTCCGGGTTCAGGAAGCTGCAGATCCGGAACAATGCCCCCAGCATGGCCGTATTCACTTTGGTTTTTTCCTCAACGGAAATTTTCAGCGCATCAACTACGGCCAGCGTTCCCTGCGTCATGTTCAGATCAACGGCCACTCCGGACAGGTCTCGCGCCGTATTCACAAGCACCGTTCCATCAGGCTGTAATCCGCTTATGACATCGATCGTCTTATACAATGCTTCATGAAATACACCGACGACATGCGGCTGCTCAATGGGACTGTGATCGCGGATTTCCACCTCGGGATCGCAGAACCTTACGAAACTCTTCACCGGCGACCCTTTTTTCTCCGAACCATAGCTGGAAAAATTCGAACCGTTAAGTCCAGAGCCGGTAACCCCGGCTTCGGCCAGCATTTTTCCGGCCAGATTAGCGCCAAGCCCGCCGATGGATTCGAGACGGATCTCGAAAAATCCCAGTTCATTCTTTTGAGGCAAAATCGACATGTTCTCTCCTCATTTCTTCTTAGGTCATTAATTCCAGTTTAAAAGAAGAAACGGACCGGGTTTGTGATTAAACTCACTACTTAAAAAATTGTGATTCCAATCACTATGTCGGTTGTGAGAGCGAAGTATACTGTCTTCAACAGTCCAATTGCGAGGCAATCTTATACTGACGTTACGACAATAATCACAAAATTGGAGGAGAAAATAATGAATAACAACGCCCAAGAGACCTTACAGCATCAGCCGTCCATGTTCTGCTTTCAATGCCAGGAAGCGTCCAAAGGAACAGGCTGCACCATTGTCGGAGTATGCGGCAAACCGCATGATGTGGCAAACCTACAGGATTTGCTGATTTATCTGCTGAAAGGTATCTCTTTTCTCAGTCTGGATGTCCGGCTGCCGGAGGTGCTTGAACAGCGCGTATCGCTGTTTATGATGGACTCCTTGTTTGCAACGATAACGAACGCCAACTTTGACCGCGAGGTTTTTGTGGGAAGAATCCGGGAAGCGATCGAGCTCCGCGGCGAGGTGCTCACCTATTATAACGAACAATATCCGGAAGGAACCGCCAATCTCCCTGATGCTGCCGTCTGGCAAGCGGATAACGAAGCTTCTTTTGATGAAAAAGCACGTACGGTTGGTGTCCTCTCGACCCGCAATGAAGACATCCGCTCGCTGCGCGAATTGATTACTTACGGCTTGAAGGGGATGGCTGCTTATACGTACCACGCGCTTCATCTGGAGAAGGATGATAACGAATTAAACCGTTTTATGCGCCGTGCACTTGCCGCCACGCTTGACGACAGCCTTGAAGTGCAGGATCTCGTAGCTTTGACGATGGAAACCGGTAAATACGGCGTAAACGCCATGGCGATGCTTGATGAAGCGAACACCTCGGTTTACGGAAATCCGGAAATTACGAAGGTCAATATCGGGGTAAGCAACCGGCCCGGCATTCTCATCAGCGGCCATGATCTGAAGGATTTGGAGGAGCTGCTGAAGCAGACGGAAGGAACCGGCGTGGACGTGTACACGCACAGTGAAATGCTGCCTGCCCACTATTATCCGGCATTCAAGAAATATGAGCATTTTGTAGGCAACTACGGGAATGCGTGGTGGAAGCAGAATAGCGAATTCGCAGCTTTTAACGGACCGATATTAATGACGACCAACTGTATCGTTCCGCCGAAAGACAGTTATAAGGACCGTATCTATACAACAGGCAACACGGGGTTTCCGGGTGTCCGCCATATTCCAGAAGGAAAAGACGGTGCTCCCAAAGACTTCTCCGCACTGATCGCGCAAGCGAAAGGATGCCCCGCTCCAACGGAACTTGAAACCGGTGAAATCATCGGCGGTTTCGCTCATGCCGCTGTGATGAACGTGGCCGATCAAGTCGTCGATGCCGTGAAATCCGGCGCGATCCGCCGCTTCTTCGTCATGGCCGGCTGCGATGGACGGATGAAATCCCGCAACTATTACACCGATTTTGCGGCTGAACTTCCAACAGACACGGTCATTCTAACTGCAGGCTGTGCCAAATACAAATACAATAAACTGGATCTAGGCGAGATCGGCGGGATTCCGCGGGTCCTGGACGCTGGTCAATGCAATGATTCTTACTCCCTGGTCGTGATTGCATTGAAGCTGAAGGAAGTATTCGGCCTTGAGGATATTAATGATCTGCCGATTTCCTATAACATTGCCTGGTATGAGCAAAAAGCGGTGATCGTACTGCTTGCCCTGCTTTATCTTGGCGTTAAAAACATTCATCTGGGCCCTACGCTCCCTGCATTCCTGTCGCCTAACGTTGCCAAAGTCCTCGTGGAAAACTTCGGCATCGGCGGCATTACCAATGTGGAAGATGACATGAACATGTTCCTTGGTGCCTAAAAAAAGAATGCCCTCACCGGGGCATTCTTTTTCTTAAGATCCAGTATTTTCATAGGGTACTGCGCCGTAGTTCATAAAAAAACTGCACAATGGGATGCTTTAACTTCATTTTCTCGCTCATATTTATGATTCACTTTTTGCCAACGCGTCTGTCCACCAAAGACAACTGTTCTTGTTATTGTGGAGGATGAGAGCACATCAGCCGCGTTGAACAGATAGTATACTTCTCAATCGACTTCCCGTGAAAATGCTGCTCACTAGCAGTACGAATCCGCCAAACAGATAGGGCAAGTTAAAGTGGACTTCAAACAAAATACCTGCCAGCATCGGTCCAAATATCGTACCGAGACTCGTATAAGCGTTATTCATCCCTGCAACAAATCCCTGTTCATCCCCGGCCACTCTGGACAGCAGCGTATTGATCGTGGGACGCAATATATTATTGAACGTAAAGAACAACATCGTGACTACCATGACATAGTAGAAATGGCCTGAGAATAATAGGAATACAAGGGATACTGCCGATAACAATAGCATGGCAACGATGATTCGTTTTTCTCCGAATCGTCGTGTGATCCGGTCGGTGAACAACAATTGATTCAACGTGCCGATGAGCGAACATACGGTAAGCAGTATAGCGATTTGACGCATCGTGAATCCGTAGACTTGTACGACAAAAAGCGGGAAAATCGCTTCAAAATGCGTTAAACCGAAGGTCATGGCGAACACAATGAGCAACAGGACAAAATAGCGAGACCGAACCGAAAGCACGATTTGTCGGAATACATTTTCCCTCTTCTCCTTCACTTGATGACGCATCCGGCGAATGTCCGCCGACAGCGATTCAGGCAATCCCCATAGACTGCAAACCATGGCCAGCAGCCCAACACATGCGGACACATAGAAGGGCATCTTGATGCCCCATTCCGCAAGCAATCCGCCGACACCCGGACCAATAATAAACCCGGAAGTCATCGACGCACCTAACCATGACATGGCCTTGCTGCGCTGCTCATCTGCTGTAATGTCGGCAATATAAGCAATAATAGACGGGATTAAGGCTGCTGAGCCTATTCCGCCAATCAATCGCGATACGAATAATAAAGTTAGATCGCCCGCGAACGCTGCGAGCAGGTTAGAGATGGCGAACAAGATCAAACCTATGATAATCATGGGTTTACGGCCATATCGATCTGACAAATTACCAGCAAGGGGTGAGAACAGAAACTGGGTCAGGCCGAAGCAGGAGACCAAATAGCCCGCTGCCTGTCCGCTTGCAGTAAACTGCTCAAGAAGTTCCGGTATGATCGGAATGACAAGACCCATACTTAGATTAGCGAGAAACATGTTGAGCAGTAGTAATGGAAACGCTGACTTTTTTAACATTTAGGACCACCTATATCGAATGGATAAAAACCATGAATCGGAAACTGAATAACAGTCCCCCCTCAATCTGCATTTGTATATGTTAGCATGTGGCTATCTATATTAAAAATATGAAAAACATATACGGGATGAATCTTTTTGATATACATGGATAAAAGTATCTACATTAAAAAGAGAACGCCCCTGAAGTTAAGGGAAGTTCTCTTGATTACTAGATTAATGTGATGCTCCATCACTAACTGGATTCGGTTTTGAATAAAGAAAACTCCCCTTAGCAGTCGGTTTCTTCACCTATCTACTTAAAGGGGAGCATATCACTAGGCTCGGAGCCTTTTAATTCAATTTATTTCCGAAAAATGGACGCCTGCTAAGAGGAAGAGAATATTAAGTGGGTATGTCAATTTTTGATGTACCTTCATTACGATCCCCATCCTCCAGTTTTACGGAAGGCGAGTTTAGTGAAGCCTATGGGAAGACCGAGCGGAACGAAGGATTCCACACCAATTAGTAATTGCATTTGTATTTGGTGGAATAGCCTGCCGATATCCCCCAGTTTACTCCCACGGGCTTCGCCTTAGTCTTTTCTGATCAACAGTGCGCAACATACCACATGCACTATATCTCCTTAGGATTAACTCTGTCGCACGTATTTTCCTGAACCTTTGTACTTATTGGTCTTTGTATTCCAGGTGAATATTCCCTCTGTCAGATCCCAGCCGCCTTCGTCTCTGAAGTTCTTCCAGTACTGATGTACTTTACCCTTTGAATCAATGTGAACTCCCTTATCCCCCATTAATTGAAGAGCTTTACTCAATGTCCCATATTGAAGTCGATATACATATAACTGGGTATTTGAGGGGAAATAAGAGTACGTAACAGCCACATGAGCTGTGCCCACAGGGATAATATGATATAGAACATTCCAATTAGCAAACAACAGGACCTCAACTCCACAGCAAAGTGGAATCTGAGGTCCTTTAGAAAGAAAATAGGTTTTAAGTGGGTTTTAAAATTACGATTTGAAATTAGGGTCAGCCCCGTCTCACTTATTTTCTTTCTCAGTTCGTTCAACTAGGTCCCTTAAATCGTTAGTGGATTGATTCGGTTTAAGAAAGTATGCAAAGTTTGTTTCCGAGACGACAAAGTAATGTCCATTCCCTCCGAAAATTAGATTTATCTCCTTACCGTCTTTCATGCTAATTATAACCTCGCGATATCCCACATCATTTACTGCTCCTGGACTTTCCGCTTGATAATCAGAGTTTATGAGGTTGATAAAAAAACGTATGTCATCCGGATCAGTAATTTCCGATCGATTTCCTTGAGAACCTACAATAACGACAGTAGCAACGTCTTTCAATTGAATCTTAAACTCCGGTTTTATCTGTTCTTCTTTATCTGGAGATATCTCTTCTTCTGAACTACTACAAGAAGTAGTCAGCGACATGATACAAAAAAATAAAACAATAAAGATAAATTTTTTTCTCATTATAAACCTCAAATTTTAGTTGGTAATTCTTATAACGTAATAAGTCACCATTAAGTTACATGAGATCTTAGTGGGGACAAATAAAAAGCGCCTACTTGCATCAGCAAGGGGGCGCTACAGGTAGATTTTAACTTAGATTAGGAGAAAGTTGGAGGAACAACAGTTTTAGTAATGCAGGTAAACAGTGAACTTAAAAATCATTTCTTCGCCCTCCCAGCATTCCCCACCTTTTCCACATGCTCAGCTCGAATCTTCGGATCAGTGATGTTCGCCTCAATCAATGATTGATAGATCTTCTGAATATCAGCTTCCGTAAGAACGGCGTCCACCTTCTCCGCTTGAATCCGATTCATTTTGCGCTGAATATATTCGGAAAGCTCAACATCGTACACAATCAGTTCGTCCGATTGGATTTTTCTCAGCTCCGGATCTACGCTGAATCTACAGCGCATTGTAAAAGAAACCAGTGAGATGAACCGACTCTTTTGGTAGTCAGGGAGCAAACTTTTGATCGCTTGAATATGGCCGTAATTTTGCATAAAGGGATTATACATTTTAAACCGATTACTTACCGTCCATGACTTATTCTCTCTTGTTCCCTTAATCTCTCCCGTGTAGTTCTTCGCCTCGATGACAAACAATCCTTGTGGCGTGATCACTACATGGTCGATCTGCGAATAGCACGTTCGGGACTTCGAATTCGTCACCATTAAATCATTTACATATCTACATCCTTTGGGGAGTTGGTCTAGTTGAATATTAATCTTATGCTCACCCAGCTCACCAATACGGGTAGGTTGAACCTTGGGTTTAGCGTTGTTTCCTGATGTTTTAGTTTTATTCGTATGTTGAGCCGGCTTTTTCTTTGGCTTATCAGAGGATTTGAACAAGGATTTTAATTTTTCAAACATAAGAAAGCTCCGTTCTATATGTAATTTACTCGATCCGTTTATTAAGAGGCGATGTACTCCTCTGTATACTCCATTCAGTAGAATTAATGACTAGCTGCGTTCTCCCCTTTATTTTAGAATGCCTCCCTAATCATACTACAAAGTTATTGACCCATCGTATATTTATACTTTAACTTACTTATATAAGTCATTTCCCTAAATATGGTATATGGATCTGGAGGCGAATATCTTTGGTACCTACAGACAGAACGATCAGTACGGAGCTATTACGTTACTTAGAGAAGGAAAAACTCAGCATTTCCTCTTTTGCAACTAAATCGGGAATCAATTCGGGAACCCTCAGCCGCTTTATCAATGGGAACCAGCCCCTCTCCGTTTCAAGTCTTGATTTAATTACGAAAGCCATGAATCTGGAAGAAGGCTATTTTTATTCTCTATATGTAAATGAGTCAACTCCGAACTGGAGGCGACTTGGCCCCTTTATCATGCGATGTGCCGAGCTAGGGAAACTCTACTGCATCGATCAGGCTGTTGATTTGATCATCGATAACCCAACTTATTCATCCCTACTCTTTGATAGCGCTGAAGCACTATTTCACAAGGGAAATCGGGAAGCTGCTCTGATCATATACAAAAAAGTCGCCGAAAGTGAAAAACACCAGCATGCTGAACGATTAGGTTTGTGTCAATACAGGATATTTACTTGCTCCCTAAACTCGGATCAGGAACATAATCTGAACTGTACCATACAATTTGAAGCTTATGTCAAACGACTTCCTGAAGGGGTACAATTAGATGCTTTAAAAGATTTAACTAACACGTTGTTGTCCCTAAATAAAAGGAATAAAGCAAAGTACTATGCTCAGGAAATGGGGCGCATCTCCAGAATGCTGTACGCACAAAAACATAATAAAAACAGACCTCATAGGAAACCTATAGAGCCAGCCAAACCGTTGTTTGGATATATTTTATACTCCGATCTGCTGTTAGGCTCCATAGCCGCAGATAACGATGATTATGATCAAGCACTTTATTATTTATCCTGTTATGAGGATCAAACCTGGATTATAGAATCAGATGAAACTGCCGAACGAACCAAAGAGCAGTTCCAGGAATGGGCTAGAGGGAACCGTTATCTATATGAACTAATGAAAGGTAACATAGAAGTACTAGAATCATACATCGAGTATATCTCTTCCAGGGAGAACGAAATACTAAGAGCTTTATTTAAAATCATTCAAGCAGCTAACATGTATCGTTTTGAAATTGATGAATATCTCGAAAGATTTGAGAATCTGATCAGGGATCATCTCAATCGACGAGAATCCGTTGGCAGTTATACCGATCATATAATGGATGACCGCTTTGCTAATTTCCTTACCGATGTCGGTACGTATTATATACGGAAGGATAACATTCAAAAAGGCTCAAAGTATATACTGGATAGTTTAGAATTCTCATACACCAACAATAATGCGATCAACATCGTAAGATGCTGCACAACCATTGAGCATATACATTCTAAGCTAAATCATGACGATCTAGAAAGATATGCTGCAATACGAGATAAGTTAAAAGATAGCGGTACTCTTATTCATCGTTAGCTTCGCAGGGGCCTTGTGTTAAGGTAGCTTAACTGCAGCCGTATGCTCCCACGATGAATTTAACATCTATTCGCGAGTTGATTGATCTGATTATAGAAAAATAGAGAACGGAGAAAGAACCTAGGCTAATGAATGTTGTATAGCCTAGGTTCTTCATTTTAAGTCCTCGATTTTGACGGTACCAACTTCCGTTAATTCTTAATTTAATATGACATGTACTAAATTATTTAAGATTTCGAATCTTTCATCAAACGTTGGATAAAACGTATAGAATACCGGCACAGCATGTTCATCGTAGTCGTCATGATTCCAAAATACGGTCAACCATTCTTCAAAACAAGGTAATGTTTTTACAATGACCTTTGAATTTTGACTGATAAACCCTAATCTGTACTCGTTATTAGGGATTCCTTCCTCACATAGGAAAACCCAGTGATCATTAGAGTTCTCAACAGCATCAAACATAGTAAAGGAAATAAGACGATTGGAATCAATGAGCTCATCTGTCTCTCGAATGTATATTTTATCTGGGAGATCCGGAAGAATCACATGGCTTTTACATATTGCCCCACAAGGCGAGTTCTCACTAATCCCGCCGATAGGTTCACAATCAAGTAAAAAAATCCCATTAGAAAATTCACTTAGAAAAATACAAAACGATAGTGGTAGTTTCACCCCTAATCTATCTTCAAAATCTCTAATATCTCGATGTTCTGCAAGCTCATATCTATCTACATCAGAATACCTTTCTTGAAAACATTTCATGAACTCTCTGACATCCATCGAAATCCCCCTCATATTTTTAATTTACACGACAACCATATATCCGGGAATAACTTCAGAATTCAAGTTGAATGAACATGAAGATACCTCCAGTATCTACGTATAATGATTTCTTGTTTCAACATGCTTTCAATATTTAATGCATACCATTAAAAA
This sequence comes from Paenibacillus sp. NPDC093718, assembly GCF_050279985.1. Classification (NCBI taxonomy): domain Bacteria; kingdom Bacillati; phylum Bacillota; class Bacilli; order Caryophanales; family Paenibacillaceae; genus Paenibacillus; species Paenibacillus sp. NPDC093718. The sequence goes on from NZ_JBNNUS010000010.1 coordinate 127,522, forward strand.
ATCGAGCGATACAACTCGGAAGGATTGGATGCCACTCTACCCGATAGGTGAATCAGCGCATCGTCCACGCGGTTCAGAAGCTTCTTAAGTTGCGAGGCGTCCATGTGTTGAAAAATTGAAACATCATTGCAGCTGACCACAAATTTAAGAGTATGAATAAACATCACCTTATCCAAATCCAGGATAGAATTCTGTCCCGTTAGCTGGATGACATCCTGAAGCGAAAAGGAAGATGGAGAAAACATGCAATTATTCTCCTTCATATACAATGCCTTGAGCATGCATCCTAAAGCGCGATCACTAAACAAGATACATACATGAGCAGAGGTCGGATGCATCAACCGGGCTGCTGAGTTCATATAGATCTGTACGTAATGCTGCATCTTAATCATTAATTTGGAATGAATAGAGGATTCCTGAATTTTTAACAGCCTATCTTTGCTATCTCTGCATTCATCGATGGAGGTTAAATGATTCACATACGTCAGCTCCTAATCCGTTATTGGCGATACCCCAGCTGCGACTGAATTCCTTTAATGGTCTTTCCAAAATTGCAGATGCATAAAAAGTATTTCTAGCTCAGTTGATCAAAAAGAGTAAACATATAGAAATAAATACTCACTTAGGATGCATAAATAAATACAAACTACATACAATATTACCGTATAGTAGTAATTTATTCAAATAACTTATTATCTATGTATTATTGCGAATCAAAACATTCCCTACACTTCTATTAAAGAGAGGTGTAAAAATGCCTGATGTCCTAAAATTAGTCGGAGCACGTATAAAGGATCTTCGTAAATTAAGAGGATTATCTCAAGAAGCATTGGCAGAAAAGGCTGGCTTCAATATAAGTTATATAGGATTTATTGAACGAGCCGAGCGTAATGTTTCCATGAAGAATCTGGCGAAGATTGCCAGTGCATTAGATGTTGGAGTGTATGAGCTTTTTACATATTTGAAAGAACAAGAAGAACTGCCAGAGGAATCGGGTATGAAAGATATTATTTCTTTACTAAGAGAACGAGACCCGAAAGATATTGAGATGGTCCGAAATATACTAATTGAAATTTTTCGGCGGATTGATGGAATCGAGTAGGAGGCTACCCATTAGTTGAGTAGCCGACCTCTCACACCACCGTACGTACCGTTCGGTATACGGCGGTTCAACCGTTTAAGTGCAATTGACGTAGTCGCTCGTACTGAGCAGGGAAGTCATAATACCCTGCCTGTGCGAGCTTTTCGTTTGTAACAGCGCGGTGCAGTATCGCACTTCCCGCAATGCGCCAGTAGCCCAGCCGGGTGTTTCCCCATGAATAGGCCTGCCACTCTGGTACTCCCAGCTTCCGCAGGTTTTGTACCTTTGTTCTCGGCTTCTTCCATTGCTTCCAGATGTACATGCGCATCCGCCTTCGCATCCATTCATTCCAGCTTTGCAGGATTCGTTTCATGTCGGCTACATAAAAATAACCGATCCATCCCCGAATGTAGACCTTTACGTTCTCCATCACCTGCCTCGCATTCCTGCCTTGACTCCGCCTCGTTAGCTCTTTCAGCTTTCTCTTTGCCTTTGCCAGGGATTGCCGATGTACGCGGATATACACGCCGCTTCCGTTCTTCCCCAAAGCAAAACCGAGGAATTTGAAATGCTTCTGCGCCACTACGCTAACTACCTTGCTTTTCTGCGTATTCATCTTGAGCCTCAGCTTGTTCTCCAGGTACGTCCGGCAGGATTCCTGTAGCCGCGTTGCCGCCCGTTTGCTTCTCGCCAGTACCACGATGTCATCTGCATAACGAATGACGATCACTCCTCGACTTTTCATCTCCTGATCGAATTCGTTCAAATAGATGTTGGCCAATAACGGCGACAAAGGGCCACCCTGAGGAGAGCCTTCTTCTGTTTCGCGGCGTACCCCGTTTTCCATGACTCCGCTTTTCAGGTACCTTTTAATCAGGTTGGTTACGCGCTTGTCCTCGATTTGTTTGCGCAAGAGGGTCATCAACAGCTCATGGTTCAGTGTGTCGAAGTACTTCGAGAGGTCAATTTCTACTGCGTGGCCCCATCCCTGCTCCGCATAAGCTTTCACTTTTCGGATCGCCTGTTGCGCGCTCCGACCTGGGCGGTAGCCGTAGCTTCCATCCGAGAAAAGCGGCTCAAACCGCGGTTGCAATTGCTGGGCGATGGCTTGCTGGATGATGCGATCCACGACCGTGGGAATGCCGAGCTTTCTTACTCCGCTTCCATCTGGTTTGAGGATTTCCTTGCGTCGTACCGGGCTCGGCTTATATCGACCCTCCCGGATGCTTTGCAAGAGTTCGTCTCTGTTTTCCCGCAGCCACGGCAATGCCGCCTCGACCGTCATTCCGTCGATTCCCGGTGCTCCGTGATTGCGCTTGACCTGCTTATAGGCCTTGTTCAGGTTGTCCCTGCTCAGTATTCTTTCCAGCAAGTCGATTGCACCGTCCCTTTCTCTACTCTCCCGAGTGTCGATGCTCTGCGCTCCTGCATGCTCTTCGTGTTCCACACTATCCCTTTGCAGGCAGCCCTTTCGGTATTCTGCTTTCATTGCACCGGCTCTCCTTCCTGTATGTACTCAAGACTTACGATTGTTCGGCCCTTCCCGAAAAGATTTTTTTCTTTCGGTACTATGGTCTCTGCTGACTTCTCACTACAAGCTTTACTCCATCTTTCGGATTTTTTTTCCTACTTGACGTCAGTGAGATCTCCCCGGGTAAGAGCGATAACCTTCCCCTCATCCATCTGCCACATCTACATGATGGAATTCGGGCAGTATTGGACTTTACTTTGCATTGCAAGCTCGTCCGTCCCATCATGCCTTCTATGTGATTTCTGTTCGTCAGACCGAGGGTTTGCCTCCGGCTTCCTTCAGATTCGGCCTCACGGCCGACACCCTTGCCTTTGGCTAACAGTTCCTACTGCCAAGCCTGTAGCGGACTTTCACCGCCAAGTTATCGCCCATGCCGGGCGCACAATAGTTAAAAAAAAAAGCTGATCGGAGTCCGATCAGCTTTTTTTTAGAGTTATCACCAAAATTATAAAATCGATTAGAAGCTAACTATTATACTAAAATATTTTAAATTAGCTGCCTTCTCTCCTGCCTTATATAAAGCGTTTAGCTTGGATTCTAGTGCCCTGTTGCATAGCAATAAACTGACGTGAAGCAGGTTTTTGTCCAAGAAATGCACGGATAAATTCATGTATTCTTGGAGCAACTGATATGAAGAAGAATCGTATCTTGGTAAAAGCAGCCTGCTTCCACTAAGGGTTTATAATAATCATAGTGATAAATTAGAGTACTCGCCTTCGGCAGAGCTCTTCGAAAAATTCGCAAAGAAAATAATCTCACCTAAGATGAGCCGAGCCTCTATTACGGTGTTGATTGGTCTTATACTAGTAGCTGGAGAACGGAGAAAAAGCGCCTACTTTACTAACGATTACGGCACTAGCAAGGGCGCTTCCTGTTAAGGCTTCGGGTTTGATCGAGACGTATGAGAGGGAATTGAAGGAGACATAGAAAGATCCTCTTTTTGTTGTGAGTTTCCAGTTTAAGATTTGAGGATATTCTGAACTTCATTCATTAAATAAGTGTAAGACATCGCTCTTGGATAATAGGCGTTCGGGTGATGGTAAAGAATAAAGACCGTTTGGTGTCAGCCAACATTATGTACTCCAAGCCGCCCGAAGTCTGCTTAAGCTCAAATGTGTGGGCCCACTCTTTTCAATAACTGATGGACACCTTGGAATATGACATCGCCGCAGCACAGAACCAGGTCGGGATTGACGATCCTGATTTGTTTAAGAAGAAGCTCGCCAGTTTCCTGCATGTGATGCTCGACATCTGTATGATTAGCCTTTACACCACCTGCAATCTTTTTTACATTTGCAAAATAGACCTTTCGAAGGAACTCGTCGGCTTCCTCCTTCACGTCTTCATAACGCTGCTCGACTTCATCATATTCCGGGAATCCATGCAGAATTCCGCACGTCCAACGAAGGAATACTGGCCAGGTACTTCTTTTTTTAAAATATTCCTTCTCTCTTACAAACTGCTGCAGATCCCACCCGGCATCTGGCGAATTAACCTCTTTCAGCAGCACCATCAATTTAAGCCATGAGCTTAAACCACGCTGCCTCGTCCACGAGCCCGTCCGCAATGAAAATGCTCTCAGTGCATGCACCGTGAATTCTCCATTGCCCCAAAAGCTCATCAAGTTGGCTGATTATGTTCATTTTTTATAAATTTCCTTTCGTAGCATCATCCTTCATCCCGGCAATGCACCCCGGCAACGGAAAGCCCAGTCTTTGTTCTTTGGCTCCGCCTCCAGAATGCCGTGGGCCTCCTTATGATGCTCTCCCAATATACAGAGAAGTTTTTCGATACTCGCTTCCATCAACCTCCTCGAGATATGTCCTTGGATTCTCATTTCCATCTCTCTATATACTGTAGATTCGAGAATACACTGTACACGCACTTACCCATAATGTCTGCAGTCCTTCAGTGTTTCTATCTATTTGGACTAAGCACTATCTATAATCTATATCATTAATCATTTTATTTTTTGTTGAAGATCCGTTCTCATTCGAGTAAAATCAAATTACGTTCATTAAAAATTACGTACGTAATTAAGGAGAATGTAATACCATGAACTTTAGTTATAGTTTCCCTGCTCTTCGTGGCATTCAAGCTGGAAGAGAATACTATACGGTAATGTGTCCACTTAGGCTGATTCCTAAAATCTTTCTGTTTGACGAGGAAGAAATTCCTGCAGAACATCGCGCCCAACGTCTGATGAATAGATCAAGGATTCCGGATATAACGAACTATATTCTTGAAAACCCCAAAGACTACATATTTTCATCTCTTACAGCATCCGTTGACGGCGAAATGATTTTTCAGGAACATACTAAAGAACTTAAAGATATAGGATATCTTTTAATCTCACTTGATTCGAAATTTCTAATCAATGATGGTCAACATCGTCGAGCTGCGATTGAAGAAGCTCTAAAGATTGCCCCAGAACTTGGCGATGAAACAATTTCTGTGGTCTTTTTTCACGACTTGGGACTTTCCCGCTCCCAGCAGATGTTTTCTGATCTGAATCGGCATGCTGTCAATACAACATCTTCCATCGGCATTCTATATGATCATCGTGACCAATTATCGTTGATTACCAAAGGACTAATTGCGAATATTCCTTTGCTAGATCGATATACTGACCGTGAAAAAGTAAATCTGTCTAAAAACTCTCCCAAGTTGTTTGCATTAAATCATATATTCAATACCAACTGTCGTCTGCTAGGTAAACGAAAAGGCGAAATGATATCCGACCAAGAAAAAGAGTTCGTAAATCAATTCTGGAATCTTCTATGCGCTACGATTTCGGAATGGCAAGAGGTCCTTAAAAAGAAAACATCTCCTAGAGATTTACGGGCAAACTCTATTGTTGCTCACGGCATTTTTTTAGAAGCTATTGGTATTATTGGACACTATCTCTATTTCTATCAACCTGACGAATGGCAAAAATATATTAAGAAGCTAGAGCATATTGACTGGCTTCGAGATAACAAAGAAGATTGGCAAGGTCGTGCTTATAGTCATACGGGCCGCATTAACAAAAACAACGAGACAGTTCAGTTAACAGCCAATATTATAAAAAGTAAAATTGGACTACCTCTCACAGAACAAGAACAGAAAATTGAAGATAAACTAAAGGAGGCATCTCCTCTTGGAACTTAATATATTTAATACCGATAGTAAATTCATAGAAGCAAAAGAATTAGTCAAAGAAGTATATCAATCAGATAAGCGGCCCTGGGTTGTAGGATTTAGTGGTGGTAAGGATTCCACCGCAGTGGTGCAATTGGTCTTTCAAGCATTATCTGAGCTTGATCCGTCTGCCCTAAACAAAAAAGTTTACGTGATCTCCTCAGACACATTGGTAGAAACTCCTCTTATTATTGATAAAATTACAAGAACATTAGGACGTATTCAACAGAAAGCCATTGAGCTTGGTCTGCCGTTTGAGACGCAGAAAGTCCGTCCCAAAGTAGAACAGACTTTTTGGGCTTCCATTATCGGAAAAGGGTATCCCACACCTCGACAGAAATTCAGATGGTGTACTGATCGGTTGAAAATTGACCCTGCTAACCGATTTATTTTAGATAAAGTAGATCAGTTCGGTGAAGTGGTTATGTTGCTTGGTGTAAGAGATTCGGAAAGTTCAACCCGTGCTGCAGTCATGCAGTCACATACTATTGAAGGTAAGACGTTAATGAGGCATTCTACTTTAAGTAATGCCTTTGTATTTGCTCCTATTCGAGCTTTTAAAGTCGATGATGTCTGGGAATTTTTGCTCCAATACGAATCGCCTTGGGGCGACGATAACAATGAGTTATTACAATTATATCAAGATTCCAGTAGCGAATGCCCTCTAGTCGTTGATAAGGAAGTGAAGGAAAGTGCAGGTTCTTGTGGAAACAGTCGATTTGGCTGCTGGACATGCACTGTCGTCAATGAAGACAAGGCATTGAGCGGGTTCATAAATAACGGCGTTGACTGGCTACGCCCACTATATGATTTCAGAAACTTCTTGGTAGAAATAAGAGAGGATCGTACCAAAAGACAGAAGCACCGTATGAACGGAGAGGTTTATCTCACTTCTAATTTAGGCGGTGTTACGAAAGAAGAAATTGAAGCAGGAAAATATCAAAGCATTGAAAAAGCTAATATTAAACAATTTATTAAACAAAATAGTATCAATCTTGCTACAATCGAAGATCTTGAGATATATGTTAAAGACGATGATGGTGAATACAAACGATTTGGTGTCGGTCCATTTACGCTTAGAGCTCGTGAAGAAATATTAAGAAAACTACTACGTACTCAAAAAGCGATTCGTGAACTTCACGATCCTACCATTGAACTAATTACATTCGAAGAACTAAAAGCAATCCGGAAATACTGGCATGATGACCTTCAGTGGGAAGATCGTTTGCCACAGATTGTTGAAGAAGAAACGTGCGAAGTTTATGACTGGCATCACGACGATCGTCCCGTGTTTAAAGAAGATCAAATAACCGATTTAGAAACACTTTGTCAAGAAGAAGGCGTTAACCTTAACCTCCTCAAGCAGCTAATTTCTGTCGAAAAGGATTACTCGGGAGTCAAAGTAAGAAGAGGTTTATTTCAAGCATTTGACAAAACGCTAAAACAAGATTTCTTACATCTATAGAAGGTGGATTCATAATCAATGCAAATAAATAAGCTGATACTTCGTAATATTGGCCCTTATAATGGAGATTTTAATAAATTTGATTTCAGAACAAACGGCAAGCAGAATGTGATCCTGCTCGGAGGAAAAAATGGCGCTGGTAAAACTACAATTTTAGAATCTTTACGAATTGTATTGTTCGGTTCCATGGCATACGGGTTTGTAACGGAAAATGAACCTTATTTCCGCAGAATTCGCTCATTGTTAAACCGCCAAGCTCTTCATGAGGGTCAAAAAAATTACCAAATTTCACTTGATTATACTTCCACTGAAGAATTCGAACCAAATCAATATTCGCTCATCCGAAGTTGGACGATCAAGAATGAAAAAATAAGAGAATACTATTCGATTCAAAAAAACGGAAAGCATCTTAGCGCTCAGGAGATATCCGACTATCAGAATAAATTGCGAGAGGAAATGCCTCCTCGTTTATTCGAATTATGCCTCTTCGACGGGGAAGATATTTCCAGAATTGTATCTGAAGAAAAGATCCCTGAATATCTCAGTGAATCAGGCAAAATTCTTTTTAATCTTGATCTTTTTATGAATTTAGAGAAGGATTTGCAAACTTATCGTCTTCAATATACTCAAAAAAATGCGGATACAACAAAAGAAATTGAAGAGCTAGATAAAGTAGAGTCCGAAATTTCAACCCTAAAACAAAGTATTGAAGAAATAGAACTGCAAAAATCCAACTACGAAGAAGAAATTATAACCCTTACTGACCTAATTCGGAAAGATAAAAAAGATTTTGAAATTCATGGCGGCCTAATTCAAGAAAAACGGCAGGAGCTTGTCACCCAAGTAAATCGAATTGAAAATCAGAGGAAGGTCAATACCGACAACATTAAACACTTTGTCAATTCATTATTTCCGTTTTATATTGCCCGTAACCAATTAGAAGAAGTTGACCGCCAGCTTCGAGTCGAAAAACAATATGAGTCATTCGAGTTTGTTGCTGCAGCTCTAGAGAAAAACAAACTTGTCCAATTGGTAAATAGCCTACAATCAGACAGCGGTTCATTGAAATCTAAATTGGATGTTAATCAGCTATATGAGGGTATTCTAGAGATGCTACAGCCAGAAGAAGCTCAATTAATTCACCGTGCTTCTTTCGAGCATCAGAGTGAAATCCATAGCTTATTCAAACAGATTACATCTCTAAAGGTTCTAAATTATATTGCTCTTTTCGATGAAAACGCCAAACTCTTAGAAGAAACTCAAGAACTCAGAAAAGCTATAGAAAAAAATGACTCATCTAGCGAATTCAAAGACCTTCTCGAAAACATTGAACTAAAAACCAAGAGAGTCGAACAACTAAAAATATTAACTGAACAATACCAAAATGAAATCCAAATCTTAACTGAGAATATTCAAACGAAAGAAACATTCGCTAACAAAACTAGAGAAAAGATTAAAGAGTATCACAAAGGAGAGAACTCTTTCCTTATGACTGAAAAACTACTAACAGTCAGTCAACGTTTCAGAGAACGTCAGTGGCGTAAGAAATTGGATGATGTTACTAATGAAGCTACCAAAATGATTAACATTTTATTTCGAAAAAAAGCATACATTGACCGCATGCATATCGATCATACTTCATTTGAGTTACGCCTATTCAATAAAAACAAGCAAGAAATCGTCAAAGAACGCCTTTCTGCCGGCGAAAAAGAAATGCTTATGTTAACGGTCATTTTGGCAATGTTCAAAATATCCGGATGGAAGCTTCCTTTTGTTTTCGATACTCTTTTTGGACGCCTTGATTTGGATCATAAAAACGCATTAATACAACACTTTATTCCTCTGTGCGGTGATCAAGTCCTGATTTTTACTACAGACTCAGAGATCGGTACCGAACAATTTGAAATCATCAGAGATATCACTTCCCAATGCTATACATTGGAATTTAATGAAGGCCAAGAAAAAACAGAAATCGTAAAAGGTCACTATTTTAATTTGACCAGGGAGAACTGTCATCAATGAATTTTACGTTAAAAACATCTAAATACACCAAAGAGACACTTTTACAACTTCAAGCTTCCACTGGAATTACCCCCAATATTCTCATTCGTTATGCTGTGGCACTATCACTAAGGAATAGTGACCAAGGGGCTGAAATAATTCCAATTACAAAGGATTTCTCTGATGGGTTAGTCCTTAACCGGAGTACAGTAACTGGCGAATATGACTATGTATTTCGAGCATTAATTACTCAGGCAGCTGGAAGAGAGCTTTCGGATGAAGAGTATTTCCCTGGACTTTTCAATGCTCACTTAGAACGCGGAATTAGAACACTAGCTGGAGAATATAAAAGTGCAGGTAACTACGAAAAATTTATACGTGCCTTGCTACTTGAATAGAAAGTAGGTGACTTTATGCTCTATTTAGATAACAGTGCGACGACAAGAATTCATCCTGAAGTTCTCGATGCAATGCTTCCCTATCTTAAAGAAGAGTACGGTAATCCCTCCAGTAAGTTTTATTCATTAGCCGAGAATGCCAAAAAAGCTGTGACCAATGCACGTGAGCAAGTAGCTGAATTATTAGGATGCGATTCTGACGAGGTTATTTTTACAAGCGGAGCAACCGAAAGTAACAATTTGATCATTAAAGGCGTAGCTGACTATTATGGTAAGCAAGATTCTAACAACAAATTTATGCTAACCTCTAAAGTAGAGCACCCTTCCGTGATCGAAACATTTAAGTATTTAGAAGAACGCTATATCAACGTCAATTTCTTGGATGTAGATCAATTTGCAAGAGTCACTGCAGATCAGGTAAAAGAAACAGTTATTCAAAATAAACCACTGCTCACTTCAATCATGTGGGGAAACAACGAAATTGGCTCTATAAATCCAATTGAAGAGATTGCATCTATATTTGAAGAAAATAGTCTGTTCTTTCATACGGATGCAACACAGGTTATAGGTAAAGTTCCTATAGATTTAAATAAACACAAGGGCATTCGTTTCCTCTCCTTGTCTGGCCATAAAATTGGTGGTCCTAAAGGTGTAGGGGCTGCGATTATTCGAAAACAATCCAAGGAAATTTTCACAAGATTGACCCCTCTTTTCCATGGTGGCGGCCAAGAAAATAATTATCGTAGCGGTACTTTAGCGGTTCATAACATTGTAGGGTTAGGTAAAGCTACTGAGTTAGCTCGTAAGAATCTCGATAATAATGTTAAGAGACTCAATGAACTAGAACAATACCTTACAGATATATTGAAGACAAATTTAGGGGACAAAATAAAGTTTAATAGTGATGAGAAGAACAAAATCCCGGGGTTAATTAGTGTTCAATTTGTCGGAGTCAATAATGAGCTTCTTCTGAAGAAGCTCTCGGCGTATGCGGCTCTTTCCTCCGGGTCTGCGTGCAGTTCAAGCAAGCCTAGTCATGTACTAAGTGCGGCTGGGAAGTCTCTGGAGGAAGTTCGACAGACAATTAGGATAACGTTAAGTTCGGGAATCACTGAGAATCAGCTAGATTTGTTTAAGCAGATAAAATAAACTTCATATCTTAGAAGATTCTGTGCAGGCTCGTTTATAGGGGGCCTAAAATGGTAGATACTTATAATGACTCAAATACAAAGTCTTGTTTAGGCATTCGAAATAAGCGTGGGTGAGACCCAATGCTGTTTCAAGTTCTTAAAGTGATCCTGAAATCTCATGAACTGTTTTGGAGTTACATCAATTTTATAGACTCTGTAATGTGGTTAAAACCCTTTATTTACAAGGGCTTTAACCACCGCCTATTATATATTGGTTTGAGTTTGAATGATCATTGACGGCGTTTATCAACAAGCCGTCCTGTCAACAATTTGATTGATTATTCTCTTTATTCAAAGAAAATAAATTAGTGTCTCATAGCATAATTTGATTGTCGTTCAAAATTCATAAATTTTTGTTCATTATACGATCAGCAATTAAATTAAAGCCAGCTCGTGAAGCAAACCCCATAAACTCTCCACCTATCATCCAATCCTCATCATTAACTGTAGTTTTATTTAATACATTTTCAAATTCCTCAACAACCAAGTTTTTAAAGTCTTCTAACGATAGGCCTTCTTTAAAATTTCTTCTGACAATTCTTGTTAGTACGATGTGTAAAGAGTTTACTCCAATGCCTTTTTGAATATTATAATATGAATTATACTTCTCTTCGTTTTTTATATTGAAACATCCAGACCATTTCTTCATTATTAAATCCCAACATTCAATTAACATTAACCGAAAGAATTCAGTATAATATTTCGCTTCTGTATCATTACTTATCTTATTTTTTTCCCAAAAGAAGGAGAGCATATCAAATAACGATTTATTAAAAGCATTTATAGATATAATTCTCCCCGATTGCTCAGGACCAACTTTAATAGTATTGTACCAAACAGAATTCTCATTAGCGTTAATAGACTTTGTTATTTTGGTAGCTATATCTTCAATAACTTCAGCCTTATTTAAGTAAAAATTATCTTCGCCTCTATCGCGTATCTGTTCTCTAAGTCGAATTGCTAAATCCGTACTAACTTTTTTTCCTTTACTATTGATATTAATAAATGTGTTTATTTCATAAATCTGTTTTTCTTCAGGAATTACCATTATAATGACAGGAATCTCATATTGTTTTACTTCACCATATTTATTTTCGTCGACCTCTCGTAACTGCCTAAACGCTGCAATGCGATGCTGTCCATCTACCACTCTTAATTTTCCAACAATACTAAGTTTATTTTGGTTGTACTCTATATTTTCAGGTTCACTTGCTGTTAAAATTGCCGGAGGTAAGATGGCTTCATTTCCCTGAAGATATTTCGTTATTTTTCTAAAATGACTAGGTAGTAAGGGTCTTTGATAGCCCTTGGAGTTTTCTTCATCGGAGCTAAATTGCAGAACGTACGTTCCATGAACTAACTCTTCAATTGTTAATACAATTAAATGCATTGAAAAGTTATTCTGATGAGCAGTTATAAAAGGCTTATTCTTAATCATACTAAACTCCCCCCTCCAGTTGAGTAGAGAAGACTTTTTAGTTCTTCCTTTGAATCGATTCCCTTATTATCATCAACTAGTGTCTTTAACATTGCAAAATTAAAATTCTCAGTAAACCATGGTATGTCAGGTTGTGAAATCAACTGGTAAAGCTCATTTAAAAGTGAACTGCTTACACTAACATGAAGTTCAGTTTGTATTTCTATACATATTAAATTGCATATAATTTTTTCTATACTGTCTAAATTTGTCTTTACCTCAAATAAGTCTTCCTCGTTGTTATTGACAAAATCCTCTATTATGGTATTTATTCTCTTTTGCTTCCCATTGGGTAAAAAGTAATCAATTTTTTTATACTCATTAAATGCCTTTACAATACCCATCTTTACTCCATTAAACAATGAAGAATGACCACTATTACTTGTATCAAGATTGGCCTGAAAACCTATATATGCCTCCAACAAATGTGTCGCCAGCAACTTTATATTCGTTTCTAATGTGTTTGCACTATTATGGATATTAAATAATCCAAAAAGTATTCTCCAAAAAACATCTCTAGAATTAGCTAACTCGAGGAAGTACGAGGCTAACTTTTCTTCTTGACTATGTATAAACCCAAGACGGACATCATCAAATTTAAAATCATTTTCTGTTAATGGTTGAGCCAAGATCTTCGAGATTAACTGTGATGAAATTTGTAAAGCATTTGCTCGGCTTGTATTTTTCATCTCAGCGAAAATAATTGCATCATAAACTTCCCTACAGTCTAAACTACATTTTAATAATAAGTCTATACGAGGTTGGTATGTATCATACATAAATTTGGCAACCATTTGCTTAATTTCTTGCAATTGACTATGAGGGTCCTTAGTACCAAGTTGATTTTGTATTCCTTTAAGTTGACTATCAATATTCTTTAATAAGCCAAGAATAGTTTTCATTAACTCCCCATAAAAGTCAGAACCAACTAAATATTGATAATTCTTATAAACTAACATATGTTCCATTTCGCCCCAGAACATATTAATGAGAGATTTTATCTGTAGTTCCATAGGGAACTCCTCGTTATTATCAACCCACACGCACTTTATTCTATATATATCCTCACCATTTTTTTGAGTTTCTGGTTGAGCTTCTAATAATATTTTGAAATAAGCCTCACCTGAAGTATTCGTTCCAGGCAAGCATTTAAAACCCCGCTCTAACGAATGAGTAAATATTTTTAAGAGTTCCCTATAAATCTCTCTCTCCTCAGAGTGTAGTAAACAAACAAGTCTCAAGCCTATTAAATCTGGTAATTCTTTAATGAATTGGTCAGGATTATGATACTTATCATAATATCTTTTTCTAATTATTTTTTCTCTTAAACTAGTGGGCCCCTTTACCCTTGCTTGAAGGGAAAGTTTATTCCCTAATTTGTCAATTACATTTTCCTCTAAAAAGGCCTCGACGGTCTCTTTTACAATCTTCAACTTTGTTGTTTCTGCTTTTAATTTTTCTTCACATTGATCAATGAATAAATTCAATGAAGCATCCATTCGATAGGTTCCTCCCGTAAGGCCTCTATTTATTAATTAATATATCACAGACAAAGCTACCATTCTTCCAGCTTTTTCAACATATTTCGACGGTATTTAACAATTTGCAGAATTCATCCTACAAAGTAAGCCCCCTTATCAAAGGGAGCCCACAATATTTTTCATTAATTTAATAAAAAAACATAAATAGCATTATGTTTCAACTATGCTTATTAATCAAAAACAACAAATAATTATCAAGATTAGACAATGACTCAATCTCAGAAGCCATAATCTCGAGCCCTTCTTCAATGTAACGCAACATATAATCATCGACAGCTTTTGTGTCAAGTAGTTGCCCCACCTTCTCGATGATCATGTGCTTATACAAAATGTAATCATTGCCGCGTGCTATTACACCCTCAGGAATTACAAATCTAGTTTTGCGGTCTTTCTTCTCAGGTGTTTTTTCTAGTGAAGCAATCCCTTTTACAAAGGCCAGCCGAAGGGCTTCTGGTCTTTTATCATTAAGCTCTAGTTCGCTCATTATTGTTATTAGTTTTTCTTCGCCTTCTATTGATAAAGGCATCCTGCCGTTTGCCATTTGCCCCTGCCCCTATTCAAATGTAAAATAACCTTCACTTACTTTTGTTGAATTCTCCACATCGTCATACTGCAACAAGTATGATTTCTGTACGAACGGTTCAATTTCTTCAACAAAGTCCTTTGTAATCTCCGTATCTGTGGTCAGAATAATTACCTGATCACTTAGATTAGTAAAGTAACGATTCACTAAATTTGCTCTGTGAATGCTATCCAGCCGTGCAAGCGGTGTATCGATTACAAATGGAAAATTGGTTCCAGATACTTTAGTGAGTGCCCAAATCATCGAAAGAGCGATTAACTGCTTCTCCCCTTCTGAACGCGATGTCAGGTCCACTTCACGATCGAATTCATCGTAGATTTTAAGAGCAAATTCATTAGGATCAAACTCTACCCTGTGCAAGTCTCTTTTTCTAAACAGTTTTAGTAGGATGGTCTCAATTTCGTTTTTTAATTGCTTTGCTTTTAAGATCGTGACCTGGTCAATGAATTCTTTTGTTGCACCAATCAAACGAGTCATAAGCTCCATTTTTTGTTCAACAGGACCAAGCTCGCTTTTTGTTTGCCTTTTTCTCGTAATCTCATTCAGCAACTGATGATGACGATCTTGGAGTTTTCTAATCGATTCGCTTCGTAGCTTTCTTGCAGCGTAAAGAGCTCCCAGTTCCTCAGAAATTTTCGCAAGCTTCTCATCCTCTTCTTCCGTATCAATAACATCGGGTGCGTCATTAAGTTGCTCGAGTAATTTCTGTAATTCTCCTTGAATTTTTATTCTTTTACTAACCAAACCTTTTACGTCGACATTACTGGTCAAGGATGAATTCAGAATCATCTGAAGCTCATTTTGCGAAAGGTCGTTTATGTGCACCACATTAATTGGCTCTACTTTTACTTCTTGGACCTGATTTACTTTAGCCCATACACTTTTGCCTTTCTCCTTTAGTTGCTCTTTCTGTGCGTTATTTAATGGCGGACTAACTTCAACATTTAGAATCTGCTTAATAAACCGATCATAAGGCGCAAAAATAGCTGCACTTTTAGTCATACTATTAATATAATTTTGTTCCTTCTTAATTCTTTGTTGTAGTTGCCTAACCACCGGCGCGGCAATTAGATTAGGTAGTGAGTTTCGACCAAATCTCTCCAAAGTGGTAAAAATTAACTTCAACTCGTTTTCAAGCTCTCCGATTTTCCTATTAATTTGTCCTTTTGTTACACTACTGTTGGCTAACTTCAAACGACGCTTTTGATTCAAATAAATTTTATCTTCATTAAGAAACTCAATTTTTTTCTCCTCTGGTTTCTCTTCCGATTTCAAAAGTTCCAGTTCAGTTGCACATTTTTGAAGTTCTTCAGATAGTTTCAGGAGATCCTCGTCCTTTACTGTTTTGGCAACAGATGATTCATCTTGATTTCGAATTTTAAATAAGTCTTCATAAAGTTGATTGTACAATTCTAAAGATACGATTTTTTGGATGGCTTTAATCGTCTCTTTCGTATCATGCTCCCCAACCAAATCCCTTATCTTTTCAGCGTCAAATATAAAAAACGGTGCTACATCGATTGGAATTCTCTGATCAATAAATTCATTAAATTCCTCTTCTGCGGTAGCCACTTCGCGTAACTCGTCGCCAGAAGCAACAAAAATCCTTCTGGATTCAGTGATTTCATTCTTTTGATCTTGCTTGAAAGTGATTTCAATAACATATGTTCCAGTCCGGTCAGTGAAGGAGAGTTGTATTTTACTTTCTCTCCCTCCCTCGCGATGGTATCTTCTATTTATTGCTTCATTCTTAATAATTTCATATTCATCTTTTGTGAACTTTCGTCTTCCATAAAAGCAAATAAAAAAAGCATTAATTAGTGAAGTTTTGCCTGCCCCGTTTAATCCACCAACCAATGTTATATTTTGATTATAAGCTGAGAACTCTTCTTTTTTTTTGTGAAGCTCTAACTTTTGTGCGCCGTAGTAAGGTCTGTAATTTTCAAAGGTAATATAATTAAAAATCATAGAATGCTGCGCCTCTCTTCCTCTTGCTCAACCCAATCCATGACCATCTCGGATATTCTGTCGAAAAGACCTCTTCTTTTCGACATGTTCTTATCAGCATATTCCTTTTCAATCCTGAATAATTCCTTTAAATAATGTGGCTCTATGTTATGTTTTCTGCATATTTCAATTAAGAGTTCATCTTCTTCGCTAAGCAAAGATGTCATTTGTGTAGCGGCCCCCCATACTATTATCAAATATACATTATCTATTTGATACGTTATAATTCTCATTATAGTAAATTAGAACCAATTTTACTAGGAGGAAAAACCTTGAGGATACTATGTTCACCCGATACTGAAGATATTGAAACATATATAAAATCAAGTTTTGAAATTGGTAGAAGATCACTTCATCTTGTACCTACTATGATCTTATATCGGAGAAGATTAAAGTTTTACTTATCGATTCTTAGGCCTTTATTTAACCAAGCCCAAATAAGTTCTAAAGAAATTGATATAGAAGAAGCCGTTCGACAATATGTTGATTTGTTTGAAGTTGACCAATATATAAAACACAAGCTCATTTCCTCTTCCAACTCATCGACACTGTCTAAATCTGAGGCTACTGTAATTTTGGAGCGAATCGTAAATCAGATTCCAGAAACCAACAATTTAAGCTGGAAATCAGTAATCTATGATTTAACAAACACATTTATGGATCTGAGTTTGACAGGACTTAGCATAAATACTCTGCGAGGTTTCGATACTAGTAAAAAGTGGAGGATAGCTCTAGACATATACGAATTGTATCTTGAGGAATTGAGACAAAAGCAACTAACTGATTACGGGATTTCAGCTAATTCGAAAATTAATGAATTAGATATTTCCAGGTACGATGAATTATTTTTAGACGGGGCATTTCTCCCGCTTAGTTCTAAACACCAACGAATTATAAATAAATTTATTGAACTAAATAAGCCAATCACAATCTTTCTACCTTATGACTTATCAACACCAGATCAGCCGGCTTCAAAAGTAATTGAAGATATATATCAAAACTTCTTACCAAAAACACAGTGGGAATCGATTCAAGATAAAACAAGATCAAATTCCTTCTTCATTGATCGGTTACCTAAACTCATCTTTAGAGATACACCAGAAACAAAGCTTGATAACTCTTTATCGATTTTAAGATTTGGTACCTTGGAAGAAGAACTATCTTACATCATGCGTCATATTTACGTTTTGATTAAGTACAAAGAAGTAAGTCCGCGACAAGTGGTCATTGTGACGCCAAATGCAATGGAATTGAGACCTTTAATTAGAGAAATATCCGAACAAAACAATTTAAAAGTTAGGTTACCTCAACGGCCTTTCATGCACCTGGCACAAGGAAAAGCCATTAAATATTTATATGACATCCACACCGATATTCGTAAGTTAAGCGAATATGATTCATATTTAAATACAACGATGTTTAAAAATTTCATTAGTGGCATCCTAATAAAATGCGATGTAAGGTTATCCGAATCTTTCGAAAAAATTGAAAGTTTTTTTGAAGACTGCATCTCTATTGCAGATTGGAGAGGCGTTTTAACTTCACTTGCTACAACGAAGGCTCAACTTATTCCAGAAAAATATCCACATCATCCTGTAAACAGTGTCGAGCTAAAAGACTTAAATGATATATTGGCGGTTATTCAAGCACTTGAGGACATAAGCTTTTTCCTGGTTACCGTTTCAGCAAGGACTATTAAGGAACATGTGGGCGTACTTATTCAGCTTCTTCAAAAGGATAATAGATTTATTGAACTTGAAGGTTCAATTTTACAACGAATTACTAAGATAACAGAATCTTTAGGAGCGCAAGAAAGGATCCCCATAACAGCCATCGAATTTGGTGAACGAATATCTGCATTATTTTCCGAACAGGAAGATTTTGAGGATGGCGAAAAAGCAAATGTAGAAGAGGAAGACTCCGATATTTTTCTTGACCGTGAGATTCTAGTGACTGGTCCAAATAACGTTGAGTTTCAAAAATATGAATATGTATATGTTTGTCGCTTTACACAAGATGTCTATCCTGAACCGAAGAAGTTCGATTGGCTTATAAGCAAGGAGATCGAGCACAAAATTATAAGCAATACGACTTGTTTCAAGCCCCCATCTTCAAAGGAGCTAGAAAACTTTTATTTGAACCGTTCTCTGTACCACATTCATTTAATGTTTTGCGCGGCAAGAACGCAACTAACAATATCATATTCACAAATTGATAACGGTGTTGCCCTAACTCCTTCTCATTATTTACATGATATTTCTAAGGTCTTTGGCCTTGAGGAAGATAATAAGCTCGAAAATAAAAAAGCACCGGATCTCGAAGATCTATTGATTAAATCACATGTATTAAAATCTCCAAGCAGTATAAAGCCATTATCACAGAATGAAGTCGAACCGCAATTACTAACTAAAACATTGGATGAGCGTGATTTTACTGTCGAGGAAATCGCTATTTATAGATATTGCCCTCGTCGGTTCTATTATCAGAATAAGTACCAAAATGAAAACGTATATTCACAACTCTTTCATTTGCAGTCTTATGCTTCATCTTGCTTATATGAGAAATCAGTTGAGCTTCTGGTTTTAAACCAGCCTAAAGCGATTCATGAAATGATTGATCAAGGCAAACAGCATAAGCTTTTTTTAGAGAGGACGAAAGATTATCGGTTGGAAGCTGAGAAGCTAATTCGCCCCCTTTTTCCATTAAGTAATCGCCTTTGGAGTAACGTCATATCCCAAACTGACTTTTTTTTATCAACCTTAATGAACTTGGTTTTTGACAACACCTATATAAGGGAATTTAGAAAAAGTGGGAACAACAATATTACCATTCAGTTTTATCTTTCTAATCATGAAAAGCAAATCAAAATAGATGGATATACTTTTACTGCGACGAAGGAACTAGAAGTTCAATATAATAACGGAGAAATTCATCGATATTCAATCTCAAATCGAAAAGACATTCTTTCGTTTTCTTCAAACGACCATGAAGAAAGAGAACATATGAAAGAGATCAAAGAGTGGTATAAACGGTTCAAACGAAGCTTTTATAATGATACTGCTACAGCCCAAATGATCCTTACGGAAATAACAAATAAATTAACAATAGGCGAGTTTTCTAAGAATACAGGTGGACATTGTAAATATTGCACCTTTAATAAACTATGCCATGAACGTGAGGTTGACATATGATAACATCAGAGCAAAAAAGAGCTATTGAATCAAATGCTAAGTTTATTTTGGTAAAGGCCGGTGCAGGTACAGGAAAAACCGAGGTATTGAGTCGACGTATTCTAAGGCTTTTAGAAGATGATCCTCAACTCAGTATAAAAGATATGGCAGTTATTACATTCACAAACAAAGCAACGGAGAACCTCTTATCACGTTTAAAACTCTATCTTTACCATCAATGGAAATCTGCACCGAATAAAGAGACTAAGCAACGTTACCGTTACGAACTAGAAAATCTGAATGCTTGCCAAATTTCTACGATTCATAAATTTTGCAAATCAATTCTTGATATAGCCGGGCCCATCCACTTTCATGATTTTGATTACTCACCAAATTTTAGAGTAACCGAAGCATCCATGATTCAAGCACTTGATCACACTTTCGAAACTTGGTTAACTCAAAGATTATCAGAAAATAAGGAAGTTTTTCATGAAAGATTTATGCCTTTTCATCAATTAAGGAAGACGATCCTGGATACTTACAAAATGATTCGCTCACAAGGTCTGGCCATTGAAAAAGTTATAAAACTAACAAAAGAAAGTCTTATGCTTGAAACTGGAAATTCTCGATACATTAAACAGGAGATCGTAGATCTACTAGAGTTATTGTACAAGAATCACCAAGAATTTCGCCTACAGTCGCTAGATCCTGACAACCTTTTAGAATATTGCTATAAGTTACTCACAAGAGATTCAGATGTTGCAAACTCTGTCAAAAGTGGCTATAAATATATATTTGTTGATGAATTCCAAGATACGTCCCTTTATCAAACTGGAATTATCCGAAAACTCTGTGATAACGATCCTAATAGTCCAAAACTATTCGTAGTTGGAGATATCAAACAATCCATTTATCAATTCCGTGGTGCGGATTTATCCTCCTATGCATCAGTCGAGAAATGGATTGGAAAAAGCGGTGATGTCCTTACATTATCAACAAATTTTCGTTCAACTGGGGAACTTGTTATCTTAGTTAATACACTTTTCAAGAAAATTAAGGAGAACTATCCTGAGATTCAATTTAAACCTGAACCACTTCAATCAAATCATAAACCACAAGAACCCATTTCTTTAACGGAAGCTTACAACTGGATCTTAGCAAAAAAGGGAGAGTCACAGCCTAAGTTGGTTGCTCAGTATATTAAATCCGAAATTGAACGCGGCGTATCACCTGGTGAATTTGCAATTTTGTTTAGAAAGAACTACCCTATGATAGAGTTTGCTGATGAACTTGCTCAATTACAAATTCCCTTTCAG
Source organism: Paenibacillus sp. NPDC093718 (assembly GCF_050279985.1). Classification (NCBI taxonomy): domain Bacteria; kingdom Bacillati; phylum Bacillota; class Bacilli; order Caryophanales; family Paenibacillaceae; genus Paenibacillus; species Paenibacillus sp. NPDC093718. The sequence continues at coordinate 148,462 of NZ_JBNNUS010000010.1, forward strand.
TTGATAGGAGCAGGTAATTTCTTTAACCAAAGAGAGATCGTTGATACTTATAAAATTATAAATTTCTTACTACAACCCAAGAAAAATATCAATATCGAAGAAGCGTTAGAAACAATATACTTCAATTTCAGTAAAAATGAGTTGGATAGATTTTGGGAAGACATTAAAGAAAGTATCAATAATCGAACTCCCGCACAAATACTTGATTCGATATATCAGTTTACGAAAATCAGGGAACGACTCATTGTTACATCGCCTCAGGCAGCAGCAAACTTAAATAAATTAAAAGAACTTACTAGAAATCTTAACGTAAAAGAGAATATACAATTGTATGAATATCAAACATGGCTCCACGCTATGATTGCTAGTCATAAGGAAGAACAACAGTCAGACATACCAACCGGAGAAAACTCTGATTCTGTAACTTTGATTACGATCCATAAGGCTAAAGGTCTTGAGTATCCGACAGCCATTCTCCCTGGGCTCGAAGAAACTTTAAGTAAAGCAGTTTTACAGCCCGCTGTTGTGTATAACAAAGCAACAGGGTTAGAATTCTGTTACACTCCATACTACGGAGACAAAACAATTAGACTGCCTAGTCCTAATTATGACGCAACTGTTGAAAGCTACAAACAAGACTTATATTCCGAAGAGCTTCGTGTTCTTTATGTAGCCTTAACACGAGCAGAAAAAAAATTAGTGCTCGTTGGTAACGAACACTCTGCTAAGAACTCAATTTGTTTCCAGAATTGGTTGAAGCTAATTTAATTATGATAGGTACAAATAAATTTACCCTCAGGAGCTTTCTTAGATAGTTGGTCTAAGAAAGCTTCTTTTTTTCTATTCCATTGTATATGTTTAAAGTCGATAACAAAAACTTGGCCCCATTCATTATCTTCCACCAAAGTATCCTCATTGTCTAAAGATAACAGGTCTATAAATCCGCCACATGAAGCTAGCAATAAACCCATATCCTCAAAAATCATTTTTATCTCTTCTGAGATTCTTCTCTTTTTGAGAAAACGGTCGGTATCATAATACACTGCAACTTTTTGGTCGGTATTCTTTCTAAGCCATTCTCGAAGCTCCGTACAGATAAATAAGACTTCATCAACCAAACTAGGAAAAGCACTTAAAGTATATTGGGTAAAGTTTTGTTGTGAGTGATCTTGAACTTGATATTCCGGATATAGAAGCAGTTTAACTTTATTAGAAACCTCAGCTGAAAGGGGGGCAATCGTAAATATTTCAGTTATTACTCGGACTATTTTCTCAACAAGATAGCCTCCGTTTAAATCTTGTCTGCAAAGGACAAATTTTCCGGGCATTACCGAAGTTATTCTGATCCTTTCTATTTCATCAGGTGACAATCTAGTAAAAAAACATAAGTGCCCAACAGGGAAAATAAGCTTCCCCTGATTATTTCCTCTAGAGTGAATCAATTCTTTATGATTTAAAAATAAATTAATTAATTTAAAACCATACTCGCTTACTTGCTTGAGGGGAGATGGTACCCTCTTTTCTCCCATTTCTGAATTAATTACCCAATAATCCGGAGCCAATGATTTTATCGTTTTACTTGTCCAATCCTTTACCTCAATAATGATTACACCATGAAATTGAGAGTACAGGACAATGTCTGGACGAATGTCTTCAATTAATGGTTCATAAAATATGATCCACGTATCATCGAGAAAATTACAAAGAAGGTCAATTAGTTCCTGTTCACCAGAAGTCCTAGAGTCAGGAAACTCAGGGAAGATTTGAGCCACTGTAAGATCAACTTCTTTCTTTTCATAAGCGCATAAGCTTTTGCTAGAATTCCTGCACTCATACTATAATCTTTTTCAAGGATTTTTACAGAGTTTATCAATTTAAATCAAGTCATAAATTTCGAAAGTGATATACGAACTGATGAACGCCTTAATAAAATTTTCACTTCACTATATTAATATATGTATTAAGATTAAGATCTATCTGGATCGAACTTATCGCCGACATCGATTAAATACACTCGTTCTTGGAATCCGCCTCGAGCTTTCGCCTTCTTCTCTCTCAAGACTTCAAGCTCCTCCCATGTTGCTCCATGTACGACCGCCAACGCCCGGATAACCTCGAGCATATCTGCAAGTTCTTCCAACGACTCCTTTGAACTTTGAGCGATAAGGTATTCCTCCGACTCTTCTTTGAGCTTTATGATCAATTCTTTCTTATACTCCTCCTCATCTAAGATCCGTGTGCGAAATTCTTCACCTGTAGATTCAATGATTTGAGGAATAAGATCCCGAACTAGCTTATTGTAAACCGGCATAGATTCTCATCCTTACATGGTTAATTATGCATCTGTATTGTATCATAACATTTCACTCAGGAAGCGCTCCTGAACTCGGCATCAAGTAATTCGTATCTTATTGCTAATTGGTGCATCATATCGTATATCAACAAATAACTGCTTCATGGTTTAAACGGACGAGGAATAACCAATAAGTCGGAATACATCTTCTATATTAAACTGCCTAAGATAATGTAATAAATCAACACTGCATTTTTCGATAGTATAATTTTCTGGATTCAATAATGGTTCCATCGACACAATAAACTCCCCCTTATTACTTGAACAACATGTCGTATTTGATCTGCAGTACGATGATAACGTCGGATATTACAATAATAGCTTAGAGCAGTTATTATTAACATTCTAAATAAGATCATTTGCATTTCATTCGTTGTACAGGCAGTATCCTGCTTAAGCTCCTCATCCACTAAGGAAAAACCTATCATTGATTTACCGCAGCCGTATTGATATGGACTTACGATTTGCTGCAGTCATATCATTTGGCTCACCTGTTCCTCATGATATTTTAATTATACTAGAAAAAGGTACAACCACCTCATTTCCCGAGGGGTGTACCTTTCCTAGAGCAAAGAACTTAACGTTAGATGTATTCAAACTAACCAATCAATTTCTACCACTTCATTCTCAGCAATCTATACCGTCCCTAACCAACACCGCCACACTCTCCACATGCACCGTATGGGGAAACATATCTACCGGCGTTACCTCTACCGTCCGATACCCGCCATCCTCCAGCACCCGCAAATCCCTTGCCAGCGTGGACGGATTACAACTCACATAAACTACGCGCTCCGGTTTCATCTCAAGGATCGTCTCCAGCAATCGCGGATCACAGCCCTTACGTGGCGGATCGACGACGATGACATCCGCCTCGATACCTTGCTCTTTCCAGCGTGGAATCACATCCTCGGAAGCACCCACCTCGAACTCCACATGCTTCATACCATTGAGCTCGGCATTTGCACGCGCATCCTCGATCGCTTCCTTCACGATCTCGACCCCATACACCTTCTTGGCATGTTGGGCCAAGAACAGGGATATCGTCCCAATGCCGCAATAGGCATCGATCACGGTCTCTTCCCCGGTTAATCCGGCATACTCCACCGTTTTACCATACAGCACTTCGGTCTGAGCCGGGTTCACCTGATAGAAGGAACGCGCGGAAATCGCGAACTTCACATCGCCGATATAGTCATGGATGACCTCACGCCCCCACAAGACACGAGTTACATCCCCGAAAATAACGTTCGTTTTACGTGTGTTCACGTTCTGACAAACGCTTACCACGGCAGGGAGCTCTTCACGGATCGCAGCGATCCACTCGTTCACGCGCGGTATCCGCTCGCCGTTCGTGACGAGCACAATCATCATCTCCCGGGTAGCAAAACCGATCTTCACAACGACATGGCGAAGCAGGCCCTGACCTGTCTCTTCATTGTAGGCGGTGATGCCGAGCTTCCGCCCGATGGCTTTGACGCGGCTGACGACCTCGTCGTTCTGTTCGTGCTGGATGAGGCACGTCTCCATATCCACGATCCGGTGGCTGCCGCGGGCGTAGAAGCCGCCGACCAGGCCGCCTTCCGTTACGCCGATCGGCACCTGAGACTTGTTGCGGTAGCGCCAAGGCTCGCTCATACCGAGTGTCGGCCGCACGAGGATCCCCTCTTGATCTGAATCAACGCCGGACACGGCAGGATTGGTCCCATTGGAAATCTCAATGTCCCCTCCACCATCTGTGCCACTCCGCTCATCGCCCCCACGCGTCTCTCCAGTACCTTCCGCCTCACGCGCCACCCGCAGCTTTCCTATCCGCTCCAGGTTGTCCACCACCAGCTGGCGCTTCCACTCCAGCTGTCCGGCATAACTCATATGCTGCAGCTGGCAGCCGCCGCATTGGTCGTATATCGGGCATGGGGCCGCGATGCGGTTCGGGCTTTGCTCGACCAGCTCCAGCAGCTTGGCGTAGCCATACTGCTTCTTGGTCTTGAGCACCTTCACCCGGGCCTTCTCGCCCGGCAGGGCGCCCTGAACGAACAAGGTGTAGCCGTCCGCACGGCCGACTCCTTCCCCGTCATGATTCATTCCTATAATATCGATCACGACCTCGTCGTTCTTGGCCACCGGCAGGTCCAGGAGGGCCGCCGAAGCCGCCGGCTTGCCGCTGCGGCGTGTGTCGCTTCCCTTGCGGTTCTTCTTCATGATGTGCTGTTCACTTCTTTCCGTTCAACTTGTCCCTTACTACTCTATATTCCCCATCGGAGACCCATCCATAATCAATGCGGATGATCTTCCGTTAACCTTCATCCGCTTAAACAACAAAAAGCTCCCCCAAGGGAGCTTAGCGCACAAGCTCACGTCCATCATTATACGGGAGCCTCGTATGTTATTCAATCCATTCAGCCTGCAAATCCAATCATTTACTTACAAGAGCCTGGAGTCTAAGCGGCGATCCCCGGCCTGTTCCATCTCGTTCAATGGCCCATCTCAGCCAAAAATCCTTAAATGCTGCGGCAGGACGCGGAACGTGCCCGGCAGGACGCCGCCGAACTCGCCGTCCAGGTTCAGCTGAACCGGTCCCGGGGAGACAACCTCCATATAGTCGGTGCGGAAATGCACGACCCGCTTATCGTTGATATGCTCACCGCGCAGGGCGAGCGTAGCCACGCGTACGAACTCCGCCAGATTACACTTGCGCAGCGCAATGACGTCGAACAAGCCGTCGTCGATGCTTGCGCCCGGTGCGATTTTGTCGAAGCCGCCGACCGAGTTGCTGTTGGCAATAAGGAACACCATGAACTCGTCATGGATCGCCGGATGACCGCTGGCGTTGATGATGAGTTCCTGCGGCGCGAGGCTGACCATTTTCTCGATCCCCTTCAAATAATACGCCAGCTGCCCGATCATCGTCTTCAGTTTGCTTGGCACCTCATATGTGAGCTCGGTCAGCGTACCGCCGCCCGCGATATTGATGAAGTAGCGATCATTCGCTTTACCTACATCAATCGGACGTGTCTCGCCCCGAATCACCAGATCGCAATACTCCTCCCAGTTCTTCGAGATGCCGAGCGCCCGCGCAAAATCGTTTGTTGTGCCCAGCGGGAAAATACCGAGCGGCGGAAGGTTATCCCTGCCGGCCATCCCGTTAATGACCTCATTCAGCGTACCGTCTCCGCCGGCTGCGATCACAAGATCGTATCCGCGTTCGACGGCATCCGCCGCTTCACGGGTCGCATCCCCCTCTCCGGTTGTTGCATGACAGGAGGTTTCGATGCCAGCACTGTCCAGACGGTGCAATATATCCGCAAGCCGACGCTTCATTTCCTCCCGGCCGGAGGTTGGGTTATAGATTAACCTTGCATTTCTCATGAACGATACGCCACCTACTTATGATTTCAAGGATAGAAGAAGAAGTTTGGCCTGCGACTCCATCCACTGCGGCAGCAGCGGATGCGGAAGCAAGGTTCTGCCGGAATATCGGCATTCCAGCCCCTCGAGCCGATCGGGTATAACCTTCTCCGTAAAATACCCCTCACTTAAAAAAAGCGGAGCTACGATCACATCGCAGCCGCGCTCCATCCATGCTGTCACCTTGTCCCGAACATCGCCGGGACTGAGTAAAGCATAATCCGCGCTTGTTCCGCTTACCTCGCTAACTCGCTGTGCCAAAGAGTTAATACCCTTTTCCCAGCGGCTGCGAAACAGATCATGCCGGCTGCCGTGTCCGACGAGAAGAATAACCTCCTTCGCCGGGTTCACGGACAGCTCCTTCACCTTATCCCATACCATGGCCGCAATCTCGGGGTCGTCGTCCATCGGCGTACCAAAATGAACCCGGGACTGGACCCGAAACGGCGCCAGGTCCGTCTCCATGTCCGGAACGGCCTTCGCTCCTATAGCATAAGCTATTTCGTCGACATGTGTGCTGCCGGACGAGACAAATAGCGGAATGACCACAATGTCGGTGACACCCTGGTCTTCCAAGGCCGTGATGCCGTCCTGAATCAGACGGCCCTCTACCAGCTCCAGGTACGAAGAGACGACCGGTATTTCCATATCGGATGCCAGCTTCTGGACGGCTTCGTCCACAAGCGACACCCATTTCTGTTCACGTGAACCATGACTAATAACCAGCACACCCGGTTTCGTCATATCTTAACGACCTAAACGCTCCAGCGTCATTTTATATCCGTCATTGCCGTAGTTCAGGCAGCGCTTCACACGCGAAATCGTTGCGGTGCTGGCTCCCGTTTCTGCTTCAATCTGGTTGTATGTGCATCCCTTGCCCAGCATGCGCGCCACTTCCAGCCGCTGCGACAAGGACTGAATTTCGTTAACGGTGCAGAGATCATCGAAGAATACATAGCACTCTTCCACACTGCCCAGGGTTAATATCGCTTCGAATAATTGATCGATGCTTTTATCATTTAGCTTCTTTAATTGCACTGGATGATCATCCCCTATTGTTACTGTGTATAACACTCGCACTCCCATTGTACCCGAGCGGATATAGTATTTTCAAGCATTAACGATTTCACGCACTACAGGACAACCATTACCCAGAGGCAGCATCCCTTATACACACTCACATTTCACCGTTCCAGTGCTCGCCAAAATCTTCCTGGGCGATCGCCCGATTCCGCTCCTATCCCGAAAATCGGGACATCCGCCTAAACCCATCGCCCGCCCGTATCATACAGTATAGTATCTTAACTCAAAAAGGAAAGTGATATCATGACGCGACATTCTCACTATTATCACCGCCGACCCACTAATAACCAGCGCTCCCTCAATGAATATGAATCACTGCCGCAGACGCCATCGCCATACCCTGGCATTACTCCATACACCGATTATCCGGAAGTGGGTGAAACCGCGTTATATCCATATACCGACGGTGTAACCGACATGGAAGCTTCAGCTTCGGCTCTGGCTCCATCCACGAATTCCGGCGGCGGCGGTCTGGCAGGTCTCCTTGGCGGAGGAGGCGGCAGCGGTGGTGGAGGCGGATTAGGCAAGCTCCTCGGCGGGCTCGGGGTCAACAATATGAGCGACATCAAGGGCCTCATCGATCGGATGGGCGGCATCGACGGCATCGTCAACAACATTGGCAAGGTACAAAAGGTCATGCAGGGCTTCCAGCAGCTTGCTCCCATCGTCTCTCTGCTTGCAGGCGCACTCGGCAAGAAGAAAGGCGGAGGCGGCAGCGGATCCTCTCCAAGCGCATTTACGGACCAAAATGAAGACGGCTACGAATATAAACCGCGAAGACGCCGTTCCTCGGGAAGCCGACGCCGCTCCGGCTCGCGCAAAACATCCGGTAAAGGCAGACGTCGCCGTTAACCTATGTAAATCGGTAAACTGTAAACTATACCGTGAGTTTCAGAAACACCGCAGCCTCTGGTCATCGAAGGATATCTGTCACGATGGGTTTAGCAGATACGTTTAAAGCTCACCATAGGCGGGATCATCGGAACCATCATACATCATGCAGCAGGCTCCAGTCGGTTACCCTAGACTGGAGCCATATCCTTTTAATCAACACTATGATATCCTCATCAGCGCGTCCAGTCCCCTTCGGGGCCATCTTCTTTATTCTCGACGCTTTCGAGTGATTTTAACCGAAACCAATACGATCCGCGCAGACCGGAACGCAGCAGCATCATAATGCTGCCCATCAGATACAGCACGGTCGGAATCCGCTTCATATGGGGATAGAACATGAGTATGCTGCCTGTGATGAACAACAGGCCGGTCGCAATCTCGCTGATGACCATGCCCACCTCATAGCGGTTCGTCACGGCGAGCTTTCGTTTTCGTTTCCAAGCCAAGCGAAGCATCCGGCGCCGCAGCCGGGAACGCAGAGGCTCATCTGGATGATGCGATGAACGCTTCTTGAGATGTGGTTTGAGCCTGAGTTTCATATGCAGTCCCTCCTCTGCAAGCCTTTACCCCTTACGGAGGAACAAGAAACCCCAGTGATTTAGCATTGGCTTATGGTGCTGGACAACCTTCTCCCATTTTAGAGAACCGGAACCTCTCTATTTAAACCAGCCTCTGCGCATAAACCACATTACCATGCCCCCGCCAAGGATAAACATGAGAATCAGCACGAAGAAGTATCCATAATGCCACTCGAGCTCCGGCATGTTCTCGAAATTCATCCCATATATCCCGGCAATCAGGGTGAGCGGCATGAAGATGGTTGTGATCACCGTCAGCGTCTTCATGATGGTATTCATCCGATTCGAATTCACCGATATGTAACTGTCCCGAAGATCCGCCGTCATCTCGCGGTCGGCCTCAATCATGTCCGCCAGCTTTAGCAGATGGTCGTAGATGTCGGAAAAATACGCATGGTGCGCGTGATGCTCCAAATGTTGCGAGTTCACGATCCGGTACAGCAGATCCCGCATCGGCACGACCGTCCGCCGCAGGCGAAGCAGCCTCGAACGCAGCGCAAACACCTGATTCATCAGCTCCTCCACCGAATCCTTCTCACCTCGGCTCTCCAGCTCCGCCAGCTCATCCTCGATGGCAAACAGGCTGGGGAAATACTGGTCCACCAGCTTATCCATGATCGTATAAGCCGTGAAGCTCGGGCCGTCCTTGCCCAGCGGACCCTTGCTGGCGACTGAGAGCACGCGGTCCCAAGCCTCATCCATTTCGGGCATGGCTTTCTCGTGGAAAGAGACAACAAACGAAGGTGCGAGAAACAGATCCACCTCAACCACTTCCAACGTATCCTTCTGGAGGGCGTGTAAGACCAAGAACTGCATCTGTTCGTAATAATCCAGCTTCGGCCGCTGCAGGATGTGCATGCAATCCTCCACCGCCAGCGGATGAAAGTGAAAATAGCTATCCAGCTTCCGGGCCTCCTCCAGCGTGGGCTCACTGAAATCGACCCAGATCCAGACATAATCCTCGATTCGAATCTCTTCAAGTGGAAGCCCGATTACTGCTTCATAACTTGGCGTAATAGCTAGCGTGCGAATCATGATAAGCACTCCTTCCTATGCACCTTCGGTTTCGTTAAACAAAAAAAGCCAATCGATTCCTGATTGGCCCCACAACTATCCATGATCTATGTGTAATTACGTTTTAGAAAAGAATTTTAAAGATGACTCCTGCCAGTACAGCCGTAATCGGAATCGTAATAAACCAAGTCACTACGATGCGCCCTGCCAGGGACCATTTCACGGCGGAGAAGCGTTTCGCTGAGCCTACGCCGAGAATCGCCGACGTAATGGCATGCGTCGTACTGATGGGCAAGTGAAGCAGCGTAGCCGAGAAGATGACGGATGCAGCCGAGAAATCCGCGGCGAAGCCGTTGATCGGCTCGATTTTGAATATTTTCGTACCCATGGTCTTGATGATTTTCCAGCCGCCGACCGAGGTTCCGAGCGCCATCGCTGTCGCTGCGGAGACTTTAACCCAGAAGGGTACTTCCATCTCCTGCAATTGACCGGAAGTGACGAGGGCAAAGGTGATAATCCCCATCGCCTTCTGCGCATCGTTGGTACCGTGCGTGAAGGACTGCAGCGCTGCCGTAAAGATCTGCATCGTACGGAAGCCTTTGTTCACCGTATGCGGACTACGCTTGGCAAAGATGAACTTCAGCACCTGCATGACCACGTAACCGATCACAAACGCAAGAATAGGCGAAAGGACCAGCGCCAATACGATATCCTTAAACCCGCCGTAATTCAGCATGTCGCTGCCCGCGCCGACGAATACCGCACCCGCCAGTGCCCCGATCAGAGCATGGGAAGAGGACGAAGGCAATCCGAACCACCAGGTAACCAGGTTCCAGATGATGGCTGCAAGCAATGTTGCAATAACTACCTCGATCCCGTTATCCAGCTTGGTCGGATCCGCGACGCTGCCGCCGATGGTTTTGGCAACGCCCGTGAACATCATCGCGCCGACGAAGTTCATGCTCGCTGCGAGCAGTATGGCTACCCGCGGCTTCAAGGCCCGGGTCGATACCGACGTTGCAATGGCATTCGCCGTATCGTGGAACCCGTTGATGAAGTCAAATGCAAGCGCCAAAAAAACAACAATTACTAATACTAACATCGTTGTATCCATTGTTCAAAGACTCCCTTACGAGTTGCGCATAATGATGGATTCCAGCATATTTGCCACGTCTTCGCAGGTGTCCGTGGTCGTTTCAAGTCGTTCGTAAATCTCTTTTTTCTTGATCAGCAGAATCGGGTCAGAGACGGTGGCGAACAGATCCTTGATACAGATGCGCAGCAGCTCGTCGCCTTGGTTCTCCAGATCGTTCAAGCGGATCGTGTACTCACGAATAGCCAGAAGTTTCTTCTGAGAGAGCAGATGTATAGCCTTCTGAATCTCGTAAGCCGATTGACGCAGAATTTCGGCGAACTGTACCATGTACTCGTCAGGTTTCCCCAAATTGTACATATAGAACCGGGATGCCGTTGCTTCCAATCCGTCCATCACATCGTCCATGCTGGTTGTCAGGTCCATAATATCGTCGCGTTCGATTGGCGTGATAAACGTTTTGTTGAGTTCAGTAATGATGGTATGCGTATAGGTATCACACTGCGACTCGTACTTTTTCATTTCATTGGCAAATTCAAGCACATCTTCAAGATTGGAAACGTGCTGCGAAAAATAGTCTGCGGCTTGTACCACCGTATCGGCCATATTCTCCAACGTTTGGAAGAATATATCCTTCTTCTTCAATTTCATACTCTTAACCCCTTTTTTCGATAAATTGCCGCGAACGCCCTCAAAAGATAGACAACCTTGACTATCTTATCACATCCATGGCAGGGTGTGTATAGAAAAGTAACACTCAAAAATGTAAGGAACTAACAAAAAAGAAGATGCATGGATATCGCTTCATTTCCCTTGCTTATTAACATCTCCGACTGAGTGCAAATTATCCCGATATGCATCCAACATCCGCTTCTTATACATCAAGGATTCGTAATGGTCACATGGCTTTCAAAAGAAGGCGAATTCGGCACAATGTTGAAATACGTCGTTCCCGGCACTAACGGCACTTCCTTGCCGTCCTTCACAAAACGGATCGCATCGCCCGCTGCGCGTACCCACTGCCCTTCGATGACTTCTCCGCGCTGGAACAGCATCGCTTTCCCGCCCGCTTCCACATTCACGGCAAGCCGGCCCACATCATCCAGCACTTTATGATCCGCCCCGAGCACGATTACATTCGCAGCCTCAAGCTGAACGTTATCGTTGAGATCCACATGCGGCGAGCCATTAACCCACCGTTTGTACGTATTGGACGAACCGTCATACTGATAAGCCACCACATAACTGTCTAGCAAAAATTTGATTTCTACCTTCTCCCCGGGTTCACCGGAAATAACCTCCACAGGCGCCGTTCCCTCTGCCCCTTCGCCGCTTGCAGCCGTCGGCTCCGAATAGAACGAATATTGTGGCACCTTCACGTCGTTGCCATAGTTAAGCTTGGCCGCTCCTTCACGGAGCTTCTCGTCGCTGGAATACAGATTATGCGGCGCTTTGCGTTCCTTGTCTCTCCAGAAGAAGGAACCTGCATTTCCGATCTCGTCCATATCCTGCTTGCCTTGCTTTTGGATGATGCTATAAGCTTCAGGGCTGCCGCCCGCGTGGACCAGAACGCCGCCGTAGCTCTCGCCAAGATTGATGAGATAAGGACGAATGCTGCGAATCGGCCCGATCTTCTCAATGCCGCTCTGGCTTTGGAATATGCCGATCAGTCGCGTGATCCCTCCCTCCGCCAGCACTTCATACACCATATCCGCTTGTCCCAGACCCGACTGCGGCCTTGCCGCCGGTGCGTTATTGATCATAACCGCCAGCGGACGCTGCGTCAGTGACGCTTCTAACGGCATTCCTGTCAGCGGTGCCTTATATGGAGAGGGCGTTTCCTCTTGAGGCACTTCGACCGGCTGCTCGATCGGAGCCTCCACCACCGGTGCCGGAGCAGGCTCCGCCTGCTGTTTATCGCCTCCGCAGCCCGACAGCATAAGCACTGTCGCCATCGACATTAAGCTTGTCCTCCACGCGAATTTTTGGAAAGACAAAGACCCTTTGCTAAACATATGGTTTCCCCCTATGAACGCTCCCATTACTTATTACCCTAAATTTCCAACCTATTTCCCCAAAATTTCCAACCGACAATCCAACTTTAGTTTACATTTAATCACAAAATCCGTGCTTTGTCTGTACCGCGCTTTGTCTGTATATAGAAGGGATACAATCCTGAATATCAAAGGTAACCCGACTTCTTTAAGCAAGTCTTCGGGTTCACTGAAAAAAAAGACCTGACAGCGCAGGTCCTTTTCTTCTTTGCTTAGTCAAAATGAAATATTTGTACATGTGTCTTTTGAGTTGATCTGAATTTCCCTCTTTTTTTATCTCTTAAATTAAGGTCTTCCATAAATTAGTATATTTTTTTAATATTTTCCACAACCCTTTCCTGTTTCTAGGTGTTTATATTATTAGATCCACAATTAGTAAGGTTCAAAATACAAAAATGTGAGGATTTATTATGTTAAAGAAAATCATGAGGCTGGCTTTGACGCCATTACTTGTTATGGCACTTACTCTTAGCGGAGTTGGTATGGCATTCGCAGCGCCTGAAGAAGGATTATCCGATCTTCAAATTCGAGAAAAGTTGGATGAAATTAACGATCGTTATGAGGTCGGAGAAAAGTTTAGTGAGGAGGATGCGAATTTTGTGAAGAAGCATGCTACTCCGGTCTCTAAAAAGAGTATACAGTCCAGCCTATGGCAGAAGGTAATAAAATTTTTCCTGATTCACTTGGTGTTGTAGGTGAATTTGGATTTATCAAATATAACACCGACCCTTTTGGAGGATCTTTTAATGGTCTCATTAACACCCAGACTTCTGACCTCAGTAAACGTAGCAGTATTGGAGTTGAAGCAAGAATTACTGTTTATGGTCTTATAGGTGATAAGGGCCCCGTTAAAATTTTTGAAAAAGCTTATGATAGACACGAAAACAATGCCAAATATGCTTCGCGTGAATTGGCTGATAGCTACGGAGGCCTTAAAAAGGAAATAAACCAAAAATATAAAAAAGGCGCCCATAGCCAGGGCGCCTTTTTTGGGCAAAGATAACTCCTATTATTTTAGGAGCAACCACACATCAATGACAAGGCTTGTTAAAGTAAGAGGTCACCGATCTTGACGGTTCCTTCGATTTCTCATCGCCGGCATCCTTTTCCCCTCGTTATTCCGTATGGCCCGAAATCCTGTGTATTGACTGTATATTCATGTATCAAAACCCTCATACATATTGCCTTCTAAAAAAGAAATCAATTTAAGGACGCTGTTTCATTCCTTTTAGCGTTTCCATATCTCCGCTTACAATCGCGCCAATATACTGGTTAATGAGATCGATATCGAAGTCCCACCATTTAATCTCCAAAAGTTCTTGAATGGCTTCGGTGAATAACGTTGCTTTATTTCCCTAGCAGGATTTCCACCGACAATGGTATAGGGTTCAACATCCTTCACGACCACAGCTTCCGCGCTGATGATAGATCCGTCGCCGATTCGCACCCCCGGCATAATCGTGGCGCGTCTGCCGATCCAGACATCGTTACCAACAACCGTATCTCCTTTTATCGACAATTGATTTAGAGAAGGGGTGCGTTTCTCCCACCCATGTCCGAAAATATTAAACGGAAAGGTTGACCCATCCATCCTGTGATTGCCGCCATCCATAAGAAATCTTACTTCAGGAGCGATCGAACAGAATTTCCCAATGATCAACTTGGTCCCGATGACCTCATAATGATACAATACTTGAAATGTTCACAACTTTGTGATATTCATCACATGTAATGTGAATATTTTCACTTATAATAAAGACATAGAGAAGGTGATCACTTCCCAAGGCAACAAGAATCGACAACATCGCATCAGAAACAACGTTATAACCCGTTAATCCCAAAAATCAAAACTCATTTAAGGAGTGGTTTATATGTTTAACAATTGGCTGAGAACGAACAAAGTTGCAATGTGGCTGCTGACCTTCATCCGGGTCTATATCGGTTATGAATGGCTGACAGCAGGTTGGGGCAAATTGACAGGCGGCGGATTTGACGCAGGTGGGTTCCTCCAAGGCGCGATTGCCAATGCAACCGGCGATCACCCCGCCGTCCAAGGCTGGTGGGCAGCGTTCCTCGAACATGCGGCATTGCCGGGCGTGAAACTCTTCAACATCATCATCCCGCTCGGTGAATTCCTGGTAGGTCTCGGTCTCATTCTCGGTACCTTCACCACCTTCGCCGCCCTGATGGGACTCGTCATGAACGCCGCGTTCCTCTTCTCGGGCACTGTGAGCACCAACGCCCAAATGCTGCTGCTTGAAGTACTGATCATCGTCGCCGCTGCCAACGCCGGTAAAATCGGTCTCGACCGTTGGGTTCTCCCTTACCTTCGCGGCCTGTGGAATAAAATGACCCACCGTGATCATGAACCCAAAGCACCGACGACTCATCTGAAAAAACGCACAGCTTAACCTCATAACGATCCATACAAAGACGTTGGAGAATTCCGGTTCTCCATCGTCTTTTTTTCGTGCCAAGAACCTATGCCAAATCGCAGTCTATGCGAATACTGTATTTAAATACAGATTTTTGCAAATATGAATAATTTGTGATGATGCGACATTATATAGATCGTTGCTGTTTTTTCGGCTTCCGTCGTGATTACGATTTTCAAATTCGCAAAAATCTGAAAACAAAAAAGAGAATGATTATTCATTGGAGGAGTGGTGCTGATGTTTATTCAATGGTTGCAATCCAGCAAAATCGCAATGTGGCTGCTGACGGTCATTCGGGTGTACGTCGGGTATAAGTGGCTGACAGCAGGCTGGGGCAAGTTAACGGGGGGCTTTGATGCGACCGGATTTATGCAAGGGGCCATCGCCAAATCCACGGGTGAGCACCCTGCGGTTCAGGATTGGTGGGCCGTATTTCTCAAGCATGCCGCGCTGCCCGGCGTCAAATGGTTCAACGTCATCGTTCCACTGGGCGAATTCCTCGTCGGGCTTGGCCTCATTCTCGGCACCTTCACTGTGTTCGCTGCGCTGATGGGGCTCGTGATGAACGCTGCGTATCTCTTTTCCGGTGCCATCAGCATCAACGGTCAGCTCCTGCTGCTCGAATTCCTGATCATCCTCTCGGCTGCCAACAGCGGAAAGATTGGAATCGACCGCTGGCTCATGCCCTACCTCCAAGATAAACTCACGCGCAAAGCAAAAATCAGCAGCGACCCCTCCTCTCTACAGAATCAGGCGGTTTGATTTTACAAGGGATGTGGGAGATTAGGGGCAGTATAATCACAGAATAAAATCAAGCAGATCGCTTTATTCCCCAGTAATATGAATGGGCTGCTGACTCCTCAGATCCTCAGTTGAGACCGACACTTACGTCATGTCTAAACATGAATGATTGATGCTCCTCCTCTCTCCGACCTCTTACAGCTTGGCTTACCTCTATAAAACAACGGGTGACCGATGCCACCGGTACCGGTCATCCGTGTCTTATAACCATTTTGCCCCAAGTAACGATTTCACACCGAACCCAGCGGTGCTAGCGATAGCTATCTCCCAATGCGTTGCATCTTTATCTTCACGCACCAGGTACTAGGTGCTGCTTAGCGCATACTGCTTACAGCTTGCTGGATTTCCTTTTGCTGGCTTTGTACTACTAGCTTTATTTATTCCATATTACTTACTAATCACCTGTTTACTACCCATTTGCCTACTTCCACAATCCTCCACACACCATGCTTACCACCACATATCCTACCGCGTATGTTCTCCTCACTGTCCCGTGTTTCTCCTATGTCTCTTCTATATATTGCACCTGTGCTCCCCATCGCTTATCATCTGTCACTTACCCTTGCCAACTCACGATTTTAAAGTTTTTTATGATTTTTATCACAAATGTGACTTTAATCACATATATTGTGATTTATTTCACTTATAATAAAGACATGAAAGAGATGATCATCTTCCTAAAGAACAACATCGCAGAACTTTAACACAACCGAGAATTGGCAAGGAAGCTTTCATAAAAAAGAAATCATACTTTTAAGGAGTGGTTTATATGTTTAACAACTGGCTGAGAACAAACAAATTGGCAATGTGGCTGCTGACCATCATTCGGGTCTATATCGGTTATGAGTGGATGACGGCAGGTTGGGGTAAATTGACAGGCGGATTTGATGCAGGCGGTTTCCTGCAAGGCGCGATTGCCAAGGCAGCCGGCGATCACCCCGCGGTACAAGGCTGGTGGGCAGCGTTCCTCGAACACGGCGCACTGCCAGGCGTGAAGCTCTTCAACTTCATCATCCCGCTCGGTGAGTTTCTCGTAGGGGTCGGACTGATCCTCGGTACCTTCACTACCTTCGCCGCTCTGATGGGACTTGTGATGAACGCCGCATTCCTCTTCTCGGGTACGGTGAGCACCAACGCCCAAATGTTACTGCTTGAAGTGCTGATCATCGTCGCTGCTGCCAACGCCGGTAAAATCGGACTCGACCATTGGGTTCTCCCTTACCTCCGCGGCCTGTGGAACAAAGTGATGCACAGAACAACTAAAGGCGATGGCACCACGCACACACCATTTAAAAAACAAACGGCATAACCTGGGTATGCAGCTGTAACCAAAAAACTAACCTAATTGATTACACAGCCCGACTTGAGCAATCAAGCCGGGCTGTTTTTGTTGTGGCATACGTTGGAGGTTTGTTGTAAGTTGGAGGTCTGTTGCGTTGGAGGTTTGGCATACGTTGGAGATCTGGGATATGGGTCGAGCACTGTCATACATTTGAGCGCCATACATTTGAGCGTTGTACTTACGGTCGAGCGTCGTATTTACGGTCGAGCGTAGTTCATACGGGCACTGCCTAGTCACTTACGATTTCAGCGGACTCAGATGACCTTATTTTGACCAAAAGCACCCTTTCTTTGACTCGAACGGACCAGAGATCCGTTATTCACCAAATGAGGTCCTCATTTTCCCGATTATCTGCTACTTAACGGATCGTGTGTCCGATAAACCCATAAAAAGCGAGCGTATTGCGAAAATAGCGGATCTCAGGTCCGAAGAGCGCTGTACTCACGTTCGAGCGTCGTACTTACATTCGAGCATAGTTCATACCGGCACTGTCTAGCCACTTACAATTTTAGCGGACACAGCGGACCTTATTTTGACCAAAAGTACCATTTCTTTAACACGAACGGACCAGAGAGCCGTTATTCACCATATGAGGTCCTCATTTTCCCGATTATCCGCTACTTAACGGATCGTGTGTCCGATAAACCTATAAAAAGTGAGCGTATTGCGAAAATAGCGGATCTGAGGTCCAAAGAGCGCTGTACTTACATTTGTGCGTCGTATTTACGGTCGAGCGTAGTTCATACGGGCACTGTCTAGTCACTTACAATTTCAGCGGACTCAGCGGACCTTATTTTGACCAAAAGTACCATTTCTTTAACACGAACGGACCAGAGATCCGTTATTCACCATATGAGGTCCTCATTTTCCCGATTATCCGCTACTTAACGGATCGTGTGTCCGATAAACCCATAAAAAGTGAGCGTATTACGAAAATAGCGGATCTGAGGTCCAAAGAGCGCTGTACTTACATTTGTGCGTCGTATTTACGGTCGAGCGTAGTTCATACGGGCACTGTCTAGTCAC
>NZ_JBNNUS010000010.1:166639-250622 GCF_050279985.1 Paenibacillus sp. NPDC093718
CACTTACAATTTCAGCGGACTCAGCGGACCTTATTTTGACCACAAGTACCCTTTCTTTAACACGAACGGACCAGAGATCCGTTATTCACCATATGAGGTCCTCTTTTTGCCGATTATCCACTACTTAACGGATCGTGTGTCCGATAACCCCATCAAAAGCGAGCGTATTGCGAAAATAACGGATCTGAGGTCCGAT
Source organism: Paenibacillus sp. NPDC093718 (assembly GCF_050279985.1). Taxonomy (NCBI): domain Bacteria; kingdom Bacillati; phylum Bacillota; class Bacilli; order Caryophanales; family Paenibacillaceae; genus Paenibacillus; species Paenibacillus sp. NPDC093718. Next base: position 166,836 of record NZ_JBNNUS010000010.1, read on the forward strand.
ACTACCTGGCCGACCGACGGACTGACCAAGTGCACGGGTTACTCTATAACATCCCCCACTATTTCCTGCTTCTTCCCACAGATATCTTCCCCGACTCGCTGCCATCATAAATCCCCAACACCATCCCCCAAACACAACAAAAGCCGAGCTTGTAATCCAAGCTCGGCATCTCATTATTCGAATGACCAGCAGTTCAGACTCAAACTGCCATATTGGTAAGATTGAAACAATCGCTTAGCCTTGCGGCCGTTGTCGGCAGCACCCATTGCATAGAACAAAGGGACAAAATGCTCCCGTCCATAGGAAGGAACAGCATCACTGGCATGAGGCGCTTTTTTGTCAAACGCAAACAGATTATTCAGATTCCATTCCGTCAGCTGCTCCGCGATCCATTCATCGAATGCAGCGGCCCATTCATCAGGCACATCGCTCTCGTGCACCATCCGCAGATTGTGCACCAAACCGCCGCTCCCGATAATCAGGATGCCTTCTTCACGCAAATCGGACAGCATCGTACCGATAGAATATTGTTCGTGTGGCGAGCGCTTGGAGTCCACGGACAAGGCCACCACGGGAATATTCGCATCGGGGTACATTTTGCGCAGAATGACCCATACCCCATGGTCCAGTCCGCGGCCGGTCACGGCTTTGGCATGCAGATTGTTAGCCTCAAAACGCTGACGAATCTGAGTTGCTAGCTCTGCGCTGCCTGGGGCAGGATATGTGATCTTGTACATTTCCTCCGGAAATCCGTAAAAATCATGCATCGTGCCATGCTCGGCATCTTCGGTCAGCCGCTGATCCGGATCGTCCCAATGGGCAGAAAATACAGCTATGCCCTTAGGTGTAGGCAGCTCCCGCCCCAACTGCTCAAGGAAGCGGGTGTACTCGTTGTCCTCCAGGGCCATCATCGGCGAACCATGGGCAATAAATAAAGCAGGTAACGTCATCGATGCCACCTCCAGCTTCAAAATCAAGGGACAACTCTATTGTACCGTTAAATCGCCCATTATGCCAAATAACTCCCTTAAATCATCCAGTGCTGCCACTCCTGCTGAATGTTCTCCTGCTCGTTCAACCAATCCCGTGTTCGCTGAAGCAGCAGCTCGCGCTGTGGTCCGGCGGAATACGTGTGATCGGCCTGGAAGATAATCTCCTTATCGCAGCGGCCTTCCTGACGCATCCAGAACACTTTTTGATACAAAAAGGCGTAGTCTACCGGAATAACTTCATCCGAGGTACCATGTATCACCAGCACATTGCCGGTAAACTTGATCGCTTCCTGGAAAGGCTGACCCTGTGCCAGCGAATCGAAAAAGACCGGGGTAAACGAGTATCCCAAATAATCAGCGGATCCCGACTTGACAGATGTGTCGTATACATCGCGACCGGTGATTTTGACGATATCGTTGAACGGATATCCTACCGCAGACCACAGGATCAGATTCTTCACTCGCCGATCCCGAACGGCGGTTTGCAGGGCGACAGCGCCGCCCAAGCTATGTCCGATGAGTGTGATGCGCGTCGGATCGACATCGGTGCAGCTGAGTCCATAATCGAGGACGGAACGCGTCTGGGCAATCATCGAATCGAGGCCTTCGCTGCCATAATTGCCCGAGCTCTCCCCGCATCCGATGTAGTCGAACCGGATCACCATGTACCCGTCTTCGGCAAACGCACGTGCCGTTTTGACAAACAGCCGGTCCACGCCGATCCGGCTTCCAACGAAGCCGTGGCAAATAATGACCAGCGGGATCCGATTACACCGGCCGCCTTGGGCCGCTTCCTTCATCGGGTAATGGATAGTTGCCGTAAGTTCCTCTTGATTATGCCGGATTGTAATTTGCCGCTCCATGCCGATTCCTCCTTGCGATAACACGCCGTAATCATAATATTAATAATTCCGATAAGTTTAATATGAATTAATTAAACTTATCTTAGCATCGTGATTATGGATTGTCAACGCATGGCAGATTTCTTCAAGCCTGAATTAATTGTTCCTTCCAGCTTTCGCGCCGCACTCTCAGCCTTACTCATAGCTCTGGCGAAACATAGCATGGGTCTCTTCGCGCCCGCTCCAATCGTTCATCCAGGTCTTCCCGACGGGGTCGTTCTCCCATAAGCTTGATGCAGACAGATCTGTTTCATCACCCTTGGAGGCGTATCCCCCTTCAGGCTGGCCAAATATCCCATCCGCTGTACTGCTGCCTGCAACAACCTCTTGCCCATTGGCCGGCACAGCGTCTCCCCCATGCAATTCATCGTCAAAAAAGTTAGCACTCACCTGAGAACTCCTCCTTCTTATCCCTAAAGTGATTAGGGTGTCGTCTATAGATTCAGAATGCTTATTATTGTGAAATAGGAACGACGGAATTATACCTAGTTCACGAATACGACATGGAATTTTCAAGCTACCTTGCATTGCAAGTATGTTGTTGGTATGATATATTGCATAACAAGGTAGTCGACAGTTTGTCACTCGTCATTTATCATTTTCAATTGGCAGCCTAGCCTCCATACGACCAACTACCTTGCATAGCAATATACTTAAAGGAGGATAATCCCATTCATGACCACCCAAAGTCAGATGCTAAAAGGCATTCTCGAAGGCTGCATTCTCTCGCTCATGGAACATCGGGAGGTATACGGTTATGAGCTTAGCACGCTGCTGGAAGACAGCGGGCTAACGTTTGTGAGCGAAGGCAGCATTTATCCCCTGCTGCTTCGCATGCAGAAAGAGCAGTTAATCGAAGGGACACTTCGGCCTGCGCCCGGTGCCGGGGGGCCACCCCGCAAATACTACAATTTGACCGATAAAGGCCGACAGGTTCTTCAACAATTCAAGGAACATTGGGGAACGCTTAAAGATAGTGTGGACCACATTTTAACCCGCGGAGGACAGTAAAGATGAATACCAAACAGATGATCAAAGAGAACAACCGACTCCAGGATGCCATGAAGCCAAACAACCTGAGCTATTACCAAGACATGGTGGTTTATATCCGCAGCAGCTCAGTGCAGGAGCAAAAAGGCGAGGAGCTGCTGCTCGAAATCGCTCAGCATCTGCTGGACGCCCAAGCCAAAGGCAAAAGCGCCGAGGATGTATTCGGAAGCGATCCTGAATCCTACTGCAAAGAGCTGGTAGAACAGCTGCCCAAAATGAAAGGCCTCAGCAGTCTCCAATATCATCTCATGATCCCGTGGATTGCTTTAACCTGGTTTTTCTTCGTCCAAGCGCTGGTCGGGTTCATCACAATGTGGGCCGGGGGACCGGTTGAACGCATGACGCAGGTCCGTATTTCTACCCTGATTCTCATAGCAGGCGGTTCCTATGTGCTGATCCACGCATTGTTAAGATCGATGAAGAGCGACACCTTCAAGCCGGAGGAGGACAAGCGCAAGATTAATGTCCGCAATATGGGGATTTATGTCGCCATCACCGTATTGATTCTTGTTGCCGGTGTGTGGCTGGGGCGGCTGCTGCCGGTTCTGACCATAGCGCCATGGATCAGTCTCGTTATATTCCTGGTCGGAATCGCCGGGACGAAGCTTCTTTTTTCGAGCAAATAATACAAACTTGTCATGAATTCGCGGCTTGCGCATAACAAAATCTTTAATATTTTTTCGTACATTGTAAACTAATGTTCTATAGAAGATGATAGGATAAGGGTAATGTGTGGTAAGGGAGGAATATATATGTCAAAATCCAAAAAATCCGCGATTGCTGCCATCCTTGCACTTATTCTATCGATCCAGACCGGCGTCATCGCTAACGCAGCACCTGCATCCGTATCCCAAGCTGGTTCAACCGCAGTTTCAAGCAAAGCTACCGCCTTCGGCAATGCGGTGTACAACAAAGCCAGTAAACTTCTGAAGGAAACTGACGTGGCTTATGCGAAGGCTTACATCACCAAGCATATCCGCAGCGTAACCTCGTATCAGGCGACCATGTTGGTGCTTAAGCTGGAGAACGCGATGAATGATGCGCTCCCGGCAAAAACCGACAAGGTGTATGAAATCGGCATTCAGGATAAACTGATGAACCTGTACAAATACGGGGAGCCGATTAACACCACCATTAACAAAACCAAGGATGAAACGCTCCGAAAGGTGCTCATCAACCTGCGCGACAGCGGCTACAGGCTGCATACAACCGAGGGCGTGGTCTTCCCGATTATCGACTATACCACGCTGAAGCCATACAAGCCTTATATCAACAAGGATATTCAGGCCTATATCGACATCATGGTCGTTGAATCCGAGAAGCCTGCCGTCAGTGATGCCGCTTTGGTAATCCCATGGAGCGAGGTCATTGATCGGGGACTTACGCAAGAGGCCTTTATCAGCGCTTATCCCAAATCCAATCGGACTGCGGACGTGAAGCTGAAGCTTCGTTTTACGGAGCTAAGCTTATTCTACGGTTATAACAATACGCCGCTATTCAAATACGAGGACAATCTACTTGATCCGGAAGTGCGACAAGCCTTCGATAGCGTTTTCAAGGACAGCGACGCCGTCTCCAAAAGTGCTCTCCTGAAAAAGCTGAAATCCTGGTCTGAAGTGCTTGAGAGCAACAAGGACAAGTTAACCCAGGAAGTGGAGCAGTACCGTGCGAAGGCGGTTCCGCTCGACTAGACGAACAAACCACAGACCATTCCCCAACGTTAAACAAGATCGATAACCTAATGAATTGCTATGAAAAAAAGCCGGGTTCCCGTTTTGTAGGAGAATCCGGCTTTTATACGTGGTCTGTGCCTATTTATCGTGGCCTGTGTACCTCTTAAATCAGCAGATTGAACAGGTTCATGTTCTTGTTCAGCTCTGTGTAATCCAACCCCTTGCGCTGCATCCGCTCTACCAGCGGTCCGTAATCCTCGGGCCTTAACAGCTCGATGCCCACCAGAGCAGGCCCGTCTTCCTTGTTATGCTTCTTCGTGTATTCGAAGCGCGCGATATCGTCGTCGGGACCCAGCACTTCTTCCAGAAACTCGCGGAGCGCGCCCGCACGCTGCGGGAAGTTGATCATGAAGTAATGCTTCAGTCCTTCATAAATCAGGGAGCGTTCCTTGATTTCCTGCATCCGGTCGATATCGTTATTGCCGCCGCTGATGATGCATACGACCGTTTTTCCGCGAATCCGGTCCCGGTTCATATCCAGCGCCGCCACGGCCAGCGACCCGGCAGGCTCTACAACGATTGCATTTTCGTTATACAGCTCCAGGATGGTGGTGCAGGCTTTGCCTTCCGGTACCGTCACGATGTCATCAACAAGCTCACAGCAGATATCATACGTCAGCTGCCCGACACGCTTCACGGCGGCGCCATCCACGAATTTGTCGATCTCGTGCATGGTGACCACCTCACCCTGCTTCTTGGCCTCGATCATGGACGCTGCGCCGAGCGGTTCAACGCCAATGACTTGCGTCGTTGGGCTGACGGTTTTGACATATGTTGCCACGCCTGCGGCAAGACCGCCGCCGCCAATGGTGACAAACATATAATCGGCCGGCGAGTCCAGCTCCTCCATAACCTCCATCCCGATCGTGCCGTTGCCCGCAATGATCTTCGCTTCATCGAACGGGTGAATAAAGGTCATGCCATGCTCATCACAAGCCTTGATCGCTTCAGCATAAGCATCGTCGAAGGTATCGCCTGTCAAAATGACCTCGACACTGCCCCCGCCAAAACGCTTCACCTGCTTCACCTTCTGATTCGGGGTTGTACTCGGCATATAAATCTTGCCTCTAATATTCAGCGCATTACAGGAGAAAGCCACCCCTTGCGCATGGTTTCCAGCACTGGCGCACACGATCCCGTTACCACGTTCCTCGTCCGACAAGCTGCGAATCATATTGTAAGCACCGCGGATCTTGAAGGAGCGAACCACCTGCAAGTCCTCGCGCTTCAAATACACTTCGCAGTCATACTTAGCTGACAGCACAGCGTCGCGCTGCAGTGGCGTCCGCACGATCACTTCACGAAGCACGTGGTGTGCGCGTACGATGTCCTCCATGCTGACTGCCCGTTTGGCCGTATACGTCTCTTCCATTCTCTCGATCACACTCCCACTTCGCTGCCAGGTAAACGTTAATCCTTCCGCTACCCTCATATACGTATTTCTATCATTGTATCACTTTTCATGAAAATATCCCGCCCTTTTCTGGCAAGCTTTCGGAAACTGGCGATGTTTTCAAGATCAGGAGGCCTGAATTCCAGTCGAATTCAGACCGCCAGCTTCTCTGACGCATTCCGCGAAAGCGGCAAACGCCTTGCTGCGAAATGATTCATTTCGACGGAGCAGCCGGGTCGTGGCGCTGCGATACTCTTCCGGTACGGGATAGGCCCTTAATCCTGGATCGGACCAAGGAATCGCCGATGCCGGCAGAAGCGCGCAGCCCAGTTTGGCCCGTACGCAGCTGAGCATCGATTCCAAAGTACTGATTTCGATCATGTTCGCTGCGGCGATCCCTTCGCTGCTAAGCCATTCTTCGTTAGACTTCCGGAACGGACATCCCTTGGGAAATACGATCCAAGAAGCACCTGTTAGTCCGAATTCCTTGAATGCCCCCTCTTCTTCGGATTCCTCCGACGAAGCAAGCAGCGACACCTCCTCCCGGATTTCCAGCTCGCTCACAAGCCGCGACATATCATAATCACCGGTAATGAACGCACCGTCCAATCTTCGGCTGAGCATGCCTTCATGATGCTGTGGAGATGTTCCGCTAACGAGAGATAACGCGACCTCCGGATAGGTTCGTTGAAAATCGGACAAGGCCTGGATGAAGGATGGCGATGTCGCCATCGTCTCCACGACACCGATCACAAGCGGACCGCTTGGATAGGGCGGCTCTTTCACGGCGGCAAGGGCTTCCTCAGCCATATCTAGAATCTCCTTGGCATATCGATAGAGAACGAGCCCCCTCTCCGTGGGCGAAACTCCTCTGGGATGCCTATCGAACAAAGGAAGACCCAGCTCGGATTCCAGCTTGCGTATGCGCGCCGTCACGTTGGATTGCACATACCCCATCTTCTCGGCTGCACCGGATACGCTGCCTTCCTCCACAATGACGACGATCATCCTCAAATCCGTTAAGTCCATCCAGCTCACCTTCTTGGTATCATTTTTATTGATATAACTATTAATTTCTATCATTTTACAGTATAGACCGTGCGAAATACAATCAGATCATACCCACTAACAAGCGACGGTCGCCATAAGACTGATCAACCAATGAGGAGGAAACAACCATGCATATATATCCCAAACTGCTAACCGAAGCTTCATTAGGAGCCTTGAAACTGCCCAATCGGGCCGTACTCTCCCCCATGAGTAGAACGAGCGCGGAGCCGAATGGCCTGGCTAACGACCGAATGGTCCGATACTATCAGAGATTCGCAAAGGGCGGGTTCGGTCTGATCATTACGGAAGGCCTTTATCCGGATGACGTACAGAGCCAAAGCTATCTCAACCAGCCCAGCATGGCCAATGACCAGCAGGCCGCGTCCTGGAAGCCTGTCATCGAAGCTGTTCATCGGGAGGGGAGTAAAATCATCGCGCAGCTGATGCACGCCGGGGGCCTTGTTCAGCATGAGCGATTCGTCCCGGTCGCGCCTTCTGCAGTGAAGTCGGTGGGCGCCATGCTTGAGGATCATGGAGGAAGCGGAGAATTCGCCACCCCTCGGGAGTTAACGCAGCCTCAGATTAAACAAACGATCCAGGATTTTGCGCAAGCGGCACTCCGCGCCAAGGCCGTTGGATTCGACGGGGTTGAAATCCATGCGGCAAACGGCTATCTGCTCGATCAATTCATAACCGATTACACCAACCGCAGAACGGATGAATACGGCGGGTCCACGGAAAATCGGATTCGAATTGTCGTTGAAGTGTTGGAAGCCATTCGGGCAGCCGTTGGCACGGATTATATCGTGGGCGTGCGGATTTCCCAGGGCAAGGTGAACGATTTTCATCATAAATGGGCTCAGGGAGTTGAGGATGCTAAGATCATATTCGGTCAATTGAGCGGGGCCTCACCGTCTTACATTCACACGACGGAGTACAAAGCATACGCCCCCGCTTTCGCTGAAGGCGAGACCACCTTAGCCGAGCTAGCCGCAACATACGGCGGCGTTCCCGTCATCGCGAACGGCAAACTCGGCGAGCCGGCTGTCGCAGAACGAATCTTGGCTTCTGGCCATGCGCATTTCGTTGCGATCGGCACCAGCGCCTTGGTCAACCCGGATTGGGTGAATAAAGCTCGGACAGGGACAGAGCTCCGGCCCTTTGATCATCAATTTCTGCAGCCCATCGCCACGATCAGGGAGGATGAGGTACTTATATGAAGCGCACGAAAGCCGGGGTTATCAATCCCCCGGCTTTCGTGGTTTTATTGATACGGAGACGAATCCGCCTCCAACTTACGAATGAGGCATGCCCGTTAGTCCATCGGAATCACGATGACTTTCCCTGTCTGCGTCGTTATTCTAATCTCACGCTCGCCTATCTCTACGCCCAGTCCCTTTTTCACGGCTTCTATGGAAGGCTCCTCAATGGCGGGAGTGCCGGGAGCGCTGGGGCTGCCATGCACGGCCGCTATGAGCCAATGGGTTCCGGGTTCGAGCGCCGCCCTCAACGTAGGAATGACGGTTCGGGGACGCAGGAGATTGGTATTGGCATGGGGATAGATGAGCTCTGCCGTATCGTAACCGAGCATGCCATAGATGGCACTCGTGCCCAAGGTTCCGGAAGCCGATGCTGCCCCTTCTCCCGCCTGGGAGCTGTCCAGAGATCCTAAGCCTAAAGCAAACCCGCCTTCTGCAGCATCGAGCATCCTGCCCGTACTGATCCGGTGAATGCGAATATGCCATGGCAGCCCTGCCGCTGTCCAAGTCTGTACCTCCACGTCTCTCCACGGCTTCCATTTTGCATAAAGCACATGCTCCTGAATCCCCGTCTCCTCGCACAAGCGCTTGACCCGGTACAGTTGGTCGCCTTCGCTAAGCGCCAGCATGGAATCAAAAGCCCCTTGGGCCAGTCCCCATTCCGCTCTCGGGACGCTGAACGCAAAGGCGGTAGAGTATACAAACTTCTCGTACTTGGCAGAAGTATGCGTATGCTCGTTCGTAGACGGATGGCCTGTGTTGAAGGCGGCCACATGACCGGTCTTCTCGTCACGGCAAAGCACCAGATGTGCAGGCTCCTGGACCGAAATACGTCCTGTCTCCGCCAGCTCCTGCTCCTCGGCCGTCCAGAATGGATGCTCCTCCGGCAAAGCCAGGATCAGAAACGTCTTTAACGACCAGTACACGGAGCCGGCCGCGTTATAGTTCTCCGACATGATTCGGTTCGGATAAGCGTACCCCACCGTTAGCACGCCGTCCCGGTCAAAAATAGGCTGCCGAAACCACCATCTGAGATTTCGCAGGACCAGCCCCTTCAGCTGGCCCGGACTAAATCCTTCCAGCCCGGCATAAGCCGCAGCCGACCAGAAGGCGGACTGGGCGAAGCGGTACGTCAAGCTGCGCCCGTAAGGAACAGCCGCCCCGTCGGGGGCAAACCAGTGGACGAAATCTCGCGCAAACAACGCCGCCCGCTCCCTGTAACGCCCGGCGCGTTCGGGGTCCTCCTCTCCCATCAGCTGCGCATAGATCAGGCCGTAGAAATGAAAAGCATATGGCACGTAGTAATCGCTGTGCCCCCCGATTCCGTCGCTGTACCAGCCTGCATCCAGATAGAACTCCTCTATTCGTTGGAGATTGTTCTCCAGCTGCCCGGCATCGTAAGGCAATCCCGCTTTGCGGAAGCCGACATTGACAAATACATGGAAAAACAGCCAATTGCAATCATAGCAAGGATGATGGTTGATCTGATCGAGCCACTGATAGAGGTTGGCCTTCTCCTTCTCGCTCAGCGGCAGCCAGATGCGATCCGGAATCAGGGCAAAGGCCAATCCGAACACCGCCATCTCCACCAGCCGTTGATCATAATCGTTCACCTTACCCCAATATTCCGCATGTTCCGGATCCGTCCCTGAGCGTATTCCTTGCAGGCACAGCTCCCACAGTTCGTCATGGGAGCCGCCGGCAACAGCGGGCACAAGTCCCCACAGCACGCGCGAGAAGCCCTCCATCTCCGCAATATCGGCATAGGCGTCTGCGCCCCAACGGTCGAGGATTAATCGTGCGCGTCCCTCGCTGTAATATTGATTCAGAGGCTCGAGCAGTTGGGTGAGTGCTTCCTGCACATCCTCTCTTGTACGTAGCGGATTCCGGGCAACCGGATGGATCAAGCCGTTCCCCAGATTCTCAGTAGCCTGTAAGCTCATCTTTTATTCTCACTCCATTTCCGGAATGCTTCATTTACACTTCTATCCTCTTACCTTGCGTTACTTCTAATATTCTATTTCCGAGCGCCTGCTTCTCTTATTCTCTTCCTGAGAATCTAGATCACTATCCATTTCTCCATTCTTTTAATTCCTTTTATCCTCTTTCTGTACGTCTGCTCTTCCTTTGCTTTTTCTTGTTCCTAAGTCTGTTTCTGTTCTTGTTTCTGTTCTTGTTTCTGTTCTTGTTTCTGTTCTTGTTTCTGTTCTTGTTCTTGTTCTTGTTCTTGTACCCGATTCGTTCGCTTCAATCTCGATCATTCCCAGTAAAACGGCCCCTTCCCTCTCAGACGCGCCAGTCCTTCCACAAAGAAAAAATCGCCGTAAATCAGGGGCACGTCGATATTCTTGCCCTCCGGATAATGACTGGTTCCGTGGAGAATCAAGCCTTCCTCCCCATCGTTGTTCCACGTGCCGTAATTACGGTACAGCGACTCCAGAATCCGGACAGCTGATGTTCGGTATACGGCCGCCTGTCCCGGTTCCACCTTGTCGGCCAGCAGCAGCAGCCCGCTGGCGGCACAGGCTCCGGCGGACGAATCGCGGTAGATCCGAGCCTCATCCGGCGCTCGGAAATCCCAGAACGGCACATGGTCTTCCGGCAGGTTCGCCAGGAAGAAATGCGCAACTGTTTTGGCTGTGTCGAGGTATATCGATTTGCCCGTATGATGATAGGCAAGCGTCAAGCCGTAAATCGCCCACGCCGTTCCTCTGGACCAAGCGGATTCCGGCGCAAAGCCCTGCCCTCCTATACCTCCGACACGTTCACCGGTAACCGGATCATATCGGACGATATGATATACGGAACCATCCGGCCGGACAAAGTCCCGGACCACAGTATCCATATGCGCTTCGGCAATATGCCGATAGCGGGGATCGCCGCTAATCTCGGATGCCAGGAACAACAGGGGCGTATTCATGGCGCAATCGATGATGGCGAGCCCTGCATTGTCCTCCCCTTCGAACCACGGATTCCAGGCTCGAATATATTGGCCCTTCAGGTTAAAGCGTGCCGCAAGGTAATTGGCTGCCTTCAGTGCCCGAACCTTGGACTCTTCGCTCCCGGTCAGCTTGTAGGAAGCCATGCTCGTCAGCGTCCACATGAAGCCGAGATCATGGTCCAGTCGCACGTATTCGTTCAGCACCTCATCCAGAATGAGCTCGCACTGCTCCGCGGTGGTTCTAAGCACCGCTAGGCCGCTGTCATTGTACAGAAGCCAAAGCATCCCAGGCCAGAAACCAGCCGTCCACCAATGCGGCGGCTCCAACTGATAGACTCCATTCTGGCTGGCATGCGGGAATCCCGCTCCAATCCGCGCTACATTCCGCTGCGTCTTCACAAGCGATTTCTCCCAGGCCTCCGTCAGCCAATCCAAAGCGATCTCTGTTTTCATACTTCTCCACTCCTCTGTTCATATGAATTGAAATCTGAAATCGATAATTGCATGCAAGCCAGGTGCCTTCACTTTGAAATCCACGGCATACCAAACCGCTTCCTTGCCAAAGTGATCTTGGAAGGTATGCCTTGTCAGCTCAGGCTCGACAATCCCGCTGTCATAGTGGATCAGTAGACCGGGCCTGTCGTCCATGGAAAGAACCCGCTCCCGAATGGGTTGCATATCTCGAACTGCCGAATGCTCCCGGGTCCCTCCTCGGCCCTGTGCCAGTTGCCCCTCCCGATTGCCTTCTCGGTCCTGTACCAGTTGCTGCTTAAGGGCCCATTCTTTTGCTGCGATAGTCAGTTCCTCCGTCTTTTTCCCATCCGGGATAACTCCTTGCTTTGGGGCTCCCGCTCCCCTTAACGCAACAACCCAGCGGCCATCGATCAGTACCAGCTCGGGCCGTATCCTGGTAACGATCCGCTCCACCAAGCTGCCTGGGGGCGAATCGAACATGAAGCGGTCGCTCAGCGTCAGTTCGGGCCGAAGCCCCTCCTTGTTCCATTCCAGCGTCCTCGTGAATGACTGAAGCGCCGGAACACGGTAGGCCGAGGTCAGCTCAAGCGCAAGCCGATCCACGGCTTCGCCCGTCACCGCTTCCAATATAACCGCGGCGCTATCCGGGCCCTCTTGCTGGAAATGGCCGTCGATGATCGGCACGGAGTGGCCTTGGGAACCGTTACAATCATAGCCATACCGTCCTTCGCCGAAATACTCCGCTGTGTACTCGCCGCAGCCGAGGTCCGAGCACCAGGCTTCCTCGGCGCCGTACAGAATAAAATGCCCGAGATCATTATGATTGTGCGGCTCGGCATTGCTGCCGCCCTTGGCGGCAAACGCATATACTTCGCCTCCATATGAGCCGCGGGAGATGAGCCACTGGGCATCGGGCAAGTAATAACTTGCCTCTTCCCAATCGCTTCCCTGCATCAAGGGGTCCCGCCAGATCAGGTTACGCAGCGCCGGAGCCCAGCGGCTGCAATGATCATCGCGATATCCCGATCGGAGAGACTGCGGCGGAGACTCGAAGTCTGCGTACAATCCGGCCAGATAATGAGACAAGCCGATATGTACCGTGCTTTCGGGCTGCGAATCGGAGAAGTTGACGACGGCTTTTCCTCCCAAAAAGCCCTTTTGCTGAAACGAGGCGATGCGGCCGACCTTCTCCGCGTGGAACCAGTCCATCTCGCCTCGGGTGCGCTTGCGCAGCAAATCGGCATAATACACGAAATACCCGAACCCGTAATTCCAATATCCCAGCCCTTCCAGACAGGCCCCATCGGGGCCAAAACCCTGCAGGTAATAGTCCATGCACCGCTCCGTCTTCAGCAGAACCTTCGCAAGAGATTCCCCGCTTTCGATAAGCAGCAGCGCGGCGGAGCCGATGGAACCGGCACAGACCGCAGACCAATTATGCGTGGCGGTCTCCCAGCCGTGCTCATGACTTAGGAAAGGGGTGAACAATCGAGCTTCAACCTCTTCCTCGATTCTTGAAATCAGCAGCGGAGGCAGATGGTCCCGCAGCAGCACGCGGATTTCGCTGAGGGTAAACCCGGTCTCGGCGCTGAACAGATCAATTGTCCCTTTGATGCCGCCCGGCGATTCCGCGTTCAGATGCGCCGGCAGACACCAGGTATACTCATCGCAGATGGACCATATCATCTCCTGGAGAGCCATCCGGTACGCTTCCTTATCCGGCTCGAGAAGGGTCAACAGGGCAAAGGTATTCAGCCGGCGCCTACGCTCGAAATACACCTTCTCATAATCCAGCCTCGTTCCCTGCCGGGCAAACCGGGTGAATAAGTCATACGTCAGCGCCGGGTTCGGGACAGACAGCAGCCGCTCCCCTTCCTCCCGAATCTCGGATATGTCCTGCTCGTAATCTTTGCTTCGGCGGATCCCTTCCCAGAAGGACCTCTGGTCCCCGCCTAGGTAATACATCCGCAGATCGGCGGGAGCCATCCCGTTCGCAATCGTTGTCAGCTCCTGCATCCTGTTCATCGGACTAAAACCTCCTCCCCATTTCGACGCCCGTTCAGACGCCCGTTTCAACTCCCGTTCAACCGTTCCGGAACTCTACAGGGGTCACCCCCGCATAAGCCTTGAATGTCTTGCTGAAATAACTCACATTGTCGTAAGCCAGACTTTCGCAGATTTCCCCGACCGTGCGGTCCGTCTGCCGGAGCAGCTCCTTGGCTCGCTCCATCTTCATCCGGGTGACGTATTCGATGAAGGTGACCCCGGTTTCTTTCTTGAACATGCGGCTGAAATAGCTCGGATTCAGGTGCAGACAGCCCGCAACTTCATCCAGCGTGATTCTCTGATCAAGCCGAAGGGACACGTATTTGCAGGCCTCCGCCACTTCCGATCTTCTGCTGCCCCCGAATCCCCGATCCATAGCCTGCATGGTGGATTCCAAATAATCGTGAAGCCAGGATTTCAGCTCGTTCAAGGAATCCATGTCCATGATCTCTTTGTGCAGCGCATCCGCTGTATAAGCGGGTGACAGCGAATGCAGAAGATGAAGCCTCAGCTTCAGATCCAGCAGCAGCTTCAACACCCAGTCCTTAACCGATTCCGGTGCGTACCGCTTGCCTTGAATCCATGTGATCCACCGATCGACCGTATCGCGCACCGCGCCGAAGCCCTCTTTGCCGAGCAGCGATTCCCGCAGCTCCGAGCTGGCCCGGTCATAATAAACGAAGAGATCGGGATCCCCATGCAGACTTTTCTGTTCAAGCGCTCCGTTCAGTTTCGATATCTCCTGCGGCTCCAGATAGAATCGTTGCTGCCGGCTGGCCAACAGTTCATTAAGCCCTGCCTTTAAGCCCTCCGGCTCCGCGCACCCCCGGCCGATCAGGAACGACATGCGGATTCGCAGCACGCGCTCGAGCGTCCGCTGCACCTCCTTCAGGCAGGCAGCGGTATCATCGTAAATGTTGCTGCCCAAGCCGGGTCGGTACGAGAACAGGAGCAGCGAAGACTTTGCATCATATATGACATGGACCGCACTCGGATTCAGCTGCTCCAGCACCTCCCGCAGCACGTTGCCCAGGGCAAAATGCAGCGTCTGGTTGGAGGCGAAGCGGTGCTTGATATCCCGGACATCCTCCAGATGCCCGACGACGGGAAGGCAGTGAGAACCCGGCTTCAATATCCCGTACTCCGACAGCTCATGCCGCCATTTTTCGGGTGACAGCAGGGGCTGGTGTATGAAATTTTTGAGGCTCTGCTCCTTCCGCAGCTCCTTGGATTCGTCCACCAGATGGATCATCCGCGACCGTTCCCAGCCCTTCTGTGCCTCCTCGTCCATTGCCTGCTTGAAGCGCCTCAGCAGCTGTGCCAGCTCCTCGGGGTCGAGCGTATCCTTCAGCAGATAATCCTGCACGTTCAGGCGCATAGCCTGCTGGGCATATTGGAATTCGTTATGGCAGGACAGAATGGCGATCCGCACATCGGCCTTCACTTCTTTGATGCGTGCGGACAGCTCGAGCCCGTTCATTTTGGGCATGCCGATATCCGTAATCAGGATGTCCGGAGGCGTATACCTCGCATCCTCCCAGGCACTCAAGCCGTTCTCATAACTTCCCATCAGATTCAAACCCAGCTCATTCCACGATATGGCCTCCGACAACAGCTCGATGACGGGATAATCATCGTCCACCAGCATCACGTTATACATCCGTTTTCCCTCTTTCCGGTATAAACATCTCGATCACCGTTCCCTGGCCAGGCTCGCTGTAGACGTGACATTGGAAAGCCTCGCCGAACACCATCCTCATCCGTTCCATCACATTCTGAAGACCGATATGGGAGAAGCTGCCTCCGCTTGCCTCTTCCTGCGTCGAGGACCCGGCGGAGCTGCCCTGGATTCTGCGGGCAATCGACTCCCGGATAGCTTCATCCATGCCGATGCCGTCGTCCTTCACCGCCAGCACGAGGTGCCTGCCCTTCATGACGGCGGCAATCCGGATCATCCCTGCCTGCTGGTTGAGCCCATGGATTAACGCATTCTCCACGATCGGCTGCAGGAAAAAGCGCGGCACCTTAAAGAGGAAAGCCTCCGGCGCGATATCCAGCTCCAGCCTGACCTCCTCCTTCTGCCGGAGGTTCATCAGGGCCACATAATGCGAGATCAGGTCGATTTCTTCGTGAAGCGCAATCTCGTCCTCCTCGCGGCTGATCGTCATGCGGAGCAGCACGGACAGGGAGCCGATCATCTTGGCGCTTTCGGGATCCCCCCGTTTCATGACCTTCATCCGGATCGAATTCAGAACATTGAACAGAAAATGGGGATGGATCTGGGCTTGTAGCATTCGGAGCTCCGCTTTTCGTTTTCTCGCCTGGTTCTCGGATATTTCCGAAATCATGGCTTTGAACCGGTCCAGCATGTCGTCGAATAAATGACCGAGCCGACCAACCTCATCATTGCCATGAACATTCGACCTTACTTCCAGATTTCCGCGCTGCACGGCGGTTGCCACCTTGCCGAGCTTGACTAACGGCTTCGTAAACGCGCGGACAAGGGCAATGAGCAGCAGCAGGAAGATCAGAAAGAAGCACATCTGAAACCAGAACACCCGGTTAAAAATCGAGTTGATATTGACGATCGCATCCTTGTACGGCTGCATCAGCACCAATCTCCATCCGGCAAACGGAATGTCCTGGTGTACCATCAGTTGTTTTTCCCCCTTCATCGGTACGATCGAATACGGCTTATCTTGATCCAACTCATCGAGATAAGCAAAGGTCGTTCCGATCTGGTTCTGATGACTGCCGGAAACGATGGTTCCCTTGGCATCCAGCAGCACCATATCGTTGCCTTCCGAAAGGGAGTTGAAGATCCCGCTGATCTGATCCTCCATGAACGTCACGATCACGTAGCCGTAAATCTCGGAATCCGGCAGCCGGAGGGTGCGCACCACCGATAGCTGTGTCGGATGATCGATCTGGTCGGGGAGGAACAGCGTGGCCTCCGGTCCTGTCCACAGAGACTCCAAGCCTTGCAGCTCCGATATCTGGCTGAACCAAGGCCGCTGCCTGTAATCGAGCGGATTGTAATCGCTTACGGAATAATTCATGTAATAGGAGCCGTTCTCTAGTATGACGGTCACATAACTTTTCTCGCCGACGACCGTCAAGCTGAAAAGGTGCTCCAAAACCCGGTTGGAGTCCATGAATCTGCGGTAAGGGTCCGGGTCTTCGTTGCCGGAGACCACCTGCTTGAAGTAAGAATTCAACCCGGAATTCATCTGAAT
Organism: Paenibacillus sp. NPDC093718; assembly: GCF_050279985.1. Lineage (NCBI taxonomy): Bacteria > Bacillati > Bacillota > Bacilli > Caryophanales > Paenibacillaceae > Paenibacillus > Paenibacillus sp. NPDC093718. The sequence goes on from NZ_JBNNUS010000010.1 coordinate 183,912, forward strand.
GTAGTTGGCGATATTGATTTTGCTTAAGAGCAGATTCGTCACCGATCCGCGGACCAGCTGAAGGGCATCGCTTGCATTGGATACCGCCTGCTGCCTCAAGGCTTCCTTCGTTAACGAATTATACAGAATCAAGCTGACTATGGCGGGAACGACGATGCAGGTGATGGCAGCCAATATCAGCTTATGCCTGATGGAGCTCGGGATCAGGCTCTTGAGTCGTGCGGGCATAAGATCCACCTCGGGTATGGCGTGACGGGAATGATGTACGCGAATTCAAAAAAAGGGACGAAAAATTCCGTCCCGATTTTTTTGTCTATTATACCAGATCATTTTTTGTTGGATTCTATAATTTTGTTCACTCGCTCCTGCGAATTCGCAATGGTCTGGTCGATATCCTGATTGCCCAGAATCAGCTTCTCGTATTCCTCGTTCACCGCCTCGTACACTTCCGCCTGATAAGGCGCCGGAGGGACGATGGCCGAAGCCTTCGAGGCGACCAAGGTGTCCACGAGCGATTTCTTGTCTACCTTTTCCGGACTCTTCGTGGCCGACAGAATGGTGTCGATGATCTCTTCCACCTGCTCGGTCTTCACCTGCTGCCAGGCCGGAATGTTCTTGCCCTGCACGATTTGCCCTTCCGTTGTATACCAGCGGACGAATTTATAAGCCTCTTCCTTATTCTTAGACTTGGCCGCCACCGCCACGTAATCCGTGGTGACCGGCGTAAGTCCCGTCGGATCGCCTTCCTCGTTTTTCGGGAATGGGGCTACGGCAACATTAAAGTCCAGCGGCACTTTATCCGTTCCGCCGATCTCCGTGTTCATCCAGCTGCCGATCGTGATCATGCTCGCGGATTGATTGAAGAATTGCGTCCGGTAATTCAGCTTCTGGGAGATCATGTCCGTGTAAGGCACCGAGGATTGATCCTCCTTCTCCATCCGCACGCGCAGCTCCAGCGTTTGCCTGAAGGTCGGGTTATCCAGATTGGAAGAGCCGTCGGCCTTCAAATAATCGGTATCTTGAGGCTGATTCGCCATCATCAGCTTCAGAAACTCCAGCCATCCGCCCCCTTGCGGACCATGGAAGTATGTCCCGTAGCGCTTTGACGCTCCTTCGCCTTGGGTCAATTTTTTGGCATAATCCGCATATTCGTCCCAGGTCCAGTCCGTCGGAACCGGCAGTCCCGCTTCCTCCAGATGATCCTTGTTCAGCAGCACATACCACGGGTTGAACTTGCCCGGCAGCGCGTAGACCTTGCCGTCGAGGCGGGTATCTACTTTATAATCCGTTTCCACGCTGTAGCCGTCCTTCGCAATAAAGTCATCCAGCGGCTCGGCCATGCCGAGCGCCACCCGCTGCGCGTAACCCGCCGGATCGCTGAACATCAGAATGTCCATCTGGGCCGAGGATGCCGCCTCCAGGTCGAGCTTCTTGAACGCCTCCTGCGTATCCCCCTTCTCGCTGAGCTGGACCAGCTCAATGGTCACGCCCGGCGTGGCCTCTTCATAGGCCTGGATCGTTTTCTTCCAATTGTAAGCTTCCTCCGTGCCATATGTGTACAGCCTCAGATTGGTTTTGCCCCCGCCTTGTTCGGAACCCTCTTGCGCCGCATTCTCCTTCGCTCCGCCGCCGCAGCCGGACAGCAGGCCGATCACCATCGCGACCGTGAGAACGCCTGACCACCATTTCTTGTTCATCATTGTCTATAACCCTCCCCATTGATATCGGTATGTAAGGTCGTGACGATTCTAGCTGTAACTATCCCCATTATATAGAGCGCTTACATCTTAACCATAAAACAATCTTTACTGATGTTGGAACTATTTTTACCCCATTCATTCCCGGGGCTCCTAACCCTTGACCCCGCCCAGCGCGATGCCCTCGATGACACTCTTCTGGCCGATGATAAAAACGATCAGCAGCGGGAAGATCGCCGACACGGCAGCCGCCATGATCAGGGAATAGAATTCTCCGCTCAAGGACGTGAATTTCTGCATCGCCAGCGGAATTGTGAACAGCCGGTCCGTCCGCAGGAAGATGAGCGGATTCTGATAATCGTTCCACGTCCAGATAAATCGCAGGATCGCATACGTGGCAACAGCGGGTTTCACCAGCGGCAGCGCAATCGACCAGAAGATTCGCGGATGGTTCGCGCCGTCGATTTTGGCGGATTCGATGAATTCCTGATGCACGCCCATGAAGAATTGCCTGAGCATGAATGTTCCGAGCACGCTGAAGCTTCCCAGCATAATGAGCCCGAAATGGTTATCGAACAGCCCGATGTTGCGGTACAGAATAAACTGCGGGATCAGGATGGCCTGGCCCGGAATCATGTAGGTCACCAGCACGATGATGAACAGCCAATTGCCCGCGGCAAACCGGATTTTGGAGAAGCCGTAGGCCGCCAGGGCGGATACCATGGCCGAGATGATCGTGGTCAATATGCTGACCTTGATCGAGTTCCAATAATAGAGATAGAAGGGATAATCGCCGAACCATACCTCCTTGTAATTCTGAATCGCGTTCCACTCCCGCGGAATCCACTGGATCGGATATACGAATACGTCTCTCTCCACCTTAAAGGATGTAACCAGCATCCAGATAAAAGGAAGGAGAAACAGAATGCTCACCACGAACATCGCGATCGTGACGATAAGCTTGCGCCAGTCGACGCCGACTCTTGTCCCCATATAGCGCCCTCCCTCCTAGTAGTTGACCCACTTCTTCTGAGCGGCCCACTGTCCCAGCGTAATCAGCATGACAAAGCCGAACAGAACCGCGGCAATGGACGATGCGTAACCGACCTTCAGGTTGACGAATGCCGTATCGTACAAGTACCACACCATCATGGTCGTCGAGCCGATCGGTCCCCCTTGCGTCATGACGGCAATGATATCAAAGACCTTGAACGTGGAGATGACGCCCGTCACCAGCAGGAAAAATGACGTTGGCGACAGCAGGGGCAGCGTAATGCGTCTGAACTTGGTCCACCCGTTCGCTCCATCAATGTCCGCCGCCTCGTACAGATCCTTCGGAATGGATTGCAGCCCGGCGATATAAATAATCAGATTGAAGCCGATGGAGATCCAGATCGATATCAGCATAATGGAAATCAGCGCGAAATTCGGATCCGCGATCCACTTGGGCGGATTGGACATCCCGAGCGTCCGAAGAATTTCGTTGATCGGCCCGTAGGACGGCTGGAACAGCACCTGCCATACGACGGCCACCGCCACGATGTTGGATATGTAGGGCATGAAGTAAGCCACTTTAAAATAGCCCTTCATATAGACAAACCGGTCGATCAGGATGGCCAGCACCATCGAGATTATCATGTAGACCGGAACCGTCAAGAGAAACAAGATGTTGTTGCGCACCGACTTGATAAACATGTCATCCTCCAGCAGCTGGCGGAAGTTTTGAAACCCGACCCATTGGATGCCATCCCAGCCTTGCACGAAATTCCAATCGGCAAAACCCAGCACGAGCGTAGCCAATATCGGAAACAGCACCAAAATGATAACGCCGATCAGCATCGGGCTTACGAATGCGATCCCCCATAGGTTCTCTCCCCGCTGCAAGGATCCCCGGGATCTGTGTCCCCGCGAAGGCTGGGTGCCATGCTTCTTCATCGTCTCCATTGTCTGTGCCATGTCGGACCCCCTCGATTCTTATTCGATGGGTTAAGTATAAAAAAAATACCGCCAACGTTTTGACGGTATTTTGATCATATTCGCTTTCATTTTTACTTATTTAGGAAGGAATCCATGGTGCTAGTTTATCTTGGCGTCCTTGGTATTAGAGGAACTTCTCCTTAAACCAGGCAGCGGCCATCCCGACCTCTGCACGGCTCAGCTGATGCCCGCCGTTCTCCCAATGCAGCTTCACGTCCGCCCCTGCCGCACTTAGCAGTTCATTCAGGTCCTCGCTCTCCTGCGGGGTGCACATCGGATCGTGACGACCGGCCGCGATGAAGACGGGAACGCCAGTCAAATCCGGTAAGGTCTTATCCCGCAGCGGAACCATCGGATGGTGGAGGATTGCCCCTTGCAGCGCATCGCCCTCGTGGAACAGCAGGCTTGCGGCAATATTGGCGCCGTTCGAATAACCAACCGCTACGATACGGCTGCGGTCAAAACTGTATTCGGAGGCTGCCCAATTCAGGAATTCATTCAGATCCTGCGTGCGTTTCACGAGATCTTCTACGTCGAATACGCCTTCAGCGAGACGACGGAAAAATCTTGGCATGCCGTTCTCCAGTACATTTCCGCGGACGCCGAGCACATTCGATGCGGGCGAGATCATCTCGGCCAGCGGCAGCAAATCCTCCTCATTCCCCCCGGTACCGTGCAGCAATAGTAAGGTTGGTGCCTCGGGAGTGGTTCCCTGGCGGTAAATATGAGTATGTTCCATTTATATTGTCTCCTTTCGATTGGTTATATGGTTAGATTCCGTTTTACAACCATGAATGTTAGAATTCCACTGAATAGCCCAATAGGACCATAGGCTACCCTAAAAACCACATTATAAACTAGGCTGCAATCCCATTAGAGATTGCACAAGTATCCTTTATTAATATCTTTAATTTAAGATTCTTTAAATACATAATACCACGGAATTATAAAAATGCAACAGCATCCCTTCCGCATCCGTTCAGAGCTGCACTCGGAAATGCTTTGTCGCCCTTTTCCTCAGCCTTTGACAAATGAAAAGAGAGGATGCCTCCATATGGAAGACTTCCTCTCCTGTTTGTATTCTCTATATGATTCCGTACGTGTTCCCCCGTAACATCACTCATTATATCAAAAGATAGGTATAATGTCAGTGGATGTTTTGGCATTTCTCACAATTTTTTTGTGATTTCATTAGGTATTATTCCAGTTGTCTGGATGTAAAACCATATATTTAGAAAAACTGTAATCGTTTAGTCAATGCACCTCTCGGCACGGCAAAGGCTTGTGCCCGCTTGAAGTTCACCGGAGCTCCCCTCACAATCGTGAGCGCTTTGTAATATTCGATAAACGGGAAGCCGTAAGTTTCCCCACGCGCATAAGCATACACGTTCATGGCTCTCACCCAAGTTTCATAGGCTTCGTCCGGAATATCGATAAACACCTCGGGGTGAAAATCGTACGGGTCCTCCCAATTGTCCGCATAGTATAAATGCTGGGCATAATGGGCCGGAAGCTCACGTTCAATCGTCTTCAGCCCTGCATAGAAGCGGGCGTCCTCCACAATGTAATGGGTATTGGAGTGGTCCTTATGGATGCTCTCCTTCCAATGCGTGATGATGATATCCGGCTTCACTTCCCGTATGACGTCGGCAACCTGATACTTCACTTCATCGTCCAGCGGCAGCTCGGCATCCTTGTAAGCAAGGAATCGGACATCGGCGCCAACGATATCGGCAAATTGGTGAGCTTCGTCAATCTTCTGCTTCGCGTACTCCTCCGGCGTGAGACGAGGGTGTCCCTTCTCCCCTGGCGTTAAATGAAGAAACGTTGCTTTGTGGCCAGCCTGCGTGTATTTAGCAATTACGGCTCCTGCCGTTAGATCCATATCGCCCGCATGTCCGCCAATCGCCAAAATATGATGCTGCTTTGCTTCCGTCAAATCGGATCTCCCCTTTTGTATAAAAAGTAGTAGAATCTATTGAAGCGTTTTGCTCATAATATCGAACCGGCGCGTCACATGAAATCCGGCCTTACGGTACAAATGCCCTGCCGGGCTGTGTTCGCCCGTCCAAAGGAACCAGGCTCCATGCAGCCCCTGCGCCCGCATGAGGGCGAGGCAATCATATAATAGGATTTTGCCAAGGCCCTTCCCTTGCATCGACGGGTCCACGCCAAACGGACCAAAGCGTTCAGCCACGCCTTCATAACCGTTATGCAGGCAGAATCCCACCAGCTTTCCTTGATCGCGCGCGATCAGAATCTGATCCGTCGTTAATCGCTGCAGCAGTCCCTCGCGAATCGCCCGACCCCAATCCGGGTTAAACACGTCCGTCGCAAAATCGATCAGCTCCACCAAATCGCTGTCCTGAGCCAGCATGAAGGTGAAGCCTTCTTGCTCACGCTGCTGCTTCATCTCTGTTACCTCCGGCGGCATATGAAAATCGACCAGGGAGCGATCCATCGCAACCGCCGTGTAATTGCGGGTAAAGCCGCTTGCTGCAAGCCATGCCAAGCCCTCTGGATAGCGCTCGCCATCGATTCCCGGAACGATATAATTCGGGGCATACGAGGAGAAAAAGACTTTGCTGCGTCCATGACCGCGAAGATAGTCTTCGCCGTCCTGCAGCAGCTGCGATGCCACACCCTGTCTCCGGACGGATGGATCGGTATAAAAGAAGGTGATCCACCCGCGATCCGGCTCCAGCTCGGTTCCGATCATCGGCAGCCTCCGGCGTACCGCATACAGGACGCCTACTATGCGGCCCTCCTGCTCCGCAATCCGCAGTCCTTGCGGATCAAAGTTCGGATCGAGCAGCACCAAGTTCCGAAAGCGAAGCCGAGTCATGGGATCTCTTGGTAAGCAGGCATTCCACAGGGTAGTGATAGCGTCTTCGTCTCCAGGCCGGTAAGCCCTGTAGGCTAAACTTGTCATTACGTATTCCCTCCTTATTGTCGTAATTCTCCAGATTTGCTAGGATTCGCTTCCATTGCCGCGAAACAAATGAGACCGGTTCACCTTAATCAACAAACAATTCTATATACTGGAAGCGACCTCTATGTAAAGCTCCCATGAAATGTACCGGCTCAATTGGTCATTGCTTATCCATCCCGGGGTCATATCGCTCCCGCGTTGCTGCCGAAACGAAAACGGCTATTTTGTACATCGTGCGCACTGCTCCCTGTGCGCACGGTGCGGGGTCCGGGCATACTTGGACGGATGTCGACCAGGCGTCACATCGCCTCCGGACGGCTGCCGCTGCCGAATCGAACGACGACTCATTCCCATCTCACCATGCCACGGCTCCCGTCAACGCGTTGTGGACCTGTGCGCGCAGCTGAGCCACGCTGCTGCTCCGCCCCCCGAATACGCGATTTGTCAGCAGAACGACCGCAAGATCTAACTCGGGATCGATCCACATGCTGGTTCCGGTAAAGCCGGTATGTCCGTAACAGCCCGGACCCATCCAATCACCCGAAGCGTCCATCTTATCCCCTTTCAGTACCCACCCCAGGCCACGATTGGAGCCATGAATATGCCCCGTATGGGTACGAGTGGCCGCAATGGCTGCTGCCCTAGATAAGATGCGGGATTCGCCGACTCCTGCTGGACCCACCGTTCCCGGGATCGCCCCTTGTACCAGCCACATTCGGGCGTATTGCAGCAGATCGCCTGCGGTGGCAAACAAGCCGGCATGGCCGCATACACCACCCAAGGCCCGTGCCTTCTCGTCATGCACAATTCCGCACAGATGATCCTGGATGGTATCCTCATACTCCGTTGCGGCGTAGCGGCCGACCTGCTCAGGCGAAGTAGTCAGCGTCGCATGACGCATGCCGAGCGGATCCAACACCCGTTCCTTTACTGCCTGCTCTAAAGACATTCCCAGTACCTTCTCAATCATGCAGCCAAGTGCCAAATATCCCAGATCACTGTAAATCACCTCGGTATCCGGCTTGGTCACGAGCGGTGCGGAAAGAACAGCATCCCACATCTGTTCCCTATCCCAGCCCTGCGAATGCAGGTTCATATCAGCCTGAAGCCCGGAGGTATGCGCGAGCAGCTGTCCTACCGTAAGCTCTTCTTTGCCAGCCGTTCCAAATGGAGGCAGGATGTTACTCACTTTTGTGCTTAAGGTCAAGACTCCCTCATCGATCAATTGCAGAATCAACGGGAGCGTAACCACCACCTTCGTTAAGGACGCACAATCGTATAACGTATCCTCGCTGACCGGCACAGGCTGACCCTGCTTCGGCCTGGGGTTGGCATAACCGGCACTATAAAACCACTGCTTGCCTTCATACACAACGCCCAGTACGGCACCCGGCGTCGTACCCGCTGCTATTTCGTGTTCAATGGCGGTGCACGCCGCTTTCACTCCCTTGATTGCCAAGCCCAGCTGCTCTGCACCGATTTCCGCGCTGCTCGCCATCCATCTTCCCTCCTTTGCTGCAAGTCCTTAAGTTTGGAATACTGAATAACAGACATCATTTAAATCCACAGCGCCTTTGAAAATGTAAACGTTTGCTAAACCTATTATATGGCCTGTAAAATTTTGTTTCAATAATAAATAATGATTATAAAATTTAATTTCATCACATCCTACATAAATTTTCCTTTTATATGGATATAACTTATTGACACTTGAATGCGCTTCCATTTACAATAATGTTGAAATCAAACACTCGCATAATTTAAGGGCCATGCATTCCGTCACCGCACACCCGGTATGGAACAACCCCGGTTTCTCTACAGGAGATGCCGGGGTTTTTTGTTGCCCGATTTAGTATGGGAGGTGATGCTCAAGCAGCCGATAAGCTAGTAAAACCAACCTTCTCTTTATCAACTACATAGGAGGAATTACGATGAAAAAGTTTTACAAACTGACAACTGCTCTTGCCCTTAGCTTGTCCCTGGCCTTGAGCCTTCTCGGCCCTGCTCATGCGGCCCCGGATACTTCGGTATCCAATAAACAAAATTTCAGCACGGATGTCATTTATCAAATCTTTACGGACCGTTTCTCCGACGGCAATACGGCCAACAACCCGACCGGACCTGCCTTTGACGGTACCTGTACCAATCTGAGACTGTACTGCGGCGGTGACTGGCAAGGAATCATTAACAAAATCAACGACGGCTACCTGACCGGCATGGGCGTTACCGCTATCTGGATCTCCCAGCCCGTCGAGAACATCTATAGCGTCATCAACTATTCCGGCGTGAACAACACCGCTTATCACGGCTATTGGGCCAGAGATTTCAAGAAAACGAACCCGGCTTACGGCACGATCGCCGATTTCCAGAATCTCATCGCAGCCGCTCATGCCAAGAACATCAAAGTCATCATCGACTTCGCACCGAACCACACCTCTCCCGCTTCCTCGGACCAGCCTTCATTCGCGGAGAACGGCAAGCTATACAACAACGGCACCCTGCTCGGCGGATACACGAACGATACACAGAATTTGTTCCATCATAACGGAGGCACCGATTTCTCAACAACAGAGAACGGAATTTACAAAAACCTGTACGACCTTGCCGACCTGAATCACAATAACAGCACCGTGGATACCTACCTGAAGGACGCCATCAAAATGTGGCTCGATCTGGGCATTGACGGCATTCGAATGGACGCGGTGAAGCATATGCCGTTTGGCTGGCAGAAGAGTTTCATGGCTACCGTCAACAACTACAAGCCGGTCTTCACCTTCGGCGAATGGTTCCTCGGCGTGAACGAAGTAAGTGCAGAGAACCATAAGTTTGCCAACGAATCCGGCATGAGCCTGCTGGACTTCCGTTTCGCGCAGAAGGTACGCCAAGTATTCAGGGACAATACCGACAATATGTACGGTCTGAAGTCCATGCTGGAGGGCTCGGCAACCGACTATGCCCAAGTGGAGGATCAGGTCACATTCATTGATAATCATGACATGGAACGTTTCCACGATAACAGCGCCAACCGCCGGAAGCTGGAACAGGCCTTGGCCTTCACGCTCACCTCACGCGGGGTGCCAGCCATCTATTACGGAACCGAGCAATATATGTCCGGCGGGAACGATCCTAACAACCGGGCACGGATTCCTTCATTCTCTACGACGACTACCGCTTACCAAGTAATTAAAAAGCTCGCGCCATTGCGTAAATCCAATCCGGCCATCGCCTATGGAACGACGCAGGAGCGCTGGATCAACAATGATGTGCTGATCTATGAACGCAAATTCGGCAGCAACGTAGCGCTTATCGCTGTAAACCGCAACGTGAACACGCCGGCTTCCATTACCGGATTGGCGACTTCATTGCCTGCCGGCAGCTATGCCGACGTGCTGGGCGGTCTCCTGAACGGTAACAGCCTGACCGTTGGTACAGGCGGAGCAGCTTCCAACTTTACGCTGGCTGCCGGCGGTACGGCCGTATGGCAGTATACCACCGCCGTGACTTCGCCAACGATCGGGCACGTAGGACCGATGATGGCCAAACCAGGCGCAACCATCACCATTGACGGTCGCGGCTTCGGCGCAACCAAAGGCACGGTATACTTCGGCTCAACGGCCGTAACAGGCGCTAACATTACGGCATGGGAGGACACGCAGATCAAAGTGAAGATCCCTGCGGTAGCCGGTGGCGTATATAACATCAAAGTCGCCAATAGCGCTGGCACTTCAAGCAATGTACACGACAACTTCGAAGTGCTGACCGGGGATCAAGTCAGCGTCCGGTTTGTGGTGAACAATGCCACCACCGCGCTCGGACAAAACGTGTACCTGGCTGGCAGCGTTAGCGAGCTCGGCAATTGGGATCCTGCCAAAGCCATCGGTCCGTTATATAATCAGGTCATCTATCAGTACCCGACCTGGTACTATGACGTCAGCGTACCGGCCGGCAAAACCATCGAATTCAAATTCCTGAAAAAACAAGGTTCGACAGTAACGTGGGAAGGCGGATCGAACCATTCCTTCACCGCTCCAACGAGCGGCACAGCCACGATTAATGTAAACTGGCAGCCGTAAGCCCCTAAAGCTTCGGCTCATAAGCGAGCATCCTGATAAATCCAGCTCCGGGACAATTCCCAGAGCTGTTTTTCACTCTTGCAGCTATTGGTTAGCCCACTCACCAACAAAAGAGCCGATGAAATCATCCCCTTCATCAGCTCTTTTGCTTTATGCCCTCCCACACTCGAGCGGTAAATGTTTATTGTTCATAGAACCATGCGCCTCTTCCGCCAAACCAGTCGATACTCGTGTCCGATCCATTTAAGCGTAAATCCCGTTAAGACTTGGCGTTGTGGTCAGCATACGCCGCCATCGCGTCGCGCATGAACAGCGCCAGGCCATCGCCGAACTTGTCGATGTTCTTCGTGAAGCGGACATCGTCGGTATACATTTGACCGAGCCCCTTGAACACTTCGAGCGAATAGCTGCTGCCCTTCCGGTTCAGCTCCTCGAACCACTCGCCGATCGCCTCCTGCGCTTCCGCCGACTCCGGCGAGACATGGCGAAGCGCGGCAAGCTTCGCAAAAATTACGTTGATCCGATTCTGCAGTTCCTCCTGCTCCTTCTTCGACAGCTGCGCCAGCTTGGCGTTCGACTCGTCGACCGCCTTTTCTCCCCAGCGCTCCCGCGCTTCCTGCTCGTACGGATTATGACTGAAGTCGAAGCCTTCGAATTTTTCTTTATCGGTCATTTCAAGCTCTCCCTTCTCGTGCCGAATCGTCTTCTCGATAACGGCGATCATTTTGTCCAGACGGCTCCGCTTCTCCAGCAGCAGCTTCCCGTGAAGTTCGAGCGCCTCCTTCCGGTCGAAGGACGGACTCTGTACGACCTCCTTAATCTTCTTCAAAGGGAAGTCGAGCTCCCGAAAAAATAAAATCTGCTGCAGCATTTCGAGATTCCGACCGGAATAGATGCGATAACCGGAATCCGTTACCTCGTCGGGGACCAACAGTCCTATCTCATCGTAATGATGAAGCGTGCGCACGCTAATGCCGACCAGATCCGCCACTTCCTTTACCCGCATCCTGTATCCCTCCTCCCTTCAACACTCACTATAAAGTATCACGAAGCGTGAGAGTCAATCATCGTTTCGCAAAAATTTGTGATTGGCGTAGACACGGGCGCGTCCATCCGGTTACAGGACGGAGACCGGGCGGAGTCGAAGAATAGCGGAACGACAAACGAAGGGGGACAAGGCTTGTAGCTCGCCCAAAAACGCATTAGCGAAAGAGGACGAATCGATTCCCCGCAAGCTTCAACGGAGCAGGCGGAATCATGGTGGAGAAACGAAGTGGTCCCCTTTATCCCCGGATTTCAACCATAAATATCATTCCAATAGAAATCCGGGGGTAACAGGGATCGGAAGCATGATCCGCATGCGGAGTGCTGCATAGCCCACATCATTTTCACGCAGCAATCGAAAACCATTTACGTCCTAAACATCACCAATGACTTGCGCAATCCCTCCGACAGCCCCTCCAATCGTGAAGAAAGGCCAACCAGCTTTTCGCTCACCTTGAACTGCTCGGATGACATCGAAGCGACCTCCTCCGTGGCGGCGCTGGTCTCTTGCACGATCGAGCTCGCCTCCGAGATCGAGTCGGTCAGAGTAAGCTGGGAACCGATCAGTACCTCTACCGAACGGGTCGATTCGCGGATCTCGGTTAAAAGGGCATCCATCTCGTGGCGTACATGATCGAATACGCCCTGGGCTTCCTGTACCGAATGCAGCTGCTCGTCAAAGAGCGGTGATGCCGACGTCAGTGCATCAACAGAGCCTTGTACTTCAGAGCGGATATCCCTGATCATCGCGCCAACGGTCTGGATCGATTCCTTGGAACGATCCGCCAAGCTGCGCACTTCATTGGCTACGACCATGAAGCCGCTGCCTGCTGCCCCCGCACGTGCCGCTTCAATCGTCGCGTTAATGGACAGCACGTTGGTTTGATGCGTGATCTCCGACATCAGCTCCAATATTTTGTGAATCGACGCGGTATTCTCCTTCAACTTCTCCGCATTCTGGACAATGGCCCGGTTCACCTGATTAATCCGCGTGGATTTCTCCACCAGATTGTCCATATGCCGTGCGCCTTCTCCCGTCACCTGAAGCACGCGATCAGCCGCGGCCTCCATCACTTGATTCGAATCCGATACTTTACTCATCTGAACGCCAATGTTCTCAGCCAACTGATTCTCCCGTTCGGCCTCCATCGCCAGGCTTCCGCTTCCCTGTGCAATCTGCTCCATGGCGGATGCAATTTCACCAGCCGTTAGCGAGGTTCCCTTCGAAACTTCCGCCAATTCCTCCGCCGTAGCCAGCACTTCCTTCGCGGAAGCATTCGTCTGATCGACCAAAGCCGAGATTTGCCTCATCATCCGGTTGAAGCTGTGGCCGAGACGGCCAATTTCATCCGCGCGCCGAAACTCGGTCCGAACCCTCAGATTCCCCTGCTCCCCCTCTTCCATCAGGCTGCACATCTGGTTCAGCGGGCGGCCGATGGAACGCATCATATAGTAGCCGATCAGTACCGCAATAACGATCGCGGCCACAATGACCACAAGCGTCACGGCCAGCAGTTTGTCCGTGGCTTGTACGAAATCGCTGATGGGAGCAAAGCCGACCATATGCCAAGGAGCCGTCTTCAGCGGCGTATACACCACCATCTGCTCGTCGGCGGTGTAATAAATCCCTCCTTCTTCGGCAGCTTGAGGAACCGTAATGGTGGATTGCTGCATCAGCTGGGCCGTGTCCATGTCGTGTACGATCCGGTTATCATCGGCAACGATTCGCATCCGGCCGTTGTTCCCTATTTTTAAATTGGCCAGCACCTCTCCGACTGCCTCGTTCTTGATATCGATCAGCAGGATATACTGCGCATCCGGATTCTTCAGGTTTTTCAGCAATCTCCCCATCGTCATGGTGGCGGTTTTCTCGTTCTCCATAAAGCCTTGGACCTCTGTCGGGAACCATACCGGTTCGCCATCGGCCTGGATAATCCGGTCAATCTTCGCCTTCACGCCATCTCCGGATGACATTCCCGATAAGCCCGTGGAATTATAGGAGCTTTGAGCCTGAAGATTGGGCGCAACCAGGCGCATGCCCTGCAGACGTTTATCCGAAGATGCCATCCCGTTCAGCTTCTCACGGATTCGGTTCTCGGCCTGCGTTTTGTCCCGAATGCCGATATCCGCAGTACTCACCGTAATGAGGTCCTCGCGAAGCACCGTGTCCAAGGCCCACTGACGGGAAGCGGCTTCATATTGGGCCAGCAGAAAATCCAGCTTGTCCGCCGCCTGCATCATCTGCCCCGAAGTCGCTTCTGACACCTGATCCATCACCGTGTCTTTGGAGATGAAATACGATAATAACCCTAACGCCGAAGATAACAGCACGATCGTGGTAAAAAAGATAACAAACAGCTTCATCCCAACCGCTTTGAATTGAAAACGTCTCATTATGTTCATATGTATATGTCCCCCTGCATCGCATGTTTGAATGCAAAAAGACACAGCTAGCGGTTACCGGCTGTGTCTCTTCGCTGTTCTCTCTATCTATCTGTCTTATGATGAATTCATACGATTAACTATCCGTACCTTACCCTTTGCTTGCACCAGCCGTCATGCCATCAACCAGCAAACGCTGCAGGAAGACAAACAGCAAGGTGATCGGCAGTGCGATCAGTACCGATGCGGCTGCGAACAGCGTAAAGTTACTGTCCTGGGTGGAGTTGACGAGATCCCATAGGCCGACGGCGAGCGTCCAGTTTTCTTTTGTCCGGAGCACGAGTCTCGCAAAGATAAAGTCTACCCATGGACCAACGAACAGCGTCAAGCCCATATACGTGATCATTGGCTTCGACAACGGCAGAATGATTTTGCGGAATATCTGGAAGTTGGTAGCTCCGTCGATCTTCGCCGCTTCATCCAGACTTCGCGGTATCGTATCCAGGAAGCCTTTCATGATCAGGGTTCCACCTAACGGCGCCCCTGCCGCATACACGATAATCATCGCCGCATGCGTGTTCAGCAGATCCAGGGAGTTCAGCAGGATATACAGCGCGATCATACTCATGAAGCCCGGGAACATCCCCAGCACGAGAATGACCGATAGCGCATTCTGCCGGCCTTTAAACCGGAATCGGGAGACCGCATAACTTGTAAGCAGGACAAGAATGGTCCCGATAATCATGGAGAATATCGCAATTTTCAACGTGTTCATGTACCATGTGCCAAACAGAAAGCTCTGGGACGTAAACAATTCTTTATAATGACTGAGCGTAAAAGATTCTGGAATCAAGGACTTGCTGTACAACGACTTTCCGGGACGGAAAGAGGCCAGAACAATCCAGAGCGCCGGGTAAATACAACCGATCGCGATGATGACAAGCGTAATGTAACTTGCCGTCAGGCGAATCGCATTTCTCATTTTAATTCCCATTATTGGATCATATCCTCCTCTTTAAAGGATCTGGTTCTGCGATAATTATAAATCGAGAAGGTCGCAATAATCATGAAGATGATGATACCGATGGCCGATGCCATGCTGTAGCGCTGCTGATCCAGGGTCAGTTTATAGAGCCAGGTTACCAGCAGGTCCGTCGCCCCCGCATATTGATAGTCACCCACAACCGGGTTACCGTTCGTCAGTAGGAAAATCAAGTTAAAGTTGTTAATATTACCGGCAAATTGCGTAATCAGTACCGGTGCCGTCGAGAACAAAATCATCGGCAGGGTGATAATCTTGAATTTCTGGAATCCGGTCGCCCCGTCCACATCGGCCGCTTCATAAAGATCCTTCGGAATCGTGGTCAGGACACTCATGACGAGAAGCATGGATACCGGGATACCTACCCACATATTAACGATAATAACGGTCACTTTAGCCCAGACCGGATCGGTCAGCCATGGCAGGCCTTCCAAACCGAAATATCTTAAATACTGGTTGATCGGTCCGAATTGCCCGTTAAACATATTACGCATGACGAGCAAGGAAATCAGCTGCGGAATCGCATATGGAATGATCAGAATGACACGCCATACGCCTTTGAAACGAATTCCTTTTTGTTGAATAAGGAGTGCAACGAGCACACCGCCAAAATACGTCGTTACCGTTGCCAGCACCGCCCAGATGATCGTCCAGGTCAGGACGCCGAAGAAAGTATGGCTCCATGATTTCAATGCAACGAGATTGGTGAAGGTTTTGAAACCGACCCAGTCAACCAAATTTGCCGGCGGCAGATTGTTTGGAGCGGAATAGTTCGTAAACGCCAGCATAACCATGAAGATAATCGGCATGACCGTAAAAAATAAAATACCGATCGCCGGCAGTGTCAGGAAAGATTGCGCGAATTTCCATTCAAAAATATAATAAAGGGTCTGTCTGAAATTGTTGGGTTTTACACCCTGTTCCCTTAGTTTTCCAGCGTTATATGCGTTTTTGATATTGGCATAATACCCAATAAGAAAAATCGCAAACATAATCATGGTGATAAGTCCTTCAATCAGGAGATTAATGGAATGGTCACCTGCTACCATTTGGGTTAAACCGTTGACTTTCTCTAAATGGCTTCCCTGTTCCCCCAAAGTTGTCATTCCCCAGATGGCATCACCCAGGTTGTTGATGAAGTAATACAGACTGAATATACCTACGATAAGTAAAAGAACGCCTTTGATCCATTGCCGGTTGTAAAGCTGACCCAGACCCATACAGATGGCTGATAATACGGCTGCTGTCGTACGATGTTGACGCATGCTCCCTCCATTCTCCTCTCCATATAATCGAGGAATCACCCGCCGGTTGTTCGGCGGGTGAACTTCTTCATCTATCTCGCATTATATAAGAACGTAATTACTCGCCAGCTCCACCACTGTTGAGATCTTTCACTTGACTTACAGCTTTATCAAGCGTTTCTTTCACGTCTTTGTTGTTATCCCAGATCTCAGCCAGTGCAGCGCCTACAGGAGACCATACGTTAGCCATTTCAGGAACGGATGGCATCGGTTGGGAAGATTTGAACTGCTCTGTGAATGCCGATACATACTCGTCATTCTTGATTTGATCGTCTTCTTGAGCTTCGTTGTTAGTTGGAACCGATCCAACCAGTGCGCTCAGTTTCAATTGAGCTTCCTTGCTTGTTGCAAAGTCAGCGAACAAACGAGCTGCTTGCGGATATTTCGTGAACGAGCTTACGTACCAAGCTTTGATACCGGAGAACGATACAGCAGGCTGACCGCCGATGGTTGGGATTGGAGCAACGCCAAGCTTGTCGCCAAGCGCTTCTTTGTATCCGCCAAGCTCCCATGGTCCGTTAATGTCCATAGCCAAGTCGCCGGCCGTGAACAATCCGCGTTTGATATCAGGCGTAATGTCGCCGGATTTAACCGGAAGAATTTCTTTCAGGCTTGCATACACTTCCATACTCTTGACTGCGCCTTCGTTGTTGAGGCCGATATCGTTGACATCTGCGCCGCCGTTACCGAAGATGTAGCCGCCATTGGAAGCAAGGAATGGATATGCGAAGTACAGGTTGCCTGTTTCGAACATGATTCCATATTTGTTCTTGGATTTATCTGTGAAGGTTTTGCTGAACTCAATAACTTCTTCCATCGTTGTTGGAACTTCTTTTACCAGGTCTTTGTTGTAGTACATCAAGTATGTTTCAGCAGCGCGCGGGTATCCGTACAGAACGCCGTCATAGCTTACGCCTTGGATAGCGGCTTCCGTGTTGCTGCTCTTCGTTTTTTCTTCGAAGTAATCATTTGGCAGAACCAGGTTTGTAGCTACGGCCTTACCCAGGTTATCGTGAGGGAACAATACAACGTCAGCGCCCAATCCGGATGGTCCGTCTTGTTGAAGCTTGGTAACTTGGTCGGTTGGGGACAATTCTTCGATGGTTACTTCAACG
Source organism: Paenibacillus sp. NPDC093718 (assembly GCF_050279985.1). Classification (NCBI taxonomy): domain Bacteria; kingdom Bacillati; phylum Bacillota; class Bacilli; order Caryophanales; family Paenibacillaceae; genus Paenibacillus; species Paenibacillus sp. NPDC093718. Next base: position 201,478 of record NZ_JBNNUS010000010.1, read on the forward strand.
CCGTATTTCTCGGTAAATTCTTTAGCAACCGCATCGGTGTAGGCTCTTTCGTCTCTACTTTCCCATACGATCAATTTAGCGCCTTCCTCTGGCTTAAGTTCCGGTGCTTCTGTATTTTCGGCCGGCGTCTCCTGGGCCGGTGGATTCTCAGCAGGTGCCTCAGCAGCAGGAGCAGGTGAATTTCCTCCGCACGCTGTAATGGAGAACGCCAACGTGAAGGTTGCAGCTAGCGTAAGTAGTTTCTTCATCTTCATTCCATGATTACCCCTCTCAAATAAATGATCAGAAAATGTTGGAAATCTGCGCAAACGATTTCAGAAATTTTCAGCGTCTCTTTTTCTATGTAACATCTGGCGAGATACTCAGGAAAAATCCCGTTGAGAAAGCGCTTCATTCACTGAAAACATCATACAACATTTATTATCGAATGTAAAAACGTTTGCACAGATCATTTTTACCCGTTTTGAGCATATAATCTCTTGTTACCTTCACTATTCACTGTATTTCGTAAGTTATCATAAAAATAGTTGTGCATATGCTGTGCAATTCAGTCATTTCGCACGTTATTTGAGACAAGAGTCCAACATAAATGGTTGCTAGTTGAACAAACGTTTGCACACTTATATTTATTAGAAACCATTAGCTCAACATGCCAAGAGGTGACCTTAAATTTTTGTTTGGCTTCCCCATGTGTTTCCGATAACAGCAAAAAAGGACTACCGCTCATGATCTTTGAATACAGATCAGCGGCAGTCCTTCTATCGTATATGGCTGATACCTATTGAAGCTCCGTTATTGCAGCGCCTTCAACGCGATATCCGTCCGATTATGCTTGCCTTCAAACGTAATTGCTTCTGCCCGTTCATAGGCTTTCGTACGTGCTGAAGCGATATCTGCCCCTAAACCGACAACGCCCAGGACACGTCCTCCATTCGTTCTCCACGTTCCGTCAGCATCGCGAGAGGTGCCCGCATGAAATACAATCGTCCCGTCCTGCTCGTGTTCCAGCCCATTGATAGCAATTCCTTTTGGATACGAGGCAGGATAACCGCCAGAAGCCAGAATGACGCATACCGCCGCTTCGTCACTCCACTCCAGCTCAAGATCGGCCAGGTTTCCATTTACGGCAGCAAGGAAGACGTCGAGCAGATCGGTCTTCAAACGCGGCAATACGACCTGCGTTTCCGGGTCGCCGAATCGGGCGTTGAATTCGATGGTCTTCGGTTTGCCGTCCGGCGTGATCATCAATCCGGCAAAGAGCACGCCCCGAAACGGACGTCCTTCGGCAACCATCGCTTTTGCCGTGGGCTTGATGATTGTCTCAATGGCCTCTTCAATGATGGACGGCTGAATATGAGGCAATGGCGAATACGTTCCCATGCCTCCGGTATTCGGCCCCTGGTCTCCATCGTAGGCCGGCTTGTGATCCTGCGCTGCGGACATCGGCTTCACGGTTTCACCATCCACAAAGGCGAGGATCGACATTTCCTGGCCTTCCAGGAACTCCTCGATGACCACCCGGCTTCCGGCATCGCCAAACACCTTCGATTGCATAATGTCGCTGAGCGCCTGCTCTGCTTCCTCGATCGTCCGCGCAACGGTAACACCCTTGCCGGCTGCGAGCCCGTCCGCTTTCACGACGATCGGCGCCCCTTGCTGGCGCAAGTAAGCAAGCGCCTTCTCGTAATCGTCGAACTTCGCGTAAGCTGCCGTTGGAATGTCGTATTTATGAAGCAGATCCTTCATAAAGGTTTTGCTGCCCTCAATTTCGGCTGCATTTTTGCGTGGACCAAATACCGGGATGCCTGTAGCGTCGAACGCATCTACGATGCCGTCAGCCAGCGGATCATCCGGACCGACAACAATGAGTCCCACCTGCTTCTCCACGGCGAATGCCGCCAGCTTATCAAACTCCGATACCGCGATCGGTACGCACTCGGCCAGCTGTCCGATACCGGCGTTGCCGGGTGCGCAGTAAATCTTATCCGCTTTCAGGCTCTTTGCCAGTGCCCATACGATGGCATGCTCTCTTCCGCCGCCTCCAATAACCAAAATATCCATGGTATTCCCTCCCGATTCATTTCAAGTTACCCGATATCTTTTCATCACATAAATGATTTACAGGGCAAAGGATAAGGTCACCCTCTTGCCCCTTAAACTTAAAGGCGGCGCGCGCTATGCGCGGCGTCGCCTCTATAGATGTGCTGGATGTAAGATCACTCTTCGACTCCAGCCTGATGGCTGCAACGAAGCTCCCTTTTTAAACTCATGAATTAGTGCTTGAAATGCCGTACGCCGGTAAAGACCATGGCGATTCCGTATTCGTTGGCTGCCTTGATGGATTCCTCATCCTTAATGGATCCGCCCGGCTGAATGATGGCGGTTATGCCGGCTTTCGCTGCAAGCTCCACGGTATCGCCCATCGGGAAGAACGCATCGGAAGCGAGAACGGCTCCCTTGGCTTTCTCTCCCGCCTGTTCCACCGCAATGCGCGCCGAGCCGACACGGTTCATCTGGCCTGCGCCAACGCCAACGGTCATGTTGTCTGCAGCCAATACGATCGCATTAGATTTCACGTGCTTGACCACTTTCCAGCCAAAGAGCAGCTGCTTCAGCTCTTCCTCCGTTGGTTTACGATCCGTTGCAACTTTCAGGTCAGCGGCGTCCAGGGAAAACACATCGCTTTCCTGTACGATCATGCCGCCTTCAATCGTTGTCACGGCAAGCGTGCTTTGGCGCTCCTTGGCCGAACCGAACTCGCCCATCTTCAGTAGACGGATGTTCTTCTTCTTCGTCAGGATCTCCAGCGCATCCGGCGTGAAATCCGGTGCCAGGATAATTTCAAGGAAAATATCCTTCAGCAGATCGGCCGTCGGAGCGTCAATTGTCCGGTTCGCCGCCACGATGCCGCCGAAGATGGATGTCGGATCAGCGTTATAAGCTTTTTGGTAAGCTTCCAGTACATTCTTCCCGATGCCAACGCCGCAAGGGTTCATATGCTTCACGGCCACCACGGTTGGCTCGTCGAATTCCTTCACGATCTGTAGGGCTGCGTTCGCGTCATTGATATTGTTATAAGAGAGCTCTTTGCCGTGCAGCTGCTCCGCGGTTGTCAAAGTGCCCGCTGGTGCCAGCGGTTTACGGTAAAATGCCGCTTTTTGATGCGGATTCTCGCCATAACGAAGGTCCTGAATTTTCTCGTAGGTCACGCTAAAGCGCTCAGGAAGCGGGTCGCCCGTTACATTCGACAAATAGTCGGAAATCAACGTATCGTAGGCCGCCGTGTGACGGAATACCTTGGCTGCAAGACGTTTGCGGGTTTCCAACGTCGTGTCGCCGCCGCCACGGATTTCCTCAATCACGCTGCCATAATCCGCCGCATCGACAACCACGCTCACAAAAGCATGGTTTTTCGCAGCCGAACGCAGCATCGTTGGACCGCCAATGTCGATATTTTCAATTGCATCTTCATACTCGACATCCGGCTTCGCAATTGTTTCCTGGAATGGGTACAGGTTAACCACGACCATATCGATGTAATCAAGGCCCAGCTCCTGCATCTGACGCTGATGTTCCTCGCTGTCGCGAATGGCAAGCAGGCCGCTGTGCACGGCTGGATGAAGGGTTTTGACGCGTCCGTCAAGAATCTCCGGGAATCCGGTCACATCGGAGATGCCGATGACAGGAACTCCTTCCTTGGCGAGGAGGTTCTTCGTTCCCCCTGTCGAAATGATCTCTACACCCAATGAAGACAACTCGCGGCAAAATTCCACGATGCCGGTTTTATCCGAAACGCTGACCAAAGCTCTTTTGATACCCACGTTCATACCCCCTATTTTGAATGAAAATCAACTAAGTAAGCCTGTCTTGATTCCGTAGATGCTGTCGAAGATCCATAATTGCAAATTATTTCCCGAGAAATATCGAACATGTCGATTCACCGAAAGACCTTGTCCGCTTTTATTACAAAAGCCTATTCGGTAATCGTCACATTCCGCCCGTTCAGCGAAATTCGCCCTTGGGCGAACCATGAAACGACTTCAGAATATAACTTCTGCTCCACGGCATGAATGCGTTCTGCCAGCACTTCTGCCGTATCGCCTTCCTTGATCTCTACGGCTTTTTGAGCAATAACAGGTCCGGTATCCATGCCGCCATCCACGAAATGAACCGTGACACCAGTCATCTTCACACCATAGTCCAGCGCTTGGCCAATCGCGTCTTTTCCTGGAAAAGCAGGCAGCAGCGATGGATGAATGTTGATGATCCGGCCGCTATAGAACTCGACAAAGGACGGACTCAATAACCGCATATATCCTGCAAGAACAATCAATTCGACACCGCGCTGCTGAAGCTCTACCGCAATTTCACGTTCGTAATCTTCCTTCGAGGCATAATCCTTCGGCTGAAAGGCGAATACATCCACATTCGCCGCTTGTGCCAGCTCCACGACGGGAGCCTGAGGCTTATCGCATACCAGGATGCTGATCACGCTGCCAAGCGCTCCCCTGTGCTGCGCGTCTACCAAAGCCTGAAAGTTACTGCCCCTGCCGGAAGCGAAAACCGCAATCCGAAACGGCCTCATTACACCTCAGCTCCCGTAAAGGTTACGATGCGCTCGCCTTCGGTGACCCGGCCGATCACATAAGCCTCTTCGCCTGCGGAGCGGAGATATTGAAGCACCCCGTCTGCATCCTGTTCTTTGACGACAAGCACCATGCCGATTCCCATATTAAATGTCGTAAACATATCCTTGTTCGAAATGCTGCCTTTTTCCTGCATTAGCTTAAAGATCGGCAGAATCGGCCAAGAGCCGTATTCGATGTCGACATTGACGCCATCCGGCAGCATGCGCGGAATATTCTCGATGAATCCGCCGCCCGTGATGTGCGCCATGCCCTTTACTTCGATCTCTTTCAACAGTCCGAGCAGCGGCTTCACATAAATCTTGGTCGGTGCGAGCAGCACGTCGCCAAGACGTCCGCCCAGTTCCAGAAGCTCTTGCTGCAGAGAGTAGCCTGCGTCCTCCAGAAGCAGCTTGCGGACAAGCGAGAAGCCGTTGCTGTGCACACCGCTGGATGCTAAACCAATCACCGTATCGCCTGCCGCGATATTCGACCCGTTGATCATTTTGCTTTTGTCGACAATGCCTACGGTGAAGCCCGCGATGTCATACTCGCCTTCACTGTACATGCCCGGCATCTCCGCCGTTTCCCCGCCGATCAGGGAACAGCCCGCTTGGTTGCATCCGTCGGCGATCCCTTTGACAATGGATTCGATTTTGGACGGAATGACCTTATCACACGCTAAATAGTCGAGAAAAAAGAGCGGTTCTGCGCCTTGCACCACAATATCGTTCACGCACATCGCTACCGCATCAATGCCGATGGTATCGTGTTGGTCCATCGCGAATGCGAGCTTCAGCTTTGTGCCGACGCCATCCGTGCCTGAGACGAGTACCGGCTCTTCATATTGGTCTTTATTCAGCTTGAACAGTGCGCCAAAACCCCCGAGGTCGGTCATGACTTCCGGTCTGAAAGTCGTTTTGACATGCTTTTTCATACGCTCTACCGCTTCGTTGCCTGCAGCGATATCCACGCCTGCTTGTTTGTAAGTATCCGACACGCGCTCAACACTCCTTTTTCGTTATGACGAAAGTATCTGTTCACACATCATTTATGGGCTTAATCAATAACCAGCTTAAAGAGGTGTATCCGAGAAAAAATGGCTGTCCGCTGCGCAGAATCAGCAGCTGCAGCCCATCTTCTCTTCCCCGTTAAAATCAATCTGCGTCGGGTAATCATTATCAAAGCATGCCATGCACAAGCCGCCTTTCGGGCTGTGCTCATCATAACCGCCAATGGCGGATATGAGGCCCTCCGGACTCAGGAACGACAAGGAATCCGCGTTGATCTCCCGGCAGATTTCCTCGACGCTTTTCTCGGAGGCGATCAGCTCCCTGCGGTCCGGCGTATCGATGCCGTAGAAGCAAGGGTTTTTGAACGGCGGCGACGTAATCCGCACATGCACTTCGGTTGCGCCGGCTTCGCGAAGCAGATTGACGATCCGGCGGGACGTGGTTCCCCGTACGATAGAGTCATCGATCATGACCACACGTTTGCCTTCGACCACGCGCCGTACCGCGCTCAGCTTCATCTTCACGCCCTGCTCGCGCAGCTCCTGGCTCGGCTGAATGAACGTCCGGCCCGTATATTTATTCTTGATCAATCCCAGCTCATAAGGAATGCCCGTTTGCTCGGCATAACCGATAGCGGCCGAGATGCTGGAATCCGGTACGCCTGTAACGACATCCGCATCCACGAACGATTCCAGGGCCATCTTGCTGCCCATCCGTTTGCGGGCCGAATGCAGGTTGGAGCCGTTCAGATCGCTGTCCGGACGGGAGAAATAAATATATTCCATGGCGCACAACGCTTTGCGTCCCGCTTCCGTATACCGTTCTTCCCGAAGCCCGTTCCGATCGAGGATCAGCAGCTCCCCGGGAGCAACATCTCGGATCGCTTCCGCCCCGATGACTTCAAGCGCGCAGGTCTCCGAAGTGAAGATATACGCATCGCCCAGTCGACCCATCGTGAGCGGACGGAGTCCGTTCGGATCCGAGGCGACGAGCAGCTTGTCATTGGTCATGAGCAGAAAAGCAAACCCGCCCACCAGACGCTGCAAGGCATCCTTGGCAGCCTCGACAAAATCCTTCGGCGAACGTGCGATCAGATGCGCAATGACTTCCGTATCGCTGGTCGTCTGAAAAATGGAGCCTTCCATCTCCAGCTCGCGCCGAAGCTTCGGCTCATTGACGATGTTTCCGTTCGTAGCAATCGCCAGATTGCCCTCACGATATTTAAAAACAAGCGGCTGCGCATTCGTCAGTCTGCTGTCCCCGCTGGTCGAATAACGGACATGCCCGATCGACATGCTGCCCTTCAACGATTCCAGCTTGTCTTTATCAAACACTTCTTTTACAAGTCCCATCCCGCGGTGATAATTGAAATTCTCGCCGTCGGCTACGCAGATTCCTGCGCTTTCTTCGCCGCGGTGCTGGAGGGCGTGAAGCCCGTAATAGGAAAGGGAGGCGGCATCGGGATGCCCAAACACCCCGAATACGCCGCACTCTTCTTTTAAAGTATCGAAAATATCGCTCTGACCTGTTCCCTCATTGTAGTAATCCCCTGTCCACAGTCCTTCGGGTATCAGTTCATGAGACATGGAATGGCATCCTCCCAGACGGATTTCAAAGCCTCCACGGATTCTTCCAGCGCAGAAGCACCGTTAATGTTAATGCTAAGCTTGTTTCCGCCGACTACGCCAAGCGCGGTAAATGGAACGCCCGCTTCTTGCAGGAGCTTCTCCAGCGCGTTCTTATGATCAGGGGACACCGACAGCACGATCCGGGATTGGCTCTCGCTAAAGAGCGCTACGTCGTTACGCAGATCGGTTGACCATTGCACGCTCGCCCCAACGTTGCCGCTGATGCAGCTCTCCGCCAGCGCGGCTGCAAGTCCCCCCTCCGACACGTCATGCGCGGATTGTACCAGACCGGACTGGATGGCCTTCAGTACGCCGCCGAGCAATTTCTTCTCAGTACCCAGGTTCAGTTCAGGCGGTCTGCCTTCCGACACTCCGTGAATGATCGCTTGGAACTCGCTGCCGCCCAGTTCCGCACGGGTATCACCCAGAACGTAGATGGCATCGCCTTCCGCCTTGAAGCCTTGTGTCGTAATATGATCCGTATCATGGATCAGACCGACCATGCCGACAACAGGCGTCGGATAAATCGCGCCTTTGGCATTCTCGTTGTAGAGACTCACATTTCCGCCGATGACCGGCGTTTCAAGCACATTACAAGCTTCCGCCATGCCGTCCACGGCTTTTTCCATCTGCCAGAAAATTTCTGGCTTCTCCGGGCTTCCGAAGTTCAGGTTATCCGTAATCGCCAGCGGCTCCGCGCCGGAGCATACGATATTGCGCGCTGCTTCGCTAACCGCGATTCTGCCGCCAAGCTCAGGGTCGAGGTAGACGTAACGTCCGTTGCAGTCCGTTGTCATCGCCAGGGCTTTGCGCGTTCCATGCACCGTTACGACAGCAGCATCCGAACCCGGACGAACGGCCGTGCTGGTGCGAACCATATAATCATATTGGTTGTATACCCATGCTTTGCTTGCAAGGCTTGGCGAACCGAGCACCTTCTTGAGGGCACCACCCAGATCCTTCACTTCTTCATAACGAAGCGTATCCACCGCAGCCTGCTCTTTGTAATAAGCCGGTTCTTGGGATGGTTTGTTATAGATCGGGCATTCGTCTACGAGCGCTTTAACCGGCATGTCGCCTACCACCTCACCGTGGTGGATCAGCTTCAGGCGGCCATCGTCCGTCACTTTGCCGACTTTGGCGCAGATAACGCCCCAGCGTTCGAAGATTTCACGCGCTTGCTCCTCATGCTTCGGCTCAACCACGAACAGCATCCGTTCCTGGGACTCCGACAGCATCATTTCATAAGGCGTCATGCCTTCTTCGCGCTGAGGCACTTGGTCCAGGTACAGCTCAAGGCCGTTGCCTGCTTTACTTGCCATTTCCGCACTGGAGCAAGTCAATCCAGCCGCGCCCATATCCTGAATGCCCAGCACGATGCCGGAATCAATCAGCTCAAGGCAGGATTCCATCACAAGTTTCTCCATGAACGGATCGCCGACCTGAACGGCCGTACGGTTCGCTTCGGATTCCTCCGTCAGCTCAACGGAAGCGAAGGTTGCGCCGTGGATGCCATCGCGGCCAGTTGGAGGCCCGACATAGAAGACCGGATTGCCTACCCCTTTTGCAACGCCGCGCTGAATCTTATCATGGTCGATAACGCCGACGCACATCGCATTGACCAGCGGATTGCCTTCATAACTTTCGTCGAATACAACCTCGCCGCCTACCGTCGGGATCCCGATGCAGTTGCCGTAACCGGCAATGCCGGATACCACGTGCTCAAACAAATATTTAACGCGATCGCTCTCGAGCTTGCCGAAACGAAGCGAATTCAGAATTGCTACCGGTCTTGCCCCCATGGAGAAAATATCGCGGATAATACCGCCAACGCCCGTGGCTGCGCCTTGATAAGGCTCTACAGCGGACGGATGGTTATGACTTTCGATTTTGAATACAACCGCTTGGTTGTCGCCGATATCAACGATCCCGGCACCCTCGCCCGGTCCCATCAGGACGCGCGGGCCGCTTGTCGGGAAACGACGAAGCAGCGGCTTGGAATTTTTGTAGGCGCAATGCTCGGACCACATGACACTGAATACGCCGATTTCCGTGTAATTCGGCTTGCGTCCCATGAAGGAACAGATCAGCTCATACTCGCTGTCCGAAACTCCCATTTGCTTGTAAATCTGATGCTCTGCGATCTGTTCTGCTGTCGGTTCCTTAACGGACGTTTGCTGCGCCATGAGTATCCCTCCATGCCTGTAATATGGATGTAAACATTGCTTTCCCGTCATCCGAGCCGAGCAGGCTGCTGACTGCGCGCTCCGGATGCGGCATCATGCCGATTACGTTGCCCCGCTCGTTGCAGATGCCTGCGATATCCTCGATCGAGCCGTTCGGATTGTTTTGATACGTAAATACGATTTGCCGGTTGTCCCGGAGCTTTTGAAGTGTTTCTTCATCACAGTAATAGTTGCCCTCGCCATGCGCGATCGGAATGACAATCTCTTGCCCCTCCGCGTAATCGCGCGTAAACGGCGTTGTATTATTGTTCACTTTGAGCACCGTGTCATGGCAGCGGAATTTCATCGAATCGTTGCGGCGCAGAGCTCCGGGAAGGAGTCCGGCTTCCGTCAAAATCTGAAATCCGTTGCAGATGCCAAGAATATACTTGCCCTCTTCCGCCGCCTTTGCCACTTCGCTCATAACCGGGGCGAATCGGGAAATCGCACCACACCGGAGATAATCTCCATAGGAGAATCCTCCGGGTACCAAAATGCAATCATATGGAGAAAGGTCCGTAGCCGTATGCCACACATAATCCACCGGCTGACCAATCGTCTCTTCTACCGCCTTATAACAGTCAATATCACAATTGGAGCCAGGAAAGACCAGCACTGCAAATCTCATTGGTTTAGCCCTCCAATTCATAACGGTAGTTCTCAACCACCGTATTGGCCAGAAGCTTCTCGCACATTTCTTTCACTCGCAGCTCGGCTTCCTCACGGTTGTCCGTAGCCAGCTCAAGTTCCATATATTTACCGATCCGCAGGCTTTCCACTTCCTTGTACCCTATCGAATGAAGTGCACCTTGCACCGCTACCCCTTGAGGGTCCAATACGCTCTGCTTAATCGTGACGTAGACCTTTGCTTTCAACATTGTATCCTGTTCCTCCTCGGTATATATGAATGAAATGGTTTATAAAAGCTTTACAGGCTTACACCCGTGATTCGACTGTAAATATCGCTGTAGCGGCGCGTCGTCTCCTCCACCACGGCCTGCGGCAGGGGATCCGGCTCACTGTTCTTATCCCAATCGGACGAAGCGAGATACGTGCGGACAGGCTCCTTATCCATACTGTCAATCTCAATGTCTAGCGCGTAATTCTTCTCATCCCAGAAACGGGAGGAATCCGGCGTGAAGATCTCGTCGATCAGAATGATCTCTCCATCGATTAAACCGAACTCAAACTTGCAATCGGCCAAAATAATGCCGTGCTTGCTGCAATAATCGCGGGCGAACTTGTACAGCATCAGGCTTTTGTCCTGCAGCTGCAGCGCCATCTCCTCGCCGACAAGCTCCTTCATGCGGGATAGCGGGATGTCCTCGTCATGACCGATATCGTTCTTGGCCGCCGGCGTGAAGATCGGCTCCGGAAAAGCCTCATTCTTGCGCAGGCCCTCCGGCAGTTTAATGCCGTTGACCTCTCCCGAGGACTGATACTGCCTCCAGCCTCCGCCGGTGATGTACCCGCGCACCACGCATTCGATATCGATGCGCTCGGCTTTGCGGCACACCATGATTCGTCCATCCAGCAGCTCCTTGTCTTTGATGGCATCGCCTAGGAGGTTCACGTCCGTGTGCACGACATGATTGCTGATAAGCTGCTTCGTTTGTTCAAACCAGAAGGCGCTCAGCTTGTTGAGCACGGTTCCCTTGGCCGGTACAGGCGGCTCCAGCACATAGTCAAAAGCGGAAATGCGGTCGGTTACTACAATGAGTACGTGCTCGCCCAGGTCGTACAGTTCACGAACCTTGCCCTTGTACAGCAGCGGTACGTTGACCAGATGAGTGGCGGTCGATAATGCCGGTAATGTCATGTGTTCCTCCCCTTGGGACGACATTTAGCTTAGCTTGCTTGATTAACTGTCGCTCCCTATATTTCTGACGGATGATTTTATCTCAACAGAGCGTTTGTGGCTTGTTCATCACTACGAATGCGGATTATTTTTCCGATCCCTGTTGCCCCCAGATTTCCTTGAAAATATGATACAAAGATTGAAATCCGGGGGCAAAGGGGACCGCTGGCGCTTCTCCAAAACAATTCCGCCTTCTCCGTTGTAGAAAATGATCTTCTCTAGAGCTTATATGAATGTGGATTAATCCGTTTCTAACCCTACTCCAACCCCAGCTTGGCAAAAATCGTATCCACATGCTTCAGGTGCCAGCTTGGATTAAATGCATCTTCGATCTCTTCGGCGCTGAGCACCTCGGTGATCTCAGGCGTGGATTCCACGATCTCGCGGAATTGACGCTGCTCTTCCCATGCCTGCATGGCCCGAGGCTGAACGGTGTCGTACGCTTGCTCGCGGCTGAAGCCCTTGTCGATCAGCTTCGTCATGATCCGGCCCGAGAAAGGAACGCCGAACGTGCGAGCCATGTTGCGCTTCATGTTCTCCGGGAAGACCGTCAGGTTCTTCACGATGTTGCCGAAGCGGTTCAGCATGTAGTTCAGCAGCATCGTAGCGTCCGGCAGGATGATACGTTCTACCGAGGAGTGGGAAATATCCCGCTCATGCCAGAGCGACACGTTCTCGTAAGCGGAAACCATGTGGCCGCGAATGACGCGCGCAAGACCCGAAATGTTCTCCGAACCGATCGGATTGCGTTTATGCGGCATCGCAGAGGAGCCTTTTTGTCCCTTGGCGAATGCCTCTTCGACCTCGCGAACCTCACTCTTCTGGAGTGCGCGAACTTCGGTAGCGAACTTCTCGAGCGAAGTAGCGATGAGCGCAAGTGTTGCCATGTATTCCGCATGACGGTCGCGCTGCAGCGTCTGGGTCGAGATCGGCGCCGGCTTCGTGCCAAGCTTACGGCAGACGAATTCTTCAACCGAAGGATCGATGTTGGCATACGTTCCAACGGCTCCGGAAATTTTGCCGTACTGCACGCCGTCGGCCGCATGGCGGAAGCGCTCCAGGTTGCGGATCATTTCTTCATGCCACAGCGCCATTTTCAAACCGAAGGTTGTCGGCTCTGCATGCACGCCATGCGTTCTGCCCATCATCGGGGTATGCTTGTAGGCCAGTGCCTTTTCTTTCAAAATGCCAATAAAACGCAGGATGTCCTGTTCCAAAATATCGTTGGCTTGCTTGAGCAGATATCCCATCGCGGTATCCACCACATCCGTCGAAGTCAAACCGTAGTGGACCCATTTGCGCTCCTCGCCAAGACTTTCCGACACCGCACGGGTAAAAGCGATGACATCATGGCGGGTTTCCTGCTCGATTTCATAAATCCGATCCATATTAAAGGTTGCGTTCTGGCGCAGCTTAACGGTATCTTCCTTCGGAATGACGCCGAGATCCGCCCATGCCTCGCATGCGCACAATTCCACTTCCAGCCATGCTCTGAATTTGTTCTCCTCGGTCCAAATCGCCCGCATTTCCGGTCTGCTGTAACGTTCAATCATCGTTTAATCCTGCCTCCAAATATTCATTTTCTCTACCCATTCGAGCGCGTCATCGACATCCCCGCACAAGAGGTTGATATGTCCCATCTTGCGGTTAAACTTCGATTCGCTCTTGCCGTATAGATGAAGCTTAGGCACAACGCCGAGAGACTCTGCAAGCGCGTCGTGCTCTCCAAAACGCCGTACCGCTTCCTCCAGATGCTGTCCCAGGAGGTTCACCATAACGACCGGGCTCAGCAGCGTTGTGTCCCCGAGCGGCAGATCGCAGATCGCTCTCACATGCTGCTCGAATTGAGAGGTTGAGCATGCCTCCATCGTGTAGTGACCCGAGTTATGCGGACGAGGTGCAAGCTCATTCACATACAGTTCCCCATCCTCGGTCACAAACATCTCGACAGCCAGCAGGCCAACAGCTTCCAAACCTTCAGCCACGCGTTCCGCGAGCTGGCATGCTTTGCGCTTTACTTCGCTCGTCACGCGAGCAGGCACAATCGACAAGTGCAAAATATTGTTGACGTGCACGTTCTCTGCCGGGGGAAAGCTCTTCACGATGCCGCTGGGCGTACGCGCCGTAATCACGGAGATCTCGCACGCGAACTTCACGAACTTCTCCAATACCAGCTCCGTCCCACTGGCAGCCAGCTCTTTGTAGGCTGATTCCAGCTCATCTTCGCTGCGGAGAACCGCTTGCCCTTTACCATCATAACCTCCCATGGCGGTCTTAAGCACGCACGGAAGTCCAAGTTCAAAGGCGGCGGACTGTAAATCTTCCAAGCTTGTTATTTCACGATACGGCGCAACCGGCACACCGGCCGCTTCAATCGCGGCCTTCTCGCGCAAGCGGTGCTGCGTGGTGTACAGCAGCTTGCTTCCCTGGGGAACATAAGACTGCTCCTCCAGAAGCTGGGCCACGCCCGCATCGACATTTTCGAATTCGTACGTAATGACATCGGCTTTCGCCGCGAGCTGCCGGGCAGCCTCCACATCGTCATAACGGGCCGTAACCTGCTCAGCCATCTGGCCAAGCGGGGAGTTCGGCGTCGGATCGAGGGTGACGAACGAATATCCCATCCGGATCCCGTCCAGCGCGATCATTCGTCCGAGCTGGCCGCCGCCAAGCACGCCAATGACGGAACCTGGCAGTAGCTTTTTGCTAGAGACCTTCGTCTGCTGTGCTCCGTTCCCCATCATAGGTTATCGCTGCTTTCCAGCACTTCGTCACGGATACGGTCCCGGCGCGCTTGCACTCTTTCCCGAATCCCTGCATCCAAAGTGCCCAAAATCTGGGCTGCGAGCAATCCGGCGTTAGTGGCTCCCGCTTTACCGATCGCTACGGTTGCTACCGGAATGCCGCCCGGCATCTGCACGATCGACAACAATGAATCCAGCCCCTTCAGCGCTTTCGATTTAACCGGAACGCCAATAACCGGCAATACCGTCTTCGAAGCGACCATTCCGGGCAGATGAGCGGCCCCGCCAGCTCCGGCGATAATGACGCGAAGCCCCCGGCCTTCCGCTTCCTCGGCATAACGGAACATCAGGTCCGGCGTCCGGTGAGCGGATACGACTTTTTTCTCATATGGAATTTCAAGCTCGTCTAGCACCTGGCATGCATGGGACATCGTATCCCAATCTGATTGGCTTCCCATAATGACTCCTACTTGTGCTCTCATGAGTTACCCCCGCTTTCTTCGAAATTCGACTATAGTATGGTTAACTGCTGAAAAAAAAGTCCGATCCCGTAAACACAAAAGCTGTGCAGGTCTCGGACATACAAGGATTACGAACGCTGCTGCCTGCGTCAAGCAGAAGAGTCTTGCGCATCCGCCGCCAAAGAGGCAAACATAAAACCAAGCCCCGTCGTAGCCGCACCGTTTGTATTCCCTCGTAGTCCGAAAATTTACGGTTTCCGGGTAGAGACTTCCGGGCCATATCCCCGGCTTTATACGAGAAATATTAAATTTCATCAATCACGCTTTATAAGTTGTTTTGAACCTCAACATCCTCAGTTTATCAATTTCTGACACCAAATGTCAACCTAAACACGAACAATCGGATTTACTGAAAAATTAATGTTCGTATCTAGGGAGTCAGCATACAGCAGCAAAAACTTCTTGGAGATTGGGGTGGGCATCTGTCGAAGATGACAAGCTGTGCATGTGGAGCACTGGCGGTCGCTGCGCTGACGCATCGTGATTCCGATCGCTGTTAAACACGGGAAACTGGATTGAACAATACAGGGTTGTTTCCCGTGTTTAAAGGCGAACGCTGGCGCTTCTCCATCCACGATTCGTCCGCTCCGCTGGAGCATATTCAACGAGTTTTTTTGCTGCTGCATAGAGGGTAAGGGAAAAGTATTATCGCAGAATAAAATAAGACCGTATTCTGCTCTTTAATTGTAATTACTTACAAGGAAGATGAGGGCGGATGTCGAAATCTTATTGTCCGACATTTATATTTGAACGCGCAAACAGAATCTATTTCTTAGGAGGAACCGATGACGATCTATCTTGTAAGGCATGGTCAAGATGAAGAAGGGGACCGTGGAGGGTGGAGTCAGCGCGGGCTCATAGACGAAGGGATCAGGCAAGCGGAGAAGCTGGGGCAATACTTGAACGAATACAAACATGATTTTAATATCCACCGGATCGTGTGCAGCGATCTGCAGAGAGCCTATCAGACTGCTGCCATCATTGCCGATAAGCTTGGCCTCCCATTTCGTAACTCTGAGGGTTGGAGGGAAATGAATAACGGTCTGCTTGCTGGAATACCCAACTCTTTAGCGGAAGAAAAATTTCCCGGGTTGTATTTTTCCAGCTTACGGATGGACGAAAGATACCCTGGCGGTGAGAGCCCCCGGGAGAATTTTGCGCGGATTAAGAAAACCTTCACGAGGTTATGCCAGGATCAGCTTGCAGTTAACGATCATGAGAATGTGTTGGTTGTCACTCACGGCGGGGTTATCAATATCATTTACCATATGATGAAGGATATGGCATGGAGTAATAAGAACCCGTTCTTCCCGGCGGCAAATACCGGGCTGCACAAGATTGAATACCGCGGCGGGCGTTGGGAACTTACCCTGGAGAATGCAACACCTCATCTATAACCGAAAGAAACTGCCTTTCCCATCACGCCCTGTTCACTGAAAAAAGCATAGTTTACTGCTCGCCATACTTGATTGTATCTACATATTGTTTGGCTTCAACCAAAGACAATCCTAATTCTTCCCTTACAATTTTAATCGCTTTAATATCCTGCCCGTCGGCCAGCAGCTGTCTGACATGATCATGAACCGGCGGCTCGGGTATTCCTAGTTGGTTTGCGATTTGATTTAACGTGTTCTGCTGCTGTTTCATTCGCTTCTCCATCGCCGTCATTCGGCTGGAGACCATAAGACCGACCAGTACAACTAATATAATTAGAACATAAATTTCCATACGAACCTCCTCTAACAACAAAGCACCTACCCTCCTCACGAACCGCTGTTAAAAGAAATATGTCCTCGACGTACTTTCTCTGAAAATGGCTTTAACGGAAGTTTATTCTCCGAGTTAAGAATAGGGAGCCTCTGACGTTAAACTTTCTTATCTCTATAAAAAAGGGACGCCTAAGCGTCCCAACAATTTATTTTACTACAAGTACCGGAATCTTTGCATGCTGCACTACATTATGGCTGACGCTGCCCAGTACGAACTCGCGGATGCCGCCAAGACCGCGGCTGCCGATGATAATCAGGTCATTGCCGTTCTGATTCGCATACTCCAGAATGACTTCAGCCGGAGGCCCCTGGATCATCTCCACTTGGCCGGTGACGCCTGACTTCTCAATCCGCTCGCGGATTTCCTCTGTCGTCTGCACAGCAAGATCGTAGACATCTTTATTAAGTGAAGCTGGAATCGGGGCAAGCCCTTCCCCAACGAAGAAACGCGGAAAATCGTAAGCATGAATGACATCCAGCATAGCTCCCGGCGTTACCTTGGCAAGTTCAACCGCACCTCCGAGCGCTTTATTCGCTGCTTTGGAGCCGTCGTAAGCTAGAAGAATTTTAGTAAAAAGCATACAGGCCACCTCTTTCTATAGTTAAGAGACCTACTACAGTTAAAAGACCTACTACTTATTATTAAACCACTTCATACCGATATGAAACGAGCTTGCTGACTCGCTGAGATATTCCTATGTAGTTCAAATTAAACAGACTTATCCCCAGAAGTACGTGTAGAGCGCGACATTCACGACTAACAACAGCGGCACGCCCAGTTTAAATGATAAATGCCTCGTTTTATGACGCTTGCGGTACATGGCAATCCATACCCCCAAGGCCCCGCCTATGGCAGCCAGCAGAAACAGCGTTCTCTCCGGAACCCGATCCCGCCCCATTCGGGCACGCCGCTTATCCTCCGACATGACCAGGTAGGCTACCGCATTGATAAAAATAAACCAAACGATCAGTGCAGGTCTCACGTTGGTTCACGCACCCCCATTCCAACTGATCGATCTTCCCCAATCAGCCATTCGCTTTACGTTCTACCGCTATTATAAAACCGCAGGCTAATGAAGACAATGCCGGCTAAGTAATCTTAGATCATGCCCATCGATCAATGCCATTATTAGGACACGGCCGACGTCATAATTCCAACGAACCCGTGTCCGGCATAATGACAACCAGGCCATGCTCAACCACTACTCAAAACTTATGATTCATTCTTGGATATTTCATTCAGGCTCGGAACATAGTCTGCAGCCTTTTTCGGTTTGAGGGTCTTGCTCTCCTCAAGAATGCTTGATTTGTTCTGCTGGTTTTCGCTTTTTCTTGCTTTATGATTCGGCATGCAAATCACCCCCTGTCCGTAGAATGAGCCATTCTACCCGAGGTTATGCTAGCGACGGCAAGAAAATCGCTTTTCAAGCAATTGGGAGATGCCTTATGCAGATTATTCCTTCCCCTTCTGCTCAAGGGCCGCCTTTAACAGGTCACCCAGGTTCGAACCGATCGACTCCTGTTTGCTATATTGCTGAACGAGCTTCCGCTCCTCGCGTTTGTTCACATGCTTGGCATCCTTCTTCAGCGTTTCCGTAATGCCGCAGCCCAGGCACTGCACGAACAGCCCCGCCTTGCCTTCTTTCATCTCCATCTTCTTGTGGCACTGCGGACAGCGGCGATTGGACAGACGCTTCTCGCCTGAACGCTTGTATCCGCAATCGTCACTCGGGCAGACAAGCAGCTTGCCGCGCTTGGTCTTCTTCTCCAGCAGTCTTGTCCCGCAATCCGGACAGTGGCTGTTCGAGACATTATGCGGTTTGTACTCCGCTTCGCTTCCCTTCACATCCGTGACCAGCTTCTTGGTCATGTCCCGGATTCCACGCAAGAACGGTTCCGGCTTGCCTTGCCCCTTCGCGATCCGTTCGAGCTCGGCCTCCCAGCGTGCCGTGAGCTCCGGTGTTCTAAGTTCTGGAGCGACAAGCTCGATCAGCTGCTTGCCTTTGCCTGTCGGATGGAGGGTTTGCCCCTGCCGTTCGATTGTATCCGAGCTAACCAGCTTCTCGATGATATCAGCCCGAGTCGCAGGGGTTCCAAGGCCGTGCTTCTCCATCTGGGAAAGCAGCGCCGCCTCGTTATAACGCTTCGGCGGCTGGGTGCGTCCCGGTTTCAGCACGCAGCGGACCACCTTCACCGACTCTCCTTCTCGCAGCTCCGGCAGGAGCTTGCCTGAAGACTGGCCCTGAACATCGTCCTGCTCGTCGTCAGCGTCATCATCATAATCGCCGCCGTAAACCTCGCGCCAGCCGCTGTCCTTGATCGTAGTCCCTTTCGCGTAGAGCTGCTCCCCCTCAATCTGAACGGTAACCGATACGTTATCGTAGCGGGCAGGAGGATAGAACAAACTGATGAACCGGCGTACGATAAGATCGTACAGCTTGCGCTCATCCACCGACAGTTGATTCAGCAGCACGGTCTGTTCGGTCGGAATGATGGCATGGTGGTCCGTAACCTTGCTGTCATCCACGAGCCGTTTGCCCGGCGATATATTCTTGCGCAGCAGCGGACGTGCAATGGAGGCATAGGGCCCGATCGCGATGCTCGACAGCCTCTCCTTCAACGTTCCGACCATATCGGATGTCAGGTAACGGCTGTCCGTACGCGGATAGGTGACTAGCTTATGCTGCTCATACAGGCGCTGCAGCACGTTCGAGGTCTGCTTGGCCGAGAACCCGAATCGGCGGTTGGCATCCCGCTGTAATTCGGTCAAATCATAGGCCAGCGGATGCGGCTCGGTTTTCTCGCTCTTTTTCACGCTGACGATTTTACCGGTGCTGCCCTCCAGCTTCTGCTTCAGCTTGGCCGCCTTATCCTTTTCGAATAGACGACCGTCTCCGCCGGCCGGACGCCACGAAACCTCAAAATTCCCAAGATCCGCCTGCAGCGTCTCATATTCCTGAGAGCGGAAATTTACGATTTCCTTCTCCCGGTCCATGATCATCCCGAGCGTTGGCGTCTGAACCCGGCCTGCCGACAGCTGTGCATTAAATTTGGTCGTCAGCGCACGCGTCACATTCAGTCCAACCATCCAATCCGCTTCCGCCCGGCAGCGTGCGGACTCATACAGCCGGTCGAACTGCTGCCCCGGCTTGAGTGATGCAAAACCTTCCTTGATCGCCTTATCCGTCTGGGAAGAAATCCACAGCCGCTTGAACGGCTTGTTCCACTTCGCCATTTTGAGGATCCAGCGTGCAAGCAGCTCCCCTTCACGGGCTGCATCGGTGGCAATAATCATCTCACCGACGTCCGGGCGCTTCATCAGATGCTGAACCGTCTTGAACTGGTGGCTTGTTTCCTTCAGCACCTTAAGCCTTGTGTTATCCGGGAGGATCGGCAAATCCTCCAGAACCCAAGTCTGGTACTTCTTATCATAGTCCTCGGGTTCGGCAAGTCCTACCAGATGTCCAAGCGCCCAGGTCACAATATATTTCGGTCCTTCAAAATAATTCTTCTGCTTCTCGCGGCTGCCCATTACTCTGGCAATTTCCTTTGCAACGGACGGCTTCTCAGCCAATACTAATACTTTCATAGCCCTCCCCTTCCTCTGTCCCCCTATTATAACCTCCCCTCGATTGTTTCCACAAAGATAAGTCAGATCGTTTTCTTAGCCAGCCTTGTGAACGTAGGATTGGCACATACCGGACAGCCACGCTTTTTCAAATCCTCGATCGTAGAATAATCATAAGTTGCATTGCCCCTGGAAAAGAACACACGTAACCCCATATGTGCTGCAGTAATAAAAAAAGGACAGAAGTCCATGAACCATCGTCCACCTTCTGTCCCCCAAGCGGGAAGCCGTGCCCGGGGCACGGCTGTACAGTCAATATATAAGGGATGGCTGTTGTGTTCTTAACCAGGTGGACTGTAGGGCCATCGCGCCATGACAAATAAACCTCACAAAAAGTGGGTTTTTGCCAAAACACAAGCCAGAGTCCTATACAATTTGGTTAGTTAAGAACACGCACCGACATCAAGACAGCTCCCCTATTTTCAATATAAATCCCGCCGACTAAAACCTGCTGGCCATAAAAATAATATCCTTCTTCTCTTCAAAACCGTGTTTCCGATAAAAATTTTCCGCCGGAAGATCCTTTTCCGTAAGCAGCACCATGCAATGAATGTTAATCGATTTCAAATACTCCTTTATGCCATGCATTAATGCCGAACCTAGTCCGCCGCCCTGCAGATCGGTATCGATATAATACTCCTGGATACAGTATTCCTTACCGCTATACCAGCTCTTCGTATGACCAAAAGAAGCTCCCAGTATCTTACCATCCTGTTCTATAACAAATCCCAGGAATACCGGATTGTCCATAAATTCCCCGAGATATTGCTGCACATGCTGCACGGAGTCCCACTGATCGAACCAGGGTTCGCCGCTAAAGACCTTGAGCATCAGCTCGGAGCATGCTCCAAGGTCCGATTTGTCCATCAATCTCACATTCTGTTTCGTTTCCATCAAGCCGCCACACCCCATGATCTGTTAATAGTATCGAAATGCCTGACTAACCTTCACGCAAGTTCATTATTTTACAAAAAAACTTGCTATTGTCTCCTTCATTTTCGCATAATTCCGTTAATCATTTCCATATTGAATATTCATCATATAACAAAAACACCGCGAGGTCATCGCCCTCACGGTGTCTCGTTCAGCCTATAAAACGTTCATATCATGAAACGGATGATTGATCCGTTCTCATTCAATTTGGTTCCTCATCCACATACCGACCTTGCTCGGGAACGGCCAAACGGTCAAAGTCCCGAGCTAACCGTTCGAGTGAAGCCGTAAGCTCCTCACCCCGCATCGAAACTCCGTGTCCCGTGATCAGAACTCCGGGATTCAAGCTTGACAGGCGGCGAACAGACTCCCGCGCAAGATCCCAATCCGGGGTAAAATACATCGGCGGACCATGCAGCTCCTTCTCCTGTCCGATGACGGCTTGCGCCGACTCTTGCTTCACCGTAATGACCGCATCTCCAGCTATGAGGACCCGGTCCCTTTCGCGGAACAGAGAAATATGGCCGGGGCTATGGCCCGGTGTCGGCAGCCATTTGAACTCGGGAAGCCCAGGCACGCTGCCGTCCTCCGGCAGCGGTTGTATCCTGGAGCCCAGATCGATGGCTTTGTTCGGATACATCGGGGCAACGCGGGCCATTAATCCGCCGCCTACGCTTGGATCTCCTGGTGGATAGTCTTCTTTTCCCGTAAGGAATGGGAGTTCATCCCGATGAGCGTAGACAGGTACGCTCCAGCGGTCCGCCAATTCCTTCACATTCCCGACATGGTCGAAATGGCCATGGGTGAGCACAATGCAAACCGGCGGCTTTCCGAATCTTTTCTCAGCTTCTTCTACAATGGACCCTTCAAAATTTCCGAGTCCCGTATCAATCAGTACCCAGTCGCCCGTCCCCGGCGTACCGATCATCTGTACGTTCACCATAACAGTACGCAAGGATAGAATATCCGGGGTAATCTCTTCAGTCTCTACTGCACCCGTCTTTAACATGCTGTGATCATTCATAATGGAATCGCCCCCACTTCTCGTTGTAAGTGCTTCTTGTAATAACATACCCGTTTTGGCACTTTTCAACGAAGAAATAGCGATTTTTACTGAATGATTTTGTTGAGTCGGTCCAGATAACGCCACCGAGTAATAAAGAAATATATGACCTGTATGCTCAGGAAGAAGATAAAGATCTTCAAACTGTGCCCAACAATTGAGAAGTCTACCAGCTGCTGCAAGGCTACGAAGGCAACGCCGCTATGAATGAGTGCGATAAGCATCGGCAAAAAGAACATAATGACAAGCTGTTTGGTAATGATGGTGCCAAGCTCTTTTTTACTGAGGCCGACCTTAGCAATCATGCGATACTGCTGTTCGTCCCGAGCAAGATCCGCATACAGCCGGAAATAAACAAAGCTTGCCGCGAAGGTGAAGAACACAATGCCGACCAGGCCGCTAACCATAAGCAGAATGCCGTTCTGCTGCTGGGCGCTTTTCCAATCCATATACAATGATTTTACATAATAACTGTAGTCCTCATTCTCGTTGAGACGATCCAGAATCGCTCTGGATACATCCCCTGTATTCTTCCAATCCTGTACGTAAAACGTATGGTATGCCGCATAACCGTACTCCTGATTCTGTTGTGCCTGCAACGCATCCTCGTACAAGCGGTCAGATACGACCAGCGTCTCGCCGTAGGTTGCGGGTACCGCAATGAACGTTTCGGCTTTGAGCACCTTGACGATTTCCGATTTCTTGCCGTTTAATACCTCGAACTGATTATTTAAAGGACCGTTGATTCGGTAGCTGTTCTTCTCCGAGACCGTTCCCGGCGTCAAGATTCCTTCCAGGTCGCCTAATGTTTCTGCCGGGTAACCCAGTGACTGAATGAGACGGTTATATTGGCTAAGCTTAACCAGCTTCACCCCGTTATCCGAGAAAATCGGGGTAACCTCCGCCTCCTTATAATCGAATCCGCCTTTTTTAAGCTCCTCCCTGATGATATCAAGATGCCGATTCCCTTTATCAGCGTCCTCATCATACATGGAGTATGTGTAGGCATAAGGATTCTCCATGGCCGACAGCCCCGGATCTCCGATTGCGAGCGTGGTCCCGATGCCGGTAAAAGCAGATGCCGAGATAACTGAAACGAGGAAGAACATCACCGCATTGTCCTTGATTCTGTACAGGAGCTCCGAGATTGTCAGCAGATTGGTTCGACGGAAGAAAAATCGCTCCTTCTTCTGCAGATACCGCATAAAATATACGCTGAACTGGGTGAAGAGAAAATACGTGCCGATGACAACAAGAACAACTCCTCCAAACAGCAGAATAAAATTAAAGATTTGGAGAATCGCAAAAGCCATAACCATACCGTATCCGGCACCAATCAACAGGACAGCCAGCACGGCCAGCCAAGGAGAGGCTTTGGGCTGCGGTTTGGGACTTTCCTCCGCTTTCACGAGCGCAAGCAGCGTACCCTTCCTCAGCATGAACGAAGAACACAGTGCAATGAGCAGGAACAGGACGGCATAAGCCGCTGCTGTGATAAGAAGCGCTTTGAGCGGAAAATAAAACGGAAGTCCATTATCCACGGCCAGCAGCTTGGCACTGATTAACAGAATCAGTTTCGAGAACAGCACGCCCGTCCCGATCCCGGCTATGATCGCCGCAACGCCTATCAGTATATTTTCGATGAACAGCATCCGGTTCAATTGTTTGCGGGACATTCCGAGAATCAGCAGTATGCCGAATTCCTTCTTCCGGACTTTGATAAAGGCCCCTACGGAATACAGCAGGAAAAAGAACGAAAAAACAAACACAATGTACTGGGATACCGTCATGCCCATCGTACCCAGCATGGACATGGTATCACTGGAGGAGACCAGGCCATCCTTCAGCTGCGGGTGAAACGAAAGCAACCCATAGGTGAAGAAAATCATGACCGAGAAGGCACTGCTCAGGAAATGGGCGATATACGTGCGCTTGCTGCGCAGGACATTGTTAATGGCGAACTGGCGAAAATTCATGTCCCGAACCTCCCAGCAGCGACAGCACATTGATGATTTTTTGGTAAAAGGCCGACTGGCTCTCACCGTACGTGATTTCGTTGTACAACTGACCGTCCTTGATAAACACCACCCGATTGCAGTAGCTTGCAGCAACCGGATCATGGGTGACCAACAGCATCGTCACTTTGTCCTCTTTGTTTCTCCGGTCCATAATCTCCATGACGTCGCGCGCCGATTTGGAGTCCAGGTTCCCCGTCGGTTCATCGGCCAGGACCAGCTTCGGTACATGGATCATCGCCCGTGCTACGGCCGTCCGCTGCGCCTGTCCCCCCGATATTTCGTAAGTCCGCTTATCCAGAATCGATGTGATGCCCAGCTTCTCGGCCAATATACCCACCCTGCGATTCATCTCGTCCAGATCCACCCCGTCCAGCGCCAAGGGCAGCAGGATGTTCTCCTTCACCGTCAGCGTATTCAGCAGGTTGAAGGACTGAAAGACAAATCCGAGCTCACGGCGGCGAAACATCGCGAGTTTGTCCTCGGATAAACGGAATGGATCTTCCCCGCCAATGTGGATCTCCCCGGATGTGGGACGGTCGATGGTGGATATCATGTTAAGCAGCGTCGTTTTCCCGCTCCCGGATGGTCCCATGATGCCAACGAATTCCCCTTCGTTGATGCTCAGATTGATATTGGAAAGCGCCTCGTGGGACACCGCGGCCTTGTAGACTTTACCCAGATTGCGCACGTTTAGTATTTCCATCTTGTAAACCTCACCTTCGTTATTCAGATCTTGTAAGGTTAGTGTATAGCATCCGGCGGAGCTTCTCCTATCGATCACTCTTTCACCAATCTTACATCGGTGTAAGATTCATGCGCAGACCCACTCAGAGTACGTCACGGTTGTGATTCTAAGGCCGCTTCGAGTACGTAACGTTCCTACGATCGCTGTTGCCCCCGAATTTTTCTGAACGATTACGCTGTGGTAAAAATTCGGGGGCAAAGGCGACCGCTTCGCTTCTTCGGAATCGTTTCGTCCTCTTTTCGCTGGTGCGTGACGATGCCTACTCATGATTTAAAACAAAAGAAAGAACCTTATCTCAGGGCTTCATGATGTTTCAACAACCATCTTTTACCCCAGATAAGGTGCTCTCATAAAGTATTTAGGTAATTTACTGTACGCTTCATAATCTATGAATAACTTAGATATAGTCTGACTGACCCTACTCGGCTTCATCCAGACCGTCATCTCGATCTTAAAACAACCAACAACTTACTCGACATCTTAAGCCTTAGCCAGTCAGACGCCAACAGGACTCTTATTGCCAGTCTCACCCCGAAAAAATCAACCTCACGGTCGTTCCTTTCCCCTGCTCGGATTCCAGCTCGATTTGGTGGTTCATTTTATGAACGACCTCCTTGACGAGATATAAGCCCATGCCGGTGGATTCCTTCAGCTTGCGTCCGTTTTCCCCGGTATAGAACGGGTCGAACACCCGCTTCATGTCGGATTTGGGTATCCCCATCCCGCGATCCGTGAAATCCAGAACAACATGTCGGTGATCCTTGCTCCGGTGGGCTTGGATCGTCACTTTAAGGCCGGTACCGGCGGAATATTTGACGGCGTTGGACAGCAGCTCCAGCATGATGAACCGAAGCCACTTGGCATCCGTCTGGACGAAGAGGTCCGGATCGATCCGGACTTCCGGATACACATGGCTGTGAATAAAGTAGCGCTTGTTCTCGTGAACTGCATCGACTGCAATCTGATGGAGCTTCACAGGCTCCACGCTGAAATCCTGTTCAAAGGTTTCGAGCCTGGACATGTAAAGCACCATCTCAAGCCCGCGCCGAATCCGGTCGGACTCTTCGGATATACTCTTGAAGGAATCGTTATCATCCTCTTGCGTGATCACCTCAATGACGGACAGCGGCGTTTTCATCTGATGTACCCATTGATTCATGAAGATCATATGCTCTTTCCGCCGGCGCTCCCACTCCTCCATGACCGTGCGGTATTGACGGTATTGCTCTTCCATGAGCTCGCTAAGGGCTGTGGGCAGCGGGGCCGATTCATTATGCTTGATCGATTCCTCCAGCGACCTGATAGGCTGCGACAGCCGCTCGTAGAAATCCCGGTGCGTGAAGTACCGGAATGCCAAGTATCCGCCCAGAATGGTCAGACCGAGGAAAACGGCATAGGCCGCTGTCACCGGATGATCATAACCGTCATACCAGAATACGAGCACCACCACAAACAACTCGGCGACCGTAAATAGTATCAAGGGTAGTTGCTCACGCCAAAACAGCTTTTTCATAGCGTTCCCTTACCTCTTCCAAACCGTGTGCAGGCGATACCCTGAGCCACGGACCGTTTCCAGCGCATTCTCAATCCCTAACTCCGCAAGCCGTTTGCGCACCCGGTTAATATTCACGCTGAGCGTATTATCGTCAACGAACGTATCATCCCACAGCTTCTCCAGAATCGTCTCGCGCGTGACCAGCCGGGGGCTCCGGCTGAGCAGCGTCTCCAGGAGAATGGATTCTTTTTTGGTGAGTATGGATGTCCGGTCCTCAAGGATCAGCTCCATCCGTTCGGGATACAGGACCAGCCCGTCCTTCTCAACCGTACGCTCGGCGGATGCTGCTGCATAATCGCCGTATACCCGTCGAAGCTGGCTGTGGATCTTGGCGATGACGATATCGTAAGCAAACGGCTTGGTGATATAATCATCCGCGCCGTTCTCCAACGCCCGTAACTGATCGGGAGTCCCGTTCCGAGCGGATATGAAAATAATTGGACAGGTCGATACCGACCTGATCTGGCGGCACCAATAATAGCCGTCAAAGCTTGGCAGATTCACGTCGAGCAGAACAATATGCGGCTTTATCTCATGGAATCGCTCCAGCACATGATCGAAATCCTCGATGATGGTTCCATCATTTCCGTACCGTTCGATATGCGATTGCAGCAGCCCCGCCAGCTTGGGGTCATCCTCAACAATCATGATTTTGTACATCCGTTCACCCTCCACGAAGCGTCAGGCCGCTCTTTCCCTTCCGAAAGAATTCGCCTGATGGTTTATGATTCTCTAACGATAGCCGCTTCAAAAAAGTTGGTTCCGTCCGGCGATATGCCCTGCACATACACCCTGTTGTTCTCTTCCGCCGAACGTCTGATCAGCATCGTATCCTTCAGCCTGGCCTCGTTATGATATGTAATCTTGAAGCCGGTCACTTGCCCTTCCCGAAGCTCCTGCTCACTCAGCACGTCAAAGCACAGGTCTGCATAACGGGCATTATTCAAATGACCATTCGTATCGATTCCGCTGTACCGGACCATGTACGTATAAGCCTCTTCCAGCTGTACACCTTCCGGTAATACGGCTTTGCTTGGCAGTTCTCCAACTGTTTCCTCACCGATCGGCACCTCATATGGAAACATGGACGGACGCAAAATTTTCCGTTTATGGATATCCACCAGCGCCCATACCGAGCGGGCTTCGCCAAGCATTTCTCCATCGCCGTTCTTTATCCGATAATCCCGGTGCCACAGCGCTCCTTTGGACCCGCGGCTCCAGGTGTCAACATCTACAGTGTCCATATCCCTTGGCATCCGCTGCATATCAAGCTCAAGGGTTATCAGCATCCAGCCCATTCCCCGCTCGATCATCTCCTCGCGACTGATCCCGAGCGCCTCAATATGCCGGTCAGCCGCTCTTTGCAAAATACTGAGCAGCGAAGACCAACGGCAATCCCCTTTAAAATCCGCATCAACCGATTGAATTGTATATTCTTCAGTCCATTTCTCAACCATGAGTCCCATGCCAGCTCCTTTATTATTATCACCTAACGATAATTCAAGCATAATCAAAAGCCCCGCATTTATCAAAGAACGACACGATATTTTGTCTGCTGGAAAAATGTGATTTTGTCATCATCCGGTTTAAAAGTCACGTCTTTGGTTAATAGTAAGGCACAAACAACTATAACTTATACGAGGTGATTAACAATGAGTTTTCTTTGGTCATTAATCGTTGGTGGGATCATTGGTTGGATTGCAGGCTTGATTATGGGCAGAGACATTCCCGGCGGTATCATCGGTAACATCATTGCTGGTTTTGTCGGTGCTTGGCTTGGTGGACTTCTGCTCGGATCATGGGGACCGGAAATGGGAGGATTCTTCATCCTGCCTGCTCTGATCGGTGCCGTGGTGCTTGTCTTTATCGTCAGCCTGATCATGGGTTCGATGAGACGCGGCCGTTCCTAACTTGATTGAACAGAATTAAGGCTTTCATGGTACGATTTACCGGCAACTGCCACCATTCAGATTACGCAGCGGTAATTCCACAACCAAACAGGGTGACCTATTCGCCATCATGGCGGTAGGTCACCCTGTTTTACATGATCCTTCTTTTTATAAAAGAGGAAGTCCTTGCTTCTTCGCATAATTGCCCCAATGTGGCCTGCGGCCATCGATGTCGCTAAATCCGTATTCATCCGACAAATCCCAGCTGGTGAGTGCCTTGCCGCTCTTGTCGGCTACATTCGGATCGGCTGCCAGCGCAGCTATGCCCTGCGCCAGAAAATACGGGGTCTCCGACTCGATGAAATGCGGCTCTTGCGCTGCGGCATCCTGCCAATTGACTTCCGTCACGCCAAAGTGATCCAGCATTTGTTCGGAACGCAGAAATCCTGGTGTAACGGACAGCGCTGTTACCTGATAGGGACGCAACTCTTCCGCCATGGCAGCAGCCAGGTGGATCGCCGAAATTTTTGCCAGGCTGTAGTACAGGTTCCCGCGATACCGATACGTAGATCCATCCGTAACTTCAATGACCAATCCCCCGCCGCTGTCCACCATCAGCGGAACACCGTAATAACTTGTGATCATGTGTGTGGTAACCGCCCGCTCCTGCATCAGCAATCCATCGGACAGAAACTGCTCCCAGAACGGGATATTCCAGTGCGTGAGGTTCTCGCCTCCCCATATATCGTTAACGAGGATGTCCAGCCGTCCTTGCTGCTCCTCGCGAATCCGTTCAAACAATGCCTTGACCTGCTCCTCCACGGTATGGTCACATTGCACGGCGATGCCGATTCCACCCCGCGCCGTCACCATATCCGCCGTGTCATCAATCGTCTCAGACCGCTTGATATCCGATACCTGACCTCGTACACTCCGTCCCGTGCAATACACCGTTGCCCCTGCTGCACCCAGCATCACCGCAATGGCGCGGCCAGCCCCACGGGTCGCTCCGGCAACGACGGCTACTTTACCTTGTAATGGCTTATGCTCATTCTGATTCATAGCGTAACCTCCAACCTGTATACTGAATATTCGCAACATCCTTATCGTATCAGTCATATATGACATCCCTTGTCTTATATCCGTGCTACAATACAATTATCTTCTACAGATATTAAAGAGGTGACTTGATTTGAGGGCGGATCGTCTATTGTCCATTATGCTGATGCTACAGAACGGGGGTAAGAAGAATACCCGTTATTTAGCGGAGCAGCTCGAGGTATCGGAACGAACGATCATTCGCGATATGGAAAGTCTAAGCTCGGCCGGTATTCCCGTCTATGCGGAAAGAGGCTCCCTCGGCGGTTGGGTGCTGGAAGAGAGCTACCGAACGAACCTGACCGGGATGACGCCTGATGAACTCATCTCCCTGCTGGTCTCCAGTCACAGCCCGCTGATCGGGGATCTTGGAATCCGCAAGCAGTTTGATGCGGCCTATCAGAAATTATTGGCCTCTTCCCCCAGCTCCGTTAGGCAGGACGCCGAAATCATTCGGGAGAAAATCCATATTGATGGCGCAGGCTGGCACTCCTACCGCGAGTCGCATCCGTATCTTACAGTGCTTCAGGAGGCGCTGTGGCTGGATCGTATCACCCGAATCCAATATATGAAGGGGGAGGAGCGGGCCGAAAGAATCATTCATCCGCTCGGGCTGGTTGCCAAACGCAGCACCTGGTATGTGGTCGCGGAATCCGAAGGCGAAATGAGAACCTACCGTGTATCGAGAATCATGGATGCCGTCATGTCCGAAGATACCTTCGAGCGGCCGGCCGATTTTAATCTAGCCGAATATTGGGAGGAGTCGCTGGCACGGTTCATGCAGAATCTCCCGCAGTATCCGGCACAGGTTCGAATGACCGTCTCTCTGATCAAACGCTTTGAGCGGGAGCGATACGTCAAAATAATCCGCTGCGACATGGAGAGCCAGCACGACGGGTGGATTGCGGCCGATTTGGAATTCAACACCTTGGAATCGGCTTCGGCATTTCTTCTAAGCTGCGGAGCGGAAATCGAGGTGATTGCTCCACAAGAGTTGCGAGAGCATGTCAGCACAGCCGCAAAAGCCATTTCACAGCTGTATGAATAGATCATAAGAAAAACGTCGACCGACGTACTTTCATTCTGATATCTATAAAAGAGCACCAGACAAACGCCCCGAAAATGGAGGCTTGCCTGGTGCTCTTTGCTTCGTGATATGAGCCATCATGATTGAATGGTGTGGAGAGGCTTCAGGTTGGCTTCAATCTGTTCCCGCTTCGGCTCCAGAAACGGCGGCAGCGCAAGGGATTCGCCGAGATGATCGATATGCTCATCCGTGTCAAAGCCCGGACCGTCGGTGGCCACCTCGAACAAAATACCGTTAGGCTCTCTGAAGTACAAGGAACGGAAGTAGAAGCGATCGACAAACCCCGAATTCGAAAAACCCACATCGCCAATCCGGTCGATCCATGCCCGGAGCTCCTCCTCGTCCTCTACGCGGAATGCAACGTGATGAACGCCGCCCCGACCCAGCCGCTCCTGCGGAAGGTCCGTTCGTTCCTCGACGTGCACTTCCGCTCCCGTTCCGCCTTCCCCTGTCTCAAAAACAAGGATATCCGGCTGCCCGTCTACAGGCGAGGCATACTGACCTCTGTAACGGAAGCCCATCAGCTCCGTCAATACTTTCACGGTCTGCACTGGATTAGGCACGGTAAGCTGCACTGGACCTAAACCGATAATGGCGTATTCCGCCGGAACCGGTCCCTTTTCCCACGGGATGCCCCCAGGAACTCCCTCATTATGTTCATCCGAAACCAGAATGATGCGCTGCCCCTCAAAATCCCTGAAGAGAAGTGTCAATCGGCCGGCACGTTCCTTGATCTCCTCGCGTTCTACCCCGTGTTCATCCAGCCTCCGGGTCCAGTATTCCAAAGCGCGGTCACTGGGCACGCGAAGGGATGTTGCCGAGATGCTGTTGTTTCCCTCACGGGTCCGACCGGCCATCGGAATTTCGAAGAAGGTAAGCTCTGTCCCGGGGTTTCCTTTTTCGTCGCCATAAAACAGATGATATACGGATACATCGTCCTGGTTCACCGTCTTCTTAACCAAGCGCATGCCGAGCACCTTTGTATAAAATTCGAAGTTCCGCGAAGCCGCAGCCGTTAACGCGGATACGTGATGAATTCCTTTAAACTTCATGACTTCAACCTCCATCTATATGATTTATTCGTCATTAATGAAACCATGTTACCATTCAGGCACCTGTACTGTTTGTTAAAAGCCTTATTCGAAAAAGCAACTTCATCCTTGCTTCTTTAACTTATCTTGTGTATCTGTTGCTTAATCTCAGTGTAGTATTTAACTCAGGGATCGTCAAGTCTTAATATTAAGATATTTAAAATAAAAATAACAGAACTCTCTTTTTCCCTGATCAACTCCGGAAAAATGGATCTGTTATTCATTCCCTGCTATGCTGTAACCTATCCTCTTATGGTTGGCACATGAACACCATGAACGAGTCATCAACCTCTTTATGTCTTCGATATCGCCTCTTCCCGATACTCGGAGGGCGTTTTCCCTGTTATTTTTTTAAACACCTGCGTAAAATATCGAGGATCCTGATACCCTACCATTGGCGCTACCTGGTATACCTTCACATCCGTATTCAGCAGAATACTCTTGGCCTTCTCGATCCGGCATTCCGTTAAGTACTCCAGAAACGTATATCCCGTTGTTCCCTTAAACAGGGTGCAGAAATGGCTGATGCTCAAATCCGCCAGCTCCGATACCTCTTCAATGCTGAGATCCTTCTGGTAATTTTCCGCGATGTACTCCTTGGCTTTGCCCATAATGGCCTGGACATTGTCCTTGGCCTGCCCGGACCGGCTCTCGGCAATCCACTTGCTGAAATGGCTTTTCACAACGTCCATCAGCTGCTGAAGGGTGCCGGATGCATGAAGCTCCTGCAGCAATTCCTCCAGCGACCACTCAAACAGCACCTTCATATGCTCAAACTGCCGATACAGCACGACGCTCATCTCCAGCAGCACCCGCTCGGTCATCTCCCTGCTGAACGCATGCTCCTCAATATAAGCCTTCGTCTCATCAAAAAGCTCCAGCAGCCGCTCCTTGTGAAGCGTGCGGATGCTTTCCACCATGAGCGACTCGAGATGCTTCGGATACTTCGCTTCGCTGGCCGTTTCCATAACGGAATCGGGCGTTCCGAGAAACACCCCCTCTTCCCCGGAATAAAACCGCTGGTATAAGGCGCGAACGGCGGTCTCGTAAGCCGTTCCCAAGCGATCAATCCCGGCCATGCTGGGACTGAAGCCGACCGAGCAGGACAGCTTCGTATTCCGCTTGATCAATTGCACCAAATCCCGGCCGATCTCCTCCTGCCGCTCCCTCGACAGGTTCGGAAACAGCAGCACCCATTCACCGCTGCGGAAAGGAAATACCGTCAGTCCGCCATGCTGCAAGGACCATTCCTCCAGGACGTTCCGTACGGCAAACAGCCACAGGCGCTTCTCGTCCATGCTCCATAACTCGTTAAGTCGCAAGTAATGATCCAACTGAATGACGGCCATCGTGTATCCATGCTCCAGCTCGCTGTCTTCCAGCCACTGCATATGCTGCAGGGGGCTTCGGTTCCCCTCGATGAATTCCGTCAGCATTCGCTCCCGGGCCAGCAGCGATAAAACCTTGATCGAGTGCAGCATTTGATCATCCGCAATCTGTTTCTCCAGGGTTCTGGCCGCCTTGGCTATCGTTTCCGTCAGCTCATCGTGATCGATCGGCTTCAGCAAGTAATCGAAAGCCCCTTCGCGCAGCGCTTCCCTTGCGTATTCGAATTCGCCGTACCCGCTAATGAAAATAATGATCCGCCGTGCCTGATCCGCCTTCAGCTCCTTCATGAGCGTAATGCCATCCATACCCGGCATGCGTATATCGCTGATGATCATATGCGGCGAAACTTCACGCGCCAGCTTGAGAGCGCTGTCCCCTGTCTTAGCCTCCCCAACGATCTCGAGATCCAGCTCATCCCAGGGGATGGCTGCCCTTAGACTGCGCAGAATGATCGGCTCATCATCGACCAGCATAACTCTGAATTTGCCTTCCGATCCGCCCATGACGTTCCCCCTGTCTCCTGTTTACTCTGCTGTCGTATTCCGCCTAAGCTTCCAATACCGCACCGAGGACTTCTGAATTTGCTCCAATGCGCCGGCAGCATCGATCCGTCCTCCAATCATATCCTCGATCACCTTAAGGAACGAACTGTTCACCTCGGGTGATAACGTGTTGTCGTAAGGCAGAAAGGTGCTCGTGGATTCCTCCATCAATTCCGTGACTTGGGCAAAAACCGGCCCGGTTTTCTTGGAATCATAATCAATCTTCATCGAAGGGACGCGCAACCCTTCATACACCAGCCGAGTCTGCACCTCCGGGGTATAGAACATGCCCAGCAGCTCCAGAGCCGATTGCTTTTTCGTTTCATCCAAGTCCGATGATAGCCCGATGCCGATTGTATATCCCCCTGCCAAGGAACGTTCTTTACCGGGAAGGAGCGACGGAAAGGGAATAACGCCGATCTCATTCTGAAAATCCGGGTAATCCTCATTCTGCAGCAGCGTAATATCCCAGCTGCCGTTCATATACATCGCTGCTTTTCCTTCCGTAAACTGGGCAATCGCTTCTTCCGTGGAAAGATCATTTGCGTTCGAACTGAACGCCCCTTCGTTGATCCACAGCTCCAAGTGCTCAAACGCCTCCAAATACGACTCTTGCACAAAGCTGACCTGATCATCTCCTTCGACCAGCCGGTCTATCAGTTCCGGCCCGGCGTAGCGATCCATGAAATAGTGGGCAAAAATTCCCGCCGGCCACCTGTCTTCGTTACCGACCGCAAAGGGGATGATATCGTTCTCCCGAAGAACACGAATAGCTTCGTCCATCTCCCCCAGCGTCTTCGGAGGCTCCAGCTTCAGCTGCCGGAATAATGCCCGGTTATAATAGATCGGCTCTGCGTGTCCCTCGAAGGGCAGGCCATAAATCCGGTCCTCGAAGGTCCAGTGGTGCAGATCCTTGAACTGCTCCTTCAATCCGGTATCCTGCAAAAAATCCGTTAAATCCATCAACCGGTTGGATCTGGCATAGGGCACGATCTCGGCTCCTCCGAACAGGACAAACATATCCGGCGGCGTGCCGGTCACCATCTCGCTCTTCAGCTTTTGTTCCCGGTGAATCGTCTGATCGATGCTCTCGAAGTTCACCTTCACGTTTGGATGCGCTTTCTCATAAGTGCGGACGATGCTCTCGAATACCGCCAGCACCGGCTTGTCATGCTCCTTGTTCCAGAAATGCCGGAACGTCAGCGTGATTTTCTCCGGCTGTTCCTCCTGGGCCGGTCCCTGATTCTGTACCGTCACCCACACGACAGACAGAGCCAACAGAGCGGCATATCCGACGATCCAGCCCCAATTCCAAAACCATCTCACCCTGCAGCCCCCCTGTCATGTCAGTATTTTCGGTATTCGGATTCGGATCAAGGAGCCGTAACCTGGGGAGGAACAGATCATCAGGCCGTAACGGCTGCCAAACCGGATCCGCAGCCTTTCATGGACATTCTTCAATCCGACCCCGTTCTCGCGATACTTCTTGAGCTGTCCCGGATCCGAATTCCACAGCTTCATCAGCGTTTCCGGATCGAAGCCCGGACCGTTGTCCTCCACGTCAATCACGATATCCTCGCCGTCCTCGGACACCCTGATGGAGATGAGTCCGCTTTCCTCCATCGGCTCGATCCCGTGATATAAAGCGTTCTCAACAATCGGCTGAACGATCAGCTTTTGCGTAACGTAGTGCCTCAGTTCATTCGGAAGCTCAATGCCATAATCGAATTTTTCCTCAAACCTGAATTTCTGTATCCGCATGTAATGCTGGACATGCTCCAGCTCCATGCTGAGGGGGATAAGCTCATGATGCTCGCTGATGCTAATGCGCAGCAGCTTTCCAAGCGAAACGACCATCTTGCTGATATCCTTATTGCCCTGAAGCACGGCCATCGAATTGATCGATTCCAGTGAATTGTAGATAAAATGCGGATTGATCTGAGCGACCAACGCCTGCAGCTCCGCTTCCTTTTTTCGTGCTTGTTCCGTCTCGACCTGTCCGATCAGCTCCTGGATCTGGGTGCTCATCCGGTTAAAGCCGTCGATTAACAGATCCGTCTCGTCTTCCGCCACGTTATGCGACGGGATCGGAACGAAGATGCCCTGCTTGACGCGCTTCATCCCGTTCACCGCGCTAATGATGCTGCGCACCATTCTGCGCACAAAAAAACGGTCGAACAGGAACGCCGACACGAGCGAGATCAATCCCAGGATCAAGGCTAGGTTGCGAATCGGGACCGATTCGGCCGAAATCAGTTTACTTGGCGTGATGGCGACCAGAAACCAATCTTTATTATGAGAAGGTGAATATGTGATCAGCGATTTTTCGCCTGCATATTGATCGATATAGTAGCCTTTTCCATTCGTCTTATAACTATCCGAGAGAAACGGGAATTCCGTCCGCTCCCCGATATGTCCGCCCGACTTGCTGAACACGATGTGCCCCAGCTGGTTGACCAGCAAAATATCTCCCTGCTTCAGCGTTGCCGCCTCCCAGAACACCTGATCGAGGAGATCCGGCTTCACGTAGATCACCACGGTTCCGATATCCTCCAGCGAGTAATAGTCCTTGATGACCCTGGATTGAATCAAAACGGGAGCGCCGTCAGCCGCAGAGCCGTTCTCGCCGGGTCCGACCCATACGGGACGCCCCTCGGCTTTCTCCACCGCTTCATACCATGCCTGCTGCCTCAGTTCCTGAAGCTCCATTCCGCCATTCGTGTTATACATCAACCGGTCATTCGAATAAAAAGCAAACGACGCAATCATCGGATGATTGATCAGATTGTTGATCTCCTGCCGCCGTTCATAGGTAACCGCGTATTCCGGCTGTTTCAGCATCTGCTGAACCGATTGCTGGGTAATCGCCGAGTTCGAAATCGTCGTGATTTCGTTCAAGGCGAACTTCAGTTTCCGATCCGTTTCCAGAAGCGAAATCCAATAGAAATCATTCGACTTCTTCTCCATCGCTTCCGAAAAGCTGTAATAGGAAACCCCGCCCAGCGCGATGACCGGAATGAAGACCAGAAGAATAATAGCCAGCAATATCTTTCGGCGGAGTTTCATGGATCCTTCCTCCCTCCACTCTACTATGTCTATTATTCTTCATGACAGGCCGCATTCCTTGTCGACTTGACCTTGCTTGTTAACTTTTTATGGCGCCTGATGTCAGTCCCGCGATGACATAGCGGCTGAACAATAGAAACACAATGAGAAGCGGCAGCGTCGCCGTGAAGGTGGCCGACATGATCATTCCGAAATCAAGGCCGTCCTTATTGGTGAACAATTGCTGCAGCGCAATTTGAATGGTGTAATTCTCCCTGTTTTTCAATACGACGAGCGGCCAGAAAAAATCGTTCCACACGTTCATGAAATTCAGAATCCCGAGCGTGGCCATTGCCGGGGTAACAACGGGAATGGCAATGTTCCAGAAGATCCGGAAATGTCCGCCGCCATCAATCCGCCCCGCTTCGATCAGCTCGGTATGAACGGCGGAAGCGATGTACTGCCGCATCCAGAAGATGCCGAAGGCATTAACCATGGCCGGCACGATCAGCGCTTTGTAGCTGTCGATCCAGTGCAGCTTGGCCATGATGACGTATTGCGGAAGCACGCCCAGCTGGGCAGGCACCAGCATCGTAGCGATTACAAAAACAAACAGCGTCTTTTTCAGAGGAAACTCATACTTGGCAAAGGCGTAACCCGCCAGCGTGCAGAGGAACACAACGGACAAGGTCACGGCAGTAGACACCACCACCGAGTTCAGCAAGGCCCTGAAAAAATCCGTTCGCTCCAGCACGCGCGCGAAGTTATCGAAAAACTGAGTGCCGGGCGTAAGCAGCGGCGGAATGTGAAATGCCGCATCCTTGTCATTCGTAGCCACGACAAACATCCAGTAGAACGGGAAGATCGAGACCAGCGCGCCAAGGATCATGAAGAGGTAGAAGAAGAATTTGGCGATAATACCGGGTTCATCCGGTTTTTTACGGCTTATGGCGACTGTGCTCATGCTTTTTTACCTCCCGTATCTTTACCTTCGCGGCCCACCATCATGTTCAATACCGAGAATAGAATAGTGGCGATAAACAAGAGCACCGCCGTTGCCGCAGCCGTACCGAAAAATCCGTTCTTAAATGCTTCATTATACAAATAGGTGACCATCGTGACCCCTTCCTGACGCGTAGAACCCGTGCCGGACTGACCGAGGAATACATAAGGCTCCGTAAACAATTGGAGCGCGCCGATCGTCGATACCAAGGTGACGAACAGAATGAATGGGCGAAGAAGCGGCAGCGTGATATAGAGCAGCTGCTGGCCACGGGTGGCGCCGTCGATTTTGGCCGCTTCATAAATATCGGTCGGAATGCTCTGCAGCCCAGACAGAAAAATAATGGCGTTATAGCCCATCCAGCGCCACATGACCATGGACGAAATTGCGATTTTGACTCCCCACCAGCCCGAGTTGAATGGTACGCTTTCCGCACCGAAGGTGTTTAGCAGCCAGTTGACCATCCCGTTGTTGCCAAACATCGTACTGAAAACGAGCGTAACGGCAACGATGGAGGTGATGTTCGGCATGAAATACAGAATGCGGAACGTGTTCTTGAATCTGTTCAAGGCCGAGTTGAGCATAACCGCAACAAATAATGCCACAATTAGCTGCGGCACGGTTCCCATCAAAGCCATAATGAGTGTGTTGCTAAACGCGATCCAGAAGGTCGGGTCGCTTGTAATAAGCTCATAGTTCTTGAAGCCGACGTATTTCATCGGTCCGAGTGCGTCCCATTTGAAGAAGGACAAATAGATGGTAAAAAGAATTGGATACAGGCCAAATATTGCGAACAATATGAAAAATGGCGATATGAACGTATAAGCCGTAAACCGGCTGCGCACGGTCTCCGTCAACAAGCGCCGCCTTTGCGGCACCGGCTTCGGCGATTCTGCCGTTGCTGTGTCTGCCATGATGCACCTCCAGGTAGGTAAGGATAAATCCGAACCCGAGCGAAGAGAGCTTTATCCCTTCTCGGGTTCGGACGGTTATTGGATATGAACGCGCTAGCGGGAATGATCCGTCTGTTTAGCTTAGCTGCGATCAACCAGCGTCTTGATTTGTTTCATTGCGCTTTCCCATTCTTTTTGCGGATCGGCTTTTTTCTCCAGCACGTTTTTGAGCGCGTTTTTGATGATCGTGTCGGTCTGGTCATGAAGCGGTCCGTAGTAAACCGGCTTGATGCGTTCCGCCGATTTGGCATACGCTTCAGATATGACCTGGCCGCCGAAGAATTCATCCTTCTCCTCCGTGAACGAAGGCTCGCTGTACACCGCCGGGATGGACGGGAACAAGCCGCTGTCCTTGAACGATTTCAGCTGATTCTCCTTGTTCAGCACCCACGAGATGAATTCGTAGGCTTCCTTCGAATGCTTGCCTTCCTTCGGCAGGGTCAGGAACGAACCGCCCCAGTTGCCTGCTCCTTCAGGAAGCTGGGCAATCTGCCATTTGCCTGCGGTGTCCTTCGCATTGCGGATCGTGCCGGCAATCCAAGCCGGGCCGAGCATGACGCCAAAGTCTCCATCATTGATCGCTTTTTGCCATTCAGGAGACCACAGAATCCAGTTGCCGATCCAGCCTTCCTGAATTCCTTTTACCGTAAAGTCGTAAGCTTTTCTCACTTGCGGGTTCGTATCTCCGATAAAGGAGCCATCCTCTTTGTTGAAGTAGATTTGATCCGGGGATTGGTCGCGTACCCCGTTATATACTAGGTCCGTCAAATCGGCGAACGGTTTTCCTGTTTTGCTTGTGAACTCCTTGGCTACGCTGGCGAATTTGTCCCATGAATCAATCGCTGCGCTAAACCCGTCCGGATCCGTCGGCAGTCCGGCTTGCTCAGCTAGATCTGTACGGTAATATACGACCGTAGGGCCGATGTCTGTTGGCAAACCGAGTTGGAAGGTGCCGTCAACCGAAGTAGCCTGCTTCCATTTCCACTCCAGGTAGTTGCCTTCTAAGTCTTTAGCGCCGAGATCGTATAGATTGTAGAATTTATCCTGATTGTTGATAAAACGCTCCATAAACGCGATTTCCAATTGGAAAATGTCAGGCGCGCCCGAGCCAGCGGACAATGCCGTCGTCAGGTTGTTGTGATGTGCGGTTTGGTCCGACGTATTCTGGAATTTGAACGTGATGTTCGGATGTTCTTTCGTGTATTCCTTCGCCAGATCTTCATAGTTGGTCGTTCCCAGCGACCAGAAGGAGAGTTCGATTTTCTCTGTGGACTCGGTTCCTTCTTTCGTATTGTCCGTCCCTTCACTGCTGCCTCCCCCCGGAGATTCAGCCGTACTGCTTCCGTTGCCGCCACCGCCTCCACATGCGGCCAGCGTGAACACCATGATGATACTCAGGAGCAGCAAGCTCCATGATTTAAACCTTTTCATTCTTCTACCCCTCTTCCATGAAACATATTTTTCCTCTTTAGTCTAATGAAAGCGGCGCCAAATTTTGAGGTGGTAAACTTTCGAATTTGAGTTGAATTTATTACGATTCAGGTTCGTTCATCCAAAAATCGCAGCACAAAAAAACCGCATATCTTATGTCGATAGCGGTTTAGATTCTTGTTACGTTGTCATATCGTCCATTTGACGATGGAACCCGCGTAGGTCATTCCCCCGCCAAACCCGTAGAGTAAGACGTGGTCTCCTGCTTTGAGCCGTCCTTCATCCACCGCCAGCTGAAGCGCAAGCGGAATGGAAGCTGCCGACGTATTCCCTCGGTACTCCACGCTGGTTAAGGTGCGGTCCATTGTAAATGGCCCCCGCTCGTTAATTGCCTCGATCATGCGAAGATTGGCGCTATGCGGGACAAACCAATCCACTTCTTCCGCGGTCATGCCCCCTTTGGACAAAAGGGCACGGACGCCGTCCGGAATGTTCCGAATGGCCCACTTATAAATCTCGCGGCCATTTTGGACAAGGCATCCGCTCTTTAATTCCGTACCGTCCATTTGCTCGGAGAGGGCGGTTTTGTACAGATGAATGCCGCCTTCGCCAAAAGTGCCCGAAACGGAAGCGATGATCCCCGCCGAAGACTCGTCTCTCTCCAATAATACGGCACCTGCGCCATCCCCAAACAATACGCATGTCGTTCGGTCGGTGTAATCCGTAATTTTCGATAATGTTTCCGCGCCGATAACCAGAATTTTTCGGTAGGCTCCTCCGGATATTAATCCGTCAGCCATCTGAAGCGCATATACAAATCCCGCACAGGCGGCATTCAGATCCAGCGCACCCGTGCTTGCGATGCCCAGCTTCGATTGCACTCGGGAAGCGGTACTGGGGAAAGAGTACTCCGGCGTGCTTGTGGCCACAAGAATCATATCAGCATCCCGCACGGTAACGCCGTATCGATCAACCATATCCTCTACAGCCTTGATGGCGAGATCCGATACGTACTCATGCGGGGCAGCAATCCGGCGTTCCCTCATGCCTGTTCGCTGCACAATCCACTCATCACTTGTTTCAACCATCTTCTCTAAATCCGCATTGGTTAGTATCCGTTCAGGAACATAGGTCCCGATTGCCGTAATTCTTGACTTTGATTGGCTCATCATTCACACCTCCAAGTTTATACCTATTATATCACCAAGTACTAGTACTTGGTACTAATTTATTTTTATATATGTTCATTACAGCCTTCACCAACTTCACCTGCATCTAAACACACAACAGCCATTCCACACAAAAAAACCTTTATCGCGAAAGCGATAAAGGTTCTCTAAGCACGACTAAAAGTATACTTCCTCACCAACCGACATGGAATAAATGTGAAGGTTGGAGTTCGGTGCTTCCTCTGTCAGGTAGGCTCGTAACCGGTCCGTTTCTCCTTTGTCTGCATGGACGAGTACGGTATGCAGTGCCGGAACGCCGGTTATCATCTGGCGCACATCCGCCAAGCCTTGGTGTACCTTATACCTGATTTTCGTGACAGAGCAGGCACCGTACGACGCCGGATGTTGAAGGAGGCGATGTCCAAAGGTCCCCTTGGAAACATGACCTGTGAGCAGAACCAGATTCCGGCTATCGCCGGACATCTGGCGATAGTACCACTGCGCAAGACTCGACTGCATCATCCCATCCGTTACGAACCATAGCGATGCCCCGTGCTTATGGAGCAAGGACTCACGTTCCGCTTCGCTAGCGGGCACCATCCAATCGTTCCGGT
This sequence comes from Paenibacillus sp. NPDC093718, assembly GCF_050279985.1. NCBI lineage: Bacteria > Bacillati > Bacillota > Bacilli > Caryophanales > Paenibacillaceae > Paenibacillus > Paenibacillus sp. NPDC093718. The sequence goes on from NZ_JBNNUS010000010.1 coordinate 243,114, forward strand.
TCAGTAATAACTCCAGCTGATCCCTCATTTCCTGATCGGATTCCTGGCTGCGAAGCCACTCCGAACGTCCAAGCAGTCGCTTCATTCCTTCGATCAGCGGCGCTTCGATCACGATCGGCACATTTCCCCAATTCCTGTATGCCCATAGGATCATTTCCTGCCCTCGGCCGGCGGCCGGCACCGGTATCAATACCTTCCCGCCGGTTTGCAGCGTGCCCTCAATCTTTTGTTCCAATTGCTTTAGCTTATCGGCCTGTGAAGTAGCGTCCGTCCCGTAAGCCGCATCCACAATAGCCAGATCCAGCAGCATGGAAGAGGGCTTGTCTACCAGCGCTGGGCTGTCATCCTCAAGCAGCAGCGATTCCGATGTGTAGTCGCCAGAATAGAAGATTCGTTTTCCTTCAGCCTGTACCAAAAACCAAACAGCCCCCACCATATGGCCGCTTCGTCCCCACATGATCTCTACGCCCGGAAGCGCCTCAAACCATGTCAACTTCTCCGCCTCTTCCTCCAGATACCGGTAGCGGATCGCCAGCTGATCCTCCTCCATATAAGGAAGCTCTACGCCAGCCCTTGCCGTGTACTCTTTCCAGGAGGCAAAGTAGGCCGTTAACTGCGCTGCCGTCTCTCGGGTGGTCCATACCTCCCCTTGATAGCCAAGTCGGTACAGGAGCGGAATCGCCACCGAGTGGTCCTCGTGGGCATGCGACAGAAACACGGCATCCAGCTTCGGCACCTGTTCTTGCTGGATCATGGGATAGTCCCCCGATCCTTCCTTCTTGACGCCGCAATCCAGGAGCAAATGAACCTGGCTGCCGCTTAGTAAATAGGCGGAGCGGCCGTGCTCGCCTGCACCGCCCCATACCGTCAGTTTCATCATGATGCATTCCACTTTCTTTTAGAATTCATAGCTTCGACCAGCAGTAACAGCAGCACCGTCATACCGACGGAGACAGCAGCCATCGCCATCCCGAGAGATACCTGTCCCTGCTCAAACTGGGCAAAAATATACGTAGCCGATGTCTGTATCGATGGCGGCAGAATGAGCAGTGATCCGACCAGTTCCCGTGAAGCAATCGTGAAGGTCATGATCCATCCCGCCAGCATGCCGGGCATAATCAGCGGCAGCAGAATGCGCCGCAGTATAAGCAGAGGACCTCCTCCAAATACCTGCCCCGCCTGAAACAAAGTACCGTCAATCTGCGTAAAGCTGGCCTTTACATATTGCACCGTATAGGGGAGGAACAGCACGACGTACGTCAGGACCACCATCCCATAAGTATTGTAGAGCGTAACCGGCATCCATGGCGCATTCCAGAGCAGGATCAAGCCGACCACCATCACAATGCCGGGAACCGTATTCGGCAAAAGACTTAACAGATCGATGACCCGCTGCATCCGTGCCTGGGACTTGCCTATCGTCAGGGCAAAACCGGTACCGAGCAGAACGGCAACGGTAGATGCGGCAAGCGACAGGCCCAGACTGTTACCGAGCGCTTTCTGGCTGACCGATCCCCAGGACAGCAGTTCCTTGTAATGAGCAAGCGTCAGATTATCTAAGGACAATCCGGCTCCCCGGAGTTTCATCAGAGATGCCGCAATGACGGAAAAATAAGGAATGCCGACAGACAATATGAGCAGCAAACCGATGTAAAGAGCGCAGACGGCGCCTTTGCTTCCGCGCAGCGAATATCTCTTGGAGCGCTGACCTTTGCCGCCGACTAGACGGTAGGTAAATCTCCGGCTGATCGTAGACTGCATGTACCACATCACCAGACAAACCGACAGCAGGACCGATGCCAGCGAGGTCGCTTTACCAAAATCGATGGGCCAGCTTGAAATATATTTGTGGATTTCCGAGGTCATTACATAATAGCCTATGCGGCGACCGAACGTGGCCGGGGTGCCGAATTCCGCAATGGTTTTGACGAACACCAGCATCGCGCCCATGCCGTAAGAGGATAACAGCAGCGGCAGTATGATTCTTCTAAACCGGTATCCAGCGCTTGCGCCGTGAACCGCACCGGCCTCCTCCAGATTACCGCCGATCCGAATCAGAGCGTCCCGCAGCAGCAGGTAGAGAAACGGGAACAAATGCAGACTCATGATCAGCACCATACCTCCGAAGCTGAAGAAGGAATCGCTCCATCTCGCTGCTCCCGGCAGCCACTGCTGCAAATATCCGCCCTTTTGCATAAACAGAATCCAGCCCATCGAACCGATATACGGCGGGGTCATGAACGGAATCATCAAAATCACGTCTACCCACCGATGCTGTCCCAACCGGGTTTTGGCCATCATCCAGGCGAGCGGCAGCGCGAGCAGTGTCGATCCTGCTACCACGCATACCCCCAGCCAGATGGATTGCAGCAAAATGTTGGACAGCTCATGACCGGCTATCGTTCGTATCGGCGCCAGCCAATCGAAGTGCTGATTCGGGTATACACTTTGCCAGAAAATAAGCAGCAATGGCACACCGATGCTTATCATAAGAAGAAAAAGGGCGAGAATAACGCCCATTTTCCGTAAAAATCGCTGACTGTCCATGATGACAGGTCTCACTCCCGGTTCACCTCACATTGCCTTCCTGTGGTTCGCTCCTAGAGGTTGTTCAAAAAGTCCGATTTTGATCACGAAGTGAATCAAGAAGCAACTCGGCATCGAATCTTGAATTCATCCGGGCCTAAGCGGTTGCTTCCGAAGCATGTTTCCTACGGAAACATTTCAGGTGCTCACGTACAAACTACGTACGCTCCGCTCCTCACTCCCTAGCTTCATCCAACCTAAAGCGTTTTGAAAAAACGCACTTCGGAAGCATAAGCTGCGGTGCTGAAAACCGACCTTTTTGAACACGCACTCTTATGCACTTACTTGAATACTTCGGAAAAACGCGCCGCCGTCTCATCCCCATGGTCATTCATCCAAGCCCAATCCACTTTAAACACCGGAATATCCTTCAGATTGGTCCGACCTTCGGCCTCCACATCCTCACGGCCCGGAATCAGATAGGCATCCGCCACCAGTTTCTGTGCTTCGTCAGACAGCAAGTAGTCGATGAAAGCCTTGGCATTATCCACGTTCGGACTGGATTTCAAAATCGCAGCCGGTCTCGGGCTCACGACGGTTCCTTCTTCCGGGTATACAATGTCAAGCGGCTCGCCTTTGGCTTTGGCCGAATACGCCATATAATCCACGCCTGCGGCAACCAAACTCTTGGCACCGGTGATCACAGGATCCAGCGCTTCCTGATTCGCTCCTGCCATAGCCGTGCCATTGGCTTTATAATCCTCGAACAGTTTCCAGCCTGCGTCACCCTTCACACTCAAATAGCCCGTGATAAAATCCAGCGCCGATCCCGACAGCGTCGGATCCGGAATATTGACTGCATCCTTCCACTCCGGCAAGCCCAAGTCAGCCCAGCTTTGAGGCGGCGCAGAGACCAGATTGGTGTTGTATACAATCCCCAGCGCCGATGCGCTAGTGCTGAAATAGTTACCTTCCGCGTCGGACCAATCCTTATTCAGCTCGTCCGCATTCGCGGCTTCAGGATAAGGTAATGTCAGACCATCCGCCTTCAGTGCCTGTGCGGAGGGGAGTGATGCAAGAATGACAACATCCGCAACCGGATTCGATTTTTCCGCTTCCATCCGCGCCAAAATTTTGCCCGTTGTGCCTTGGAACATCTCTACCTTCACTCCGGTCTTGGCTTCAAAACCGCTCACGATATTGTCGGCAAGCTTTTGAGGGCCTGCGCTGTACAGAACGAGCTTGCCTCCGGCTTGCGCACTCCCCGATGCAGATGTCTTGCCTGTATCCTGTGCCGGCATCGTAACTGCATCCCCATTCGGGGTACTGCCGCATCCAAACAGACTTAGGCTCATGACAGATGCAAGCAGCAGCATCGCGCTTTTTTTCCGTACCTTCAATTGTCTCATTTCTCCCCAACTCCCCTTCATCTTAGCCTGCAGCAGCAGGCGTGCGTTTTGCTGTATTTTGATGCATGTCTGTATTCTTATCAGGACTTGTTCCTTCACCTATCCGCCAGACCTTATGTGGAGACACGTACAGATTTACTCGTTCACCGACAGGTACCCTCTTGTCCAAGTAAGCGGTCCACTTGTCCAAACCATCCACCTGTAAACGAAATTCGTATCGCTCGCCTACATAGTTCACGCTTAGCACCGTTGCCTGATAGCAGACATCCTCCGTGTTTGTCCTGCTCCAGGTCACATGCTCCGGTCTCACCATGGAATGGTCCACGGTCAGCCAATTGGACTTGCCGATAAACGAAGCCACAAAGGGATGACTAGGTGTTTCATATATCATCTCCGGGGTTCCACGCTGCAGGACTTCTCCCTTCCGCATGACCACAATTTCATCCGACATCGACATGGCTTCTACCTGATCGTGTGTGACATAAAGGGCAGTCAGCCCCATATCCTTCACAAGCGACATCATTTCGATCCGCATTTCCTCCCTAAGCACGGCATCCAGCGCGCTCAAAGGCTCATCGAACAGTACCAGTTCCGGACGAATGGCTACTGCTCTGGCAAATGCAACCCGCTGCTGTTGTCCACCGGACAGCTGATGCGGATATCGGTCCTCCATCCCTTCCAAGCGAACCATAGCCAGCGCTTCGGTTACTTTTTGTCTGAGATCCGCCTTAAGCTTGGCCGCTTTTAATCCGAAGGCAACGTTCTCGTATACCGTCATATGCGGCCAGAGGGCAAAATCCTGAAATACCATCCCGAAGCTGCGTTTGTGCGCCGGCACGTCAATCTTTTTGTGTACGGAGTAGATACACCGGTCTTCCGCATAGATTTCTCCTCCGTCCGGCTGTTCCAGCCCGGCGATCATCCTCAGCAGAGTCGTTTTGCCGCAGCCTGACGGCCCGAGCAATGTGGTGAATTGACCGTGACGCAGTTTTAAATCGGTGGGAAGTAACGCGGGTGTACCCTGAAATGATTTTTGAATGCCCCTGATTTCAATATCCACTATCGATCCCAACCTGTCTTCTTAAGCTATTTCCAGTGTAAGGGGTACGTTTAAGCGTTGTATTAGACTAATGTAAACTTGGAATTAACTTTTTGTTTGAATTCTGTTGATACTCATAGATTAAATCTATATAGAGAGCATTAATAAGGAATAATCAAGGGAGAGATACGAATGAATCTGATGAAGCTGCAAATTGTGGAGCTGATCGACCGCCATCATCATATGACCAACGTGGCAGAAATACTCGGCATTAAGCAGCCCACGGTTACTTTTCATATGAAGTCACTGGAAGAAGAGCTGCAAGTCCGGCTGTTCGAGTCCCGAAGCGGAAAAACATTTCTCACCGAGGCCGGACAAGCTCTGCTGCATTATGCGGTAAAAATAAACGCGCTTGCCAAAGAGTCTGAGCGGGTCGTCCGCGAATACGACAGCTTATATCGGGGAACGCTGCACATTGGAGCCAGTTATGTCCCTGCCACCTATCTGCTGCCCGCGATATTGAATACCTTTGCCCGTGAGTTTCCCGGCATACGGATCTCCTTATCCGTCAAGCCTTCACCGGTTATCCGCGACATGCTGGCGCGGCACCAGATTGATCTGGGTATTATTTCTTCTGAGCCCTTTACGGGTCCCAGTCTCGAGGCCGAGTCCTTGTGCAGGGATGATCTGACCCTAGTATGTTCGCCTGACCATCCGCTAGCCAAAACGGATTTGCTGCAGCCCGAACAGATCATTCGCACTCCCTTTGCCTTGCATGGAAGCGAATCCAGCACGAGACAGCTGACCGACCTATGGCTTGCGCAGCATGGTTTGCGTATGAGGAGTCCGGTAGAGCTGGACTCGCTGGAAGCGATCAAGCAACTTGTATTGTTGGGGGACCATATTTCCTTTATGTCGCGGATCGCGGTACAGCGGGAGCAGCAAGAAGGCCTACTGCACGTTCTGCCGATTCCCGGCCATCGGGCATCCCGGCATATATACAGCGTCCATAATCGAGACCGTCTTCCTTCCGTTCAAATTCAGCGGTTTCAAGAGGTCTTGCGTGAAGTGGGCAAACAATTGGAGCAAGTCCTGTAATAAAGGGGGCTCTGTAAGCTATGTGGATGGATTAACAAAAAATGTATGCCACTATTCAATATTTCTATACATATTTGATACAGTTGCCCTCCCCCGTTAACAGCTCACAATTATTCAGCGTTTAGAGTAAGCTGTGTACCTAAATCCAGCTTATGGGAGTGATTGTATTGAGAAAATGGAAACAGCTGACGTTGTCTTTCATGGTAGGTTTCGCGGCTCTAGGAAGTGGATTAACCGGATTCCAGACAGCGGAGGTTTCGGCCGCCGCCAACGCCGTGCCTTCGTATGAGGTAAAGCTCCTTGCCAAACCCGAAACCGTGCTGGAATCTAGCGGAAGCTTGCGGAGCGAAGTCATTCAAGCATTCGGAATAACCTCTATTCCTCAAGCGATCGGTGTAGCTTATTATGATACGGACAACCTGGAGCTGAATGCCGAAGGCTGGGACGTCCGTTTTCGCAAAAAAGAGGACAAGGATAACTACGAGCTTACCTATAAGAAACGGTATCCCATCGTGAATGGAGATATTAACGCCGCGCTCAGCTTGGCGAACCAGGAAGGCTTTGATGCTTCGGATGACAATTACGAGGCCGAGATTGATTGGGGCTACGGCAAACAAACGCTTAGCTTCTCCAACACCAAGAAAATAAGCACGAATACAATCGGCACAACACTCCCATCCGAACAAGACGCCTTGGCTTTACTGCTGGACAAACTGCCAGGAAAGCTCAAAAAATGGTCCTCCCCGAATTGGGGTGAACAAAAGCTCTCACAGTCCCGAATTCATGGACCGCTGACGTTCTACCGCTATGAAGGATCTTGGAATGGTCAGAAAATGAGCCTCGAAGTTTGGCCGATTCGCAATGCAGACGGCACAAGTACCGAGAATCTGATCGAAATCTCTTTTAAAACATCCGATGTCTCGGTTGCTTCCCAGCTCCGATCAGAGCTTATGGACACCCTCGAGTCTAACGGTTGGCTGCTTCCCATGGACGGCTTGAAGACACAACTGATCTTGGAAAGATATTAAGCTAAGAAAACATGTTAGATTAGGAAGCTTATTAAGGTAAAGAAAAGAAGGGCACCCCAGGGTACCCTTCTTCCTGATGATTCATGATTACTTTTTATGTGTAACAAAAAAGACCGCTATCGATGACTCGATAACGGTCTTTATGGTTGTTCGCTTGGCGACGTCCTACTCTCCCGGGACCCTTCGGTCCAAGTACCATCGGCGCTGGAAGGCTTAACGGTCGTGTTCGGTATGGGAACGCGTGGAACCCTTCCGCCATCGCCACCAAACGGCTTCAGATGCTTGATCACCTGAAAACTAGATACGAAACGATCTTTGCAGCACATTGAAATATTTTTGGATAAGCCCTCGACCGATTAGTATTGGTCAGCTCCATGCATTGCTGCACTTCCACCTCCAACCTATCTAC
>NZ_JBNNUS010000011.1:0-246806 GCF_050279985.1 Paenibacillus sp. NPDC093718
AGCGATAATGCCTCGTGGAACTGTGGTGTAGAGGCCTAACATGCCTGCCTGTCACGCAGGAGATCGCGGGTTCGAATCCCGTCAGTTCCGCCATTATTACAACTTTGGGATGAGATGAGTATCCGATATGGGTTCCGTCAAAGTTCGCGAAGAGCTTTAAGGCTCGGTAGCTCAGTCGGTAGAGCAGAGGACTGAAAATCCTCGTGTCGGCGGTTCGATTCCGTCCCGAGCCACCATGTACGTTTTATAACTTTATATGCCGGTGTAGCTCAATTGGTAGAGCAACTGACTTGTAATCAGTAGGTTGGGGGTTCAAGTCCTCTCGCCGGCACCATTCTGGAGGATTAGTGAAGTGGCTAAACACGGCAGACTGTAAATCTGCTCTCTTCGAGTTCGGTGGTTCGAATCCATCATCCTCCACCAGTTTTTAGGGGCATAGTTTAAAGGTAGAACAGCGGTCTCCAAAACCGTTAGTGTGGGTTCAATTCCTGCTGCCCCTGCCAATCGTATCTCAGTGTTTTAATATGGCGGTCGTGGCGAAGTGGTTAACGCACCGGATTGTGGCTCCGGCACTCGGGGGTTCAATTCCCCTCGATCGCCCCATATTACAAAATCATATTGGGGATTAGCCAAGCGGTAAGGCAACGGACTTTGACTCCGTCATGCATAGGTTCGAATCCTATATCCCCAGCCATTGATTTTTATGTTTGCGGACGTGGCTCAGCGGTAGAGCATCGCCTTGCCAAGGCGAGGGTCGCGGGTTCGATTCCCGTCGTCCGCTCCATTTTTATTTCTGGCGCCATAGCCAAGTGGTAAGGCACAGCTCTGCAAAAGCTTTATCCCCAGTTCGAATCTGGGTGGCGCCTCCATTACAAACTTATGTGCCCTTAGCTCAGCTGGATAGAGCGTTTGACTACGAATCAAAAGGTCAGGAGTTCGAATCTCTTAGGGCACGCCATAATGTAAGCCGGTGTGGCGGAATTGGCAGACGCGCGCGACTCAAAATCGTGAGGGAAACCGTGGGGGTTCGAGTCCCTTCACCGGCATCATCCAAAAGGAATGTAGACGATAAACGTCTGCATTCCTTTTTTTGTTGCATCTACATCGATTGCTTCTTCGTGATTTTAATATTAGACTCCATTCTGCATGCCACCTCTCCAGTTACCTTTACAGGGGGCTTTTCTATCACCTTCAGAGCTTCCTCGAGCTACACTCCTTAAACTAAACTATCATTAGAAACCACGTCTCATTATTAGGTAAAACAAAGATTATCAAGTCGGACTCATCTACACAGGCTAACCCATCGTATAATCGATCCAGTGCAGGGTTGGACGTAGGTCTGTAGAAGGCCCCGCCTTAGGTCTAGGTTCAAAAACCGTCCCCAGGCCGTTTTAGCGAAACTCGAAATTACCTAGAATAGAGTCATAAGGTTGAACAAATGAAACAACGATCAAACAACAGAAAGGCGGTGTATAAATGAGAAATTCAAAAGGAAATGGAATGAGTATCCTGTTGATTGGTGTAGGGATCTTGGTTCTCCTTGGAGTATTCGGTCCTCTGCTTGGATGGTTGTTCAGTCTTCTAATTCCAATCCTGATGGTCGCTTTGGGATACTACGGGATCCGGAGAGGTAACACCTTGATGGGATGGGTTATTCTCGGTATCGGTGTGATCTGGTTGATGGGTAAACTGTCTTGGCTGATCGGTCCGATCTTTGGAATTATCTTGATCATCTACGGGTTGTCCCGATTGAAGAATGGTAGACCCCGTTATTGATAAAAACCACTACATTAAATAACACGCATGAACAACAGATCATGATAGATGAGGAGGGCTAAGCCAATATGAGTGTTTTCCGGCGGATAAGAGACATAACCGTAGCAACATTGAATGAAAAGCTCGAGCAGAGCCAGGATCCGGTTCGATTGATCGACCAGTTCCTACATTCAACCAGACAGGACATTGCTGAGGCTGAGAAGCTGCAGCAGCAATGCCAAGTACATTCCAGACAGCTGAAGCAGCAGGTGGATCAAGCCGAATCCATGCGATATAAACGCGAAGAGCAGGCACTGCTTGCACTGAAGGCTGGCGAAGAACATCTTGCCAAGCTGGCATTGCAGGAGAAACTGATCTATGAGGAAAAGATCGAGCAGTATCAAGGCCTGTTGTCCTCAAGCCTGGAGTCGTTAAAAGAAATCGAGGAGCAGCTCGGCGAGCTGCGGATGGAATATCAGACGGTATACAGCAAACGTCAATATTATGTTGCCCGAGTGGAAACCCTTCGTCTTCAGCAGAAAATGAATGAACGTACGGGCTCCTACGGCGGCGGTCATGACGTACCGAAGATGTTCAATCGCCTTGAGGACCGTATCAGCGACTGGGAACTGGAAGCCAGAAGTCTTCGCGATTTACGCCGCATGGGGCAGGAATACATGGAACAGGCTGGTGAATCGGTCTCCACTGTATTAGAAAAAGAACTTGCCCGCCTGAAGCAAAAGCTGAATAACAGCGGAAAGGAGTAACCATGACTAGATTGTACCGTTCCACCCGAGACAAAATGTTCACAGGGTTGATCGGCGGTATATCCGATCATTTCGGAGTCGAATCTACCTTACTTAGAATCATATTTGTAGTCAGTATCTTTTTCACAGGCGGTACAACGCTGTTGATCTATCTGATTGCATCCCTTGTAGTACCTAAGGAGCCGTATTATCACGATCCGTATGGTCCACAGGGCAGACATGGCGGCGGATACCGTTACAACGATCATCCGGGCCCTGGACCAGGCTACAACAGCTATAGCGATTCTTATGGACGTCAAGGCTATCCTAATGAGCATAGTAGCTTTGGTCCCAAATATGACCGTCCCAATGGCACAAGAAACAACGCGTCAGCGGATTCCGACCTGGATGCGATGATGAAGGATATTGAGAGAAAAGCAATGCAAAAAGAAATCGAAGAACTGAAGAAAAAACTTTCGAACTATGAGAAGGGAGATAAATAACATGGGAGTATTTAAAAGAATTAAGGATATGACGAAAGCATCGGTGAATGAACTGCTGGATAAAGTAGAGGATCCGATCGTAATGTTGAACCAGTACCTGCGCGACATGGAGGCAGAAATTCATGAAGCAGAGGTAACGGTTGCGAAGCAAATGGCTAACGAGCGTCGCATGAAGCAGCGTGTCGATGAGGCAGTGAAGATGGCGGCACAACGTGAAGCTCAAGCTGAATTGGCTCTGAAAAACGGTCAAGAAGAAGTGGCTCGCAAGCTGCTTGAAGAAAAAATCTATTTTGATCAAAAAGAAACCGAGTACGTGGAATTGCACCTGCAATCCGAGACTCAAGCAAAAGAGCTTGTAGCTCAGCTGCATGAAATGAAAGACGAGTTCTACAAAATGCGCAACAAGCGTAATGAGCTTGTAGCCCGCGCTCAAATGGCTAAAGCGAAGAAGCAAATGTCTCAAGTGAGCAGCCTGCACACGATCGAAAGCGGCAGTGCTTCGATGGGCTTCCACCGCATGGAGGAAAAAATCATGCAAATGGAAGCAGAAGCTGATGTGCTTCGCGCCCCATACCGTCCTAACAACGCAGTATACACAAGCCCCGTGGACGCTGAGAAGCAATTGAAGGTGGATGAGCAGCTGCAAGCTTTGAAAAACAAAATGGGGAATTCTTCGAAGTCCGAGTAATTCCTTAGCAAGTCAGCAAAATAAGATTAAACCGTATTCGAACACCATGTTCATATGATATGCTATACGAATGAGATTGTCGTATAGTACAGGCAAAGCCATACAGTGGGGAACGTCTCACTGATATGGCTTTTCCGAGCTTATATCTTGGTCATCAAGGAGGTGCGACATGGACAGAAACCGCTGGATAGCAGTTGGTTTAATCATCTTGGGTTTTATTATGCTTTTCGGCCGATGGTTTGGTTTCTTCACCATTGTCGCCCTGTTACTTATGTTTGCAGGTGTCCTTCAGATCAAACATGGACATGTGAAGAAGGGATACATTCTGCTCGGTGTAGGTGCCGTACTGCTGCTGCTGGAGCATCTCATGTTGATTATCGGCATCAGCTTGATATCGCTAGGTATTTTTTATGGCAAGTCCAAACGAGCTCATACCACGACGAAGTACATTCAGAAGCAGAACTTTATGTCCAACTTTGATTGGGACCGGGCTCCGTGGGTGATGCGCAGTCTGAGTGTGTGGCATGTGCTGGGAGAGGCGGATGTGGATCTGTCCCTGGCCCTTCCGGAGGAACGCCAAACGGTCCTGATGTTCCATGGAATGCTGGGGGATATTGATCTGATGATCCCGGACTATTATGGGGTGGAGATCGAAGCATCCATCCTGTTTGGCTCCATTCATATGGACGACCGGAAGGAAACCGGCATATTAAACCGCGTGCGGTATAAATCACCCAATTATGAGACCAGTGAATATAAAGTGAAATTTATTGTTTCTTATTTAGGCGGAGATTTGAATATAAGAATGACATAATAAACGTAAGTTTTGTGTAAACCATTCAGGAGGGTTGCCCCGTGGAAACGGAAAAGAAAGCAAATATGATTACCCGAAGTATGCGTGAGGGGACCCTTCTGGGATTGGTTGTCATGCTCGTTGTCCTATATTTATTATATACATATGGTTATCTTCAACCGTTTGAGACGTGGAAGAACCGGATCGAAGCCGGCATTACCATCGTATTGCTGCCGATTGGGCTGGGTGCAATCTATGGCTTCTTCCAGGGATACCGGGTAAAACGACGGGTCGATCTTGTGAGGGAAACGCTGGTGAACTGGGAAAAAGGCAGCCTTACGGACGTCATGCCAGACATCGGCGAAGACGAAGTGGGCCGGCTTGGAGAACAGCTGGTGAAGATCAGCAAACGCTGGGAGGATCAGGTGTCTTCCTTGCAGCGGTTATCTACAAACAATGCCCAGCTTGCCGAGCAGGCCAGGGTTACGGCGATTGTGGAAGAGAGGCAGCGTCTGGCGCGCGAGCTCCATGATGCGGTTTCTCAGCAGCTGTTTGCCATCTCGATGACGGCAACCGCTGTGGGCAGGACGCTGGATAAGGATTTTGACAAAGCGCAGCGCCAGGTGGCTCTGATCGAGGAAATGTCGGCTGTGGCCCAGTCCGAGATGAGGGCGCTTCTTCTTCATCTGCGGCCGGTTTATCTCGAAGGAAAGGCACTTGAGCAGGGGCTGCGTGAACTGATTAAGGAACTGCGAATCAAAGTACCTATGGAAATTACGTTTGAAATGGACGATGACATACATTTGCTCAAAGGGATCGAAAATCATCTGTTCCGGATTATCCAGGAGGCCATGTCGAACACCCTCAGACACTCGAAAGCGGAGAAAATGGATATCCGTATTCACCGCAGGCAGAACACCGTCCGGGTGATGCTGCGGGACGATGGGATCGGATTTGAATTGGATGACAAGAAACAGACTTCCTACGGTCTATCGACAATGCAGGAACGGGTGACGGAGATCGGGGGCTCGGTACAATTCATAACAGCACCGGGTAAAGGGACTCGAATTGAGATCGTTGTGCCACTCATAAATGATGAACGCAAACGGGGGGATGTAGATGGAAACGCCGATTAAAGTGCTGCTGGTGGATGATCATGAGATGGTCCGGATCGGTTTAGCGGCTGTGCTTGGTACTGAGGACGGCATCGAGGTGGTTGGTGAAGCGGGCAGCGGCGAGGAAGGGATACGTTTAGCGCAGGAATATCATCCTGATGTGGTGCTGATGGATTTGGTGATGGACGGAATGGATGGAATCGAGACGACGCGCCAATTGATGAATCAGTTTCCAAATCTTAAGGTCATTGTACTGACCAGTTATCTGGACGATGAGAAGATGTATCCGGTTATTGAAGCAGGTGCGTTCAGTTATTTATTGAAGACATCCCGTGCTTCTGAAGTAGCTGATGCTATACGTGCAGCCGCACGCGGGCAGTCGGTGCTGGAGTCGCAGGTTGCCTCCAAGATGATGAATCGATTCCGGCATCCGCAAAATGAAGCTCCGGCGCATAACGACCTTACGGACCGGGAAATGGAAGTGCTGCGACTGGTGGCGCAGGGCAAGTCGAATCAGGATATTGCTGATGATTTGATTATAGGCATCAAAACCGTGAAGTTTCATGTAACGAATATTTTAGGCAAGCTGGGGGTAGAGGATCGAACCCAGGCTGCCATCTACGCTTATAAAAATGGGCTGGCTGAGTAAGGAATGCCGGCTCTTTTTTATGCGATGGTCGTGACATAAACATATCCAAGATGCTGAGAAGTTGAGCGTGGTAAGCAGATCCATGATGCGATGCGTGAGTTATACACATATCCATGTAAACAATGAGAGACAGACTTAAAGACTCCCGAATCGGGAGCTTTTTTATTTATTGACAGGGAAGAAGGAATCTCTGCATACCGCCCGATGAAGAATCTTTTTAAAAAGCGAGGTATAAATCCGTGGTGCCGAGGCCATCCTTTTACTAGATTGATAGATTCGGACGGGGAGGCGTGACTGACCATGCGGAAGATGCGTATACAGATCATTGTGATGATGTTGTTGCTGTGCGGGGCAGCAGGTATGATGGCGGGTTTTGCGGGAACAACGGACAGCTATCGAAACGAATCCGCTCCGCATGCAGGAGAAGCGTCAACTTCAGCATCGGGTGGAACGGGAGAAACAGATGTCAATGGAACAACTAGAGCTGGGGAAGCAGCAGAAAGCGATCTAACGCTTCTGGCGGCGCTTGGGCAAGAGCATATGGAGCCTTCGGCAATACTCACGGTAAAAATTCAAGGTGAAATGATAAATTCCATTCCCAAGGATCAAGCTAAGACAGCAGCCGAAGAGTTGGCTCGTTCCATGGGGGTTTCCGGGGTTACAGCAGCCGAGCTTCATGGAAATGACGTGTTTCAAGCAGAGGGCGTTCTCTCTGGCGTATCCGTTCATCTGGATTGGGCCCTTACGAAGGAAGGCCACAGTTATATCAGAGTCATGCTTGTCGGAGAGGCGGCAGTGCAGACCCGGGAAATGATGGTTCTCCAGCAGCAGATTCAAGAGCAGATGGAGCAAGCAGGCATACCATATACATGGAATGCAGCCATTCAAGGTTATGCATCGAAGACAGGAAGTGTTGAGGGGACGATGGCTCAGGTCGAAGAGGCCATAGCCCAAAAGCTCCCGCTTCATTCCGTTGAGGATTATGCGGATGACAAGACGCTAAGCCGTTCCTATGAGGCACCTTCACTGCGCAATTTTGTGAAGAGCGGCGACATGCCCATTCATATGCAGGTCGCGGTGCATGAAGATTCGGTGAAGAAAAGCAGTAGAATAACGATCGGATTTCCTGTCATTACAATAGAATACTGAAAATAATATCTGAAACTCCGATGAAAAAATGCGGAATGAGATAGCATACTTGATATGAATATGCTAAAATGTCATCACATCGTGTTACGTGCCGATGCATAAAAATACACTATAATTCATAGAAAGAATGAGGAGCCATGGCTGAAAATCAAAATCTAGATACAATGAAGACACCGGGAGCTGTTTTTTTCATCTTTGGAGCGACTGGTGATTTGGCAAGACGTAAGTTGTTTCCGGCGATCTACAGTCTTTATCGTGAAGGAAAACTGGATGAGGATTTTGCGGTAATCGGCGTGGCGCGGCGTCCGCGCACCCAGGAAGAGTTCCGGGAGGACGTATATCGTTCGATTCAGGAATTCTGCCGATATAGTTCGGAACAGGATAGTGAATGGAATGCATTTGCACAACATTTTGAATATAAATCTTTAGATATCAACAATATTGACGGTTTCCGTGAGCTTCGCGAACAAACGGAGCAATTGGAAACAAAATTTAATATACCGGGCAACCGATTGTTCTACCTGGCACTTGCACCGGAATTGTTTGGCAGCGTGTCGTTTAACCTGATGAAGGGCGGTATGCTTGACGGAGAAGGATGGAACCGTCTTGTGATCGAGAAGCCTTTCGGTTACGATCTGGAGTCGGCTGCCAAGCTGAATGAAGAGATCCGTAAAGTGTTTAAGGAAGAAGAGATCTACCGGATCGACCATTATCTCGGTAAAGAAATGGTGCAGAACATCGAGGTTATCCGTTTTGCGAATGCTTTCTTCGAGCCGCTCTGGAACAACAAGCATATCGCCAACATCCAAATTACGCTTGGCGAAACGGTTGGAGTTGAGGAGCGAGGGGGATATTACGACCATGCGGGGGCACTAAGGGATATGGGCCAAAACCATATGCTGCAGCTGCTGACCATGATTGCGATGGAGCCGCCTAGCCGTTTGCTCGCAGAGGATATCCGCGATGAGAAGGTCAAGGTGCTTCGCTCCTTGCGTCCGTATGCCACGCATGAAGAAGTGAAGAACAACGTGGTTCGCGGTCAGTATACAAGCGGTTCGGCCGGTGGCAAAGATTTGCCGGCTTACCGTGAAGAGGACAAGGTTAATCCGGAATCCAATACGGAAACGTATTTTGCGGCCAGAGTATTCGTGGATAACTTCCGCTGGGCCGGGGTACCGTTCTATATCCGCACAGGCAAACGTCTTCCGGTTAAGACAACCGAAGTGGTTGTAGAGTTTAAACGGATGCCAACCAATGTATATTTGGGCCAAAAGCATTCCCTGGAGCCTAACCTTCTTGTTATCCGCGTCAATCCGATGGAAGGCATTTACGTGAAGATTAACGCGAAGAAGCCGGGATCCGAGTCCGAGATCGCTCCTGTAGCGATGGACTTCTGCCAAAGCTGCATCGTGGGCATTAACTCTCCTGAAGCGTATGAGCGTCTGCTACATGACGCTGCTCGTGGAGACTCCACCTACTTTACGCGCTGGGACGAAGTGGCTTCGGCATGGTCCTTCGTGGACCGTATTGCCAGCGCATGGAGAGAGAACCAGGGCGAGCTGGAATCGTATCCTGCTGGCTCGTGGGGACCTGCCAAGGCAGATGAGCTGTTGAAGGAAGACGGATTCCACTGGTGGCCGGTAAACGGTCAGCTCGAGGATAATGTGGTGTGGTTGAAAAACTAAGATCATTTTCTAAAATTTACGTGTTAAAAATCATCCTCATGCGCATGGCGCATGGGGATGATTTGCGTATAAATTGTGGTACAATGATATACATGACTTTAGTTACGAAGGGATAAGTGAAATGGCAAAGCAAATAGATGAACTGCAGCAGGAAGTGGATAAGCGCCGCACGTTTGCGATTATTTCCCACCCTGACGCCGGTAAAACAACACTGACCGAGAAGCTGCTCTTGTTTGGGGGCGCCATTCGTCTGGCTGGATCGGTTAAAGCTCGTAAAGCGAGCAAGCATGCAACGAGTGACTGGATGGAGATCGAGAAGCAGCGGGGAATCTCGGTTACCTCGTCTGTTATGCAATTTGATTATTTAGGGCATCGAATTAATATATTGGATACGCCGGGTCACCAAGACTTCAGTGAGGATACCTATCGTACACTGACCGCCGCTGACAGCGCCGTCATGTTGATTGACGTAGCCAAAGGGGTCGAGGCCCAGACTATCAAGCTGTTTCAGGTTTGTGCGAAGCGGGGCATTCCGATCTTTACCTTTATCAACAAACTCGACCGCGAAGGGCGCAGCCCGTTTGATCTGATGGAGGAGCTTGAGCAGGTTCTCGGCATCCGCTCCGTACCGATGAATTGGCCAATCGGCTCCGGGCGTGACCTGTGCGGCGTGTACGACCGGGTTAAAAATCAGGTTGAATTGTTCCAGGGCGACGACCATTCCACGATTAAGGTACAGAAGGTCGAAGGCTATGAGGATCCGATCATTCGCGAGATGGCAGGCGATTACCTGCATGATCAGTTATGTCAAGACCTCGAGCTGCTGGATGTTGCCGGAGACCAATTTGATCTGGAAAAAGTTATGCAGGGTCAGCTAACGCCTGTATTCTTCGGCAGTGCGATCAACAATTTCGGGGTACAGACCTTCCTGGAGAACTTTCTTCAGCTTGCGCCGAAACCGGAGCCGCGCCGCAGTACGGAGGGTGTGGTGGAACCAACCGATGAGAAGTTCTCCGGATACGTATTTAAGATTCAAGCCAATATGAATCCGGCTCACCGGGATCGTATCGCTTTCCTGCGAATCGTATCGGGCAAGTTCGAACGCGGTATGAGCGTGAAGCATGTTCGAGTAGGCAAGGAAATCAAGCTGGCGCAGCCGCAGCAGTTTTTGGCGCAGGATCGAGATATTGTGCAGGAGGCATACCCTGGTGATATTATCGGTCTGTTTGACCCGGGCATTTTCCGGATTGGGGACTCACTCAGTCAAGGTCGTGAAGTTGTATTCGACGAGCTTCCAACGTTCTCACCGGAAATTTTTGCGAAAGTAACGGTGAAGAATGCGCTGAAGCATAAGCAATATCAGAAGGGGATTGATCAGCTGACGGAAGAGGGTACCATTCAGGTATTCCGCACCGTGAGTTTTGACGAGACTATTCTCGGGGTTGTCGGACAGCTCCAGTTCGAAGTCTTCGAGTACCGGATGAAGGGAGAATACGGCGTTGATGTCCAGCTTCAACGCATGCCGTATCAGTTCGCCCGCTGGATCGTGGATGACAATATTGATCCGTCCAAGTTCCGGATAAACTCAACGCTGGTCAAAGACAAGAAGGATAACTATGTTGTCTTGTTCGAAAATGAGTATGCGATGAGAACCGCCATCGACAAGAATCCAACCGCCCAGTTTCTTGAGACCGCTCCGTAAGCAATGTTATAAATATGCAATATAAAAGGAACAATCCCCCAGCTTTCACAGCGTAGGGGATTGTTCCTTTTTGTTGACCATGGGATTATCCTTGAAGGTTGCCGGGCGTAACGGTTTTCAGATGATCATGGAGGGAAGAGACAAGGCTGTTCTGCTGGGTAGCATCCATGTCTTTCCACATCATTTCAAACATTACACCGAGTCCCGGCAGGGCAGCTTCAGGCCCGTCAACGGAACCCTCGATCATGGAGCGCAGCTCTTCTTCGTCCTGATTGTGGACTTTATGAATGACGGCCTGCCTTAGATCTAACAATATGGACATGGACATGTTCCTCCTTGTTATGAAAGGGTCATTGTGTAATGTGCCCGTTCCAGGGCAGTTACATTCAAGTATTCGGGACAGTATGATATACTATTATCATTATGATTATGGATGACCTAGGCTCGTGGGGGGATATATAAATGGCTAAGAAGCAGTACGCAGTAATCGGTATGGGGCGTTTTGGCACGAGTGTTGCTAAGGAATTGAGCAGCATGGGATTTGATGTATTAGCCGTAGACGCGAGCGAACAGCGCATTCAGGAAATCGCGAGTATGGTCACGCATGCCGTATCGGCGGATTCGACCGATGAAGAAGCGCTTCGGGCGCTGGGCATACGGAATTTTGATGTGGTTGTCGTGGCAATCGGGGAGGATATTCAATCCAGCATTTTGACTACGCTGATCTTGAAGGATCTTGGCGTACCGGCCATTATCGTGAAAGCGAAGAATGAGCTGCACGGAAAAGTGCTGAACAAAATCGGTGCGGACAAGGTGATTTTCCCTGAACGGGATATGGGGCTGCGGGTTGCCCATCATCTGGTGTCACCGAATATTTTGGATTATATCGATTTGTCGGACGACTACAGCATTATGGAGATGCTTGCTACAGGAGATCTGGTCGGTCACAATCTGATAGAGCTGGATATTCGGGCACGATTCGGCTGCAATGTCATGGCGATTCGAAGTGATGCGGACATGAACATTTCGCCAAGTCCGGATGACCGGATTGAGGAAGGCGATATTCTCGTTATTGTAGGGCATAAGAATGACTTAACGAAGCTGGAGCTTGCTTATTCGAAGTAAAGCTGTCCGTTACGGGTATGCTGGGTTGAGTGGGGCTCGTTGTTATATATAAGTAAAGAACGGATGGATTAACCATGGAGATACTATCGCCGCAGAATGCCAGAGTGAAGGGCTGGGCACAGCTGCAGGAGAAAAAACATCGAGACAAGCAGAACAAGTATGTGGTGGAAGGCATTCATCTCGTACAGGAAGCCCTGTCATCCGGAGTGGACATCGAGTGTGTTGCGTATGATGTGGAGAAGGGCATTCCCCAGGAACTTCGTCATATATCGGATACAGGACAAGGTGCTGAATGGATTGGCGTATCCCATGCCGTCATCTCGAAGGTCAGCGATACGCCGTCACCGCAGCAGGTGTTTGCCGTGGTCCGCAAAGAAGCACGTCAATGGCAGGACCTGATCCTGCGCGAGAACGGTTTGGTCATCGTTCTGGACGGTCTTCAGGACCCGGGGAATGTAGGTACCATCATACGAAGCGCAGATGCCGTAGGGGCTGCTGGCGTGGTTCTGGGACTGGGCTGCGCGGATTTGTACAACCCCAAGACGCTGCGCTCTACCATGGGATCCCTGTTTCACCTACCGGTGCTGGAGGGCGATCTGTTGAGCATTTTGCCCGAAGCCAGGGAACGGGGTGCACGATTGGTTACAACCCTGCTGGAAGGGAAACATTCCTGCTTCGATTATGATTTCAAAGGGGCAAGCTGGATCGTGATTGGAAGCGAAGGGCGCGGTGTCTCACCTGAGGTTGCGGAGCTCGTGGACGATGCGATCCGTATCCCCATGCCGGGGAAAGCCGAATCGTTGAACGCGGCTATGGCAGCGTCGGTGCTGATGTACGAGGCTTTACGGCAAAGAGATTACGCAGGTCAATAAAGACGGAGCGGCTCGACAAAGCTGGAAGTGATTAGAAATCAATGGCTAATCATATCCGGCTTTTTTTGTTTTAGATATAAGTAAGCATTAGAAGCTTCACTCCTTATATCGCAAGAAAAACTTCGGCTAAATGCGGTCTGTTTTCTAGACAAGTACGTCGATGACGTTTTTCTTGTTTTTGATAAGGCTGGTAATAATAACAGGAGGATTCGAAAGGAGTTAAACCCCAATGTACGAGCAAAAAACCAAAGAAACCGATCACAGCGTGGTGGAGTTTATAGAGCAAGTGGATTCGCCGAAAAAACGGGAGGATGCTTATCGTTTGCTGGAGATTTTTGAGGAGACGAGCGGTTTTCCGGCCAAGATGTGGGGACCCAGCATCATCGGCTTCGGCTCCTACCATTACCGCTATGCTACCGGGCACGAAGGCGATGCGCCGTTTGTAGGTTTCTCGCCGCGCAAGGCGAAGATCAGCCTGTATTTTGCGCCGGGCGATGAGAAGCGGGAGGAGCTGTTGACGAGTTTCGGTAAACATACGGCCGGGAAAGGCTGCGTGTATATTAATAAAGTGGCGGACATTGATGTGGAAGTCCTAAAGCAGCTGATTCGCGAATCGATTGCCTTCTTGAACAAGACTTACCCGGCTCAGTCCTAGCGAGCTCAAGCCATGAGAAGCTGGCAAGGTGCCTGGTTTACAAGGCTTTAAGGGAGGCAGGACTAGGGTGTGATGATTTGGTACAGGTGAATATTGCTATTTGACGTAAAACCATTTGGTGTCCTATAATCGATTAAGGGAAACCAAATGGTTTCATAATATTAAACATGAGTGAGGTTTATGTGATATGGACAACCCATCAAACGGCAAGCTGCCGGATATTCGTCATACGCTTGTGCTGAAAGCGCCCATCGAGAAGGTGTGGAAAGCCGTGGCAACGGCTGAAGGGACTTCAGCCTGGTTTATGCCTAACAATTTTGAGCCGGTGGAAGGCTTTGAGTTTCAATTGAATGCAGGCCCTTTCGGCAATTCACCATGCAAGGTCACGCTTATTGACGAGCCTAACCGTTTGTCTTTTAACTGGGGCAAGGATTGGAGTGTTACGTTCGAACTGGTACAGCAGGGAGATCATACGGAATTTACGCTCATTCACGGCGGATGGACAGCGGATCAAGTGACCGAGTTCGGGGAAGCACACGATATCGTGCGGGGCCGTATGGACAACGGCTGGGCAGGCATTGTTCAGAAGCTTGCGGGCTACGTTGAGGCCTAATCCATGTCGCAAGCTGCTCCGAAGCATGATGTTTATCAAGCTATCGCAGATCCGACACGCCGTAAGCTGCTTGGCTTGTTAAGTGATAAGGAAATGCCGGTTAAAGAAATTACAGGGTACTTCTCCATGACGCGGACTGCCGTCTCCAAGCATCTCCGAATTCTGGGGGAAGCGGGCCTTGTGCAGGACCGCAAGGTTGGACGTGAAACGCGCTATCGGCTGGATGCCGAACCGCTTAAGGAATTAAAGGATTGGCTGGCTTATTTCGACCGCTTCTGGGAGAATAAACTGTCGATGCTGAAATATTATGTGGAGGATCAAGAAGACAATCCGCAGTCTTTCTTGAAATTAAATATCCATAAGGAAGAAGAGTGAGGATCCCATCCTTGCTCTTCTTTTTTGCCGTTTGTCCGCATACCCTCTATACAGGAGAGCTTGCCATGGTAAACATGCTCCTCGGGGCGTAAATAGGGGGGACCAAGCATGAGACGAAAGAGATGGGGAAGCAGGCGTTTGGCCTTTCCGTCGCTGTCGTGGCCTAAACCAAGGAGAGCTTTTAAACCACCGCGCAGAGGCTTTCGGCCCGTACCGCAGAGCCGAGGGCGTCCTCAGGCTGCCAAACGACGAAGCACGAAAAAATGGTGGCTGATCGGCGCTCTGCTCCTTGTGTTTGGGATCGTTGAGTTTTTTATGTATATTGAGCAGAATCTGCGGCCGCCGATCATGCATTTAGCCCAAATCAGGGTTAAACAGATTGCCACTGAAGCCATCAATAAAGCCATCACCTCTCAGGTGACGCAGGGCAAGGATTTCGATAATCTGGTCAACTGGAAAACGGACAGCTCGGGCAAAGTGACGGGATTCATGCTGAATTATGCCGAGCATTTAAAAATCACGTCCCATACAACGGAGGTTGTTCAGAGCACACTGGACGATATCCATAAGCGTAAGGAGCAAATTCCCTTGGGACAGGTGCTGAAAAGCCCGATTATCGCTTCATTCGGTCCGCAAATTCCTTTAAAGATCGAACCGCAGGGAGCGGTGAAGGTTCAACTGGATACCAGGCAGCAGGGTGCGGGCATTAATATGATTTTGGTGGAGGTATTCGTCCACATTGTAACGGAGGTAGCGGTTGTCGTTCCTTTTGACATGGAGCCGCAGATTGTGGAAACCGATATTCCCATCTCTTATCTGCTCGTGGTCGGCGACGTGCCGATGTATTATTATGACGGGCAAGGAAAAGCCGTCGGCGAGAATAAGGCAAGCGCGCCGAGCATAGCGATACCGCCGCCCGTTACCAATGAGAATAGCCATAATACGGAGCAGGAAATCCCGCCTGTAACTCCGCAGGTAACAACGCCGACTAATCCTCCAGATGGAACAACGACACCTCTGGAACCTTCACCTGGCGGAGCAGACTTATCCGGGCAAACGGAGGAAAACAACACTGGAGGCTAAGAGCGCTGATTAATTAATTTGGCGCCAGCATATGGAAGCCTGTTCCATGATTCACTTCGCTGTTATGGATGTCCTTAACGGAGAAAACGCGCCCCCTGGGTTGAACTCAGGAGCGCGTTTTTTTCTTCGAGCGTTTTTCTTCCATTTCCCAGTGCTTCAGCAGCGGGTAAGGATCGAATGCCCATTCGGTCAATCCGGTATCCCGGTAGATGCCGTAATGGAGGTGTGGAGGGAACTTGCCTTGGGTTCCCGGCTTGCCATAACCGGAGCTCCCAACCCAGCCAAGGGTTTGACCCGGCGTAACGACATCCCCGAGTGAGATTCCTTTGTCAAAGCCTTGCAGATGGGCGTAATAGTGGTAATGGTTGTTCAAATCACGGATGCCGATGCGCCATCCGCCATATTTATTCCAGCCCTTGATTTCGACAACGCCGTAACAGGTGCTTCGAACGGGGACTCCGTATGAGGCAAACAAATCCGTTCCCTCGTGAACCCTTCTGCCTCCCCAGTTGCGTCCCATGCCAAATGTGCTTCGGTAGGAATAGTTGCTTTTGACCGGGAGAGGAAATGCATGGTCAAACAAGTCCAGCTTACCAAAGGTCTCGTACATTTTGGCGTATTGCATGACGCGCTGAACAGCCCGCGTATTCTGGTAGTATGACCAGAGTCCGATGCTGAAGTCATCGGCAGCATGACCGTAGGGGGCGAGCCTTGCCGCAACGGTATATAGCAGGTCGATATCATTATTCGAATCTGCCTTGCCATCTCCATCCCCATCCAGCCCGATGCCGGAAAACACGCTGATCGACGTCGGGTTTACATCTTCCTGATTGGGATTTAACGCCCCGGCCCATCTTGTAGAGGGAATGAAGATTCCGAGCGTCCGGTCCGGATGTTTGCGATCCTTGGGGTGGACTCTAGTTAGTGTCCGTTCATACTGGTCAATGGCAGCCAGGCGATACCAAGGAATTTGGGTAACGGTGGAAATCTCATCATATAACGACTTCCGGTCTGCAAAAATGGCGTTAGCATCCGTTGTTTTCACCGTATCGTCAGCGGTGTTAACCGCAACAGAGGCGGATGCGGACACAGGCCCGCATATGCAGCAGGCAGCTGTCAAGGCAGCCACAGCTGCAGCAGTGCAGCGAATCATAATGCCGCTTGCGCTCAATGGTTGAAAAATCCTCAATGTGTCCTTCTCCTTCCTTTTGGATTGTCATAATTAAGGACGGACAGTCATGCCTACACTGTAGGGTGAATCGAAACAAGGATTTTTATCCATGCCGCAACTAGATCAATCTCATATCGATGCGAAACAAGTAATATGATGGTTTTCATGATATAATATGGGACAGCAAACGATGGGGTATGTCTTGAGTTACATCAATAAATTCGAAAGAAGGTTTTTTCTTTGTCTAAAACCAAACAGCCAAAACCTGACTGGATTCGAATCAAGCTGACTACTGGCGATAATTATAAAGAAATCAAAAGCATGATGCGATCCAAGACACTGCACACGGTGTGTGAAGAGGCTCGCTGTCCGAATATTTATGAATGCTGGGCTAACCGTACGGCAACCTTCATGATCCTAGGTGATATTTGTACCCGAGCCTGCCGATTCTGCGCTGTCAACACGGGTCTTCCAACGGAACTGGATCTTCAGGAGCCGGAACGCGTAGCGGAAGCGGCGGAACAGATGAACCTGCGTCACTGCGTAGTAACAAGCGTAGCACGGGATGATCTGAAAGATGGCGGGGCCTACATATTCGCTGAGACGGTAAAAGCCATTCGCAGACGTCTGCCGCTATGCTCGGTGGAAGTGCTGATTCCGGATTTTATGGGAAGCGAAGAAGCGCTTAAAATCGTAATGGATGTGAAGCCGGACATTCTGAATCATAACATTGAGACGGTCGAGCGAATGTCGGATCGGGTACGTGCCAAGGCCAAATACACCCGTTCCTTGCAATTGCTGAAGAATGCCAAGGCGATGCAGCCTGATATTCCGACCAAATCCAGCATAATGCTAGGTGTCGGCGAACAATGGCATGAGATTCTGGAAGCGATGGACGACCTGCGTTCGGTAGGTTGCGATATCATGACGATCGGCCAATATTTGCAACCTTCGCCAAAGCATCTGAATGTAGAAAAATACTATACGCCGGAAGAGTTTGCGATCTTGAAGGAAGAGGGAATGAAGCGCGGATTCAGCCACGTGGAGTCCGGTCCTCTGGTGCGCAGCTCCTATCATGCACACGAGCAAGTGAAATCTGCAGAACGCAACAAGGAAGAGACCGTGCAGTCTTAACCTTTGGAAAGGACGGGGAAGCTTTCAATGATCGTTATCGGAAACAAAAGTTATGAAGTGTTAAAGGACCATCGAAACGGCTGGAATCTGGAAGCTTTCCGGGAGCGGTACAGCGAGGTGCTGGACCGTTATGACTACATCGTGGGAGACTGGGGTTACAATCAGCTTCGGCTTAAAGGTTTCTATCGGGATAATCATCCTAAGGCTGCCAAGGATTCCACCTTCTCCAGCATGTCCGATTACATTAACGAATACTGCAATTTTGGTTGTGCTCACTTTGTGCTTCAGAAAACCAAGGAGCAGAAGGATAGCAAAGAGCATTCCAATTCCAAAGAGCCTGTGGAGATACGTGAAGCATCCCCCAAGGAAACCAAGGGTGAGGGGGAAGCGAAGGAAAGCAAGGAAACCCAGCAGGAGGGTCCCAAACCGGGCAAGGAGCACAAGGAACAACGCGAGCGGCGCGAAGCGAAGGAATCCAGACGCGAGCCGCGCGATCCTAAGGAATCCAAAGAGAAGGAAGCAAAGCCTTCCAAGGAGCCTAATCCTCCGGCTGAACAGCCGCAATAAAAAAGAACGGTTACCAGTAAGACTGGTGGCCGTTCTTTTTTTAGGTAGTCGTTCTTCTGAATATTAGCCAAGAAATGCATCACGGACACGATTCCAGAACGGGAACGGCCGATAGCGTGCAAAACTGACCTGCTGTTCCGCCACTTGACAGCGCACGGATACAAGGTCGTCAATCGAGATATTCACATGATCGATAGTAAGCAGCAAACGCTGTTCTTTACGCGAGAATATATCACAATGATGATGCTTAGGCAGGAGCAACGGTGAGCCCAGCGTACGGAAAATCCGATTGTTAATCGAGGCGATTTCCGCGATCTGCAGAGCATCGATGGAAGGATGCACCATCGCTCCGCCGACACTTTTGTTATAAGCTGTACTGCCGGATGGCGTGGACACGCAAATCCCGTCTCCCCTGAACATCTCAAAGGTTACGTCGTTGATGTCAATCTGCGCGACAACGGTACCGTCAACACCTTTAAGCGTGAATTCGTTTAAGGCAATGTAAGAGGACGTTCCTGATTTCTTATGAATTTCCAGTTGAACCAGGGGGTACTTGACGAGGCGCGGCTTCACGTTGCCGTGTTCGCCTTCTCCGCTCATATGATCAATTAGCTCTGTCAGTTCATCGGCCTTCCAATCAGCATAGAATCCCAAGTGGCCCGTGTGGACACCGACAAAAGCGAGGTCAGGAATACGGTCTATAAAAGTATGGAAAGCATGCAGCATCGTACCGTCTCCGCCGATCGAGACCACAATCTCCGGAGATTCTGCATCCAGCACAAACCCCCGCTGTTCCGCCAGCTTGTGAAATTGCTGGGTCAGCTCGACAGACAATGGGTCACCGCGGTCCAGAACATAATATCTCAAGTTGATAAGCTCCTTTGTAAGGTTATATAAAGATGATAATCAATCTTGGAGAAGAACACAATGTTCACCTTGGGAATTTGCGGATTTTCTGCTGCAGTCCTCGAATGATCTGAATAAACAAAGCAACCGCAATCAGGAAACCGAGCAGGATGCAGAAAGCCGCCATAATATGGGTATACCCGTTTAGGGCGGAATCCGAAACAGCCGGAAGGGCCATGGTCGGTATCGAAGATCCCATGACACTTCTCCACAGCAGCAATACAGCGATCGCGGCAATCACACCATGAATCAGTCTTGCAATGACAAAAGGGAAATATCTGAGGTTGGTAGAGTTGAGGATGCTAATGATCTGGGCATGAACGGACAAACCGCCCCATGACAATATAAAGGCAGCCGCGGCCGCTTTGTATGGCAATGGAATTGCAGCCCCCGCTTCCCCGGCATATCGGGCACCGAGTGTGACCTCAAACAATCCGCCTACGATGGCAGTGGATAAGGATTCAGGCATCCCAACCAGAGATAACATCAAACTGATGACTTCAGTTAGCGCAGGCATAACGCCGGCGCGGGTCCAGAGTTCAAGAAACACGGAGAAGAAAACCACAAGCCCGCCGACGACGATAATGAGCTGAAGCGATGATTGGATCGCTTGTCTTAACAAAGTGCCGAGGTCCCGGCCATCCTGCTCACGCGCCGCATGCATGGCATGCAGGGCGGACTTGAGCCTGCTTGTCTTAGCCTGGGACAGGCGGAGTGAATCGGTTGCTGTTTTGGATTCATGCCTGCCATGAAATCTCATAATCAAGCCCACAAGGAAACCTCCGCCATAATGGGACAAGGCAAGGATCAAGCCGATCTTGGGATCATGAAAGAAGCCGATGGAGACGGCGCCAATTAGAAATATAGGGTCAGAAGAGGTGGTGAAAGCAACCAGCCGCTCACCTTCCTCCCGGTTTACCATTTTTTGTTCCCATAGCTTGGCGGTTAATTTGGCGCCGACCGGGTATCCTGAAACATATCCCATTGCTGCAACGAATCCTCCTGCGCCCGGAATACGAAATAACGGTCTCATCATAGGGTCCAGGAGGGTGCCAATCAGGTGCACCACGCCAAACCCCAGCAGCACCTCTGAAATAACAAAGAACGGGAACAGGGAAGGGAACAGGACGTCCCACCATATCGACAGGCCACGGAGTGCGGATTGAAGCGCCGCTTCGGGAAATAAAGCCATTAGGACAATTACGCTGAGCAGTGCCGTCACGAGCATGAGCCAGCCCATTTTTTTCATGGTCATAATAAGGAATACGCCCCCTGGCATCGATGTGAATGATAGAAATATAGGTCGTTGTTAAAAATCTATGCAGGATATAGGACAAACAGTATAAAAAACATGAGAAAGCGGTTACAATTATGCTTTATTTTCGGGGATCTTGTGCTATAATAAAAAGCATCAAAGCACATCTTTCGTATTATGTTTGGATGGAGTGATGATCATGAGCATAGTCGCAGGTATCCTAGTATGCGCCTTCGTTTATGTTATACGTGCTTCTCTCGTCCAGAGTGAAGAGGACTGGCGCAGTTATTAATAAGTTCTAAAAGGTGCTAACCATTGCTTAGCGCCTTTTTTTGTTGTTTTTTGGTATAATGGATAGGTACATCCAATCGAAAGCGTAACATAAAACAGATGGGAGATTAGCGGATATGAATCCGAACTTAAGCATCTATGATAACCTCGGGGGTGCCGAGGGTGTACGTTCGCTCGTCGAAGCCTTTTATCCGAGAGTGCAGCAAAATGAGCTGCTTTCGCCATTGTTTCCGGAAGATATTATGCCGGTGATGGAGAAGCAATATATGTTCTTGAGCCAGTTTTTTGGAGGGCCAGCCTTGTTCTCGGAAGCATTCGGACATCCGATGATGCGGGCCAGGCACATGAAATTCCCGATTACGGATCGCCATGCCGAAGAATGGCTTGGCTGCATGGCAGGAGCCCTAATCGAAATTGGCGTGGAGGATGAATTACGTGATTTTGTGCTGCAGCGTCTGTCCGGACCCGCCCACCATTTCGTGAATACTCCTTAGTTCCAAAGACCTGTATTGAAACACGAATGAAGGGATGGCGAATGGCGTGAAATTGGAACCCTTGTATTCCATCAAGGTGGTTTGCGCGCACTGTGAGCATGAATATGCAACATCCAGGGTGAGACCCAGCTTTAAAAAGGCATACCGTACAGATACGGATTTTTGCGCTTATTATAAATCGGAGAACCCCGATTTTTACGTGGTGCGGATCTGTCCTGAATGCGGTTTTGCCTCAACGGAAAACTCGACCCTGAAATTGAATGAACGGCAGAAGGCGCTCTTTCACGAGCAGGTCGGATGCCGCTGGGAGAAGCGGGATATGGGCGGCTCGCGCAATCTGGAGGATGCCCTGGAGTCGTACAAGCTGGCTCTCCTCTGCGCCCAAGTCATCGGGGAGCGGGATCGCATTGTGGCCAGCTTGCTGCATCATATCGCTTGGCTGTACCGGTATCAGGGCAACGAGGATCAAGAGAAGCGGTTCTTGAGTTATAGCCTGGAATCCTATGTTCGAGTGTTCGAGCTGGAAGGGGTAGGGGCGAATGATGCTAGGCTGCTGTACCTGATCGGAGAGATCCACCGCAGGCTGGGACAGTTTCAGGAGGCGGTTCAATGGTTCTCCAGAGTGGTCCAGGATGACAAGATTATGGACGCCGCGATGATACGCGCATCCAGAGAGCAATGGAAGCTGATATCCGAGCAGATACGGGAGCAGAAGAACGAGGCACTCAAGGCAAAGTCATAATGCAAATAGCCCGCTGAAGGGTGAGTCAGCAGGCTGTTGTTAACACGAATAGCTAAACTCACGAAATCAGCGTAATCGCTGATCCGTGAGCAAGTAGTCGATGTCGCTGTCCAGCACGGTTACTTTGTCGTGGCAGCAGGGGAAGATCAGCAGCTTTTTTTTTCCTTCCCTTACGCTTATCAGCTCTTTGGGTTTCATTGGCAGCAATACATTGTCGGTTCCGCAGAATGGGCAGCTGTGTACATATACGTCGTTTCCAACGACATCATAGGGCCAAGTATTGGAAAAAGGAATCATGAGTTCTCCGATGATGGTGACTCATCGTCTTTTTTCGTTGCTTCTTCATTCTTGGCAAGCTCGGCAATTTTCTGCATTAATATATGCTGAGGCATATGCATCAGCTGTTCCAGCGGAACGCCCAGCTGCTTGGACAGTGTAACCGCCGTCTCCGGTGATATTTGCAAAGGTCTCATGGCTTCTAGCTCCTCCAGCAGTAAATTGGTTGTAACAGTGATAACATAAATTGAGTTATATATAGTTATACACTTTTCCCTAAGTCCGCACAAATGGTATTCCGCTTGAATTCAAATTTTATCTCGAAAGGTGATGAATGTTCAATGGCACTTCAACAAACTTGGGATTTGGAATCGATATTTCCAGGAGGCTCTTCCTCTCCGCAGCTCGTGGGCTTTCTTGAGGCACTTGAGCAGGATATACATAATCTTCAGCAAGCCGTTAAAGCATTGACCGTTCCGGAAACCATGGAGGCCGCATCCAGCCTTGAACGCTTCCTTGAACAATTTCAGAGTGCCTATGCCCGCATCCGTGAAGTCTCTGCATTCGTGGGTTGCCTGACCGCCCAGAATGTGAATGACAAGAAGGCGGTTCAATTATCCGGACGGGTAACGTCGTTGTCCGCGACCCTGCAATCGGTTAAGAACCAATTCGATAACGTTCTCCGTGGTATGAATGACGAACTCTGGACTGCTTGGACCAGTAAGGATAAGGTGTCCGAGCTTGATTTCGTATTGAACGAAAGCCGTAATCTCGCTAAAGAGAAGATGAGTCCCGAGTTAGAGAGCCTGGCCCTATCGCTTGGCGTAGACGGTTACCATGGATGGGGAGAGTTCTATGATACCATCGTTAAGAAAATCCAAATCCCGTATGAGGAAGACGGTAAGACGGTCGTGTTGTCCGCAGGACAGGCATTCAATAAAATGCATGATCCTCGCCGGGAAGTGCGTCAATCCATGTTTGAAAAGTGGGAGAAGGCATGGGGAGACTCCGCTGATTACTGTGCGGATACCCTGAACCATCTATCCGGCTACCGCCTGAAGCTTTATGAGAACCGCGGCTGGGAGGATGTCTTGAAGGAGCCGCTTGCGATTGGCCGGATGAGCCGTGAGACCCTGGATACCATGTGGGCGGTCATTCAGGACACGAAGTCGGTGCTTGTGGAATACCTGAACCGAAAAGCCAAGCTGCTTGGTCTGGAAGGTTTGTCTTGGACTGATGTAGATGCCCCGCTGCGTACTTCCGCAACCAAAATCTCATATGACGATGCCGCTGTTAACATTGTGGAGCAATTCCGCAAGTTCAGTCCGAGATTGGCGGATTTCTCGCAAATGGCGTTTGACAAGAGCTGGATTGAGGTTGAGGATCGTCCCGGCAAGCGACCTGGCGGTTTCTGTACCTCCTTCCCGGCAAGCGGCCAGACCCGGATCTTCATGACGTTTGGCGGAACGGCCTCGAACGTTTCGACCCTGGCTCACGAGCTCGGCCATGCCTACCATCAGCATCTGATGGGGGGAATTCCGGTGCTTAACCAAAAGTATGCGATGAATGTTGCCGAGACGGCATCTACTTTTGCCGAAATGATTGTTTTTGATGCGATGGTGAAGGGAGCCGGCAGCGAAGAAGAAAAGCTGGCTCTGCTGGAAGAGAAAATTCAGAACAGCGTAGCTTTCTTTATGAATATTCATGCGCGTTTCTTGTTCGAAACCCGCTTCTATGACAAGCGGAAGAGCGGTCTGCTCAGCAGCGAGGAAATTTCGGAATTGATGGTGGAAGCGCAGAAGGAAGCCTATTGTGATGCTCTGACATCATACCATCCGCATTTCTGGGCATCCAAGCTTCATTTCTATATTACCGGAACGCCGTTCTACAATTTCCCGTACACCTTCGGTTATATGTTCAGTACGGGCCTCTATGTTCGGGCATTGGAAGAAGGTCCGAGCTTTGCGGACAAATATGATGCCCTTCTTCGCGACACCGGCGTGATGTCGGTGGAGGATCTGGCGAAGAAACACCTGAATGTGGATCTGACCCAGCGGGATTTCTGGCAAAGTGCAGCAGATTCCTGCGTATCCGATATAAGACAATTCCTGCAAATGACGGAGCATATGGCGTGATTTGTTGATTTTCATCGGAAAAACAGATGAAGAATTTCCTTGGAGGACATTTTCCTCTTAATACATGCATTTTCCAACCTATGGAGGAGCCCGATCGGGCTTCTTTTTTTGTCGTAAAAGAAAGAAAGTTGACGCAATAAAGGAGTGAAAAACTAAATTATTTGTGCAATTTTAGTAATAAATACCCAAATGTGTTGAATATTGTTGATACATTGATTCCTTTACCCTATAATGAGTCATAAGCCCTAATAATAGGGAAGATTTACTAATAAAGGAGGGGAGAAGGGATGGTAAAACTAGATCAATTATCACTGGCTAGACAGCTGGACATCGTGTTTAAAGAGCTGGAAGAAGAGTTGGCAGGTCTAAGTTCAGGGACAGTATTTGTACAAATACGAAATAATGTAATTGGTAAATTTGGCATACGGCATAATCCATTGTCTGGGCGTAACGGGATCATAGCTCCGCTAGAGGAGGGGCTAAGTGAGGCTCAACAATTCTCTTTTCGTTCAATGGCGCTTGAAAGTCTGAAACATAAACGCCATTGGACACATGGCGAAATCAGTTATGAATTTATGGTACGACAAGGCATCGTCGTTGTGGACGCTGTGCTTGAATCCAACTATAACATGGCAACCTTGATGATTCGGTACCCTCGTAATACATATGCCGAAGCTGCTTCGGAATCCTGAAATCATTTATCATATAGAACATATAACGAAAGAGGCGATCTTTGGGGAGAAGATCGCCTCTTTCTAATTACGGCTGGAGGGAAGAGATGCGAATTACAGGTTCGAACGACCCGATAATTGCTGCTCAGCCAATTGAACCAGACGTTTGGTGATGTAACCTCCCAAAGAACCTGTTTCACGGGAAGTATAGTTACCCATGTAACCGTCTTGTGGAAGCGTCACACCCAGTTCTTGAGCAGCTTCTACTTTCAATTGTTGAAGAGCTGCAGTTGCTTGAGGTACGACAAGATTGTTAGAAGAACGACCTTGAGCCATGTCATGTCACCTCCTTTGATGTTGTATGTGGATATTATGACTGAATCCTAGGAATCTCATTCGTGCTGGAGGCAGATCATTGGCTGGTAAAATTATCCGATTGAAAATTGTCGTTATCTTAAACAAACAAAGAGCAGCCCTCTGAAACAAAGGGCTGCTCTTGTTGAAACATTAAGTACATGAAGATCTTATGGTTCACCGGAATTTGCTATTGCCCTTGCTCCGCCTCCGGTGTTGTTTTTTGGATGCTGATCTGGGTATTCAGGTTCACGGTCTGTCCCGGTTCCAGATGAATCAGTCCGGTTTCTTCATCCGGCAGATTCAAATTGGGCGCGTTCGGAAGCCAGGTATACGGCTCGATGCAAAGGAAGTCCTCTGCGACGCCTTTCGTATAGAGCACCCAGTGCTTGAAAAAGGCGCGGTCAGCCGAATAAAGGATTTGATAACCATCATCCCGTTGAAGCATGGCTTCAGCCGGTTTGCCCTCTGGAATCTTTAATATCGTATCCAGGTCGGCTTCCTTCAGGTTTAGTCCGGAATTCAGATGTTCCAGATGGCCTAGCGGTGAAAGATCTCCGGTTGGGATCAGTTCATTATTCAAGGTATAAATGCCCTCTACCGGCAGATCCAGCGTCCAGCGATGCGGCTCACCATCAAGCAGGAACCACGTATGGTAACCCATGCCGAACGGGACAGGGCTGGAACCCAGATTCGTTACACGAAGACTCTGCGATAAGCGGGTCTCCTGAAGACGGAAGGTCATTTCCAGCTTCAGCGGTACTGGGAATTGGGCGATCCATTTCGGATCATCCGAAGAAATGAACTCTGTCGAAACGGCGCACCCATCATCCTCTTCCTCTATGTCGCTGACACACCAAGCCTGTGATCGGTGGAGACCGTGGATATGATTGTCGTTCGCGGTATTTTGATCAAATTGATACGATGTTCCGCCGTACTCAAACTGGCCTTTGGAAATCCGGCCTGGCGGAATGAGCATCGGGATGCCGAAGTGGTATGGCTTCTGAAGATAGAAGGCAAGCTCACTTTCATCTGGTTTTCGGAGGATTTCGCGTGAGTTTTCAAGGTCTTTGATTCCAATGACATTGTTACCAAGACGAGGAAGGAGAGTCACTTCAAGACGGCCGCTGTTTAAAATATAGGTGTCGTAACCATTCCACTGGCCTTTGGTCACTTGATTCATATCGATGCTCCTTTACTAACAGAAATCATGGTCTGGACGATTAACCACATCATAACAGATTTTTGCGGAAAGGGTAAAAGAAATGCTTCAAAACATGGGGCGACTTGATTCTAAAATGGAATTGACAAGGGAGAGCAAGAGTTTTATCATTGCATGTAATAGTGATCCATAATGATTGAAACACGATGACAAGGACAAGTAAGCAGGTGCGGCCCATCCTTCAGAAAGCCGGTGGTTGATGTGAACCGGTGGATCCGCTTTGCTGAATGGACCTTTGAGTGCTAGGCTGAACAGGGATTATACTGTTATTCCTTAATATGCCGGCCGGGTATTCTCCGTTACAAGAATGGAAGGCTGCAGTTTAAGTATCAGAGTTACTGGAGCGAATAAGGGTGGCACCACGGTCTCACGTCCCTTGCGGATGTGAGGCCTTTTTGCGTTCATATATGTTCCCCTGAGCGGGGCAGACTTTGGATTAAAAAATATTTAAATAAATGGAGGGCAAGTCATGAAAACTGTATTATCGGGAATTCAGCCGAGCGGGAATTTGACACTGGGCAATTATATCGGAGCCATTAAAAATTTTGTTAAGCTCCAAGACGAGCATGATTGTTACTTTATGGTTGTTGATCTGCATGCCATTACGGTACCGCAGGAGCCAAGCTCGCTCCGAGATCGCTCCGAATCGGTGGCGGCACTGTACGTAGCAGCCGGAATCGACCCGAATCGCGCCAATATATTCTTGCAATCCCATGTTCCTCAGCATGCCGAGCTGGGATGGATTATGACAACGATGGTGAATATGGGCGAATTGGAACGGATGACGCAATTCAAGGACAAATCGGAAGGTAAAGATTCCGTAGGAGCCGGTTTGTTTGTCTATCCAGCGCTCATGGCTGCAGATATATTGCTGTATAATGCCAATCTGGTACCGGTAGGAGATGACCAGAAGCAGCATTTGGAAATCACGCGCGATTTAGCTGCACGGTTCAATCATCGGTTCGGTTCCTATTTCAATATTCCGGAACCGTTCATTCCGGAAGTAGGCGCACGAATTATGTCGCTGGATGATGCTTCTAAGAAGATGAGCAAGAGTAATCCGGTTGAGGGCAGTTATATTGCGATGCTGGATACGCCGGACCAAATCCGCAAAAAGATCAGCCGGGCTACAACCGACTCCGGTGCCGAAGTGGTCTATGACCCGTCCGCTAAACCAGAGGTTAGCAATCTGATGAGCATCTATTCGGAGTGCGCTGGGGTGTCCTTGCAGGAAGTACAGGCGCGTTTTGAAGGAAAGATGTACGGGGCATTCAAAAAGGAGCTTGGCGAAGTTGTAGTAGCCGCTCTGGAACCACTTCAAAACAGATACTACGAAATTCGCCAAACCGGTGAAATTCATGACATTCTGGCCAAGGGAGCAGAGCAGGCACAGAAGACTGCAGCCCAAATTCTGGATGGCGTCAAGGACAAAATGGGCTTTCTGGCTCCTAAATAAGCAGGACTCTTCCTAAGAAGGCCTGCGCTTGGATTTGATAATGAATCCCCAGCCTATGTTGAGAATGGAGAGTAGAGCCAGACCGACAGCCAGAAATCCGTTGTAGCTGATGGATATGGCGGAAGCGGTCAGCAGGACGATCGAAGAGACCGC
Organism: Paenibacillus sp. NPDC093718; assembly: GCF_050279985.1. NCBI lineage: Bacteria > Bacillati > Bacillota > Bacilli > Caryophanales > Paenibacillaceae > Paenibacillus > Paenibacillus sp. NPDC093718. Next base: position 28,336 of record NZ_JBNNUS010000011.1, read on the forward strand.
AAACCATAGGGATAAGCCTTTACTCATATGAAAAAAACCTCCAAAGATAAAAATTTAAAAAATACGTATAACGTTGCAAGAAGGAGCCATAATAAGTTTGCAAGCTTGCACTGGAATAACAGACATTCAGTGAAGGGAGATATTTAATATGGCACGCCGCAGCAACAATTTGGTTGTACCTCAAGCTACTGCAGCATTACAACGTTTGAAACTCGAGGCTGCTCAAGAACTAGGCGTAACGATTCCTCAGGACGGTTACTATGGTAACTATACTTCCCGTGAAACAGGATCCCTGGGTGGATACATTACAAAACGTTTGGTACAGCAAGCAGAACAGGCTCTTTCGGGGTCTGGCCGCACGCTGTAATCTCTTTTTCATAACGTGAGTATGGAAGCCCGGAGCGCTATGATTGCGCTCCGGGCTTTGTATTCATATTAAGGATTCGACACCCACCTTTGTTACATAGACAAATTGTGCCTTAAACAACGGCATAACGTCAAGATTATATCGCTTCCAAATGTCACTGAATTGTCATATAGATGGATCGAATTCCGAATGATTGCTAAACACTTTTTACTAATGATATGATAAACTTTATAGCGGAGGCAGTACTTCCTCCATAACGACAGATACAAGGAGGAACGTTTACACGTGGATAATCACTTGAGATACCAGGCTCCTTCAGAATCCGCAGCACTTGCCTCGGCAGCGCCTGCACCTCCCGATAAGGCGGGGACTTGGAAAGATTTTATCACGGTGACGAAACCCGGAATCATCCGGTCAAATTTGATAGCGGCTTTTGCCGGATTTTGGCTAGCATCGCGTTGGGATATCCAATTTGGATTGATGATTATGACACTTCTCGGAACCGTGCTTGTTATGGCTTCGTCCTGTGTTTTCAATAACTATTTCGACAGAGAGCTCGATATGAAGATGGAGCGTACACGGAATCGCTCACTTCCAACCGGACGGCTGACACCTAAGGTTGTTCTTTGGTATGCCATCATTCTTGGAATCGTCGGACTAGCTATGCTATTCCTGTTCTCAGGGGTATTGGCAGGCATATTCGGAGCAATCGGAATGTTTGTATACGTTGTGGTATACACATTATGGTTAAAGCGCTCATCAACTTGGAGCACATCGGTAGGCGCTATTTCCGGAGCGATGCCTCCGGTGATCGGCTATGTGGCCGTAACAGGAAGCGTAGATATGGCTGCAGTTTTGCTGTTCGCTCTACTGTTTCTCTGGCAGCCCCCGCATTTCTGGGCGCTGGGCATTCGCCGCGTTGAAGAGTACCGCGCAGCAGGCTTCCCGTTGTTGCCGGTTGTAAAAGGAATTAAACGCACAAAGTATCAGATGATTCCTTACCTAGTACTTCTTATACCGATCCCCATCCTGATGTACGCGTATGGGTATGCCGGTATATTCTTTCTGGTTATCGGACTCCTTCTGGCGATTTGGTGGCTCTACGCCGCACTCCAAGGTTTCCGTGCCAAGGACGATGAAGCTTGGTCCAAAAAAGTATTTATTATCTCCATCAACTACTTGACCTTGAGCCTGATCGTTCTCATACTCAATACCACCTTTTAATAGGTTGAAGGGCTTAAACGCTGCACTAAACCTGATAAGAACAGGGATTGCCTGAGACGAAGGGAGAACGGGGAAGGTCATGAATGCATTCAAACGTTACAAATGGACTTGGGTACTACTCGCTGTCTGTGTAATAGCAGCTATTTACCTGGTATACAACTCGCTAGGATTAGGAAAAGAAAAGTTTCCTATCGTTCGTGAAGTTGCCGCTTACTCCATGGAGAATGTGGATGGAAAGACGATCACATCGGATGATACCAAAGGCAAGGTAAAGCTCATGTACTTCTATTTCACCAGCTGCCCGGATGTATGCCCGATTACGACACTGGTTCTTTCGCAAATACAGGAAGACTTGAAGAAAGAGGGCCTCTTCGGTAAAGAGGTTAACTTCGTGTCCATCTCCTTTGACCCGGAAACCGATACCAAAGAGAAGATTAAGGAATTCGGGGACCGCTTCTATGCTGATTATAACGGCTGGTACTTCCTGCGCGGAGATCAGGAGGAAACTCGGAAGCTGATGCAGGACTCCTTCAAAATCCCGCTGCTCGGCAATAACTCGACGAATTTCACACATGGCAATTCCATTGCATTGGTTGACCGGGATAACAATATTCGGAAGACCTATAATGCAGCAGACCCGGCCCAAGTGAAGACCGAGGATATTGTGAAGGACATTAAGACCTTAATTAAGGAATAACTTATAGGTAAAACCAAAAGGCGCGCTCTATCGTTAAAGATGGAGGACGCCTTTTTGATTTAAAATAGGGATTTCGGATGTATATAGTTTGTTAATGAGAACTTGGACAAATTAGACAAGGTTTCATCAGAACTCAGCAGGAGGCGGGTAAATAATGAACTCTTCCAGCCCGGCCTTCTCTAACTGGGCAATCAGGTATTCGTCAGGCGTACCTTCAACTCCGGCGTAACCCCGGCGCGTATAAATCTGTTCGGCATCAGGGAAGATGTCGCGCAGGGCACCGCGAATTTTCTTGCCGGAGCTGTCGTTATCCATAAAAAGATAGACCTCTTGATCCTTCACCTGTTTATGAAGGCTTTCAAGCTTGGCGGTGTTTAACGTTCCGAACGTGCACAAGATGGTTATATCTGATGTCAGCAATCGGCGTAGACGACTTCGGTCGTTCTTGCCCTCTACAATGAGGAATATCGGCATCTTTTTCACCTCTGTCATGATACGGAGTTCTTTGGCGGCATTCCCCGGGAAATGATAATCTGCCGTCGAATGATGGTTGTGTCGAATGATGTATGTATAGTGTAACTTGTTTTTTACCGATCATGCAAAGCAGGCAAAATAAACGGCCATCCACTGGATGGCCGCAACGAGGTTAACCCATGTATTCTAGTAGAAACAGCTCAAGATGATGACGAGCAGAATATACAATACAAGAACCATCCCTACAGAATTTCCATGGCCTCCTGTATGACAATGTTTATGATGATGAACATGACTCATGATTACTTCACCCCTTGGTTAGATGTACGTGGTCATTTGCCACACTGTATCTTATGTGGATTTACCCATATGGATTGTGTATTGGCCCATCCGCATCTTTTTGGGCGCTGACTCAAGCCAGGTACAGCTTCCTTAGACGGTTGAGATGGGGGCTTCCGGTGAGATGGCCGTTAAAGGTGCTTCACGATTGCGTTTGGGGAGCAGCAGCAGAACGGTCATCAGCATTAGAAACGCAATGAAATAAGGTGACACCACCGTTCGGAGCTGTCCAGCCGCAATAGGGCCGACAAAGGAACCAAGCGACATGGCGATGGATTGAAATGAGAATACTTTCCCGAGTCTGCCTCCGCCGCTTAGCTCGATGAACAATGAGGATAATGCCGGAAACAGCAATCCTTTAGCTAGCCCGAGTGCAAACAGGATGATCATAATCGGTACATGGTCAGCTGCGGCCAGAGCGTAGAAGCAAATAGCCAGCCCCAATACGCCGATGGCTACTCTGATATGGGGCGCATAACGATTGAGAAACAGCATGCTTAATGTGACCAAAGCTCCAAGACTAATGACGGAGAATAGAAGTCCGGTGGACATAATGCTTGCCAGCCCGCTTTCTCGCAGCGGTATTTCAAAAAACAGGATTCCTTGAGAGCATGCGATAGCAAACGGGATCAAATATAAGCGCAAGCTAAAAGGAAGCCGCGCCGGTGTCCCGTTGTTGATCGGAACAGCAGCCTGACCTTTATCCTTAGCAGTGGCTGACAGAGGCTTCGGGAGACTGAGAAACGCCATCAAGCCGGTGAAAATCAAAAGCCAGCCCAGACTCTGGAATGTACCGGAAAATCCTGCTTTGGCTACAATGAAAGCGCCGGCGGCCGGGGACAAGACAGAGGCAAGAGTGTGTATTACGCCATGACCGGACATATATTTGCCTTGCGTAACAGGATCCCGGGAGAGTGACGCAAGCAGTGCCAGACAGGCCGGTGACAAAAAGGCCAGAACGAATCCGCTGATCGAGCGGAGCACGAGCAGCTGCCAGGGCAATTGAACATGAGCCTGGAGCAGCAGAATCACACCAGCGGCGGTTAAGCTGAAAATAATGTAGCGTCTGCTGCCGTGCCGATCGATCAGATTGCCTGCAAGCAGATTGCCAGGCAGATGGGTCAGAGCATAAATGCCCATCATCCAGCCGATAAACGTAGGGGCTGCGCCAAGAGAGATGGCAAAGGGCGTCAGTACAGGATACTGAGCATGCAAATCAAAAAACGCCAGAAACAAAAACATATAGAGCCATAAAGCGGTTTTCAATATGGCACCCTCCTATCCGGCAAAAGTTGATATGTTACTACTACTTGTACGTTCGAAAGGGCAAGCTTATACCTTTTTGTGAAAAGACCCGGTTGGCTGACAGCTTTGCGGGGTATCATGTATAATTAATAAGACGGCCATGAACCGCCGCTTGTGAAACGATGAACGGGAGTGAATTGAATTGGATACTCAGGTCTGGATTGAATTTCTCAAACAAAACTGGCTGGTCATTGCCATCGCCTTAATTATCTTATTTATTGTGCTGAATGTGGTGAGAACCGTCATTAAGTGGGCGCTGGCCGTACTCATCATTGGGGGATTGTTGGTGTACAGCGGTATTTCACTGGAAAAAATCGGCGATGTTGTAACCACAGTGAAGGAAGAAACGGTGGATACGATTAAAAAGGAAGCGCTGAACATGATGATGAAAGAAGCGAAGGAAGCAAAATATACTTCGAATGGGGACGGTACCTACTCCATTAAAGCTCCCAATCTGGAGCTGAAAGGAAGCGCCGGTTCCGAAGAGGTTGAAGTCACTTTCCGCGGTGTTTCGGTAGGCAAGTGGGATATCAACGATACGATCCAGAGCTTTATCGACGATGCCAAGAGCAATACAGCCTCTAAATAAAAAAAGATAGAACGCAATCGGAAGCGAATGTACGAGGGCGGCAGCGTTGTTAGTGCTGCAGCTCGATTACATCGATTGACAAGACATCATGGGGAGAGGAGGGGATACCGTTGATGTCGGCATGGAAGGATAGTGTGCTGGGTGGGAACGGAATCACCATCTTGCTGCTGCTGATTGTGGCTTTTTCACTATTACAGGGATGGAGTCGCGGAGCCTCCCGGTCAGCCGGGAAGCTTGTTTTTTTTCTGGGGGATGCGGTGCTGCGCCTGGTCGGGCTTGCGATCTCCGTTCCTTTTACACTATGGTTATCACCTAAGGCAGGCGATTGGCTGGGTACGGTCTCCACTTTACCGAATCGAGAGCTGCGCTTCTGGGAACAGATTTATTATACAGCCGTAAAATCGCTGGCGGATTTCCCGCTGCTGCGGTTTGCGGTGCTGTTTATGTTAAGTTACGCCCTTATCGTGTTTATGCTGCGTCTGCTCGTTTCCCTGATCATGGGGGGCAGGCTGGGACTCTTCGGAACGAGAAAAGATACATCGGCATCGCTGCTGAGCCGGCTAACAGGTGCGGGAATTGGCGTCATCATGGGCGCAGCGCGGAGCATTATTGTTATTGCGATCTTATTCATCTACGTCAGTCTTAATCCCGATCACGCTTTTAGTCGGTACGTTGAGGCTTCACCCGTTTATCAGCAGGGGGCGAGGGCAGTTATAGAGCCTTTGTCGGGCTCTCTCGTCCGCGAGAAGCTGCCAGTCTTTACCCAATCGGTTCAGGAAGAATTGAACGGGATCATTCAGCGGAAGTATGAGGTCATCGACCACAAGATTCCCGAGGGCATTGAGCAAACGGCAGCCCATGTCGTGAAGGGTGCGGCAACCGATGAAGAGAAAGCGCGAAAGCTCTATGATTGGGTTGGCAGCCGGATAACATATGATCACGACAAAGTGACCTTGTATGAAGAGCAGCGGATATGGAAAGAGCAGACGCCGCAGGATACGTACGATACAAGGTTAGGCGTGTGCATTGATTATGCCCGGCTTTATGCCATGATGGCCCGGTCTCAGGATCTGAAAGTACGGGTCGTAACCGGCAGGGGATATAATGGTCAAGGCGGTTATGGTCCGCATGCCTGGAATGAGGTCTACTTGAGTGAAGAGAAGCGATGGATACCGCTGGACCCGACCTGGGCACAGAGCGGAAACTGGTTTAACTCGCCTCGCTTTAACGAAACGCATATTAAAGAGCAGGTATTTTGATCGGTGTGTTGATATGGATAAGGGCGGACTTTGTAACAAGAGAAGTCTGCCCTTTCCCATCAGGAGGGCCCTTCCAGATGAAGTGGGGGGGCGATTATGTTAATATGGGTTTATGTGATTGTGGATAAAGGGGAGAAGCATACGTGAAAGGGTTTAGGCCGGATAAGCGCAAACAAGAAGAACGAGATGCCGGCAGTCAGTTTAACTTGCGGGTTAATCTATTTTTTTTCAGCACTTTTATCATATTCTGTGTCGTTATTATACGTCTTGCTATACTGCAGTTCGTTGAAGGGCCTGAGCTAAAAGAGCTCGAAACCGGCGGGCAGGTTAAAAATTTCCCGCTACAGCCGATCCGGGGCAGCATCATCGATGCTTCCGGAACGCCGCTTGCCTACTCGACACCCTCCCAAGCACTGTATTTAACGCTGTTAAAGGATTACAGTTCATCCGAGCGAGGGAAGAAGAACCGTCCGGAGATCGAAAAGCTGGCTGAGGAAATGGTCAAGGTCTTCGAACAGTATGGTGATCCAAAAGCCGAAAAACTTACGGTGGATGATGTGATCAAAGCGATGGACCTGGAGTTCAACAAGCAGCCGGGTTATGAGCCGAGACGCATTAAAGCGAATCTTTCAAACAAAGAAGTCGCTTATTTCATGGAGCATAAGAACGAGTATCCTGGAGTAGAGGTTGTTGAAGAAAGCCAACGTCTATATAACCCGGACCAAATCGCCGTTCAAACGATTGGTTATTTAAGAGAGTTCCGCGGAAATAAGACACTTCCTAAATATAAGGAGATCGATGAGCAGAACAAAACGCAAAAAGATCCGGGACTCATCTACACGGAGCAGGAGAAGGTCGGTGTAGACGGACTCGAAATGATGTTCCAGGATGAGCTGCGCGGCAAGAACGGATATATCGGTATTCCGATTAATCCCCAGAACATGGCGGACGGGGTGCCGACGATGATTGCCCCGGAGAAGGGCTACAATATTCATACGACGATCCACAAGGATATTCAGAAGGTCGCACAGCAGGCGATCATTGATCAGCTGAAATGGCTACACGCCAATCCGGTTTCCGGTAAAACGCATCCGGATGCGCTAACGGGTTATGCCGTAGCGATGGAAGTGGATACCGGCAACATTGTCGCTATGGCCAGCATGCCGGATTATGACCCCAATGTATGGGAGAATGGAACCGACGATTGGGAAACTGTTATGAAGTATTACGGAAACGGGACCATCTCTCCATATAACTCCGGCCGATCCGGAAACAATCTCGAGTCGGTTGTGCTGTTGGGTTCAACAGTAAAGCCATTAAGTGTACTCATTGGACTTAATGAAAAATTGTTCGGTCCGAACGATTATTACTATGATGGCGGTGCTGCATTTTTTGGTAAAGATAATTCAAGGGTTCAGAACTCCGGTGGAAGAGCTTACGGATCTTTAAGTCCAAGAAGTGCGATTGAACATTCTTCAAATGCCTTCATGGTTGACTGGGTTGGGGAAAGATTGTGGAACAAATATGGCTCTGAGTCCGTTAAAAAATGGGATGGATACATGAAGAAATTCGGGCTTGGGGTATCTACCGAATCCGGTCTGCCAAAGGAGCATAAAGGAATCATCGAGTATACCAATATCGAGCAGGCGGGAAGTTATCTGGCTGCCATGGCATACGCTTCATTCGGACAGTCCGGTAAATATACGACGCTCCAATTGGCTCAGTATGCCAGCACGCTTGCCAATCGGGGAGAACGCATTCGGCCTCAGCTTGCGAGCAAGATTGTGGATCAGGATGGCAATGTGATCAAGGAATTCAAACGCGAAGTATTGAACAAAGAAGAATTTCCTCAGCAGTATTGGAATGAAGTCATCGCAGGGATGAATACGCAGGGGCTCCGGGCTTTCGAAGATTTCAAATATGATTTTGCGCGGAAAACCGGAACATCCGAGCAGGATGTCTATATAAATGGTAACAGAAAGAGATTGGAAAACGGGGTGTTTATCGCCTTTGCTCCACGGCAAAATCCGAAGCTGGCCGTCGCCGTGGTCATACCGGAAGCCGGCTTCGGTTCCCAGAGTGCCGCGCCGGTTGCCCGTAAAATTTTCGACGCGTATGACGAGATTTACGGCCTTGACGGAACGCCTCACCCTAAAAAAACCGAGGGTGAGAATGGGGATGGCAGTAACGAATAAGAGGATATTTACAAAAACGGCAGCCAAGTGCCCTAAATGGGTTGGCTGCCTTTTCTTTATCCGTTACACATGGGCGTCCGGGGCTTTGTCCGCCACCAGATTCAGGACGACGTTAAACTCCAGCAGCGCTTTGAGGCCGCAGAGTACCATGGTGTATCCTCCCATGGAATCAATAGCTCCCTTTACCATTTCATCCCCACTGCCTGTAAATCCGGAGTGGGTAATGGCAACGAAGGTCTCATGATCGCCCCGTGGCGTGAATGTCCACTCGGTTTTGGTCTGGTCCGAAGACTCGATCGCGATGCGGCGGTTGACTTCGATATGTTGAACATACACGTCATCATGTACCCCATACATCTCCCAATCCCAGCGGATATGGCGGCCTTCCTCCAGCTTGCCGCTGCTTTTGGTAAACCAGAACTTGGTTGTCATCTCAGGGTCGATGAAAGCCTCGAATACTTCTGAAACGGGTCTTCGAATCAACATCTCTGCCGTCACGACAGGGGTCTCATTGAGTTTGGTCATATGATTTTATGACTCCTTTTGAGGTTGTCTTCAGTAATATCGTAGCATAAAGGAAATCATATTCTTTCTTTTACATTGCTCATTTATTTCAAGGGTCGTGCGCTTTGTTCGAGAGCTTGGGAAATACTACTTGAGGCTAGCGTTACCTCGGTTTTGGCATGTCCGGGGGCTACTATTCATAGGGAATGTTTTGACGCCCTGCCTTTTGTGGTAAAATGTCGTTATGTTTGTTTGTGATTCGTAAGGGGGTTAATACCATGAAACATAAATATCGATTGTTGGCACTGGATATGGACGGTACGCTGCTGCGGGACGATCATGAAGTGTCTGAGGAAACGGTGAAGTGGATCAAGGAAGCGGTACGGCACGGTATTCATGTCTGCCTCTCGACAGGCCGGCCGTTTCAGGATGCTTATCCGTATGCCAAACAGCTTGAACTGACGACACCGATGGTAACGGTGAACGGAGGCGAGGTATGGCGTGCGCCATATGAATTACACCGCCGTGCATTGCTCGACAGCAAGCTCGTGGAGCAAATGCACGCACTGGCCATTGAAACCGGATCATGGTTCTGGGCGTATTCAGTAGAAAGATTGTATAATTCTGAGAACTGGACCGACGATATCGCGAATCAGGAATGGCTGAAATTCGGTTACACCACGAATGATCATGAGGTACGCCACAACATTCTGATGCGCCTGCAGGATATGGGCGGACTGGAGATCACGAACTCCTCGCCGGATAACCTGGAAATCAATCCGCTCGGCGTTAACAAAGCGACCGGAATCGGACAGGTGTGCGAGCTGCTCGGCATTAGCATGTCCGAAGTCGTAGCCGTAGGCGACAGCTTGAACGACCTGGCTGTGATTCAGCAGGCCGGCCTCGGCGTGGCCATGGGCAATGCCCAGCAGACGGTTAAGGATGAAGCGGATCTTGTGGTTTCCAGCAACAATGAGGACGGTATCGTTGAGGTCATCAGGGATCATATTTTGATCGAAGGGTGAGATGTTGATGGACGTATTGGGCTGGATTATCGTAATCGCTCTGTTTATCATTGGGATGGCCGGGGCGATTTACCCTATTCTGCCGGGGGTTATCGCCATTTACCTGGCGCTGTTTGTTTACGGCTGGTTCTTTACATTCGAGCATTACAATACATGGTTCTGGATTATTCAGACGATTATTCTGGTGGTGCTGTTCATTGCCGATTATGCGGTTAACGCCTGGGGGGTTAAGAAGCTCGGTGGTTCCAAAGCCTCGATATGGGGAAGCACCATCGGACTGATTATCGGACCGTTCGTTATTCCCGCTTTTGGATTGATTATTGGGCCGTTCCTTGGTGCATTTCTGGGTGAAATGCTGGCAGGCTCGGGAGCAAGCAAATCCATGAAGGTTGGTTTCGGATCGGTCATTGGATTGTTCAGCAGCATTGTGGTGAAGGTTATTTTACAGCTCGCGATGATTGTTATTTTCTTCATTTGGATTTTCTAATAGACGCTTAGGAATCGCTGTAAGAGGCGCTTTGGAGGAGAAAGAAGGGTACGGTTTTGTCAAAGAAAGAGTCATTTATTAAAGGCACGATCATCTTGGCCGCTGCTGCGCTGGTAGCCCGGGTCCTGGGCCTTGCTCAGCGGGTGCCCCTAGAGCATATGCTGAATGATATTGGGGATGCCTCATTTACGATCGCCAATAACGTATATTTAATGCTGTTAACGGTAGCAACGGCCGGCATTCCCAGCACGCTCAGCAAAATGGTATCCGAGCGTCATGCTTTGAACAAGCCTGCGGAGGCCCGGCGTGTCTATCATGCTGCACTTATTTTTGCCGGAGCAGCGGGTGTTGTGATGACGCTGCTGCTTTATTTCGGAGCACCTTATTATGCTACCCATATTGCTAAGCAGCCGGAGGCCGCCGCGGCCATTCAGGCACTCGCCCCAGCGCTGCTGCTGTTTCCAGCCATCGCCATGATGCGGGGATACTTCCAAGGGCGCAATAATATGACCGCTGGCGGGATATCGCAGATTATCGAGCAGATTGCACGCGTTCTGACAGCGATCGGCCTGGCTTACGTGCTGCTGCGGATGGGATACGACGATACCTGGATTGCTGCCGGGGCCTCCTTCGGTGGCGTGCTCGGCAGTATCGGAGCATTTGCGGTCATGCTGTACTTCACGGTAAAACTTCGCCGAAGTGATCGTGAGCTCAAGATGCCGGCGGCGGACCGCTCCATTCCGCTTGGCGGGATATACCGGGATATATTCACGCTTTCTATACCGATTGTGCTGTCTTCCCTGGCGGTTCCGGCTGTTAACTTCATTGACAGCTCTATTGTTAAGCCACTGTTGATCGGGCAGGTTGGCCTAGGGCAAGCAACCTCAGCCCTCGCGGTATTGGGAAACCGGGCGCAGAGCGTGGCAGGGATTCCGCCGATTCTAGCCATTGCCCTCAGCACCTCGCTCATACCGATCATCTCTGCCGCTTTTGCGAAGAAAGATCAGGAGCATTTGGAACAGCAAGTATCGCTGGCTATGCGGGTTGCCATATTGACGGGTATGCCGATGGTGATTGCGCTATGCGTTGCATCCTATTCCATTAATGGTTTGCTGTTCAGTTCCTTGGGCGGCAGCGGGATTATTGGATTTCTGACGTTCGGTACGATTTTCCAGATCACGATGATGACCACAAATTCCATTCTTCTTGGAATCGGCAAGGCCAAGCTCTCGATGATTCACGTGATGATCGGGGTTGTGGTCAAGCTTGCAGCCAGCTTCCTGATGGCTCCGTTTTTTGGGATTTACGGTATCATTGGAAGCACGGCGCTCTGTTTCCTTGTCATTACGATGCTGAATATAAGATCGATTAAAGCGATTGTATCCTTCTCCATCCTGGGCAAACGCTGGACGGGCTTCGTGCTGACGGTGCTTGCTGCCGGGGGAATCGGATATGGCTTGAATCTGGCCGGTATTCAGATGGTCGATGTCATGCCGGCACGGTTGGCGTTCCTGCTGACTTGCCTGGTTGTAGGCGTGGCCGTGGTCATCATATATCTTGTCCTCCTGGTGGTGTTTGGCGTATTGCGTCAATCGGAGCTGAGCAGTTACCCGCGCCTTTTGCAGAAGGTGTTCCGTCCGCTTATGAGGCTGCAGCCTGCACGTATGCGGGAGCGGGGATAAAGACATAGACTTAGTTTCACTCATCGTGTAAATAGAACCGAACAGAGACCTTCCTTGCAGTATCGGGATGGTCTCTTTTCATTTTAATGCGGATGGAACTGATCAGACACATCATGCACGATGGAGGTTTTCTCCAGAGCGGCCCGATGGGCGTGGGTGATATCCGGCAGCAGAGGCCGTAACGGTTTGCAGATATGCCTAAACATCGCCCGGCCTTGAAACCAGTCGTACCGGGGAATCGGTTCGGGGGGTTCATCCTCCCAGATCTCCTCAAGATAAGGGCTGTACAGACGCTGGCCACCCGGGAGCCATTCTGATGTGATGAGGTCAGATCCAGCGTGGCCATGATTCATGGCTTGCTCAAGGGTCGGCGTAAACAAGGCCGGCCAGTATTCAGCGCGCGATCCCTGGTGCTTGGTGGATCGCGCGAAGGCCAGCACAGCTCGGTAAATCTCCTCATACCCAAACAATAAAGCATACAGCGAACGGCCTGCCTTGATCCGAATGGACAGGTCGTCAAACTTGGGGATGGTAAGCCCGGCCAGCGGCCTGGTTGGGGATAGGGGCTTTTGCCCAGCGCTTGTCCCCGACTCCGTTCGATGGACTTGATCCAGCGGAAACACGATTTGATTCAACCGGGTCAGCTCATGCACCCGAAAGAAGGGATCCTCTAGAATATGTTGTCGGTAAAAAGGATTTCTCGCCACACGCCCCTCAATATAGTTCTGCTCATTAATGATGAGTGCCACCGTAAGCAGCGAACTGCTCTGATCCTGCCAGAACTGTTCCCAGAACGGTGTCATGAACGATGAAACATGAAAGTGGGGGAGTAAATGAAATAGGGGCTTGCCTTTATTTCGACTGTGTATATAGAGAAGCAGCTGGGGGTAGGCGTCCTGGAAGATCAGCGCATTGCAGCGCTCCAGGAAACGGTACAGATTGCTCTTGAATGTCGAATCCATGAGATCCGACATCAATCCGCCCTTCAGATCGCTCATATTCCACCCGGCATTACGCGATACCATATGGGCCAGTAGGGCCCAATGCAGCTCAGGATGCGATACATAACAGTCCAAATAGGCTTGCGTGCGCGTTACGTTGCTCCGATTAGCTGCGGCTGCGGCCTCCTGAATATGATGAATCAACTGATGCTCTTCTTGAGATAGCTGAGCATCCACACCTGGTTCATGAATCCGAATCTCGCTATACCCTTGCATGGAAGGGAACGGAAACGGGGAAACGCTCTGCTGCAGATAGGGATGGGAGGATAGGATTTCCTTGAGCTTTACGCGAACTCCCCTTACCACTGCAGGGTCCCATTGCAATTCGTGTCTGCTTGTCCGGAGTTTTAAGGAGAATCGCCATGATGCGATCATCCCTGACCATGATTCTGTCAGGGCCTGCGGAATGGCTGCCGCCCATGACCATAGGTCTTTGCTCTGGTTTTTTTTATCTTTGACTCCGTTCGAGTGCATTCGGGGGTCACCTGCACTTTCTGATGGTTAATCCCTGCCTGTGAACATCATAATGTCAGTATGCTCTAAAATTTGACTTCCACTCAACATTTTGATTCACTAAGGGTGAAGGAACTCGACGTAAAGGGGAGATAATCAATGGAAAAAATCACTTCGGAAGCAGAATTTCAGGTTGCAATCCAGTCTCCGCGATTGACTGTTGCCGTATTTAAAGCAGACTGGTGCGGCGATTGCAAGTTTATCGATCCATTCATGCCGGAGGTTGAGACAAAGTTCTCAAATCAATTGACTCTGGTAGAGGTTGACGTCGATGCTGTCGGTGACGTGAGTCAGCAGCAAAATATTTTGGGTATCCCCAGCTTTGTTGCATACTCCGATGGACGAGAGCTGGTTCGCTATGTTAACAAACTCCGCAAATCGCGCGAGGAAATTGAAGATTTCCTGCAGCGTGCCGTGGATGTATACAGTACGATTCATAAGTAAGGGTGACCATAGCACCGCCGCCTTGATCTATAACTGGCGGCGGTGTTGTTTTATATCGACTTAAGGTATGGCATGAAGTCAAGTACCTGGATCATGAAGGTTTTTCTCATTTTTGAACATTTTGTCACAATCGCTCAAGTGACCGTAGCGGTAGAATCAGGTATAATGAAATGTGGACTGTGTACGATGCGATCCTGTAAAGGTTTAAATAGTGAATGATTATGAGCAGCAGGTGAGATAAGTGAACGATAAACAATTAAAATGGCTGAGTTACATCACATGCTTAATTATGTTCTGCGCAACGTTCGGAGGCATGGTTGTGACAAAGACGGGCTCGGGACTCGGTTGCGGCCAGGAGTGGCCGCTGTGCAACGGTAAATTTGTTCCCGCTTACACGGTATCTTCCATGATTGAGTATTCCCACCGGGCTGTCAGCGGAATGGCGGGTTTGGCGGCACTCGCATCATTGATTGCGTTCTGGAAGTACAAGCGGGATCGCCGGGATTTGATGGTTTATGTTATCGGGACCTCGGTATTCGTTATTGTACAGGCGATCATGGGTGCGCTTGCGGTGGTTAAGCCTCAATCGGCTGCGATTATGGCGCTGCATTTTGGCTTCTCGCTGATTGCTTTTGCTAGTTCTGTCATGCTGGCTCTGGGTATGCGGCGGGTAGAACAGGCGAAGGGGCCTATTGACCTGGAGGGTCTGCCGCGAGTGGGCAAGAGCTTCCGTAATTTAGTATGGGGCACAACCTTGTACAGTTACATCGTGGTTTATATCGGTGCATTCGTCAGCCATACCGATTCCCGGGAAGGCTGTTCCGGCTGGCCGCTGTGCAACGGGGAAGTGATCCCGGAGCTGAGCGGAGGGGTCGGCATCGCCTTTATGCACCGCGTGGCGGCGCTTCTGCTGCTGATCGTTGTGGCTGTGATGGGGCATTTTGCATATTGGCGCAACCGTGACAACCGGGAGATCCAGATGCTGGGCATCTCGGCAACCGTGCTCTGCCTGCTGCAGGTGTTCAGCGGCGCCCTCATTATGGCAACGATGCATAACGAGGAGGTTTACGTATTCTCCGCACTGGGGCATACCTTGCTGATTTCCGCTTTATTCGGCGTACTTTGTTATTTAAGTGTCAGGGTTTGGCAGCTCAGCAGGCCGGTTAAAACCGAAATGCGGCCGGATCATAGCATGCCCCGTGAAAAAATCGTATAATAAGAAGCAAAAATCATGAAAAAAAGATCGAATTTAAGGCAACATATGTTATGCAAAGTCCCCGAGCCAGCGTTCGAGGGCTTTGTTGTATAGTGAGGTGGGGAGTCGATGATAACCAAACCATCCGCTAGACCTGTCTGATATCAAGGAGACGCTGGAAGCAGTATTGGGAAGGTTTGATCCGGCAACGGATTAGGTAATATTTATTGAGACATCACATGGACTATACAAGGGGCGAACTAATTCATCGCAGTAAGCGGTGCTTATGGAAAGCAGCTATCCGATTCGCGAGCCGCCGCGTAATTATGACGAAGGCGATATCGTGGGGATATCGCAAAGTCGCTTCATGCTATGGGGGTTGTCTCGTCGTTTCGGGGGCATCCTATAAGAACGATCCTCTGGTCATGGATGAAAACGAATGATGTAACCGGGATACCCGGATGAGTTATTTCCGCGTGAGGATATCGTGAAAACGGTTGAAACGCGGTGGAATCCCTATTTTGGCAAATAGCGATCCAAGAACCAAGGTTAATCTGATGACGCGAGGGGGTACCGCCATGCTTCGAATGTTACTTGGGGAACAACCCCGGCAGAATAACGGCCTGCTTGAGGAAGCCATTGAATCGATGGTCCAAACAACCCGGCTGCTGCAGAAGGAAATGGAGAAAAATCAGGACCCGACACATGACTTTCGCAAGCTTGAGATTTGGACCCGGGGGTTGATCGTTTCCCTGGATGAGCTGGAACAGAGCTGGAATGCTGCCAGGCATTTCAGTCAATCGGTCAAATCGGGTTACATCGATGACATGTCGATTCAGGAGCAAGGGGAATATCAACGATATGTGTATTTTTACAAAAACGGCTTCATCCGCGTATTCTCGATCCTTGACAAGCTGGGGACGGTGCTGAACGATTTGTACGATCTCCATACCTCCAAGGTGAAGGCGCATTTCTCTTATTTTACGGTCCTGCGGCAGTTTAAATTCCTGAAGACCCACGGAGAGCTGGCCAAAGAGCTGGAAGCGATCAAGGAGCGTTACAAAACACCGCTGAACACGCTCCGGAAACGGCGGAACGCCGAAATCCATTACATGAATTCCGAGATGCAGGATGATTTGTGGCAGCGTCATCAAGGGCTGTCGGACAAGGTCGAGCTGGAGGATATCGATCAGCACCTGGACGATCTCAAACAAGGTGTTGATATGGTATGCCGGAGTCTGGCGGCCTCTTATAAATATACGAACGAGCTTTGGGGAAAAAATGGAGTCAGGGCTTAGGCACAAAATCGCCATGAAATTCCTTTTGACAAAAACCAGAAAAGAATCTATACTAACTATTGCATTCATTAAATGTTATCAAATCAGATCAAATTAATCGGAAAAATTTCATATCGATATTTTCTTATCGAGAGAGGCGGAGGGACAGGCCCGATGAAGCCCGGCAACCGACTCTAAGCGTGTAATTGCTTAACGCGATGACGCTTGGAGTGACATGGTGCTAATTCCTTCAAAGCTATGGGACACCCTTAGTTTTGACAGATGAGAAAAGGCGTTGACTTTTACGTAAAGAGGGCCCTTTTTGATTCTACAAAAAGAGGCTCTTTTCTTTTGGGTAAATAGATATGAAGCTACGGAAAAAGGAGGATAATCGGATTGATTGAGCTCAAGCAATTGACGAAGCAGTACGGAAAAGCCGGAACTTTAACAACTGCGTTGTCCGAATTGGATTTGTCGATTGAAAAAGGAGAAATTTTCGGAGTGATCGGACACTCCGGTGCAGGTAAAAGTACATTGATCCGTTGTATCAATTTGTTGGAGCGTCCCACCTCGGGCGAAGTGTGGGTGAACGGTAAGAACTTAACGTCGCTTGGCAAGAAGCAGCTTCAGGCGGAACGCCGCAAAATCGGCATGATTTTTCAGCACTTTAACCTGTTGTCATCGGCGACGGTGTACGATAACATTGCGTTTCCGCTGCGTCTGATCAAGACGCCGAAGGCCGAACTGGAACGCAAAGTATCCGAGTTGTTGGCTTTGGTCGGCCTGGAGGCGCATCGGGACAAATACCCGTCCCAGCTATCAGGGGGCCAGAAGCAGCGCGTGGGTATCGCCAGAGCGCTCGCGAGCGATCCGGAAGTGCTGCTATGCGACGAAGCGACCTCTGCGCTTGACCCGCAGACTACGGATTCGATCCTGCGCCTGCTGCTGGACATTAACAAAAAGTTTCATCTGACGATCGTGCTGATTACCCATGAGATGCATGTGATTCAGAGCATATGCGACCGGGTCGCGGTCATTCATCAGGGCGGCATCGTGGAGCAAGGGCCAGTAACGGAAGTGTTTCTGAAGCCGAAGCATGAGATAACCCAGGAATTTATCCGCCAGGAGATGGACAGCGGCGAAGCGCTGCGGCTGGCCATTCAGGGCCAGGCGAACGGACCTTCAAGAGCGGTGCAGATTACGTTCCTTGGATCGAAAACGTACGAATCGATTCTGTCCCATGCCGTCCATGAGACGGGCGTGAATTTTGCAATTCTGCAGGGCACGATCTCTACGATTAAAGAAACGCCGTATGGCCAGCTCATTGTCCGTTTCGAAGGGGAAGAGCGTGCCATCGAAGATACGGTCCGGAAGCTGCTGGAACAAGGATTAGACGTGGAGGTGATTCATTAATGTTCGAACTCGATTTTACCCAGATCGACTGGAAGGAAATATGGACGGCAACCTTGGATACCCTTCGGATGCTGGGGGCTTCGGCCTTGTTCAGCTTCATTATCGGACTGCCGATTGGCGTGCTGCTCTACATGGCCGCTAGATCCACATCCGGTCTGGTACGCTTCGGTTACTCGATCCTGTCGTTCATTGTGAACATCCTGCGTTCGATTCCGTTCATTATCCTGATCGTTGCGATGATCCCGATTACGAAATCGCTTGTGGGTGTTTCTTATGGCGTGCTGGGAACCATTCCACCGCTCGTGATCGGCGCGGCGCCATTCTTCGCCAGACTCGTGGAAACCGCCTTGAATGAGGTAGACAAAGGGGTCATTGAAGCGGCTCATGCTATGGGCTCCTCGACAAACCAAATCATATGGAGGGTTCTCCTTCCGGAGGCTCGCCCGGGCTTGCTGGCCGGGATGACCATTACGATTGTAACCCTGGTATCGTATACCGCGATGTCCGGTCAAGTCGGCGGCGGCGGGTTGGGCGATTTGGCCATCAAGTATGGATATTACCGTTATGAGACTGAGATTATGATCCTGGCCGTCGTGTTGATGATTGTGCTGGTACAACTGCTGCAAATGGCAGGAGATCGCTTGGTCCGACATTTTACAAGAAAATAACGGAATGGATGAGGCATCAAGGAAGACAATATAAAAAAATATATTTTCGGAGGGAGAGTTTTTAGAATGAAAAAATGGACATTGGCATTGATCAGCTTGACCTTGGTTACGGTGCTGGCTGCGTGCGGCAGCAAGCCTGCGGATAACGCGGCTGAGCCAGGGGGAACAACAGGAGGCGGCGCTCAAGAGACCGTAACCTTGAAAGTAGGTGCTTCGCCGTCACCGCACGCCAAAATTTTGGAGCATGTCAAACCGGCACTTGAAAAAGAAGGCGTAAACCTGGAAATCGTGGAATTCACGGATTATGTTCTGCCTAATACGCAAGTGGACTCCAAAGAAATCGACGCGAATTTCTTCCAGCACAAGCCTTACCTGGATAACCAGATCAAAGAGCGCAAGCTGGACCTGGAGTCCGTGATCGCCGTGCACGTGGAGCCGCTAGGTGCGTACTCCAAAACCATTACATCTGTGGATGACCTGAAGGATGGTGCGGTTGTAGCCATTCCGAACGATCCTTCGAATGCTGGCCGTGCATTGACGCTGCTGTCCAAGAACGGTGTCATTAAGCTGAATGATGAAACCAAGCTGGAAGCTACCGCCAAGGATATCGTGGAAAATCCGAAGAACCTGGAGTTCAAGGAAGTTGAAGCCGCGATGCTGCCACGTATGCTGGATGAGCTGGATCTGGCTGTCATCAACACGAACTACGCGCTTGAAGCGGGACTGGATCCAACAAAGGATGCGCTCTTTATCGAAGACAAAGAGAACCCTTACGCCAATCTGCTGGTAGCTCGTCCGGACAACAAGGATTCTGACGCTATCCAAAAATTGGCGAAGGCGCTGACTTCCGAGGACGTGAAGACCTTTATTGAAGAAGAGTACAAAGGTGCTGTCATTCCGGCATTCTAATTCGAGTTCCAAAGCTTGATCATGCTGAATATAAATTGTTCGTATTTGTTAAGAGAGGGCATTATCCAAAGAGACCTATCGGTCTTGACGGATAAGCCCTTTCTTTTATTGTCTCTATGCCCATCTCTGCCGGGTTTGCAAGTTGTTAGGCCTTATTAAATCTTTTATACTGAAGGGAGGATATCCATCTGAGGAGGGAAAGCCTTGAAAGGAAAAGTGGCGCTGATTACAGGCAGTGCGACAGGATTGGGGAAAATGACGGCGCTGTCGTTAGCCCGGCAGGGATGTCATTTGGCTATAAATTATGTAAACAGCAAGGATGAAGCGGAGGCGCTCTCCCGCGAAATCGAGGGGTTTGGCGTGAAATCCATTGCGATTAAAGCCGATATCGCCAGCGAACGTGAGCTGTATTCATTGGTGGATCAGACGGAGGAGCAGCTGGGAAGCATCGATATCCTGGTGAACAACGCAGGTCCGTTCATTCGGGAACGTCGTCTGTTCTCGGAATACAGCCCCGACGAAATCGTACATATGGTGAATGGCAATTTAACCGGCGTCATGCTGCTGGACCACCGTGTTCTGCCTGCCATGCGGGAGAAAAAGTGGGGACGCATCATCCACTTTGGATTCGGACATGCGGGAGAAGCCCGCGCGTGGCCTCAGCGTTCAGCCTATGCTGCCGCTAAAGTGGGCCTGGTATCCTTTACGAAGACGCTTGCGGTGGAAGAAGCCCCGTATGGAATCACCGTGAACATGATCTGTCCGGGGGATATTCGCGGAGCCAATAAAGAGAAGACCATCAATGAGGTATCGGGCATCCAAGACGGGCTGACCCCGCGCGGACGATCGGGAAGCGGGGAGGACGTCGCCAGGGTGATCGAATATTTATGCCTGGATAAGTCGGATTTCATTACCGGCAATATCATGGATATATCCGGCGGACTGGATCCGATCCGTCCGTTGATTAAACCGGAATAACAAAAAATAACCCCACAAAGTGGAGTCCATGCTTCTATGCTTATTCCATATTCTATGCGGGGACCCTAAAACACATAAATGCGGTTAAAGAATTGCTTGTGCTCCGCTGTAAACTTCTTTTAAATCTCAAAAAAAGAGTCTTGGTTCCACGAAGGAAACCAAGACTCTTTATAGTTAAAGAAGATTTAGAATACTTGAACTACTTCTTGAATGCCTTCTACTTCTTCAACCAGGGCGCGTTCAATCCCTGCCTTCAGAGTAATGGTGGAGCTAGGGCAGCTACCGCATGCACCCATCAATTTCAGCTTAACGATGCCGTCTTCAACGTCAACCAGTTCCACGTCACCGCCGTCGCGCTGCAGGAACGGACGAAGTTTATCAAGCACTTCAGCCACTTCATCATATACAGTGGTTTGCGTGTTTTCACTCATCTTGTTCAACTCCTTTCCTCCCTATATTATAGTACATAAACCGGCAAAATAAAATGCCAATCTTAAGGCAGGTCTAATAACAATGTCCATTATCATTGAGTTTTGCACAAGCAATTCCTATTTCGGCACGGATAAAGTTCTGCAGACGCTTGAAGCCAAGTACGATTGTCAAGTCATCGAATACGGCTGCCTGACCAGCTGCGGCCAGTGCTATCTGATGCCCTTCGCTTATGTGGATGGCGAATGGGTGGAGGCCCCCACGGCTGAAGAGCTGCTTGACGTTGTCATCGCCAAGCTGGAAAGCTTTAAGGACAGCGAAGAGGAAAGCTGACGCCGGATACCTGGCATTTCCGTAAGGAAGAACATAGCGTCTGCAGCCTGTGGGTCTAGTAATGACGCTTGGATTTCCAGAGAACCCCGCTCTTCAATATCCTTGGTACCCGGCCCAGAACCGACGTGCTGCCCATGAGTCCAAAGCCCGCATGTTTGCCGAGGGAGCCGAGGGTTCCCTTGAGCTTCAGCGGAGATACCTTTGGCGTATCATCACGCCATATAGCTTTCATGACATGTCCCACTTGCTCGGCTTGAGCCCCGGCCGCTTGCGCGCTTGGGACGAACGGGAGGCTGGCGCAGTCGCCGATCACGTACACTTCCGGATGGGACGGAACCTGATACCACTCGTTCAGCAGTATGCGTCCGCTGCGGTCTTTTGGCAGATCGAGATCCTGTACGACTTTTACGGGCTGAATGCCCGCCGTCCATACAGCCAGGTCGGTTGCGATAGGCACATCCAGATTATACACGGCATCCTTCTCAACTCGGGATACGGAAACCCCGCTGTGGATATCCACATGGTGTTCCTCAAACCAGCGATGAATATAAGCAGACAAACGGTTAGGAAAAGAAGAAAGTACCCGTTGTCCCCGGTCCAAAATGGCGATATTAAGGTCAGGCCGGCTTTCACGAAGATCGGCAGCGAGTTCGATGCCGCTTAAGCCTCCGCCAATGATATGAACATGACCATAAGGTCTGAGGTTGTTCAGGTGCAAATAGGTTTCCCGGGATGCAGAGAAAGATTGCAGGCTAAACGTGAATTCTTCAGCGCCCGGAACGCCATGATATCGGTCCGTACATCCCAGAGCAATGGCGAGTTGATCGTATTCCACGGGATCGTTGTTCGTCAGGTTAACAAGCCTCTTCTCCAGATCGATGGATGTGACTTCACCATATACAATTTGGAGGCGGTCATACACCGGGAATTTAACACGAACTGCGGTATCAGCCACGGTGCCTGCTGCCAGCGCGTAATATTCGGTTTTGAGTCCTTGGTATGGCATGCGGTCGATGAGCACGACCTCCACGTCCGGAGGAAGATAGCTGCTGAATAATTCTTGAATTAGGGCAAGACCACCATAGCCTCCGCCGAGAATGACGAGCTTTTTCATAAATTTCTTCCTTTCTCAAGAGATAAGAAGGTGAGCGCCGATTCGCAAGAAAAACGCCGCTGGAAGCGGCTTAGGTTACCCACGCTATATTATCTCTTTAACCTGTTTTCCGTTTTTTGGAACGTCTCTCGTTTGCTTAAATCCCTGCGGGTAAGACTTATTCGTAAACCTTGATCTCGTTGTAGAAGGTATCGCGTTCAACCGGAATCCGGCCTGCGCCTTGGATGAGCCAGACGAGCTCTTTGCGTGTCAGCCCTTCCGGTGTTAAAGCTCCTGCAGCATGGCTGATACGTTCCTTCAGGATCGTGCCATGGACGTCGGAAGCTCCGAAGCTGAGAGCAACTTGCGTCAATTGCGGCCCGATATTAATGAAGTACGCTTTGATATGGTCGATATTATCGAGCATCAGACGGCTGATGGCAATGGTTTTCAAATCCTCGTAGGCCGAATTGCGGCGCATGATGCCTGCATTCTTATTCTTCGGCTGCATGGACAGCGGAATGAATACCATGAATCCACCCGTTTCATCCTGAAGATCCCGAATTTGCAGCATATGGCGGATCCGGTCCTCATGGCTCTCGATCGATCCGTACAGCATGGTCGTGTGCGTCTTCATGCCAAGCTTATGTGCGGTACGGTGTACGTCGAGGTATTGATCTACGTTGGCTTTGTCCACCTTCATCTTCTGACGGTATTGGTCAGACAGAATCTCGGCTCCGCCGCCTGTTAAAGACTGAAGTCCAGCTTTCTGCAGTTCTTGAAGTACTTCCTTCGTGCTAAGTCCGCTAATGCGAGTGAAGAATTCAATCTCCGCCGCGGTATAGGCTTTCAGAGTTACTTCCGGGAAACGCTCGCTCAATGCCTTCAGGGAATCTACATAGTACTGGAACGGCACATGGTTATTATGTCCGCCAACGATATGAAATTCACGAATGCCCGGATGAATATGCTGCTCGACATACTCGATCATCTCCGCGCCGGAGAGGGTGTAGGAGCCTTCCTCGCCTTGATCTTTCCGGAAATTGCAAAAAGCGCAGTGGGATTCACATACATTCGTGAAATAGAGACTCATGTTCTCAATGAAGTAAACTTTTTTCCCGTTCTTGCGCAAATTGGCTTCATTAGCCAGCTGCCCGAGGGTCAGCAGGTCATCGGTTTGGTACAAATACACACCGTCTTCAAGATTCAGGCGTTCGCCGTTTTGGACTTTCGCAACGATCTCCGCCATTCTCTGATCGGTAAATGGTGTCACAATTGTGGACATGTTCAATCCTCCTGTTCACACTTGACCTGCATAGAAGATCCAGCAGAAAAAGCGATCATAAAGTGAATCACTCCCCTAAGGGAACGGTCCGTTTATAGTGGTATAACAACAAACATCAATAATGGGCTGAATAATTAAGTGAGTTTGTGAAAAAATATACAACTGTGGACCAGCCATAACCTTTGCCGCTTTTTAGCCGAGGGATGTGACAATTATCCAACAGTTGCCGCCCATGTTCCTTCCCTATTATAAACCTGACCCCTCGGGGTAGCAATACAAATAGAGGAATTGAAATTAGGTTATTCATTACATATCAAACGCCATCATAACAACCTTGAGCGAATTCGCGAAGAGGAGTATACTGAAAGAGTGAACGAAAAGGAGGGTGACCTATGATTACAATCAGCGACTCAGCTGCAGAACGTTTGAAAGAAATGCTTGCTGAACAGGAAACGCCCAATATGTTCCTTCGACTGGGTGTCACTGCCGGCGGCTGCAGTGGTTTTTCATATGCAATGGGCTTTGACGATCAAGAAACGGAAGCTGACGTATACATGGACCTGCAGGACATGAAAGTCGTTGTCGAGAAGGACGATCTGAAGTACCTGAACGGTCTTGAAATCGACTTTGAGGAATCCGGCATGACCGGCGGCTTCACCATCCACAATCCGAACGCCACCGTCACTTGCGGCTGTGGTTCGTCATTCCGTACGGCAACGGATGCGGGCAAACCGAACGAAGAGCCTTGCTAACAAGGACTCTCTAGAGGGCTAAAGCCTGAGTCCAACAGTTAAAGACCTCTCCCGGCAATCTTGTCGCAGAGGTCTTTTTAGCGTTATGAGAACATCCGCATCGCTGTATGAACCCCAAAAAAGCAGCCAACTCCGCAATAAGGAGAGGCTGCTTTTTTGGGTTCTTTCTATTCAGACCGGGAAGAAGAAGGTATCGTTCAGCATCAGCACGATCATGCCGGCGGCCACAAGCGAAAATACGATGCAGCCCGCTCCGAGCCCTCTGCGCTTATCCTTGATGAACTTGAAGCCCATGACAAAGATAAGAACGGTGATGGCTGCTAGGGCAACCGACATGCCGACAATGGCAATCCAGTACAATATTTCAAACAATGCTGCCAAGGTGACAAAGCCTCCTTTATAGGTATCCATAGTGATGGATTTAATACGGACAAAGCTCTGTTCTTACTATACGATAGATCACAGCATTTGCAAAGGGAGGCTGCCGTGAGGCAGCAAGAACCTCGATTATTAGGCATACCATCACGGACAATCATCCAAGACAAAGCGCGGATAGGGGAATAGGATAACGTATGTCATGAATAAAAGGAGGCGAAAGCAGCATGGCGGGAAGACAACTGGCCAGCAAGTGGTTGAAGACGGAAGCGCTGCTGACCGATCCGCAGGTTGCTCCCTACATTCCGGCTACCCAGTCGTATGGAGGGGATACCCTGGTCTCAATGCTGGCCGAACACGAAATGGTCGTGATTAAGCCGATTATAGGAACCGGTGGTAACGGAGTCATCCGAATACAAACAGACGGAACGGGATACTTGGTAACCCATAAGAGGCGTACTGTTCATGTAGATACATTGAATTCCCTGATATACGTACTGAGCAGGATGAGGCTGAGACGGCGCTACATGATACAGCAGGGCATTCATTTGGCTCGAATTCAGGGACGTCCGCTGGATTACCGTGTAAAGGTAGTCAAGGATCGAGGGAGATGGGAATTCCGGGCCATGCTTGGGCGGCTCGCGAGCCCAGGGCTTTTTGTGACGAATATTTGTAAAGGGGGGACGCTGCTTCGTTGTGGTCCTGCACTCCGGCTGTCACTGCCCCATATTAATGCGAGGGAAAAGCGCAATGAGATGCGCCACTTAACCAGGCAGTGCATAACGATACTGGAATCCCGCTTTCCGGGTATCGGGGAGCTGGGGTTTGATTACGGATTAGACAACGAGGGCAAGATTTGGATTTTGGAGGTTAATACAAGACCAAGCTGAATTTTTGTTTAATATTCCCAACTGTAGACGTTTATATGATTTTTTAATAGGGTAATAAAAAAATAACCACAATCTACCGATATTATAATTGATCAATTTTTTTTATACTAGAAATTCCCTATATCCTGTGTATAACATTTATCCCCACAATCCACTTTGATATGACCCTGTTTTTTACACTTACCAACAAATTATACACAGGATTTCCACAAGAGGTTGTGGATAAGCGAACAGTTGTTCCGTTTTAGCATGTCTGATATGATAGATTCAGGAAATTTGAGGAAGGGGTGTGAGAGGGATGGCTATGTTGACGGATGAGATGCTTCTCGATTCCTATCATATGGCTGTTGAGTTGAAGTTGGAGCGAGAGTTCATCACTCTACTGCTAGCCGAAATTCATAAACGGAACTTGGACACCGATTCCGGCAGCATCCTGCATTAATCAGATTTTTCGTATATAGAATAGATAACTTACGACATGATACGTATATAATGTGGGAGCTTTCAACCAAGTTCTACATATGGTTTGAAGAATAGAAAAGGTATCTTCGGTTCCGGGGCGAGTGTAAACCCTTTCGGAACGAAGATACCTTTTTTTCTATGAATATATGGATGTATATGAAGTTAAAATTCTAGCTGCCCTTACAATTTCATGTTACTGCTGTGGCCCGGTGCCAATCTGGCCTCAGGATCGAAGTAAACCTTGGCATTGTTCACCGCGGTAGGTGCTTCACCAAATCCAACAGCGATCAGTTTAACCTTGCCCGGATAGGTGGTAATATCGCCGGCTGCAAAAATGCCCGGGATACTTGTTTCCATACGGGAATCCACCACAATGGAGTTGCTTTCAATGGCGATGCCCCATTCGGAGATCGGACCGAGAGAGGACACAAACCCGAAATTGACAATGACATCGTCCACTTCAATCTCTTGCGTCTCTTTGGTCTTAATATGAGAAAGCGTAACCTTCGTAATCGTATCTTCACCATGCAATTCGGTGATCTCGGTTGGTGTAATGATGTTCACCTTCGATGCCATGAGCTGCTCAACACTATGCTCATGGGCACGGAATTTGTCACGGCGGTGAACCAGTGTAACCTGCTCGGCGATCGGCTCGATCATGAGCGCCCAGTCTACCGCGGAGTCGCCGCCGCCGCTGATGAGAACCTTCTTGCCTTTGAAGCGGCTGAGGTCGTTGACGAAATAATGAAGGTTGGTCTTTTCGTATGCTTCTGCCCCTTCAATCTCCAGTCGACGGGGTTGGAACGCTCCTACACCGGCAGTAATAATGACAGCTTTGGCGTGGTGTTCACCCAAATTCGTTTTTACGACAAAATGACGTTCTTCAAGTTTTTCCACAGCCTGTACTTTCTCTTCAAGACGAATGTCCGTTTTAAAGAGCTCCATTTGGGCGGACAGATTGTTCACAAGCTCTTGAGCGGTTACTTTCGGAAAGCCTGCTACGTCATAAATATATTTCTCAGGATACAGCGCAGCCAATTGGCCTCCAAGCTGAGGCATGCTCTCGATAAGTTTTACCGAAGCTTGGCGCATTCCGCCGTAAAAAGCAGCAAACATACCTGCAGGTCCGCCACCGATAATCAAAAGATCCGTCATATTGCTGTCTTGTGGCATCGTTGTCATGCGGTAAGCACCTCCATAAAATGAGTTTATATTCGAATCAGACAGACGTTCTTGTCCGGATAAAGCTGATTCACGAATTCCTTACCTATTATAATCGTCCCGAAGCGGCATGAAAAGACGAGAAATGAGTTAAAATACCTAACATTGGAATGGATGCGCTTACTTAGTAAGTGAGGGGATAAATGGCGGAATGATTTGCACATTATATGGCAAAAAATTTCTTGATATTTGCATAGTTTATGCATATGATTAACGTGATAACTTGTGTTCATTACAGGGTAGTCCTATATATTGTCAACTGTAGCCGCAGTAAGGAAACCTTAGTGTTACAGCTGTTTTTGAACCTTAATGAACCATCAGGTCAAATGATGAAACGGGCTCTGATTAGGGCTCTTCTCTTTTTTTGGATGCAATTTCACAGAATGTTAACATGTGTACCATACTGTATATATAAAGAGTAAGCTGGAAGGAGCAATAGAATGAGCAGCATACCGAAGATCGTAATCCTTGGCGCGGGTTACGGAGGCATATTGACAGCGCAGCGGCTGCAAAAAGAGCTGAATTATAATGAGGCCGATGTTACATTGGTAAATCGCCATGATTATCATTATATTACAACGCATTTGCATATGCCGGCAGCAGGAACAGACAGCATTGAGAACACCCGGGTATCCATTTCCAAGTTGATAGACGAATTCAAAATCGACCTGGTCAAATCCTCGGTTCAGGAAATCCGCCTTCACGATAAGAAGGTTATTCTTGAAGATGGAACATTATCCTATGACTATCTTGTCATTGGACTCGGCGGAGAGCCTGAAACCTTTGGCATTCCAGGACTCGCAGAGCATGCGATGACGATCCGAAGCATTAACTCGGTACGATTGATACGTGAACATATTGAGTATCAATTTGCTTTATATAAAAATGAGCGCAGACCGCAAGAGCGCATTAACTTTGTGGTTGGCGGAGCCGGATTCAGCGGCATCGAGTTTGTAGCCGAGCTGGCAGACCGCATTCCGAGACTGTGCAAGGAATATGACGTCGATCCGACGCTGGTGAACATCTATAATGTCGAAGCCGCGCCAGCCGCGTTACCGGGGTTTGCACCGGAACTGGTGGAGTACGCCATGAACGTTCTTGAGAAGAAAGGCGTTACCTTCAAGATGGGCATTGCAATCAAGGAATGCCTGCCAGGCGGAGTCGTTCTGAACAATGGCGAAGAAATCCGGGCGGCAACGGTCGTATGGA
The DNA here is from genome assembly GCF_050279985.1 of Paenibacillus sp. NPDC093718. Taxonomy (NCBI): domain Bacteria; kingdom Bacillati; phylum Bacillota; class Bacilli; order Caryophanales; family Paenibacillaceae; genus Paenibacillus; species Paenibacillus sp. NPDC093718. Next base: position 56,930 of record NZ_JBNNUS010000011.1, read on the forward strand.
CCGGCGGCATCCGCGGGAACCGTCTGGTGGAAGCAGCAGGTTTCGAAACGATGCGAGGCCGCGTCAAGGTGGATGAATATTTGCGTGCTCCCGGATACGAGAACATTTATATTATCGGCGATAACTCCCTGATTTTTAATGAGGAAGGCAGACCTTATCCGCCGACCGCCCAAATGGCGATGCAGCAGGGCGTGTGCTGTGCCCAAAATATCGTTGCGGCGATTCGGGACAAGTCGATGCGCAAATTCGAGTTCCATAACAAAGGCACGGTAGCTTCTCTTGGACGGGGCGAAGGCATTGCGGTTGTCGGGGATAAGAAATATCAGGGTTGGAAAGCGGCCCAACTGAAAAAGTTGGTTGATCTGCGCTACCTCTTCATTATTGGAGGGATTCCGCTCGTCCTGAAAAAAGGCAGGTTTCTATAATGAGACACTGCAGCGTTCAAGTACGTGGGCTGCTCACAAGAGATGAGCTGGATCGTTATAACGCCCTGATGGAGGTAGGCACCTATCTGGAGTCGCAGGAGCGGTACGATCTGGCTTACACCATTCAGCAGGAGGTCGACATTCTCATACTTCCTGCTATTGAGCGGCTCAAGGATAAGGGACGTGCCCGGGATCGGGCGACGGCTGAATATCTTGAAACCTTGCGCAAGCAAGAGCAAGATGAGGACGACGGTGAGGAATAGAAGAAGGGATGCTCTCGTGTAGAGAGCATCCCTTTTTTGACATTATAAGTTTTTGGGGTCCCCGCAAAGTATTTGGAATAAACATCGTAGCATAGGCTCCACTTTGTGGGGATATTTTGTACATGCTGTTTATGTGCAGAAGGAATTATACCTTCATTAATTCTGTAAATGAAGCCTGATCGAGCAGGTTGCCGACATAGAACGGACCAAACTCGCCGAAACGCGCACTTACTTCGTCAAATCTCATTTCGTACACGAGCTTCTTGAACTGAAGCGCGTCGTCGCTGAACAGGGTTACGCCCCATTCCCAATCGTCGAATCCAACGGAACCGGTAATGATCTGTTTGACCTTGCCGGCATAACCGCGGCCAATCATCCCGTGGCTCTTCATCATGGATTTGCGTTCGTCCATGCTGAGCATGTACCAGTTGTCCGACAAATCCCGCTTTTTGTTCATCGGATAGAAGCAGATATGCTTCGATTTTGGCAGGGCCGGCTTCAGACGGGCAATGACATGCGGATTCTGCATCGGATCCTCATCGGAGGAGCCTGCCAGGTAGTTGCTCAGCTCGACAATGCTTACATAAGAATAAGCCTTGGTGGTAAACTGCGCGAACGTTGTTTTGTTAAAGGCATTCTCGATCGCGTTCAGCTCTTCCAGCGTCTCGCGCAAAAGCATGAATACAAAATCGGCTTTCTGACCGACGATGGTATATACAGCGGTACTGCCTTTTTGGGCAGCTTCGACGGCATTCCATTCCTCGAGGAACGCATTCAGCTCGTCCAGCGCAAAAGCACGTACTTCTTCATCTGCAGCTTTCCAGGCCGGCCAATTGATGGTGCGGAAATCGTGCAGCGCATACCAGCCCTCAAGCGTCATTGCAGCTTCGTTCATGTGATCACTCCTAAACGTTATGTTCGTTATAATTGAAGCGGATGGCCGCTTGCATTAACTTCCTATATTGTACTGTAAGCGCAGTCGGAAGGGCAAACGCCGACACAATGTATTCACGATTGTTCGTTGATCTGTGACATTATTTTTAGTAAACTAGCTATTAGCTAAAGCTTGGTGTGCTGTTTCTTGCTGCAATAGAGTAGAATAGCTGCTACGCGTAGGTGATAAAGAAGAGGTGAAAACAGCGATCATGCTTCAATTTATTCCTGTGCTCGTGCTGATGATTTTGTTTTTTGTCATGATGTTCGGTATCGGTTTTATCCTAAATATGTTGATGAAGACGACCTGGTTTCCTTGCTTTCTGTTCGTGATTGTCATTTTGCCGGTCGTTGTATACAGCTTGTGGGATCGGGGCCAAATGTCGTTCTGGACTCACGTGGGATCCTTCCAACTGGTGGATTACTTAACGGGAGTTGCAGGTCTGATTGGTGCCTACATGAGCGGATGGACCATTAAGACATTGCGTATTAAAGGCTTTAGAATGTTTTAACGCGCTTGGCGCAAATTGAATGTAGTATTGATGGCGGCTCTGCAATATCTGGGGGCCGTCATTTATTATTTGTGGAAGCATGCAAATGGTGGGCGCAAGAATTCCAGAATTTTTGATGCGAAAGAACCGACTTCGAAACGACGGATTTATGATAGAATAGAGGAAGTCTATTTTTGGGCGACGGGGGGAGCATAAACGATGCGCATGACTAATTTTTTACATTTTACCGAGAACCACCGTTACTGCGTATACCGTGACTTCTGCTTAAGCGGCCTGGATGACAAAATGCTTGGTTCGATTTATCAACCGATGGTTGGCGCGTTTGCTGTCAGTTTGTACCGTCTTCTCGTATCGCATGTGCCGGTGGAGAAGGTGGGTTACTCGGCCATTGAACAGCAGCGAAGATTATTTTTGACATTAGGGCTTGAGCCTAGTGAAAAAGGACGCCGCTTTCTCATTGAGCAAACCTCAAAGCTGGAAGCGGTAGGTTTACTGCAGACAAGCCGGATGTTTGTCCCGGAGACGGATGACCATATCTATGAATATGAGCTGCAAGCACCGCTCAGTCCAGCGGAGTTCTTTAACACTCAGCATCTGACGCTGCTGCTTCGCGACAAGGTGGGGAAATTCGCCGTTCTGTCGTTAAGAGAAGAGCTTTGGAGCAAGGAACCCCTTGAATGGTCCGGTATTTCCTTCAACAAGGAGAACATTTCGGTTCCCTTTTATGATATTTTTGAGCTGAACACGCATGTCATTGATTATGAACTGGAGCAAGCGCTGGAAGAGGTCGCGGTGTCACGGAAGTCCATGGCGCCGCCAAATCCGGAAGGAGAAGGTCTGAACTATGCGGACATTATTCTCCGTTTTCCGCGTGAATCCCGTAATCGGGTCTTTGTGGAGCGTCTTCGCTACGACCACGAGCAGATGGGCATAGTGAATTACGTGGTGCGGAAATACGATCTCAGCACGCAGGATCTCTGCCGCCTGTTGGACGAGGACGGCATATTTACCGAGCATGGCGAGGTCGTGCTGGATGATCTTCAGCACAAGGCCAGTCTTCACTTTAGGCAGGGAATGAAGATGCAGGAGAAGCGGCAGATTACGGCAGGCAAGGTTGTTGCCTTGCGGCAGGAGATGACGGCCGATCCGGAAGAGCCGGCACAGGAGCATGCGGTAGAGATGGAATACTATGTGGAGGTTCCCGCTCAGTTCCAATCGAAGTGCGATATTCACCAATATAATATGATGCTTCGCAATGAGCCTTATACCCGGCTCCTGCAGACCTTCTTCCCGGGCTCGGTTCCAGCGCAGTTCCTGGACATCTTCGAAAAGATCGACCTGAGCTACAAGCTGCCGGGTGAAGTCATCAACGTGCTCATTCATTATTTAATGTCACTCATGGCCGCAGGCGGCGAGCAGCGCATCAACCGTAATTTCGTGGAGGCCATTGCTTCCAATATGCTGCTGAAGCAGGTGAACAGCTATGAGAAAGCTGTTCAGTATATACGTGATCAAGCCAAGATGAAAGGCAAGCAGAAGGCAACCACACAACGTACGCGTACATACGCTAAAGGCGGAAAGGTGAAGCCGGAAATTCCTGTAGCTCTGGAGACCGATCAGGCGGAGGCCGTATCGGATGAGGAATTCGAGGAAATGATGCGATTTGCGGCAGAAATGCAGGCTGGCAACAAGAAGGGCGGATAAAGTAATTCTGCTGAAGAGAGGAGGGAACAAGAGATGGAGTCCCTTGGTGAACTGCTGGATAGCATGAAAAGTCCTGCGCTCCGGCGCAGAACCGAGCAGATTATGGAGGATTTGCTCAGGAATTCTCTGATTCAAGCATTGCGGAGCGAATACCCTGAGATCGATGACCGGGTCATTCGTTTGAATTTAAGCAAACTGTATCAATATGCGGGAGATCAGGCCCACTGCAAGGCATGTCCGGGTCTGGACCGGTGTCCGAATGATTTCCAGGGACATTACAGCAAGCTGGATATCCAGCGAATGAACGGAACCGTGGAGATCTATGAGCGAAAGGCGCCGTGTTCCCTGCAGATTGCGAAGACCAATGAGGATCAGATCAAGAAGCGGATTCGCAGCTTTTATGTCGATGAGCATGCCTTGAACGAAGGTTATGACAATATGGAGATTATGGCGAAGGACCGTCTGCGGGCACCTGCGGTGCACCAGGTGTTTAAGTACATCCGGGATACGAAGGAGAATGGCTTGTCTCCGCGCGGCTTGTATCTCACCGGTTCGTTTGGTACCGGGAAAACATACCTGATGGGCTACCTGATGCATGAGCTCGCAAAAGCGGGTCATTCGGGCGTGATCGTCTATATGCCTGATTTCGTGGAAGATCTGAAGACCATGATGCAGGACGGCCAGAAGCTGAAGGACATGGTGGAGACGATGAAGCATTGCGATCTGCTGATCTTTGACGATATCGGAGCGGAGAATTTGAATCCGTGGGTTCGGGATCATGTCCTCGGTTCCATCCTGAATTTCCGGATGAACCGGCTGCCGACCTTCTATACGTCGAACTATCCGCTCGACGGGCTTGAACAGCATCTGAGCTTCACGAGCAAGGATGGCGAGGAGCTTCACAAAGGGCAGCGGTTGATGAACCGGATTGCGCCTTTTGTGGATGTCGTTCATTTATTCGGGGAGAACCAGAGAGGGAAGTTCTAGACGTTTGCAACGACGCACATGAGCACAGTGGACAAACGTCCCTTGAATCGTAAAAAGTCTGATCCCGTTAGCGTATGGAACGCGGCAGGGATCAGACTTTTTATTTAACGCACAAGGAGTCATCAAGTATTAGCCGACCAAGAACTTGATAATGACGAATCCGAAAAAGATGATGGTCATGAAACCAAACATCCCCACGAAGCCCATCATCAAATCGCCAAAGTCATTGCGTGGTTCTTCATTGATGTGCTCCCGTGGATCGTTAACGCGTACGTTTACATCCATGGTGCTTGCCTCCTCAAAAGGTGAACATGCCGTGCCAACACGAAAAACTTGACAGTCACCCGACTTGTTACTAGTAGTATACCCAATGCGCAAATCATTTGTAAAGATTGCATAAAAATCCCGTGAAATCCTCTTTCTTTAGGTGAGTATATTTCACTTTTTCCGGCCGATTGTGGTATACTAAATTCGTCGACCCATTCGACAATTAAGTTCGTACTATATGTAAAATTATCCGTGAGGAGGAGAATATAATGGCTATCGTAAACGTTACCGATCAATCCTTTGTAAGTGAAGTGGAAGGTCAAGGAACGGTTGTAGTTGATTTCTGGGCGCCATGGTGCGGTCCTTGTAAAATGCTTGCTCCGATTTTGGAAGAGCTGTCAACAGATCTTGGTGATGCTGTGAAAATTGCAAAGGTGAACGTGGATGAGAATCCGGAATCTGCTGCACGCTTTGGCGTAATGAGCATTCCGACCATGATTTTCTTTAAAGACGGCCAGCCTGTCGATAAAGTGGTAGGTCTGAACTCCAAAGAAGCCTTGAAGGGCATCATTGCAAAACATCAATAAGCAGGATTGGCCATAAACTGCAATCTGCTTTCATACAGCGCCTTCGGTGAAACCCGGAGGCGCTTTGTGTGGTTACTCATAGTGTTTTATATTTAGGGTTAATACTATATAATCTCCTTGGAGAGGAGGGACAGCATGGACGATTTTTCCAATCAGCTGCAGGAGCAGGAGAAGGCGCTGGAGAATATTCGCCACAAGTTAGCATTGCTGCCGGACCAACCCGGCTGTTACTTGATGAAGAATCATGAAGGCACGATTATTTATGTTGGCAAGGCCAAAGTGCTGAAGAACCGGGTACGCTCTTATTTTACCGGAAGCCATAACGGGAAGACCCAGATGCTGGTTTCGGAAATCCGCGATTTCGAGTACATTGTAACCGGCAGCAACATGGAAGCGTTGATTCTGGAGTGCAACCTGATCAAAACCCATCAGCCGAGATTTAACGTACTGCTGAAGGATGATAAAACCTATCCGTATCTTAAAATAACGAATGAAGAGCATCCCCGTCTGGAAGTGACCAGAAGGGTGCTTAAAGATAAAGCCAAATATTTTGGTCCCTACCCGAATGCTTATGCGGCACAGCAGACCAAGAAGCTCCTGGACCGGATGTATCCTTTGCGCAAATGCGGCGTCATGCCAAAAGAAGTATGCTTGTATTATCATATGGGGCAATGCTTGGCTCCATGTGTGAAGGAGATTCCAAAGTCTGCATATGAACAGATCACCGGGGAGATCACTTCATTTCTGAGCGGCGGGCATGAGGAGATCAAGAAGGAACTGCAGCGCAAGATGCAGGAGGCCGCGGAGGATTTGTATTTCGAGCGTGCCAAAGAGCTGCGGGATCAGATCATCCATATCGATACGCTAATGGAGAAGCAGAAGATTACGACGACGGATACGCGGGACCGCGACGTATTCGGTTACGCTGTCGATAAAGGCTGGATGTGCGTACAGATTCTGTACATGCGCCAAGGGAAAATGGTGCAGCGCAACAAATCCGTTTTTCCGTTCTACGGCGATGCGCACAGTGACTTTATGTCTTTTATAGCCCAGTATTACAGTGATAATCCTGCATTGCCGCAGGAAATTCTGCTGCCTGAGCCTCTGTTGATAGACGAGGCTGACCCGGAGTCGGTTACGGGAACGGGTGCGGACCAAGGTGTACGAAGCGCCGAGGCAGCCGTGGATTCGGCGAATCCGCTTTCCGCAGGGACATCCGATGAGCAGCAGGCAGCCCTTGCCGAGGCACAGGAAAAGCAGGCGGAAGCTGCGGGCATCGTGGATGCAGCCGGAGGGGCTGCCGCCCTGCAGGAATGGCTCGGCGTGAAGGTGCATGTCCCGCAGCGCGGCTTGAAGAAACAGATGGTGGGCATGGCGTCGGATAATGCAAAGGTGTCCTTAGACGAGAAATTCCGCTTGATTGAACGCGATGAAGAACGCACCTCGGTTGCAGCGGCGAATCTGGGCGAAGTGATCGGCCTCCAGTCGCTGAACCGGATCGAGGCATTTGATAACTCGAACATTCAGGGTACCAATCCGGTATCGGCCATGGTTGTATTCACCAACGGAAAACCGGACAAGAAGGAATACCGCAAATACAAGATCCGTACCGTGCTGGGACCGGACGATTATGATACAATGCGTGAAGTGATCCGGCGGCGGTACGAGCGTGTCTTGAAGGAGAACTTGCCGCTTCCTGATCTGATTGTGGTCGATGGAGGGAAGGGACAGATTTCTGCCGCCGTCGATGTATTGGAGAATGAGCTGGGGCTGTTTATCCCGGTCTGCGGGCTTGTGAAGGATGCCAAGCATAAAACAGCGCAGCTCATGGTCGGAGACCCGCCGGAGCCGGTTACGCTGCCCCGGGACAGCCAGGAGTTCTACTTGCTGCAGCGCATTCAGGATGAGGTTCACCGTTTTGCGATTTCCTTCCACCGCGAACAGCGCGGCAAATCGATGGTATCCTCCAAGCTGGATTCCATCCCGGGCATTGGAGAGAAGCGTCGCAAGCTGCTGTTGAAGCATTTTGGCTCAGTCAAAAAAATAAAAGAGGCTTCAGTCGAAGACTTCAAGCCCCTTTCAATCGGTGAGAAATTAGCAATGGAGATTCTTAAGGTACTTCGTGAGGAGGAGTCGTGAAATACGGCTTCTCTTTTTTTGTTGGATTGAAACGGTAAATCGCATACGCGACGATCGCCGGAAGCACCATGTAGAAAGCACCGATCAGCATGTTGCTGGTGTCCTTGAGCAGGATCAGGCTAATGCCCATCAAGATGCTGTTAAAGATGACATGGGAGAACATGGCCGCCAAATACCCGTATTTCAAAAAGATGTAGCTGAACAGCAAGCCGATGATAACCAGTTCAATGGGCCGGGAAATTACAGGGTATATCGGATAGAGTGTATGCCCGAGCGCCCAGATGATCGACGTGATCAAACTGGCCACGAACGTATTGCGGACGATCTTTTTTAACATTTTGATGCCGAACAGTCGATAGACGGCCTCCTCGGATATGCCGGCCAGCCAAGCCATCAGCGGAAAGAGCCAAGGATAGAGCATGTTGTAAGGCGACTGTGTGGCATCCGTGGTGGACCATGTATTCAAGGTCAGGCCCAGAACGACAAAGATAATGGATTGGACCCCAAGCAGGATGAAAGCCCACATATACCCCAGCTTCATGCTGTCCAGTACATAATGACCATATCCGGGTTCTTTGGCGCGCGGCCATGGATTGAGCCCGTCTTCTTTGAGCCATAGCCCGCTGCCTCCGACAAGGGAGAAATAGAGCAGCGCGGAGAAGATGAGCGAATAGACTGCATAGAAGATCATCATCCCGAGTATACCTGTTTGCGACATCCCCTCAGATTTGAAAACGGGAATCAGATTGTACGTATTCAGCATTTGAATGACAAACGGCAGCGCCGATAGGAACAGGCCGCGCTTAAACGACGTATAGGCTCTGGTCTTCACGCTGTACACAATCGCAAGAATGCCAAGGATGAGGGTGAACAGGCCATACCCTGCGAGCGTCAGCAGCGTGGCATCCTGAGTCTGCTTGTTGACATAGGCGGAATGGGCGGCCGGGACCGAAAAAGATGGCTCATAGGAGCGTAATTTCCCCTGCTCGAAGGTGAAACGGTGCTCCAATCTGGAATCGCCGATCTTGGATTCCGGGTCCACATACCGGAGCCGGGGTTCTCCTTCCCGGGTAACCAGCTCCAGTTGCGACGGATCATAGCCCGCTCGCTGGAGCCAAGGCTCCGCGAGAGCTTGCTTCTCGGCTAATGACATGCCGTCCTCAACAACAAGCAGCATCTGCCTTTGCACATCGCCCTTGTTCAGCTCAATCCGGTCATAGCTGGAGCGGGCGAAATCGTACGAGAAGCCGACGATGCCTGAATTTTGCATGTGCACGTCCACATTGAGGGCATTGCCACCCGGCTCGCTGAAGCGAACGCGGTATACGTCATAGGGATATTTGGCTTCATAGGTTTTGTTGTATTCCGAAAGTCTCTTTTCCTTCGCCAGATATCCGTAAAGTTCCGATTTGGATTGATATGTAACCAGCGTGTCATCCGTTTCCGCAGCCGTAAACTGCAAAAACTCCTGAGCAAAGCTTGCAGCCGCTTGCCGAGCCTGCTCCTTGGATATGATATTCGGAGATGCCATTTCGGTCGAATCCGGATTCGTCGACGGAAACACCTGAAATAATAGGAACAGAATCAGGCCGACTGCGGCAGGCGCGATGAGCTGCTGCAGATTGGGCTTCAGCTTCAAGGCCTCTCTTGCACGATTCATGAAATTCCTCCTCTAAGAAAGTTGATACTCCCACTGGTATTCGATATGCCTGATTAAGAACGCATAGAGTCAATATAACATAGTTATGAAAGTCATAAGCAGCTTATCCCAATATCCGGAATAATGAAACAAATCGATGAAAATGAATGAAAGGTTTCGAAAACGTTAGAGAACCCTATGCTTGTATTCTTGAATATGCCCAATTCGCGCTCTTTTAAAGATTTTTTGGGTGAAAAACGGCATTGGGTTACGTACCGGATTGCGATATAATCACATCATGCTTCAAGGAACCGAATATTCCAGCCGAATTTCGTACTGAAAATGGGGGAACCATGTAATTGGGGTGAATTTCATTATTCCTAGAATAATGAATAGGGCGACCTGTGAAAATGCCCGAATCCGTCAGCTAACCTCGTAGGCTGCAGCACAGGAACCAGACCGTAAAGGGCACTGCGTTTTCCAGTGTCTTTTTTTCTTGATTTTTTTTAAGAAGGTGACCGATTGAACTCTAAATTTAACTGGCTCAGGTTGTCTCCGCCGCAGATTCTCGTGCTTGGTTTCGCGGCCATTATTTTCATCGGGACGGCGCTGTTAATGCTGCCGATATCCACAAGTACAGGTGAACCGCTGGAATTTATCGATGCCTTGTTCACTTCGACATCGGCAACTTGCGTAACGGGTCTGGTTGTGGTGGATACAGGAACGACATTCAGCTCCTTCGGAGAGATCGTGATCATGCTGCTGATCCAGATCGGCGGGCTCGGATTCATGACGATGGCCACTTTGTTTGCCTTGGCTCTCAAAAGGCGCATATCGCTCAAGGATCGCCTCATTCTGCAGGAAGCGATGAATCAGTCCTCGATGGAAGGAATCGTAAGGCTGATTCGCAGAGTGCTCCTGTACTCCCTGATCATCGAGGCCTGCGGTGCCTTGATTCTATCGATCCGCTGGGCGTTTGATATGCCGATCGGCCAAGCGATTTATTATGGCGTTTTTCATGCGGTCACGATGTTTAACAACGCCGGTTTCGATTTGTTTGGCGATTTTCGGAGTTTGACCGGTTATGTCTATGATCCTGTAGTCAACGTTGTCGTGATGTTTTTGATTGTGTCAGGCGGCATCGGTTTTATCGTATTATCCGATCTGATTGATTTCCGGAAACAGCGGAGACTTTCCTTGCACTCCAAAGTAGTGCTCACCATGACGGCTACCTTGCTGCTGGTTGGATTTATCGTCATTCTTATTTTTGAATTCACCAATCCGAGGACGCTCGGTTCCCTGAATTGGGGCGGAAAATTCTTCGGCGCGTTATTCCAATCCGTAACGCCGCGTACAGCGGGCGCGAATACTATAGATATTACGGGGCTTAGACAGGCCACGCAATTTTTTATCGTTATTCTGATGTTTATCGGAGCATCCCCAGGGTCAACCGGGGGTGGTATCAAAACAACAACCTTCACCATTATGGTGGGGGCGGTCATCGCCATGATGCGCGGGCGCGAAGACATCGTCATGTTCCGTTATCGCCTGGCCCAGGAGCGGGTGCTGAAGGCACTGACCATTGCGTTACTGGCACTGCTGCTCGTTCTAACCGTATCGATGATTCTGTCGACGACAGAGGAGGGGGACTTCCTGGAGATCCTATTCGAAACGACGTCCGCCTTCGGTACGGTGGGTCTCTCCATGGGCTTAACGCCAGATCTGACGGTGTTCGGGAAGGTTTTGATCAGCATTACGATGTTTGCAGGGCGATTGGGGCCTTTGACGCTTGCTTATGCACTGGGGCCGAAAAAGGGTAAAGAATTATATCGTCATCCGGAAGGCAAAATGATTATTGGATAAGGAGTACTGGAGAGACATGAAACCAAAGCAATTTGCAATCATCGGTTTGGGACGATTTGGCGCCAGCCTGGCGCTTGAACTGATGGAACAGGGATATGAGGTGCTCGGCATCGACCGCAATGAAGAGGTTGTCGAGGATATGAGCGAGCTGCTGACGCACACGGTGGTGGCGGATGCTACCGATGAAGAGGTGCTTAAATCGCTCGGTATTCGTAACTTCGACTGCGGCATTGTTGCGATCGGAAACGATATTCAGATGAGCATCTTATCCGCCATCTTGTTGAAAGAGCTTGGTGTCGCCATGGTCGTTGCCAAGGCGATTTCGGTGCTGCACGGCCGGGCGCTGGAGAAGCTGGGCGTGGACCGGGTGATCTTTCCGGAACGGGATATGGGGATCCGGGTAGCTCACCAGCTGGTCACGCCCAATCTGCTTGACTATATCGAATTATCCAAGGACTATCTGATTGTGGAGATGACGGTCACGGACTGCATGGACGGAAAAACGCTTAGCGAGCTCAATACGAGGGTTCGCTACGGTGTCAGCGTGGTGGCCCTGAATAAACAATCCGGCATCATCGTAGCGCCGACAGCCATGGATGTGGTGAACTCCGGCGATATTATGGTCGTTATCGGCTCCAATGATAATGTGGATCGCTTTGAGTCTGAGGTCGTGAATATGCTCGAAAAATAAATATAGAAGAAAAAAACCTGACGGTCCTATATACCGTCAGGTTTTCTTCATTTTGTCCTCCTCCAGCTTACGGAACAGAATTTCCGTTTCATCAATCCAGCGGCTAGCCGCCTTGCTCAGCTCGGAGGCTTGGCCGTAGATCAGCGAAGTCGTTCGCCGGGTTTCAATGAGTGCCGGAATATGAATGTCGACAAGTCCGTTATCGGACAACAGCTGCGGCCTCAGATAGGATTTGGGCAGCAGCGCGGCCGCCTTGCAGGTCGGGATGAGCCTGACGATCGCTTCGAAGGAGTCGATCTCCATGCGGATATCCGGCATTATGCCCCAGCGGTGGAACAGGTCATCGGTCAGCTTGCGGTACCAGGTTCCAGTAGAGAAAATGATCATCGGCAAGCCTTGAAGCTGCTCGATGCCAACATCCTCGAGCTCAGCCAGCGGGTGTGAAGACGGGATGACAAGCTCCAGATGGTCATCAAACAACGGAATGCAGTTTAATCCAGGCTGGTTGATGGAGGAGGCAACAATGCCGACATCGACGCGCTTATCTCTTACATAAGAAACGATCTCATGGGTCTTGCCGGTAATCAGTTTGATTTCGGCCGCGGGATGACGCTCCATGAATGCGTTAACGAGCGGGGGCAAGGTGGTCTGAAGGGTGGTCAGGCTGGCCCCCAGATTGATCGAGATCTGATCCCCCTCCCGGTAATGGGCCAACGTCTGCAAGAATTTGATCTGCTGCTGCCGCTGTTCCAAGGCAAAGGTGTAGACAATCTGTCCGATGGAGGTAAGCTCCAGCCGTTTGCCCCGGCGGTTGAACAGCTGCAGCCCGAGCTGGTCCTCCAGCTTGGCTATTTTCCGGGACAGGGCTGGCTGGGACAAGTTAAGCAGCTTGGAGGCCTGGTTTATGCTGGATTGCTCTACAACGACGGCGAACATGTCCAGTTCTTCGAACATGGAATTCCTCCTATATAAAGTAGACATGCGTGCAAAACATTGCTTATGCGTATAGATTATAACGATTAATAATTATATTGCAATTCCATTATAAGAAAAAAAGGAGTAACATGAAACATGACACAAGTTGTTCACACGATTGCCGAAATCGGCAGCTTTTTGTCGTTGCAACGATTTAATGCTAGTTCATCAAGGCCGGTTTAGATGCCAAGTGGCTTCCTGATTCACTTCGTGATCAAAAGCGGGCTTTGTGAACAACCTCTTTAGGACAGGGTAAGTGTAATTGTTCTGAAAATAGGAAAGATTGAAAATGAAAACGCTGCACATTGGAAAGGGGAACGTCAACTGATGAAAGGGTATTATTCCAGAAAGCTGCATTCTTTACTCGGTGTCATACCGCTTGGAGCATTTTTGCTCAGCCATATGATTTCCAACTTTAAGGCTTTCGAGGGTGGAAAGGAAGGCTTCGCAAGCGCGGTCCATTTTTTGAACAGCATGCCGCTGGTATTTTTCCTCGAGCTGTTCCTGATTTGGCTTCCACTGCTATATCACGGCGTCTACGGGTTATACATTGCTTACCAGGCGAATAACAACGTGGGCAATTACAACTATGAACGGAACATCCGCTTCACCATCCAACGGATCACCGGCGTTATTACGTTCGTTTTTGTTATCTGGCATATGTACGATACGCGTTTCCAAATCATGATCGGCAAAATCACGCATGACGATTTGGGCGCCACGATGCACGGCATCATGAACAATCCGGTTCTGTTTGCTCTGTACGTCATCGGCGTTGTTTCCGCAACCTTCCACTTCGCTAACGGCCTGTGGGCGTTCCTCGTCAGCTGGGGCATTACCGTCGGTCCGCGGGCGCAGAAGGTATCCACTTACATCTGCATGGGCTTGTTCGTATTGATGAGCGTGCTGTTTGTTCTTGCTATGACAGCATTCCGCGGTTCCGAATTCCAGGCGGCGACGGCAGCGATCGATGTAGTTAAGACAGTCTTAAGTTAAGGGGAGTGAACGAAAAATGGCATCTAATATTATTGTAGTGGGCGGCGGCCTCGCCGGGCTGATGGCAACCATCAAAGCGGCAGAAGCAGGAGCTCACGTTCATCTATTCTCACTTGTACCTGTTAAACGCTCTCACTCCGTGTGTGCGCAAGGGGGCATCAATGGAGCCGTGAATACGAAAGGTGAGGGTGACTCTCCTTGGGAGCATTTTGACGATACGGTGTACGGCGGCGACTTCCTTGCGAATCAGCCTCCGGTCAAAGCGATGTGCGAAGCGGCTCCGGGCATTATCCACTTGATGGACCGCATGGGCGTTATGTTTAACCGTACGCCGGAAGGACTGCTCGATTTCCGCCGTTTCGGCGGAACGAAGCGTCACCGGACTGCGTTTGCCGGCGCAACGACCGGACAACAGCTGCTCTATGCGCTTGACGAGCAGGTTCGCCGCTGGGAAACCGCGGGTCTTGTGACCAAGTACGAGAACTGGGAGTTCCTGAATGCAATCATCGACGACGAAGGCGTATGCCGCGGTATCGCTGCTCAGGATCTGCGCTCGATGGAGATCAAGGCGTTCAAAGCTGAAGCTGTCATTCTCGCAAGCGGTGGTCCTGGTATTATTTTCGGGAAAACGACCAACTCGGTGATCAACACGGGAACAGCGGCCAGTGCCGTTTATCAGCAAGGCGTTCATTATGCCAACGGCGAGTTCATCCAGATTCACCCGACAGCCATTCCAGGTGATGACAAGCTCCGCTTGATGTCGGAATCGGCACGCGGTGAAGGCGGACGGATCTGGACCTATAAAGACGGCAAGCCGTGGTACTTCCTCGAAGAGAAATACCCTGCTTACGGAAACTTGGTGCCGCGCGACATCGCTACGCGTGAAATCTTCTCCGTCTGCGTCGATATGGGACTTGGCATCAATGGCGAGAACATGGTCTACCTCGACCTCTCCCATAAAGATCCGAAAGAGCTGGACGTTAAGCTTGGCGGCATTATTGAAATCTATGAGAAATTCATGGGCGATGATCCGCGTAAAATCCCGATGAAGATCTTCCCGGCAGTCCATTATTCTATGGGCGGCATGTGGGTCGATTACAACCAAATGACGAACATTCCGGGGCTGTTCGCAGCCGGAGAATGCGAGTATCAATACCACGGTGCGAACCGTCTGGGAGCGAACTCCCTGGTCTCCGCCATTTACGGCGGTATGGTGGCCGGACCGAAGGCGATTGAATATGTCAAAGGCCTGAAGAAGTCCGCTGAGGATGTTTCCTCCACGGTATTTGATCGCGTAGCGAAAGAGCAAACGACCAAATACGAAGGCCTGCTCAAGATGGAAGGAACCGAGAATGCTTATGTGATCCACAAAGAGCTCGGCGAATGGATGACCAACAACATGACGGTGGTTCGCTACAATGACAAGCTTGAAGCTACCATCGGCAAAATCAAGGAATTGAAGCAGCGTTACCGCAATATCAATATGACGGATACCTCCCGCTGGAACAACCAAGGCGTGGCGTTCACGCGCCAGCTGTGGAACATGCTGGAGCTGTCCGAGGCCATGACGCTGGGTGCGCTTCTCCGGAACGAAAGCCGTGGGGCTCACTATAAGCCGGATTTCCCTGATCGTAACGATGAAGAATTCCTCAAGACAACCAAAGCGACCTGGACGCCTGATGGACCGCAGATTTCATACGAAGAAGTGGATGTTTCCTTAATCCCGCCGCGTATTCGCGACTATTCGAAAGACAAGTAAGAAGGAAGGGGGATTTACGATGTCTCAAACGGCAGCCGCCTCAAAGAGCGTTAAGTTTATTATTACACGTCAGGACAATCCGGAGACGAAATCCTATACTGAGGAATTCGAAATTCCGTACCGTCCCGGCATGAACGTTATAAGTGCGCTGATGGAAATTCAGCGCAACCCCAAAAATGCGCAGGGCCAAACGACTGCACCTGTATGCTGGGACTCCAACTGCCTGGAAGAAGTGTGCGGAGCTTGCTCCATGGTCATTAACGGCAAACCGCGCCAAGCGTGTGCGGCCCTGATTGATAAGCTGGAACAGCCGATCCGGATTCAGCCGATGAAGACGTTCCCGGTTGTAAGAGACTTGGTTATCGACCGCAGCCGCATGTTCACGGCGCTCAAGCGCGTGAAGGCGTGGATTCCGATCGATGGCACCTACGACCTTGGCCCTGGACCTAAAATGGCGGAGAAGAAGCGCCAGTGGGCTTACGAGCTGTCCAAATGCATGACATGCGGTGTATGTCTTGAGGCTTGCCCGAACGTCAACGAAAAAACGGACTTTATCGGACCAGCTGCCATTTCCCAAGTTCGCTTGTTCAATGCTCACCCGACAGGCGAGATGAACAAGGAAGAGCGTCTGGAAGCACTGATGCAGGACGGAGGCATCGAGGGCTGCGGCAACTCGCAGAACTGCGTGCGTTCTTGTCCGAAGGGCATTCCGCTGACCACGTCGATTGCGGAAATGAACAAGGATACAACCAAACACCTGTTTAAGCGCTGGCTTGGCGTTTAATCGATTTAGCTTCAACACCAAGGCGTCTGACCGGGGCATGGCTTCGGTACAGGCGCTTTTTTTGTTATATGATATAAATGATGTGTTTTAGGATATGGAAATTGAGGTGAGTCACTTGATTATCGAAAGACCTATTACGATAAAGGATATTAGCGATGACCTGGTCGCTCTGGGCGTACGGAAGGGAATGACCCTGCTGGTCCATTCCTCGCTCAAGAGCGTCGGCGGATGGGTTGTTGGCGGTCCGGAAGCGGTTATACTGGCCCTGGAAGACGTACTGGGCGATGAAGGGACACTGGTGATGCCGACGCAGTCTGCGAACTTAACCGATCCGAAGACATGGGGGAATCCTCCGGCCGACCCGAAATGGTGGGATCTGATCCGCGAAGGCATGCCTCCCTATGATCCGGCTCTGACCGTCACATCAGGGATGGGGATCATTCCGGAAGTATTCCGCAAGCAAGAAGGGGTCATCCGAAGCCCTAATCCGCATGTTTCGTTTGCAGCACGCGGCAGGGACGCGATGGAACTTATGCATTCCCATCCGCTGGATGACAGCTTGGGAGAAGCTTCACCGCTGGCACGCTTATACGAAGCAGGGGCCTACGTGCTTATGCTGGGCAGCGGCTATGGCAATAATACGTCCTTCCACCTTAGCGAATATCGCGCGGATTGGGCAGGTAAGAAGGTGGTGACCGCGCACGCGCCAGTACGCAGGGTACAGGGAATTACAGAGTGGGAGGCATTCCAGGATATCAACTATCATTCCGACGATTTTGAAGCGATAGGAGCCTCCTTTGAAGCGCAATGCACCGGTGCATATAAGCATGGCCGTGTAGGAAAGGCAGACTGCGTATTGGCTGAACAGCGGGCCATGGTGGACCATGCCGCGCAGTGGTTGGAGAAGAACCGTTAGATGCTAAACCAAGCAGTTGGACGGCTTTCGTTCGTCTCGCATACGTGTTTTGGCGCTGTTTTTTAATAAGGGATCGGCCGGATATGAACGTTGTATAAAGTGAGCAGGAGCGAAACTACCAGCGACCTCCAGGTGCATAAATACCGTTACAAGGGTAATAAAGATGTAATGGTGCGGTCTGCAGTTTCAGACCTCAAGCCAAAGGAGGGACTTGAAAATGTCATGGTGGATGTGGCTGCTCAATTTGACGGGCTTCGTGCTGTTGATTTATTTGTTCTACAGTATGGACAAGAAGTGGTCCAGCAGGCCTTTGCTGCTTGCTCCACTGCTTATTTATGTCCTGGTATCGGTTGAAGATTTGCTTGGGTGGATCGATCTGATGAACGTGGTGCCCGGAGATGGCGGCATGCGCGCTCTGATCCTGTTGTTTGCATTATGCTCCGTTATTTTCTATGTGCTGTACATATTCGACAAGATTGCAGACTCCGTCCATCAGCATGTTGATATGAAAACAACCCTGGTTCGGATCAGCATGGCGGCGGGGATGTGCATTTTGTTTTTCACGATGGTGTATATGTCGATCTATAAGCTGTTTGGAGGCACTTCCTTCGAAGGCGAGAATATCGGCCAGGATTTGCTGAGCCAGTTCATTACCTTCCTGTATTTCAGCATGGCGACGTTTGTCACAGTCGGGTATGGCGATGTAGCCCCAATCGATAATACGTCCCGGCTTGTCGTGGTGCTGGAGATTGCCTTCAGTTTCATTACCGTTGCGTATGCGCTGTCCATGCTGGGAACGCTGCGCCGGATTTTCACACCGGGCGATGACGGCTTGGATGTGACTGGCAGTGAAGAGAAAGCGAAGGCCAATAAGCCGCATCGAAGAAAGCATTCATCCATGTAAAAAAAGCGCATCGTTGACGATGCGCCTTTTTTTATTTGTGCTAGTGGTCAAGTAAGCAAGGTCTTAATTAAAGCTACGGTTTCATCAGCTTTTTCAGAATACCGAGCCCGTTCTTGGAAGGGTAGCGGAATTTGAAATCGAACCGGTTGGTTTGCTTGAGCACGCTTTTCTTATGAGAGAAGGTATGGAAGCTGTGTTCCCCGTGGTAGGCGCCCATCCCGCTCTCGCCGACACCCCCGAATGGAAGGAAGGGAGTGGCCAGATGCATCAGCGTATCGTTGACACATCCCCCGCCAAAAGAAACCGAGGAGAGTACGTAATCCTGAACGTCTTCATTCTCCGTGAACAAGTAAAGGGCGAGCGGCTTGGGACGGTGACGAATCGCCTGGACAGCTTCGTGTACATCTTCATAAGTCAGGATGGGACACAGGGGGCCGAAAATCTCTTCTTCCATAACCGGCATATCCCAAGTGATATCGTCCAGCACGGTGGGCTCGATGCGCAAATTTTCCTTAGAACTCTTCCCGCCATGGCGAAGGGTTCCATTGCTCAGAAAGCCGGACAGCCGGTCAAAATGCTTCTCCGAAACCATGCGCCCATAGTCGGGATTCGTTAGAGGGTTCTCGCCGTAAAACGAAGAGATGGCGTCTTTCAGGTGCGCGATGAACTTCTCCTTAACCTTGCTGTGTACGAGAACATAATCCGGCGCGACGCAGGTTTGGCCGGCATTCGTATATTTGCCGAATGCGATACGTGATGCGGCCAGGGCCAGAGGGGCATCCTCGTGGACGATACAGGGGCTTTTGCCTCCAAGCTCCAGCGTCACCGGGATCAACTGCTTGGCGGCGGCTTGCATGACGATTTTGCCGACATGGGTACTTCCGGTAAAAAAGATATAATCCATTGGCTGCTCCAGCAAGCTTGTGCTTACCTCAGGTCCTCCCTCCACCGAAGCCACGTATTGCGGCTCAAACGTCTCCGTGATGATGGACGTAATGAGTCCGGATACGTTAGGCGTCAGCTCGGAGGGCTTTACAATCGCGGTGTTCCCGGCGGCCAAAGCCCCGATCAGCGGAGAGATGGCCAATTGCCAAGGATAATTCCAGGGCGCAATAATCAGTACCGTACCGTAGGGCTCAGGGTAGATCATTCCCTTGCTGCCTACATGCGTCAGTGCGGTTTTGACTCGCTGCGGCTTGGCCCAGCACTTCAGATTCTTTATGATAAAGGAAAGCTCCTTATAGACAATGCCGATTTCCGTCGTGAAGGCCTCCTGTTCACTTTTGTTCAAGTCTTTGCGAAGGGCCTTCATGATATCGTTTTCCCTGGCAATCAGAACTTGGCGCAGCTTGGTCAGCTGCTGCAGACGGAAATCCACTTCCTTGGTGATGTCTTTATGAAAAAAACGACGCTGAGCTGAAACTAATGCTGCGATCGAATCGTTAACAGTCATACGTAAACCCCTTTCTGTTGCTATTCTATGTATATGAATAACCGTAAGGACGATAAAACTTGTACTCTTTTATTATTATATAGGAGGATGTCCATCTATGAGAAATCCATCCTTGGCAGCTCCCCATGGCACAGCCCATAAAGGGGGAAAGCGAGAAGTCATGCAGACGAAGATGTCGCGCCGCCAGTTTCTGAAGATTGGTGTTTCCGCCGTGGTCGGCGTTGGCGTTGCAGGTGGGGCTTACGCATCTATCTGGGAGCCTCGTCAATTGGACATTACAAGACTGACACTGGCGCTTCCTTCACTGCCCAAGGCTTTTGACGGGATGAAGGTCGTTCAGTTTAGCGATTTGCATCTGGGCTTTCACACCGGGGCAAAAGATGTGGCACGCTTGGTACAAGCCATTCAACAAGAGAAACCGGACATGATCTGTTTCACGGGGGATATGGTGGACGGCAATACAGAGGATATGAGGGCAGCCATTCAACCGTTCACCGAGCTGAAAGCTCCTCTCGGCCTTTTTTCCATATTGGGTAACCATGATTACGAAGATGTGGAGACTCTGATCTCTTTGGAGGAAGAGGCCGGATTTCACGTGCTGCGGAACACGGCCGTGAAGCTGAGGCGGGAGGGTGCCGTCATCGCCGTGGCAGGTTTGGACGATGTATTCTGGGGGCAGCCGGATCCGGCGGCGGCCATTCAAGATTTACCCGACGGCATGTTCAAGCTGCTCTTAATGCACGAGCCGGATTATGCAGACACGACTGCGGCCTATTCATTCCATCTCCAGCTGTCGGGGCACAGCCATGGGGGCCAGATCCGTTTGCCCTGGATTGGCGAGGTAATCACGCCCCCCGGGGCAAAGCGTTATGTGCAAGGACTATATACCACCGGTTCGCAAGGAATGCTGCTCTATGTAAACAGGGGAATCGGCACGACGCAGCTTCCTTTTCGTTTCTTGTGCAAACCAGAGCTTACGGTGCTTACCTTGCGCTCCATGATATAAAGGGACTAAAATATGTGATCTGAACATTTCAAGATGAAAGGATCACTTGGAATTTGTTACACAAATGAAATATACCTGTTATCAAACTCTAACAGCCGCGGGTTAAACTTATCACATGACCCCCTTTTGAGAATATATATTATGTTTTGGACCCGGTAACGGGTCCACTTTTTTTTGCCTATTTTGCTGTACTTCCTATATAAATATAAATACAAAAAAACAGAAGGAGGTGTACCCCATTAAAGAGGTACGGTCACCTTCTGCTTTTGTTCGAAATATACCCATTCCGTGTATCCGATTTCCTTGAGCACTTTAGCGACTTCGTCAAATTCATCTCCGACCCGTGACGGCTTATGGGCGTCGGAGCCGAAGGTGACGTCAACGCCGTGATGGTGCGCGACCTCCAAGATGGCATTGGAAGGATACCAGCCGCCGCACAGCTTGGTTTTGCCGGAAGTGTTGATCTCGATGGCAAGGCCCGATTCCGCGATGACTTTCAACGTTTCCTCGATCGCTTCGTCGGCCTTGATTTCGGAGAACAGCGGATAATTCCCCTTCATGGCATCCATATGGGCGATGATCTGGAACATGCCGCTTCGCGCGGACTGGCGGATCAGATTGAAGTATTCCTCTTTATCCGCAACCTGCTGCTGCGGGGTCAGTTTCTTCCAGCGGTTTTTATTGAAGATGCTGACATCCCTGACGTGATGGATCGAGCCGATGATATAGTCAAAAGGGTAGGCCGTTAATGCCTGCTGATAAACCTGCGCATGATTCGGAAAATAATCGGATTCAATGCCCAGCAGGACCTTGATTTTACCTTCATATTCCCGCTTTAAATCCAGAACTTCTTGTACGTACCCCGCAAAGTCCGCTTTCGCCATGGAGATGGCCGGAAAGGGCTGCTCTTCCGGGCTCCCGAAGTATGGAGTGTGGTCCGAGATTCCAATCACCTGTAAATCTGCCGCAATCGCAGCCTCGATATAATCTCGGATGTTGCCGTCTGCGTGACCGCAGCGGAAATGATGGGTGTGCAGATCAAATTTCATGTTGACCTCCTTCAAAACGCTTGATTATTATTCTAGGTTTGATGCGGCGCTATTCGCTGCTGATGAACTGTGTTTCGGGCATGCCTTTCAGGTCACTGAGGAATTGACGCATAGCGGAGCTGACGTATCGTCCGCTCTTATAGATTACGCCGACAGGGTGGCTGACTTCAAGCTCGCTCAGGGGAACAATCTGCAGGGTGCCGTTGCGCAGCTCCGTCGCGACGGACTGCTTCGATATAATCGCTGCGCCCAAATTGATCTCAACCATCCGTTTAATTTCTTCGCTGCTTGACAGTTCCATGACAACCTGCGGCTCAATGCCGTGCTTCTTCATTACGTCGTCTGCGAAGCGGCGGCCAACGGTATCGCGCGTTAGCAGAATCAGGGGGGTTCCGGCGAGCACATCCATGCTTGCCGTGGAGAGTTTGGCTAGCGGATGCTGAGGGGATACGACAAGCTCAAAGGTATCGTAGTACAGAATGGATGTGCTTAAGTTGGGATTGCGCTCGATCAGATAGCCGATCCCGATGTCGATGAGCCCGTTCTCCACGCTGTGGTAGATTTGCGAAGAGGCCATGGATTGAATGGTTGTTTTAATATGAGGGAATTGATCCTGAAAGTAGGAAAGTACCCGTGGCAGGATCTGAATGGCTATGGAAGTGGTTGTACCCAGCTGAATATGACCCTGGGGAGTTTGATCAAGGTCGGATAGCCGCTGCTTCAGCTCATCAACGATCCCGAGGATCTGTTCGGCATGGTCCACGAAGACCTGTCCCCGGTCGGTTAACGTCACGGGCTGACTCCGGTCCACCAGCACCGTTTTAAATTCTTCTTCCAGGCTCTTGATCTGGGCGGATACCGCCGGTTGTGTCAGATTAAGAAGCTCTCCCGCTTTGCGAAAGCTCATCGTTTTGGAGATGGTAATAAGCGTTTCCAATTGGCTGATGTTCATAGCCTTCCTCCTTACTTGATATATTCTTCCGCTCATCTATCGCGTGCAATCTGTATTATTTAAATTATAGGTTATTCTTCCCGGTGGAGCAACGAAGGGAGCAAACCTGGTCGTTTTCGTCCGAAAAAATGAAAAACATTTTAATTTCCATTTAATTATTATTAAAAGATGGGGAAACCTTCCGATAATAGTAAAGTAGACATAGAAAAAAGGTGAGACCAAAGGCTCGTTTAAGCGAAAGGAATATCTTCGTACTAAAGCGTTTCAAGCGATAGCTGACACGGCATTACAGTTGTTGGAATGAGGGCTGTCGCTATTTTGTGATGATTTATTACAAGGTATCCATTATAATGTTTAAATATATAGGTGGGACTTTGGGACCCTGACCAACAACCCAGTGAAAGGGGCGTAATGAGGAATGAAAGCGGAAGTCATCAATCCTTTTTTAGAGTCCGCACGACACGTGATCGAACAAGTCATACAGGTTTCACCTTCCACGGGGAATCTTGGGGTCAAAGAGATCGGATATTTGGAGAATCATATCTGGATCCAAATTGGCATGACAGGCCAAATGAACGGTGACATTGTATTTGGAATTCAGGAGCAGGTAGCTCTGCAGATGGTATCGGTGATGATGGGCGGTTATGTCATTACCGAGATGGATGAGATGGGGCAAAGCGCGATTTCAGAGCTCGGAAACATGATTAGCGGCAATGCCAGCACCATTTTATCGAACCAGGGCGTCAGCGTGGATATTACGCCTCCCAAGGTAATGAAATCGGATAGCACGTCCAGTCTTATTCAGAAGAAAGCACTTTGTATTCCGCTGAGAATGGAAGGAATCGGGGAGCTGGATATTCAAGTCATGATTTCATAAAATAGGAGTAATGAACCCAATAGCCGTGTATGCAAGTCTCTGTAAATAATGAGGTATCAAGAGCTGTGCCGGCGAAGAAAGGGATAATGAAATCATGCTAAAAAATAAAGTTGTTGTCGTAACGGGAGCATCCAGCGGAATCGGCGCTTTGATCGCGGAGAAGCTTTCTGCGGAAGGAGCATATGTGGTTCTGTGCGCCCGTTCGGTAGAACGTCTGCAGGAGGTGGGTGCGCGAATGCCGGGCCCCCATGAGCTTGCAACCATGGATGTTCAGAGTCCCGAGCAGGTGCAGTCTGTCATGGAGGGCCTTCTTAGCCGCCATGGCAGAATCGACGTGCTGATTAACAATGCCGGCTACGGCAAATTCGAAGCTGTCATGGACATGCGCCAAGAAGAGTTTCAGGACATGATGGACGTCAATTATATGGGCATTGTACGCTGTACGCAAGCCGTGCTGCCGGGCATGCTGAAGCAAGGTGACGGTCAAATCGTCAACATTGCATCCATGGCGGGGAAGATCGGAACGGCCAAATCCACCTCCTATTCGGCTACCAAGCATGCCGTGCTAGGGTTCAGCAATTCACTCCGGCAGGAGCTGAGGAACACGGGCATAATCGTGTCTACTGTAAACCCCGGCCCCATCGATACCCCGTTTTTTTCCTTGGCCGATCCAACAGGCGGTTATGTCCAGAATGTGAGCTGGTTTATGATGAAGGCCGAATATGTTGCGGATCAGGTCGTGAAGCTGGTGAGAAAGCGCAAGGAAGAACTCAATCTTCCGAGGCTGGCCTCACTGGGCATAAGGCTGTACCAGCTGTTTCCGAGGTTTGCAGACCGCGTGTCTTACAAATGGATGAATAAGAAATAACGGCTGCGACGCTACAACGCTTCCGTTTCGGCAACAAGCTCCTGAAGCAGCGCAGTGGCTTGTTTTGTTTTTTCTGCATCTGATGAGAGCAGTGTGATTACTTGGTCCAAGCGCTGCTTGTAATTGGCTGGCTTGATGGGAAAGGTTTCGATCATAGCCACCGCACGCTTCTCATTGATGCAGTACAACTCGTTTTTGGCAAACAGCACTTGATTCAAGCTCGAAATGCAGCGGAAGCAGTGGCCGGTTACATAGCTGATATCATCGCTGGCAGCTGTTTTATCCGCTAGCATCAAGGAGAAGGATGCTTCGAAGGTAAAGAAGCCGACGATTGCATCCTTTAATGCTTTTGGATAAGGAGCCGTTTTGGCTTTCAGGGTCTGTATTCGGTTATCCGAATCTGAGAGTATGCGACAAATCGCCATTTCCCCCATATACATCACATTCAGATAAGCATGCGGATGTCCGGTTTGGTAATGGGCAGACACCAAGCCTGCGGAACAGTCGTCGATGATGCCGGACACGCGGTGTACATCACGGAATAAGAAATCCACATGATAGCCCTCGATCACTAACCATCCGCCCCCGTTAACCCAGGCACCCCATTCACCTAATGAAGTGATAATCCCATCCCGATGCTCGTCATCTAATTTCTGAGCCACCCTAGCGATGTTCTCCACTTTGAATCCTTGGGATTCATCGTAGTAAATGCCGATATCGATATCGGATTCCGGTTTGGCGGTTCCTTTGGCTCTGGATCCCCCGAGTACGACTCCTATAACGCCGGGCACCTCCCGAAGTTCTTCCGTTATCCGTTGGATCAAACGATCTACTTGTGAATTCATGCATGTTCTCCTCCTTTATATGTTTCATACGGAATCGATCTCCCTTTATGTATACCTTAGTCTCATGGATTCAATTTTCTCCCGGGTCCATTGAACCGCTTCGGCTGGTGAGATGATGGTTGCTTCCTCTCCGAGACGCCACACATAGTCCGAATAAAAATTGACGTCAGTTGCCGGTATTTCAAGCCGAACGACTCCGCTGCCATCCTTGTTCTTATGGATATGGGGGCCGAGGCGAGTATCCGTTTCAAGCAGCCAAACCCCTTTGGAAGTTAATTGTACCTCAAACGGCTTCATCTCCCCATCCCCGGTTTCCGGTATGTCACGCAGCGTTTGGCTGGCGATATCTTCACGGATCGTTATGGACTCATTGGGGCTGGCAGTAATGATCCGGTCGACTCTGAACTGTCTGATATCCTCTTGAGTAAAACAGTAGGCCGGACAATACCAGTAGCCCGAGCTTGCATACAAGCCGATAGGCTGAATATGCCGCTGACTGCTTCCTGTGGATGAACGATAGGAGATGGTGACCGCTTGCCGAACCATGATGGCTTCCATTAGCGTTTGTAAAATCTCGTTGGACATCGCACGGAATGGACTGTGAATCATAACGCGATCCTGAAGACGGTCGATCTGCTCCTTGGTATCTGCCGGCAAATAATGATAGAACTTGTGGAGGGCCGTGGCGGCTCCGTCACCGAACGGAAGCGTGCTGAAATAGCTTAAGGATTGGCACGCAAAAAAGATGGCGGTCGCCTCGCTTTCCGTGAAACTGATCGGCGGCAGCATCCGCTCCTGCAGCAATCTGTATCCGCCCCCTCGGCCTTGCACAGAGTAGATGGGAACGCCGAGCCCGCTCAGCTCATCCAAATCTCTTGAAAGGGTCCTGACGGAGAGCCCGAATTCATCGGCCAGCTCTTTTACCGTAAACGATTTTTTTGCATTGATCATCATCATTAATTGAATCAGGCGCTGGGATTTCTGCATAGGAATACCTCCGTCTCATATCATTTATTTTATCTTATTCTTTAAATAAGACAATATTTGTCTTATTTAAAAGATATGATGTTCTCAAGAAGCAAGGGTTCACGCTGAATCCTTGGAGCAGCGTCCATTAAGGGAGGAGAATATAGAATGAGTCAAGACATGACTAAAGAAGAGCTGGGATTTGTTTTTATACACGGAGCAGGATTGAACGGAGGAGTATGGGATTACGTTGTGGAAGGGCTGGGTCATCCGTATTTGAAAGTGGAATATCCATTGCGGGATCGGAATGTGATTTCCGGACATCATTTGGGGCTGGAGGATTACGTAAACCATATGGCGGAGCAGGTGAGAACGTGGGGGACGAACAAGTTTGTCATTGTGGCTCATTCCCTGGGCGGGGTATTGGCTATGGAGTTGGCCTCCCGGTTCACAGGCCGTGTTGCCGGTTTTGTAGCCATCGGTGCGGCTATTCCTAAGCGCGGAGGTTCATTTGTTTCGGTGCTTCCGTTTCCTCTGAGGGCCATCATGCCGATCATCCTGAAAACGGCTGGCACGAAGCCGCCTGAATCCGCAATCCGTAATGGTCTGTGCAGTGATCTGCCGGAGGAGCAGGCCTCCCGAATCGCAGCGGAGTTTGTTCCGGAATCCCGCAGAGTCTATACGGATCGCGTTCAAGCGTCTATTCCCGATGTGCCAAAGCTTTATGTGAAGCTCACCCAAGACAAAGAGTTCGGATTATCCACGCAGGAAAGCATGATAGCCAATCTGTCTGCAGATGGGGTGGAAAGCCTCAGCACCGGCCATTTGCCAATGCTGAGCGATCCCCGTGGAGTCCAGCGGATACTGGATGGCTTCGCAAATCAAGTGAACGAAGGCCGTCACCCGGTTATCTCATCATAATCTGATCCCGTCTCGGGCCGACGGATATCGTCTTGATAGGAACGCCAATGGACGATTCAATGAACTGCACATATTGCTGCGCGGCTTCCGGGAGCTCGTCAAAGGATCGGATATGCGACAGGTCGCATTTCCAGCCCTTCAGTGTTCTCAGAACAGGCTTTGCAGACTGGAGATCGGCCGTTACCGGAAAATGGTCAATGATGCTTCCGTCCTCTAATTCGTAGCCAACGCATACGGGGATGTCATCCAGGTACCCCAGGACGTCAAGGTTGGTGAGAACGGCTTCGGTAGCTCCCTGGGCCATGCAGCCGTAACGGGTGGCTACCGTATCAAACCATCCCATTCGTCTTGGCCGGCCGGTCGTTGCCCCGTATTCGCCTGCATCGCCGCCACGGCGGCGGAGCTCATCCGCTTCATCCCCATGCAGCTCGGTCACGAACGGGCCGGCGCCGACACAGCTTGAATAAGCCTTAACTACAGCAATGACTTGGCTGATGGCGTACGGCGGCAGTCCAGCTCCGACCGGTGCATAACCTGCCAGCGTGGAGGAGGAGGTGGAGAACGGGTAGATCCCGTGATCTGGGTCCCGCAGTGCCCCTAATTGGCCCTCCACGAGAATAGGGTCGCCTTTCATATAAGCTTGCTGCAGCATCGTGGTGGTATCCTCGATATATGGAGACAGGAGCTGGAAGGACTCCAGCAGTTGCTTGGTCATCTCATCAACGCTTAGCGGATCTTTCCCATACAGATGCTGCAGCTGCACGTTCTTGATGGCAAGCATCTGCTCGAGTCGTTCACGAAGTCGCTGGGGATGGAACAGATCAGCTACCTGAATGCCCAGCTTTGCATATTTATCAGCATAGAATGGCGCGATCCCTCGTTTCGTAGAACCGAATCCCCGGGCACCGAGCCGTTCTTCTTCCAGTTCATCCAGCAGCCGATGAATAGGAAGTACGACTTGGGCGCGCTCCGATATAAACAGTTTGGGGGCGGGGACGTTCCTTGCTTTCAGCTCCTGCAGCTCCTTGATCAATACCTCCATATCCAAAGCCGTTCCCGGACCGATGATATTCGTTACGTTTGGATAGAATACACCTGACGGCAGCATATGCAGCGAAAACTTCCCATAATCGTTAATAATGGTATGTCCTGCATTGCTCCCTCCCTGAAATCGGACGACATACGACGATTGCGCCGCAAGAACATCCGTCATTTTTCCTTTGCCTTCATCTCCCCAATTGGCTCCTACTATGGCTGTAACTGTCAAAGCATGTTCGCCTCCTATGGTCTTTTTCTTTTACAGGGCTCATTATATGAGTTACATCATCATAAATAAAATTGATAATAGTAATAGTAGACATTAGTTTCATTTATGTTATACGATTCTGTAGAGAAGAATACGGATAACGGGTGAATTCTAAGCTGATCTTTCGATAAGAGTTCCCGTTTATCAAAGGATAAAATTGAGGTAATCATAATGGAAATCAATATGGAGTGGTATCGTGTCTTTTATTGGACCGCCCGGCTTGGCAGTTTATCGCGGGCAGCGGAGCATCTGCATATCACCCAGCCGGCCGTCAGCCATACCATTAAGCATTTGGAGGGAACGATCGGAGGACCGCTGTTCTTTCGGACAACCAAGGGGGTTAAACTCACGTCGGAGGGTGATGTGCTGTTTCGCTATATCGAGCAGGCCTTCAGCTTTATCGAGATTGGCGAAAAGGCGATTGCGGACATGCATAACTTGCATAGCGGCGAAATCAATATAGGAGCAAGCGATACGCTGTGCAAGTATTATTTGCTCCCGCATTTGGAGTATTTCCACGCCACCTATCCGGATATACGCATCCGCATCTCCAACCGCACAACCCCGGAAACGCTGTCCCTTCTCAAGGAAGGGAAGATTGATTTTGGCATCGTTCATTTACCGGCCTCCGATAAACAAATCGATTTTCGCGCGAGTTCGCCGATCCATGATTGTTTAGTTGCCGGCAAGTCATTTGTAGAGCGTGCACAGTTACAGCACCCCTTCTCCCTTCGCGATATCGGGAACTACCCGCTGCTTATGCTGGAGAGGGGCGGGAGCACAAGAAACTACGTCGATCAATATGCCGAGGGGCAGGGGGTGACGCTGAAACCCGAGTTCGAGCTTGGCAGCATTGAGCTGCTGGTACAGTTTGCCCGGAGCGGCTTTGGACTGGCTTTTGTCATTCGCAACTATGCTAACGAGGAATTGCAAGGAGGACAGCTGGTCGAGGTGCCGCTCCATCCGCCGATTCCCGAGCGCAGCATAGGAATTGCAACGCTTCGAGGTATTCCGCTATCTGCTGCCGCCAAGTCATTTCTTTCTCTTTTGCCTTAAACAGGTCGGTGATCGAGCCATTCGAATTGGCCATGTTTGAAGTGCTGTTCACTGCTGTTTAGGATGTTTGATTTGGTGAGGACTCCTGTTTTAGCATATAATGAAAAAGAGTGATCAAATCTTGGTAGGAAACACGCCTGCTACCACCGTATTAAGTAAACAAACCACATGTATCGGAAGGTTTTTTCTAGCGATATCAGGCAGACGCGCTTTGGAATTATAGACTTCTGATATCTAAAAAAAGGATGGACTAACATATGACTGCAACTACATTTCATACATTAGGAATAGCCGAGGATTTGTCCTCCAGATTAACGGAGTTTGGCATTGTCACGCCTTCTCCCGTTCAGGCTGAGGCTATACCGCCCATACTCGAAGGCAAGGACGTGCTCGCGACTTCCCAGACAGGCACAGGCAAGACGCTTGCCTATTTGCTGCCTGTGCTTCAGGGCATCGATCCGGAGATTAAGGGAGCCCAGAAATTGATTCTTGCTCCGACACAAGAGCTTGCCGTACAGATTGTGAGAGAGAGCGAGCGTTACGGGGAAGCCCGCGGAATCGGTGTACTTGGTCTCATCGGGGGCGCCGCGGCCAAGCGTCAGATTGAGAAGCTGAAGCTGCATCCTCAGCTGATCGTAGGGACGCCGGGACGTGTGCGGGAGCTGATCGAAATCCGGAAATTGAAGATGCACCAAGTAAGCACGATCGTAGTGGACGAGGTGGATCAGGTGTTTAATCTGGGCGGCGCCGGCGATGTGGATCGCATTCTGCGCAGTGCATTACGCGACCGTCAATTGGTATTCTTATCCGCCACGGTGAGTCCGGAGACGGCAGAGCTCGTCAAGAAGGAGATGGATCAGCCGGTCGAAATCGGGATTGATCCCGAGCAGCGGACGCCGTCCGCGCTGGAGCATTATTATTTTGTGACCGAAGAGCGTGACAAGTTGGACATGCTGCGCCGCGTGGTCCGGCATTACAATCCCGATCGTGCGATTGTCTTCGTCAATGCCACCGAGGATTTGGCAGAGGTTGAAGCGAAGCTGAACTACCTCGGCTTAAATGCGGCTGCCATCTATGGTGATGCCGACAAGATGACTAGAAGCCGGGTTCTGAATTCGTTTAGAGAAGGGCGTACCAAGCTCTTGGTGGCTAGCGATGTCGCTGCCCGCGGACTTGATATCGAAGGACTTGGCATGGTGATCAATTACGATCCGCCTATTGACGCCGAGCATTATACACACCGCGCAGGACGTACTGGACGCATGGGACGGAGCGGCATGGCGATAACGCTCGTAACGGACCGTCAGACGTTCATCATGCGCAAGTTCAATCGCGAGCTGGGCATATCGATTGAAGAACGCGCTCTGTATGGCGGGAAGGTTAGATCTCCCCGTGCAACACCGGCCGATCGAGAACATGGTCCACGTGGGTCAGCCGGGGGTACTGCCCGAAAAGAGAAACCAACCCGAAAGCCTGCTTCCACCAGCGCCAATGGTAAGGCTGGAAGCGGTAAGGCATCGGGTGAGCGTCAGAGTGAAAGGGAGCGGGACCGCAAGAACAAGGGCGCTCCGAAATGGTTGAAGAATAAGCCTCCACGGAGCTAATGGCTGCAAGCTCCATCCATGCGGAGCTTGCAACCGGTATGTTGTTTTCGGGTCCGATTCAACGGATGTGGTCGACATCCACAGGGACCGGACTTTTCAGAATAAGAGGTGATCGATAATGAGTGAACAGCCGGTATTGTCTGTTCAAGGATTAAGCGGCGGCTATAGCATGAATCGACCGGTTCTGCATGATGTAACCTTTCAGGTTGAACCGGGTGAGATGGTAGGTTTGATTGGCCTGAACGGCGCGGGCAAGAGTACCACGATGAAGCATATTCTCGGACTGATGAACCCGCAAAAAGGGAGCATTCAGGTTCAAGGGAAGAGCCGGGCAGAGCATTCGGAAGCTTATCACGGCGCGTTGGCGTTTGTTCCCGAATCCCCGCTGCTGTATGAGGAGATGACGGTACGCGAGCACCTGGAATTTACGGCGCGCTCCTATGGCGTATCCCGTGAAGATTATGAGTCGCGTTCAGAGCAGCTGTCCAAGATGTTCCGTATGGAAGAGAAGATGGACAGCCTGTCCACGCATTTATCCAAGGGCATGCGCCAAAAAGTGATGATCATGTGCGCGTTTGTCGCCAGACCGTCCCTGTACATTATTGACGAGCCCTTCCTTGGGCTTGATCCGCTTGGGATACGTTCGCTGCTTGACTTCATGCTGGAGCTGAAGGCGTCCGGCGCTTCTGTATTGCTCAGCTCCCATATTCTCTCCACGATTGAGAATTATTGCGACCGGTTCATCGTGCTGCACCGCGGCAGCATCATTGCTCAGGGAACGCTGAAGGAAATTCAGGATCAAGCCGGAAGACCGGGGATGTCGCTGGAGGAGCTGTTTAATGTGCTGATTCAGGACGGTAAAGGCGAATGAACTTGCGTGAGCTGTATGTCAAACGACGCGGGCAGTTCTGGGGTGAAATTCTCCCCTATCTGGGTTATGTCATACAGAGCGGGGTAGCCGTCGTATTTCTGTTTCTGTTGATTGCATTCGCTGCCTGGTACACCGCACTACTGCAGCAGATTCCGCCAGATCTGCCGATTCGCTGGATCATGATGATTTTCCTTGTGCCTCTCATGATCAACAGCAGCATTCGGACGTATCTTCGTCCGGCGGATACGGTGTTCCTCATTCCGCAGGAATCCCGGATGAAGGAATACTTCAGTAAAGCATGGTTCAGTGGCGTCATTTATAAAATCATCGGTTTGGGACTGGTGATGTTAATCCTATGGCCCTTATACATACGCAGCGATGTTTCGCCAAAACCGCTGCTGGCAACGTTTGTTGTTCTGACCCTGTTTAAACTGCTGTCCAGCTTCGGCAGTTGGAAGGAGCAGCTTATGGTGTCAAGGAATGCGGCGGCAGCCTACCGGGTACTCCGCTGGATCGTTCCGGCACTGAGTTTAGCCGCCTGGTTATGGCATCCAACGGGCCGCGCCCTCCTATTCATGGCGCTGCTTGGCCTCACTTATGTTGCGGCTTTGTCAGTACCCGTCAGGCACCTGGTCGCTTGGGAGCGATTAATCGCCGTCGAGCAGCGACAGGCGAGCCGGGTAATGATGGTGCTGAGCTGGTTCGTGAATGTGCCTCAGCGCGGGCAGCGTGTCCATGCGCGAAAATGGCTGTCCGGATGGGGCAAGGGATTGGCGTGGAAGAAGGAAAGCGCCTATCGCTTTCTTCTCATTAAGAGCCTGACGCGCAGTGATATTCTGGGCATTCTGATTCGGGTCGGACTGTTGGGTGCCTTTCTTGTGTGGGCAACCCGGGAGAGTCTGGTATCGGCGATTGTGTATCTGGTCAGTCTGATGATTATCGGACTCCAACTGTCTGCACTGCGAAAGCTTCACCCGGAATCGTTCTGGCTGCATGTCTACCCGCTTCCGGAAGGTACGCGCCGCGACAATGAAGGGAAACTGATCTTCCAGGTGCAGCTGTTCTGGGCTGTCCTCCTTTGGCTCCCACTCATTCCGGGCATCCTTAGTGCCCCCGGACGTATATTGGGTACACTGGCTGCGGGGATCGTGCTTGTATTTCTGTTCCGAAGCGCTGCTGCCCGGAAGAGCCGCCGTGAAGTCGATGACGACGAATAAATGGGAAGAGGCCGGGACGTTAGCGTCCCGGCCTTCTAATGTAATTATAGTATGGGTTATTCCGGCTGCAGAAATCGCAGTGCGTGGTGTGGCGACCTGCGATTTCTGTAGGCTGTTATCTAGTTGTCGTTACACCCAGAAAGAACGAGTGATGATAACGAGCAGGATAAAGAGAACCAGGATTGCTCCAACTCCGTATCCACCGCCGTATCCGCCGCCGTATCTTACTTCTTCAACTGCACCCATGTTCATTCCCCTTTCAGTTCGTTGATTTGTAGTACACGGTATTGTATGTAGCTAATGGTCTATGTGTATGGGCGAGCGTTTATTTGTGGCAGAAGAAAAAATAAAGACCGGGGATGATTTTCCCCGGTCTTTATTTTGTTTGGAACGTTCATATCTGATGCAGCGGATCATTAAACCTTCTGCAGGTCTTGAATCCCTTTATAGACCAGGTCGAACAGATCCTCCAAATACTCCTCGTCAATACAAGAGAAGGCGATCCGGAGATCATGCTCGCCAAGGGCGATGGTTCCCACGCCATACTCATGGATGAGATGGGAACGGAGCTCCTCGGCGTTTACCGTGTTCAGCTTCAGGCACATGAAGTAGCCGGAGTTGAACGGATAGTATTCCCATACATCGCCGTATTTGCCGCTGTCGAGAATGGACTTCACTTTGTTGGCGCGGCCTTTCATGACAACGAACTTCTCTTCCTTCTGTTCATGGAATTCCGGCGCCTTCAGCGCCTCCAGCACAAAGGTTTGCGAAGGATGGGAGGCGCTGGATATCGTAGCGCGAATAATGCCGAGCGTCTTCTGCTCCAATGCGTCCAGAACGTCTTTATCTTCTGCCGCATACGTGATAAAGCCAACACGGAATCCCCATACGAATTCTTCCTTGGTCGCTCCGTCAACCTTCACAGGAAGCACGCGAGGGTGAAGGCCTGCCAGACGTCCAAAGAGCGATTCCTTCAACGAATCTTCAAAGAACAATCCAAAATAAGCATCATCCGTAACAACCACAATATTCATGCCGGCTTCGGCCGCTTCCTGGATCGCGGACACGATGGCGGCCCCTTCCTGAGCGCCAGGCGTATAACCCGTCGGGTTGTTCGGGAAGTTCAGCAGAACGACCGCTTTGCCTTTATCCTTCTGGCTCAGCAGAGCCTGACGAAGTCCTTCGGCGTTAAATTTCATATCGTCTGTGAAGAGAGGATAGGTTACATGAATGCCATGGCGGCGAATGCCGAATGTCAGCTCATAATTCTCCCAATTCTTATCGGGATAAATAACGGCGTCCCCTTCATCCACGAACAAATCAGCTACGATGCTTAGACCATGCGTCAGCGCATTCGTGACGATCGGATTGCTGAAGCTCTTGCCTTCAAGCGAAGGGTTCTCCTGAATCATCTTGTCTCGCCATACGGAGCGCAGCTCCGGCTTGCCTGCCGGAGGGGCATACGGGTACAGATCCTTCGGCTGGTAAGCCGAAAGTTTGTCCTGGATGACACCCAGATGCATCGGGACTCCGCCTTCGGTTGCAATACCGATCGTAGCGTTATATTTTTTCGCATGGCTCGTCGCTTCCGCAGATTGGCTCAGTATGCCTTCTTTCGGGAAGTAGATTTCTTTGCCGAGTGTGGAGAGCATGTCGTACACATGCGGATTGCCGGCTTGCATTTTTCCATTCAATTGACCAACCAATGGGTTCATGAACTGATTCCTTCCTTCCGAATACTTTTGGTTAAGGTAAGTGCAGGTGACAAGTTGCCTTTACGTTTTCATTGCCTAACATTATACCACCTACCCCAGGAACCGTCACGGATAATTGTAATGCTTTAACGCGGTCCAGGGTGATACTTGCATATCAGTCCGGCGGTTTCTTCATCCCGCTCCTTGCCGCGGCATTCAAGCCCTTCGACTACGGCCAGGAGCCGATCCGGCTTCAGGTTCTGGCCGAACTTGAATTTGGCGCTCATTCGCTGCGGAGCGAGCTTGATGACGGCTACCCCTTTCAGTCTGGGGATATAAGCCCGGTCATGCGCGTCGATGGCGCGGTATCCGCCTTCAGGCTGCAGTTTAGTCATCAGGGCCTCCATCGCAAGCGCTTTTTCCTCCAGATCGTCCACGATTGTCACCTCGCCGACAGCCGTTACGCTTTTAAAGTAAGCCGTGGCCGGGCAGGCCATCTCTGGATCGGAGAAATAGGAAGGGATCAGGGCATACTCATCGGCGATGGTAAAGCACACGGCGGGCGTCCGGCGCAGATGGTCCATTTTTTCCCCCATCCGGCTGCCGTGAAAATAGAACGCGCCGTTAACATAGGCGTAGTTCAATGGCGTTACACGCGGAATTCCCTCTGCATCGGCTGTTCCAAGGAAACCAAAACTCATGCCGCTAAGGAAGTCCTCGATCTCTTGTTGATCCTCCATCGTAAATTCGTCTCTTCTCATGGTTAAACGCTCCCCCTATCATTTTGATTAACAGCATACGATGAACATTGACAAGGAAAAAGCGCCAATTTAGAGTAATTTATATAGTCCAATTTCAAAGAAATAACAATAGAGGAGTCGTCATTATGGAGCTGGGATTGCCATTCGAGACCTATGTGGAACAATATCGATATAAATATTTGGCTCTAAACCACGCAATTCGCGCTGCTATTCATAGCGGCAAGCTGCCGGAAGGAACCCGACTTCCCGCCACACGGGAGCTTGCAAAGCTGTATGGCGTGTCCAGGGGATCGGCCGCGCAGTGTTATGACATGCTGATGGCCGAGGGTTATGTCGTATCCCGGCAGGGCAGTGGAACATACGTGGCGGAGGGGATTGCCATGGTGGACCAGCCGCCGCTGGCCGAGGGAGCGCCGAGGCTCTCCGCATGGGGGCAGCGACTGGTGAGCGAGAGCAGGGAATATGTCTCGGCACAGCAGCTGCTGGAGGAGCCACCCCCGGGTACGATCTCTTTCGCGAATGCGAGGATGCCCATGGAGGATTTCCCCTATTCGGAGTGGCGGAGCGCGTTATCCTACGCAGGCGGAAGCGGGGGAGCCGAACTGCAGAACGGCGCCCCGCCCGAAGGGGATATCGAACTGCGTCAGGCGATAGCCGGACACCTGCGCTTTACGCGGGGCATCCAGGCCGATCCCGAGCATATCGTGATCTTCAGCGGGTCCATGCAGGGGCTTGTCCTGATGTTTCAGCTGCTGGTTGATCCCGGCGATCACGTGGTGATGGAGGATCCGGGGTATCAGGGAATTCACCGGGGCATAAGCCTGAGCGGCGGGATTCCGCTGCCGTCCCCTGTCGACGATGCCGGATTGATACCGCGTGACTGGGACGCCGGCTTGCTTGTCGTAAGCCCCAGCCGTCAATACCCGACGGGGGCGGTCCTGCCGCTGGAGCGAAGAAGGGCGCTGCTGAATTGGGCCCGAAGCCGCCAGGCTTTTATTATCGAGGATGATTACGACAGCGAGTTCCGCTGGGGCGGCAAGCCGATTGAGCCCTTGCGGATGCTGGATAACGAGGGACGTGTCATCTTCATCGGTTCGTTCTCCAAAACGATGTTCACCGGGCTTCGCATCGGGTATGCCGTGCTCCCCTCAAGCCTGGTTGAGGCGATCGTTCAGGCCAAGGCTCTGTATGAGCCGATTTCACCAGCCGTATTGGAGCAGCGCGCGCTGGCGCGCTTTATTGCGCGGGGAGGTTACGGTCGGCATCTTAGAAGAATGACCCGGCTGTATGGTGCGCGGTATGAGGCGCTTCGCCAGGCGATGGATACCCATGCCTCCGAACTGTTTCGGCTTCACCCCGGCGATGCCGGCCTGCACGTCTACGCCAATTGGCTGCGCTCCGCGGAAGAGTATGCCCGGTTCCAGGAGGCTGCCCGCAAGTGCGGTGTCATGTTTCGGGATGCAGCGGCCTATCATCGTACACCTGGGCCGCCTGCCGCCTGCTTCGGCTTCTCGCATCTCGGCACATCCAGCATCGAAGAAGGAGTTGCCCGGATGGCGCAGGCATGGCGGGACATGCAAAAAACATAAAAAACGGGTATGATGGGAAAGAGGTCAATTTTTGAATGAGATGAGGGGGTTATGACGAGATGCTGAATGCATCGCCGTCTTCGTTTATAATCATGCCTGCGCTTGCCAAAATCGTGTGCGAGCCGGGCTGGAAATGGCAAAAACGCGAAAGGCCCATGCAGAACTACGATTTGTTCTATGTATGGAGCGGCGAAGGCACGGTCGAGCTTAATGACGAGCCCTTTGCCGTGGGAAAAGGAAGCTGCTTCCTGTTCCGTCCAGGAGATCATACGAGTGCAACGCACAATCCGCAGAAGCCGCTCGTATTGACATATATCCATTTTGACGTGACCGACCCGGTCCAAGAGATTCCGGCATCTTATCGCAAGCTGACGGAAACGATGGATTTCGAATATTTGCTTGCACGCTATGTGCGTTTGTATCTGGACAAGCCCTATGGATCATTGGAGGAGGGGCAGCTTATTCTGAAACAGCTGATGATTCATCTGCTGCGTTCGGATCTCGCTGAGCCGGTGGTCAAAAAAGCAAGCAATCAGCTGTCCGAGGCGATCCATGAAATCGCGAATTACGTCCGCCAGCACCCGGGTGTTCCCCATCGGGTCGAGGATTTGGCGGCCAGAGCGGGGTTGTCCCCCCGTTACTTCTCGATCAAGTTCAAGGAACTGATCGGCACGCCGGTACAATCCTACATCATTCAGATGCGGATCGAGCGGGCGCAGCATCTGCTGCTGCATCAAGGGATGAACGTAACGGAAGTGGCCGACGCGCTGGGTTACCGGGATATTTTCTTTTTCAGCCGACAATTCAAGCAGTATACGGGCAAGAGCCCATCCGAAATTCGGTGATTCTCCACCCTTCCATAACTTACCTGCTGGTGGAAGGGGCCTATGGGTTTCATAGCAAGCGATTTAGGGTAAAAACGACATACAGTTTCATTTTATGAAGGGGGGAGAGAGGAATGAGCCCAAGAAGACGGGTGCGTGGACGTTTCTTCAGTCGCGGTGGCTGCGCTATATTCAGAAATCGCTTGCGCCGCATGAAGACAACGACTCAGGATCATCAGAATGTGTGGTTTTAACGAGACTTAGGCCTACATACGGGGACGTTGAATCCCGTTATCATATACGCTTTTCTCTGGATGAACGCAAAAGGGAGCTAAATGGCTCCCTTTTTTTGATATGTATTGGGGTCCCCGGAAAGTATTTGGAATAAGCATCGAAGCATAGGCTCCACTTTGTGGGGCTATTTAATGAATGCACATGGGAATAGGGAGTCTGTATGATAACGTTGTAGAGGGATCAGCTACGGATAGACTCTGTTGACATTGCGAAAATTTGTTATATTAGGGATATACATAAAGCGCAATCGTAGGGTTTTAATGGGCCGGATTGGCATTTCGGATAATGGAAGGGTGACGGGTGTGACGGAGAGAGTGGTATTGGCGGAGCAAGCGGTGATCCGGTGGTAACGGCGGGAGCACGAAAGGTTGCGCTGATCACGGGCGCGTCGAGCGGGCTCGGACTGCTTATCAGCGTGGAGCTGGCAAAAGCGGGTTATGACGTGGCAGCGGGTCTGCGCAGGCCGGAGGCGGCTGCAGAGCTGTTGACCCGAGCCGAACAAGCAGACGTTGCCGAACGCATTCACGTATTCCAGCTGGATATATGCATAGAGGAACAAGTCAAGGCTGCTGCTTGGGAGATAGAGCAGAAGTTCGGCCGCTTGGACGTGCTGGTGAACAACGCTGGCGAAGCGGTAGGCGGCATGGTGGAGGAATTGCCGCTCAGCGGCTGGCGAAAGCAGATGGAGACGAATTTTTTCGGGACCGTATCGGTGACGCAGCATATGCTCCCGCTGCTGCGCAAGACCGGACGATCCAAAATCATTCTCATGAGCAGCATTAGCGGTGTGGTCGGCTTTCCGGGTTATGGTCCCTATGCGGCATCCAAATTTGCGCTGGAGGGGTTCGGCGAGAGCCTGTCCATGGAGTTGATGCCCTTTGGCATCGATGTCGTACTGATCCAGCCCGGTGCCTATGGCACGCCGATCTGGAATAAAAGTTTTGGGGAGCTTACGGTAAAGGAAGGATCACCCTACAGCGGTCTGCTGAAGGGCGTGCTGGACTATTCCGAGCGGACAGCCGGGAGAAGCGGGGATCCGCAGGAGGTAGCCAGGCTGGTGGCAAACATTGCGTCCATGTCCAAACCGAGGTTCCGCTATACGCTGCC
This sequence comes from Paenibacillus sp. NPDC093718, assembly GCF_050279985.1. Classification (NCBI taxonomy): domain Bacteria; kingdom Bacillati; phylum Bacillota; class Bacilli; order Caryophanales; family Paenibacillaceae; genus Paenibacillus; species Paenibacillus sp. NPDC093718. The sequence goes on from NZ_JBNNUS010000011.1 coordinate 96,534, forward strand.
CCGAGGCACGCGGCTGACCGCATGGATCAAGGGCGTACTGCCGGATCGGCTGTTTCAGCGGATCGTTTATCGGATGCTGGACCGGCGTTAATCATTCATGCAGCGAATGATTCATGGCCTTAACTTGTCATGCGATGCTTGGTGCAGCTTGGTAAGGTGAATGGAGTTACCCTTTTCTGGCTGGGGACGGGTGAAGCAAACCGAGCAGCTCTCCCATCTTCACCTTGGAGCCGGGTTCCAGGTCACCGCGCGGAGTAAACGTGCCGTTCTCTGTCAAAAGCACGACGGTAGAGCCGAATTCAAAGTACGCGAGTTCATCGCCGATCTCGTATTTCTTCACGTTCTCGTCAGCATAACGGATGCTGCTTACGTTCATGGCTCCGACCTTCACGACGGCAACTTCGCCGAACTCATGCGCTATATAGGTAATGAGGCGCTCATTACGGCTGAGCACATGCCGGATATGGGTCATTGCAAAATCGTTCACGGGGTAAACGCGTCCCTTTAAATGCTCGCTTTCCGCTTGAACACCGGTTACCGGGGAATGAATGCGATGATAATCGGTTGGGCTTAAATACAATACAAATACATAGCCGTTGATGTAGTTTTCCATTCTCGGTGATTTGGCGAGCAGCTCGCTCAGGGTATAATCCTGTCCCTTGACGCTCAGAATGGTGCCGGTGTTGACGGCGCACATCGCCGAAATCGTGGCGTCGACGGGGCTAACCATGGCATCGGCGGTGTCGTCTATGGCGCGCAGGCCTATTTTTAACCGGCGAGAAAAGAATTCGTTCAGTGAGCGGTATTCGTGAATTTCTTTCTCCGCTTCATGCGCCGGAATTTGATAAATTCGTATGAATGCAGGTATTAGATGACGGCTCAGCCGGCTGTGGGAACAATGCCCCATAATTCGGGACAGCCACTTGCGGGAGGACAGCTCGGTCATCAGACGCAGCAATTGTTTAGCCATGTCATTCTCCTTTGTGCATAGGTGTCAGCAATAAACGTTGGTGGAAAAGCCAATCACTTTGATATTGACATAGAATGAGCTGGAAATCAATAAATGGCCATTTTTGAAAAAAGGTTCTTGCTAATTGGGGAACGAATGTGTATTTTAAGATTAACATGAAACCGAATAGGGAATACGGGGGCTTGAGTGAATCAGGCTGAGATTGCAGCTATTATCCGCTGTTGACCGTTAATCTGAACTGGGTAATGCCAGCGTAGAGAATATCCGACCCTGCCTACATAGGGCCTATTTTTCCGTCTGCGCGTTTTTCCAGACGGTTTTTTGTTGTGTTTACACAAAAATAGAGGTGGAGAGGGGAATGTGTGGTTATGGGAACGTCAGTGCAGGAGAAGTTGGGGGTTCAGCCCCGAAAAGGGCTGCGGTTAAGCGATATTTTGGTGACGGTGTTGGTATCGCTGGTGCTGGGCGTCATTTATCACTTTTGGGGTTCGGTTTACAATCTGTTAAAACCGCTGTTCTTTGAAGCGGATGAGTTGTTATACGGCATGTGGTTCGCTGCAGCCACACTTGCTTACTTGTTGATCCGCAAGCCGGGAGTGGCCATCATCGCGGAACTGGCGGCAGCCCACGTGGAAGTGCTGTTTGGCAGCGGCTGGGGTTTGACCCTGCTGCTGTATGGTCTCATTCAAGGACTGGGCGCAGAATTGGTATTCGCGGCGCTCCGTTATCGGAGCGCTTCGGCGTGGACGCTGGCGATTGCCGGAGCCGGCGCAGCCATCGGATCGATGATCATGGACTTTTATTACAGCTATACCGATGACCTGCAGACATGGATGTTCCTGGCCAAATACGGCATGCGGGTACTCAGCGGCGCCGTCATTGCAGGCCTCCTGATGCTCCTGCTGGCCAAAGCGCTTGACCGTACGGGTGTGACATCCCTGCTGCGTCCTGCGTCGAAGAAGGATTACGAAGCACTGGATGATCCGCGCCATGTGTAATGCCACGGTTAGCCTGGTTCCGGCTCAGTCCGCTGAAATGCTTCCGGAACCGGCCGTGTATGTGGAGGGATTGCGTCTGAAGTATCCGGGCGAGGAGCGGCTGATGTTCAAAGACCTCTCCTTCTCGGCTGTCCGGGGGGAGAAGGTGCTGCTGCTCGGTCCGAGCGGCTGCGGCAAATCCACGCTGCTGCAGGTGCTGAGCGGGATGATTCCCCGCGCAACGGAGGTGCCGATGAAATGCGAGTCGCAGCTGGTTCCTCGCTCTTGGGGTTATGTATTCCAAGATCCGGATACCCAGTTCTGCATGCCATACGTGGATGAAGAGCTGGCATTCGTACTGGAAAACCTAAGTGTCCCCCGCGACGAGATGAAGGAGCGGATGCAAGCGGCCCTCCGCGAGGTGGGGCTTGATCTTGAGGAGCTTCATATGCCGATCGGGCATCTGTCCCAAGGCATGAAGCAACGACTGGCGCTGGCTTCGGCTCTGCTGCTGGAGCCGGAGGTGCTGTTCCTTGACGAGCCATCTGCCTTGCTCGACCCGGAAGGAAGGGAGCAAATCTGGTCCGCGGTGAAGGCCGTATCGGAAGGGCGGACGCTGATCATCGTAGAGCACCGGATAGAAGAAATGGCCAAATACGTGGATCGTGTCGTGCTGTTCAGCCCGGATGGCGAGATTCTGGGCGAAGGTCCTCCAGCAGCGATATTCGCAGAATACGAGCGGGAACTCCAAGCCTATGGAATCTGGTATCCCGGCGTATGGGAAGATTATGCGCAGACCCGGTCGGGCAGAGAACTGTTTGCTCCGGTCGACGCGCTTGGCGGTGAGCGGGGTAATCTCCTGCATGAGGCTGCTCCGCCGTACGTTCAATGTGGGGAACCTGTCATTCAACTGGTGAATTTCAGGGGAATGAGATGGGATAAACCGGCCATCACTCTCCCTTCGGCCGAGGTGTTTCCGGGACAATTCATTGCGGTGGTAGGGCCTAACGGAGCAGGCAAGAGCTCGCTGCTGCTCAGTTTGATGGGGCTGCTGCGCGCCGAAGGGACCTATGTGCTCTGCGGGGAAGAGGTCATTCAGGGCAAGCGCAGAAAGGTGCGGAAGAAGAGAGAGCAGCAGCTGCGACAAATCGGATTCGTGTTTCAGAATCCGGAGCTTCAATTCCTGACGGAGCGCATCGGCGATGAGGTGGTTTATTCGCTGCTGGTGGATCATGTGCCGCCGGAGGAAGCGAAGGCACAGGCCGACCGCTGTCTTGAACGCTTTGGATTGAGAGGCTTGGAGGCCAGGCATCCGTACCAGCTGTCGACAGGTCAAAAGCGCCGCTTGAGCGTGGCTACGGCCATGGCAAGACAGCCGTCCGTCCTGCTTCTGGATGAGCCGACCTTCGGACAGGATGCGCGGAATACGTTTGCGATTCTGGAGATGTGCGAGCAGCTCCGCCGCGCGGGAACCGCCATTCTTATGGTGACGCATGAAATGGAGGTCGCGCAGCGGGTCGCCACGCATATATGGGAAATCCGCGAGGGACAGCTGACCTCGAGCATGCCTTCCCCGCGCTGGTGTACCGGGACGGAATCCGGACAGGAGGCGGGCGGAGTGAATGGCGCTGATGCTCGCGAAAATCTAACCACGACCGATCATCGCTTCACGGAGGTGAACGCATGAACATATGGAACCCCGTGCGGATCACTTGGCTGCACCGGGCGAATCCGGTGGTGAAGCTGGGTCTGATCTGTGCGCTGTTTTTCATGACGGTGTTAACCCATGATCTTGATTTTGTTTTGTACCAGGCGTTGATCTTTATGGTCTGTCTGATCGTGCTCAGCGGGGTGAAACCTTGGAAAATGCTGTTGTTCTTCATTCCATTTCTGCTTGCCTTCATATCGTCCGCCTCTTCCATGATGCTGTTCGGTAAGGGGGAGACGATCTGGTGGGAGTGGGGGTTGTTCCGGGTATCGGAAGAAAGCTTCTACCGGGGGCTGCATTTGGGCTTTAAAGGAATAGCCTTTGCCTCGGAGGGGCTGCTGCTCGTGACCACAACGTCCTCGGTGGATTTATTCTACAGCCTGATGCAGAAGCTGAGGCTTGCGCCCAAGTATGCTTACAGCTTCATGGCTTCGATCCGGCTGCTGCCTATGGTATGGGAGGAATACGTGATCCGCCGTCAAGCCTTGAAGGTACGAGGAGTCCGCCCGATTCGCGGAATTCGCGGTATGGTGAACCGCGCTGGACTGTATGTGGTGCCGCTGCTGGCACAGAGCATCCGCAGGGCCCATCGGGTGGCCGCCGCGATGGAGGCCAAGCAATTCGACGGCGATCAGGCGAAGTCCCGAACGTATTATTACCCGTCGCGATATTCGCGCTATGATCTTCTGGTTATCGGATTACTTGCTGTTGCCGCCTGCTGCGCTTATGCGGCTGCCGGATATTTTCCATGGTTCGGCATTGGCGACGTGCGGTTTGATTAAAGGGTTTGGTGAAATCGAAAAGAGTCTGTTTACATTACGTAAGCGGGCTCTTTTTGTTATGGGATTTAAACTTCAAATGCTAACCAATCGCAAGAAAAGCATCTGTTATAAGCAGTCTGCCTTCTGAGAAAGTGCGGTCTATGAACGTTTTTTTTCATATGTATCCGGCGCTCCTAGTTCGTTAAGGTATTTTCTGCCACGTTTAATATAAAAAATCATGTCTGGATTTCATGCTGATCGAGGCGTTATAATACTAATGGTACCGGAATAGTATTTACGGTATCAGGAGAGGAGTTAGTTTACTTGCGCGAGCGAATATTGAATGAAACGATCCGCTTAATTCAGCGGCAAGGATTTACGTTTACGGTCAGTGATCTGGCCCGCAGCCTTGCGATTAGTAAACGGACGATCTATGAGCACTTCTCATCCAAGGAAGAGATTGTTGAACATATCATTGACGGGATGATCCGGCACATCCAGCAGCGCGAACGTGAAATTGCGGCGGATGAGGGACTCACCGTTCTGGAGAAGGTTCACCAGATTCTAATCTGTCTGCCCCAGGAGATGGAGCAGATGGATTTGGGGATGCTGCCGGATCTGAAGCGCACGCATTATGCGCAGTGGGAGAAGCTGGACACCTTTTTCCGAGAGGAATGGGGCATTGTCACCGAGCTGATGGAGCAGGGCATGGCCGAGGGATTCATCAAACGAATCCATCTGCCGCTGTTCATCGATCTGTATCTCGGGTCGCTCCATCAGATTTACGATTCGAGGGCGACGGTAAAGCATCAATTGCCGCTGGGGGAGCTGCTGCAGTCCGTCATGGACATCTTGTTGTTCGGAATTGCCACAGAGAAACGGGAGGAGTCTTGAGATTATGCATTGGTTTTATCTGGGTTTGGCTATTCTGTTTGAAGTGGCGGGAACGCTGAACATGAAGCTGTCGGAGGGGTTCAGCAAACCGCTGCCCAGCGTGCTGCTGGTGGTATTCTATATTTGCAGCTTGAGCTTCCTGACGCTGAGCTTGAAGCAGATTGAAATATCCGTGGCTTACGCGATCTGGTCGGGACTTGGCATCATGATCATTACCGTAATCGGTTATATGTTCTTTGCGGAGCAGATTAATGGCCTGAAAATATTCTCGATCCTGCTGATCATCGCAGGGGTCGTTCTGCTGAATCTATCCGGCAGCGCGCATGCGCAGGAACAACCGAAGACGCACCAGTCCGGTCACTAGGGGCGATAGAAGGAACCGGTATCTGAGGAAGAGCCGTATTCGTGCGGCTCTAGTTCTGCTGCAATAATGTACTATGCCCCGCTTCGCCTCCAGCTCTATAATGACAAAGGAAATTCCTTTGTTAGGAGCTATTATCATGAACCTGTCTTCGTTTTTTATTTACTGTTTTATCGTGGCTTTCTCGCCGGGACCATCCAACATCGTCATTTTGTCTTCGGTTCAGAATTCCGGCATGAAGAAGACCTTGCGCTACATTGCCGGAGCCTCCATCGCTTTTTTCCTATTAATCGCTGCTTCCGTGGTATTGGGCCAGCTGCTGTCTACAGGCATGCCAATCGTAATGCCAATCTTGCGGATCGTAGGCTGCCTGTTCATGCTGTATCTCACGTATCAGGTGTATACCATGGACGTATCCAAGTCCGGCACGAATCAAACGGCGTCCTTCACGTCCGGCTTTCTGATGCAGTTTCTCAATCCGAAGGTGGTATTGTTTACGCTGACGGTCATTCCGAGCTACGTCATGCCGTATTATACGGCAGGTCCAGTCATCTCGGCGTTTGTTGTCGCGGTATCGTTAATCGGGCTGTCCGCGTATATGACATGGGCCGTGTGCGGTAGCCTTTTTCAAGGAATTATGCAAAAATATCGGAGAACGACCAACACGATCCTGGCTTTGTTTCTGCTGTACTCGGCAATCGTCGTATCCGGCATACCGGAGCTCATAAAGGGGTGATGGAAGATGGAGCAGTTTATCTATAAAAAAGCGGTGGGCATTACGGCGCTGTCCGCGAGCCTGACGGATTTCAAATATAAAAAGCACTATCACGAGGAATATGCCCTCGGCGTCACGCTGCGCGGCATTCAGAAGTACTCGCTGGACGGCAGTCAGCAGGCTTCTTACCAAAGCGGGGTTATGCTGTTCCATCCGGAGCAGAATCATGATGGCTGGTCCCAGGAACGAACGGGCATCGATTATGTGATGATCTATATTCATCCGGAGCTATTTCTGGAATTGATTCAGAAAAAGGATATCGTCCGGTTCCAATCCCCGATTGTATATCACGCCGGGCTGCGGAAGAGCATTCTGGATGTGACGAGGTCGATCTTCACGGGTCAGCCGGAGGCAAGAAGCAGCGAGCTGCTGCTGGGTCTGGCGGGGCATTTTAACGAGAATATTCTGAACCCGGATAGCCGGAAGGACAGTATGTTTACACGGAAGGCCAAAGAAATGATGCAGGACCATCTGGATCATGTTCTCCGACTAGACGAAGTAAGCGAGGAGTTCGGGATGTCGAAGTATCAATTCATCCGTTACTTTAAAGCCAATACGGGGCTGTCGCCTTATCAGTATTATCTGAACTGTAAAGTGGAGCGCGCCAAACATCTGATCGAGGACAGCCGGGATGTATACCAGGCGGTTACCCAGTGCGGCTTCACGGATCTTGCCCATTTGAATCGGCATTTCAAGAATGTGTACGGCACGACAGCGTTTGATTATATGTCCCATCTGGATAAGTAAAAGCGGGCTGCAGGATAGAGTTTATCTATATCAAGCTGGGCTTGGCATTTGTGAATGAGTTTTGTTAAAATCTGTATAGAATGTAAGAGGGGCCGTGCGCGAACACGATCCCGGCGTACAACGTACCGCTTTAAGAGCGGCCTTGCTATAGGAATCCAATCAGAAATAGACCGTGATCCTGACCAAGGGCGGTCTATTTCTTTTTAAGATTATAAAATTTATAAGTTTTCAGCGAAGCTGGAGCTTTTCTATGTGACTTCAATCCACATCAGCGGCTGTTACGTATAGCATGCGGATTTTGATATATGGCTCAGGGATGTTAATCTGTATTTGGATTATTTGAAATTACTCAGGCTTTAGCCGGATGGAAGGAATCATTCGAATGGAATATATCTATGAATCCCAGCGCAGCTACGAGGATTTCGCCAGCGGCCGGGTTCTGTATAATGCGCAGGGAACGACATCGTTTCCTGTCAGACTAGCCAGCGAGATTGCGCAGCGGTGCTTTCAACTATTGGACAAAAAAGGGGTACAGGGGCCGTATTCCTTGTTTGATCCCTGCTGTGGCGGGGCGTATCTGTTAACGGTGGCTGGGCTGCTTCACGGGCAGCGCCTTCATCGCGTCATCGGCTCTGACATTAACGCAGAGGTGATCGGCATAGCCGCGAAGAACCTGTCGCTGCTCCGCGAAGAGGGGCTGGAACAACGCACCGAACAGCTGAAAGAACTGTTGGCGTTGTATCATAAGCCGTCGCACCAGGATGCGCTGAAAAGCGCTGGCCGATTGAGGGAGCTGTTAAGGTCGTCGCGTTTGGAAGAGACGATTTGTTTTCAAGCCGATATAACCCAACCGGAGGAAAGCTTGGCCTCTTGCAAGGGAACCCATATCGTCATGACCGATCTCCCTTATGGTGACCTGGTTAGCTGGGGTGGCGGAAGCGATGAGCCGGTGAAGGATTTCTTTAACGGCATTCATTCCATCCTGGTTCCAGGCCGCTCCGTGGTTGCCGTCATATCCGACAAAGGGCAAAAATTAAAGCATGACCGGTTTCAAAGGATTCAGCACATGAAGGTGGGTAAACGACAGGTAGCGATCTTTGAACCGCTTTGAACGGAGGATAGGGGACCGAACAATTAGAACATCTGTCTACACCTGTTGATAATCTCTTGTATGAACTCTTCTCTAAAAGAGGCTTCCATAACAACCCGCTTCTGACATCATGTCAAGAGCGAGTTGTTTTTTGCTAGTAGGAGGGAGTTAGCCATCTGGAATCCTTCACTACAAATAAGGAACGTACGTTCGTTTAAAATCTAAAAAAATATAGCATTTCTTGTGGAATGCCAGCTCGTAGATAGAACTCGTGTAAGGACTCACCCGGTCCGGGAGCCAAACCTGCCGTCAATAGGGCAATGGCAAAGCGGTTCGCTTGCCGCTCCAGTTTGCCCGGACTGAAATAGGAATGCTCCTCCAGAAAAAAGCGGCTGATTCCCTTATGGAGCCGGTCATGCCCGAGCTCATGCGCGCATACGAAGCGCTGCCATGGCGGCGGCAGCTGATTGTGGATGACAATGAATCTCCGCCTCAGCTTACGGAAATACAGCCCTTTGGTCGTTTGGCCTAAATCTGCGAATCGAATATGTATGCCCAAGGAAGTCGCGATTTCAAAAGGGCAGTTGGTATGATGTTTTTTGATCAGCTGACGGATTAAGGGTTGTAAATGATCATCCATGCCGGTTCACCTGCAATATTGGGATTGGTTGAATCGTTGTAATCGGTATGTATCTCCTTATCCATGTAGATTTATTTCTTGCGTTTGTTCATTTGCTTGGCTTCCCAGAACAGTCCGGTCAGGACGTCCTTGATGCGCTGCTTGTCCTCCTCGTTCAGAGGGACGCCGTCAAACATAAGCTCACCGTCATCCTCAAGCATTTTCTTGAAATCCCGTTTATCCCTGGAGGTTGCCCAAGCGGGGGCCGAGATGTTCTCGTGCTTGGCAGCATCCTGCTGCAGATAACCTGCTCTATTCATCAGCTCTTCATAGGGAACTTCGAGTGCATCTGCCATTTTGCGAAGCGTTTGCGGCTTGGGGATGCCCCGCAGCCCATTCTCGATCCGGGAGATTTGCGATCCGCTGATATCGGCGGCTTGGGCCAGCTGATTGATGCTCCAGCCTTTGTTCTCCCTCATCTCTTTCAAGTATGATCCAAATATGTGATCCACGTTCCGGCCACTCCTCACCATAGTCCATCTGAAACATCTACTTATAGTATAAACACATCCCCCGCCTTTGCCAACAGGTAAAATAAAAGAGAGTATAATTGCCAAAAGGCAAGAATATGAAAGGTACGCTCCAAATTCCCGTGAATAGTTCACCCTTTTGAAGGTTTACGGCGTCCTCCAAATAGTGGTATATTAATGAAAAAATACGAACAAAATACGAACACGTGAGATGAGACAACCTTCTGCCAAATGGCAAAGCAAACCTCGAAATTGACAATCCAAAGGGGAGTGTTTCCTAATGAATCCATTTTTACCGGAATTGGATCGCAGAAAGACCCAAAGTGCTGTTGAAGCGATATTCGAGAAATATCGTATCTATAAAACCATTACATTCGAAGTCAGGGAGACGAGCGTCACTGCATCCTACACGGAACGATTTCATGGACCGACCAACGTCACCTCGGACCAAACGGCATCGGTTGCCATATATAATGTAGATATGCCTGCAGCCAGGAAGCAGTATTGCGAGATCATCGAGTCAATCGTGGAACGGCTTGGCGAGCGGGAGCAGACGCTGATTCGCGAACGGTACATGAAACAGGACGACGTATTCGATTACAAAGTGTACAACCATATCCTCGAACCGCCGGTCAGCAAGGATACGTATACCAAGATCCGCACCCGGGCCTTCTATAAACTGGCGCTGGCTTTAGCAGACAGGGGGCTGCTGAAGCTGCAAGAGTTGGACAAGGCTGCAAAGAGCAAAATGAACTGATACTCGCCTAGATGGATATTCAAACCGAGCCTAAACCGGAGGACCTCAATGAGGACCTCCGGTTTTTCTATTTCAAGATAAGATGCCGCACCATGAGGCAGAATCTAAGATGAAACGGGAAAACAGCACTGAACACGAACATAAGTTCGTACTATTTTCCGCCAACATTCCACTTTAAGTTCCGCATTATCCGTCCCATTAGACGTCAGCGCATCCGATTTAGGGGTGTAAGATTGTATTATCGGAAATGAAGTTAAACAAAGCAAACCGAACACACACAGTGTAGATGTGAGCCGGCCTTGAGGGGACCGGTTTTTTGCTGCGGCCTTAGGCTTCGATTGCTTCATTTTCGATTCTCTATATATGAAGGAAAGGAGGGGGCCGTGTTGCGCAAGCATGTGAGCGTCGCAAGAAGCTGGCTATCGCATAACCGACCGGAAGCCACCCGGCCATCTGCGGAATGAGAGGGGCGATCAAGCAGGCCGCTCTAGATATCGTTCCCGAGCTCGAAGGCCGAATATATGACGTACATCCGCCGGACGGGGTTAGTGAGCCTTTCTATGGCGTCATGACGCTGGGAGAGGACGTTTGGAAATCCTCATGGGCAGGATATCGGCAGGTGGTGCGATTGAAGCTGTATGCAGATCGTTCCGAATTGCTTCAGTTGGATCGCTGGGTGGAACTTCTAGTCCCGGGATTACATCGCAAGCGGGTTATCGGAGCCGATGGGAAAGCATTCAAGCTTCATTATTTGGGTGTGCCGGAAGCCGACAAGTTCGATTCTGTTTCAGGCAAAATGATCCGGATCATGCGATTCGGCGTCTATGTGCCCCAGGCATCCGGGGCCGGTTCCACCGGTCAACCTGATGAGTGGCTGCATACGCTGACAGCCTGGACAGGAGAAGTACTGGGCGATCCTTGGCGCACCTATCATACGGCATGGCCGGCGGGGCGGGAAGATCACGCCGTATTATGGCGGATGACGAGCTGCGAGACCAAGATGGCGGGAGCTTCGATGTTCGAGGTTCGCAAAACCTTTACCGGGCATATTGCCTCTCTCGATTCCGCGGACGAGCAGCTCACCGCTGCAAGGCTGGTGGAGGAGCTTGGTACCCAGGTCCAGCTGATGCTGGATTCACAGGAACGCCGCTATTTATCCGTTGCGGAGATTGCCTCCGATATGCAGGCCGATCCCATGCTGGACGGGCAGCTGAAGCTGACCCTGGCGCAGCGGAAGATGCGTTCACCGGAGGAAGCCGCTTTGATCAGGCGCGTTAACGTACATCCAATATTAAAGTGAGGTGGTGACAATGGCTGTGAAAAAAACACTCAAGACTGAAGCTCGCAGTATCAGCGCTCCGCGATATGCGCTAGATGAACTCGAAACACACGCCAAGGAACTGTTCGAGGTTCGGGCGGAGGTGCTTGCAGGTGCTATGTATGGGGCAGACGGAGAGCTGTTCACGGTAACCGAAGTCAAAGAAAGAATCCAACAATTTATGAAAGCGAAGGTGGACTAATCATGGCAGGTGGAACATGGGAAAGCACAAATAAACCGGTACTTCCGGGTTTGTATATGAATTTCAAGGCGGCCGCCGCGTCGGCTGTTCAGGGCGGATCCCGCGGTACGGTCGTCGTGCCGGTTAAAGCCAATTGGGGACCGGTGCGCGAGTTCGTGGAAATCGGAAGCGAGTTCGCGATTTCCGAAATGTATTCTGCGGATAGCCAGGATGGGGCTACGGCTTACGAAACGCTTTACCTGGCCTTGTTTGGCGGGCCGAAGAAGCTGCTGGCTTATCGCCTAGCAGATAACACGGCGGCAGCGTCTAGCGTAACGCTGCAAAATGCGGAAGCTACGCCTTCCGATGTACTGAAGCTGCAGGCCAAATATCCGGGCAGTCGGGGCAATGGCTTCTCCGTAACCGTGCAGCCGTCGCTGATCGACCCGGCCGCACGCGAGCTTCGCCTCTATGAAGGCGCCAAACTGCTTGGTACTTATACAAGCCTGGACGGGACAGCCGCGTCGATTGCGGCGCAGATCAATGAAGACGATGAGAACCTCTGGGTTACGGCTACCGCACTGGAAGCGGCCGGCGTTCCTGCTGATGTGAACGGAGCTGTGCTGTCCGGTGGCAAGAGTGGCAACGGGGGCCTGACGAATGCAGATTATATCGAGATGCAGGATGCGGTCGAAGGCCAGGAATTCAACGTACTTGCCTTGGATTATGCTGCGGATATGGCTCTGCTGCAGAGCTTTGCGGCCTGGGTGAAGCGTCTCCGTCAAGAAGGACGCGGCGTGATGGCCGTATTCGGCGGAAGCGCGGCGGACGATACCTCCAAGGATGCAGCCAAACTGGCGGCGACCCGCTCGCTTGCATTGAACCATGAAGGGATTATCAATGTAGGTACGGGTGTGCGTCTGTCCGGCGTGAACTATAGTTCCGCGCAGACGGCTGCTTACGTGGCCGGGCTTATTGCCGGTCAGCGGTTGAACCAATCCGCTACATACGCGGTAACGCCATTCGAGGATGTGACCCGCCGCTGGACGCGCTCCGAGCAGGAGCAGGCTGTACGCAATGGCGTTTTCGTGCTTTTCTATGACGGACGTCAGGTGAAGGCGCTGCGCGGCATTAACACGTTGGTGAATCCGGCTGAAGGCCAAAACAATGCCTGGAAAAAAATCCGTTCCATCCGCGTGATGGATGCGATCCATGCGGATTTGCAACTGGCCGCGGAACAGACCTACATCGGCAAGGTGAACAACACCGAGGAAGGCCGTCTGGCGCTGATCGGTGCCGTGAAGGAATATCTCGCTTCGTTGTCGCTCAGCAATGTCATCGAGCCGGACGGCTACGATGTCATTCTTGATCCGGCGTACTATGGCGATTCCGCTGTAAACACGCCGGAGCCGGATCAGGTCTTCCTGCAGTGGAACGTGAAGCTGACCGATGTGATGGAGCAACTGTTCGGCACATTTTACGTGCAATAACGAGTACGTCAATCAGCGTATTTAAGATGAGACGGACTGCCCGAAGAGGGCTTTTTTTAAGAAAAAACTTAAAGAAATCGAGGAGGAATTTAACATGTTGGATGCTTCAAGAGTCATTATGGGGACATACGGCCAGGCGTATATTGACGGGGTTTGGCAGACGCACATCAACAAGCTGGAAGCCAGCGTGGAATTGGAGAAGCGCGAGCTGAAGCTGGTCGGCAACGACTGGACGGTACACAAAAACGGCAGCAAAAAGGGAACCGGCACGATGACTGGTTACAAGGTTACTTCCGATATGATCTCCCGCGGCTTCACGAAATTCGATATCATCTCCAAGCTGGATGATCCCGAATCCTACGGCCATGAGCGTGTTCGCCTAATCCGCTGCATGCCGGACAAAATCCAGCTGGCTAACTGGACAGCCGGTGAAGAAGTGCAGGAGGAAACTTCATTTACCTTCGAGGGGTACGAGCTGTTGGATCCGATTCAGGGGGATTAAGAGGTTTCTTATTATCAAGGTCAAGTGCGGCGCAAAGCGGGAGTTCGCCCGGTAAGGAATGCCTGATTCGGGCGAACGTCGCCCGCTGCAATAGGAAGATGAAATCTATTATTTTATGAGTAAAGGAGATATACGCATGAGCTTGCATGAGAACATGAGCGAAGAGCAAATATTGGACAGTCTGTTTGAGGCAGCCGAGAAGCTGCCGGAGGAAACGGTACGCATTAAGCGCTTGGATATGCAGATGGTGCTGCAGGGCTTGACTTCAAGCAAGGTGGACAGCATCCGCGAGCGCTGTACCGTTCGCCGTACGATAAAGGGCGCGGTGGATGAGAAGGTGGATACGGAGACGTTTAATGCATTGCTAATTTCCGAGGCCACGAGCAGTCTGTCGGTGAAGGGTTTGACGCTTAGCGGCTGGGGTGACCCGCGGATTACAAGCCGCCTGAAGCTGTCGGGCGGAGAGCAGGCGGTCCGCCGCATGCTGCTGGCCGGGGAGCTGGATGCCGTTGGCGATAAAGTGCTGGAGCTGTCGGGCTTCGGGGTCGAGATTGCTGACCTAAAAAACTGATCGGCTCCGGGGGAATGACGACGATGCTGTATCATCTGTGGGTCCGGCATCACCTTCGTCCCGGAGATTTTTGGCGGCTCCCGCGAGGGGAGCGCCTGCTGCTGCTGGCTTTCTCCCAAGAGGAGATTGAGGGCATGGCCGGTCAGAGTTTGAAGTGAACAGGAGGTGAAACGAAATGGCTGAAGCCATGAACTATCGCATGAATCTGGTCATCGATCCGAAAAACGTGATCAAGGCCAACCGCGAGCTGCGGGCGATGGAGCGTTATTTTGAGCGGATCCAGGGACGCGTCATGCGAATCGGACGTACCCGCATGGCACCTGAAATCGTGCTGAAGGACAGCGCTTCGAAAGGGCTGGACAACCTGCTGGCCAAAATGCAGCGGGTGAAGTCGCAAGTCATCCAAGCTTCAGCGAATGTGAAGCTGAATGTGCAGAAGCAGATTGATACGAATCTAAACCTGAGCGTGCAGAAGCAGATTGAGGCGAGCGTTCAGGTGGATTTGCGGGCGGCAGGGCTTGATTTTTCTCCATTGACCGATGCGTTGACGGCGAATACGACGGCGGTGGATAAGCTTACGGCTGAGCTTGGATCGCTTCAGCTTGGAGGCGGTGGGAGCGGTAAAAAATCGGGTTTGGATACGGCTCTAGGCATTTTAGGATTTGTAACCACCGCTGGCGCAACTATGCGAGCCGGGGGGCAACTGAAAGGTAAATTCAAAGGCGCTAAAGAGGCTGTCTCTGGGAATAAACCTGTCGAGAATAAGCCCGCCGAGGTCAACAAGGGTCGAATCGTTCGACCTGGACAAAGAGGCAAAAAAGCCAATCAAAATACGGCTGCTGCGGCCAAGACTGAACAAGTGGAGAAGCCTGTAACGAAGTGGGGCAAATTTCTTAACAGATCTGATAAAGTGGGTGACCTTGTAGAAACCGCTGGTACGCTTGCAAAAGGACCGCTGGAATTGGTCAAGGGTGCCATGGATTTGACCAAGGGGATGTTTGGTGGCGGTGGTGCCAGCGGCATCGTTTCCGGAGGCGCGGCGGGCGCTGTTAAGACCGGAGCAGGATCAGATGCAGTAAAACAGGCAGCTGACGGCAGCGCTGGAGCGAGTGCAGTGAAAAATGCCGGCAAAAGCGGTCTAGGCTCCGGCTTGATGAAAGGCCTTGGCAAACGGGTCCTCGGCCCATTGAGTTATATAGCCGATGCGACCGCAATTGCCTCAGCCAAGCCGGGGAAAGAACGAAACCAAGCCATAGGCTCTGCCGTCGGCGGAGGCATTGGAAGCACGATCGGCGGCATCATCGGATCCGTGATTCCGGTTGCAGGTACGATGATCGGCTCAACGCTCGGCGGCACCGTAGGAAGCTTTATTGGCGAGAAGGTGGGCGGCGCTATTACCGGGATTGGTGACAAGTTCAAAGAAGGTAAGGAGACGGTATCGAAGTGGTTCTCCAACACGTTTTCCTTCGGGAAAAAAGACAAGGAAGCTGCTCAACCGAAGGATGTTCCAAAGGCACCACCCTCTAGTGCGGCTGCCCTTCCGGCTCCCATCATTCCGAAACCAGCACCGGCTGATTTCAGCAAGCCGCTGCTGCCGAATCCAGCTTTGAACCCGTACGGCCCGTATGTCCCTCCTAGCCATGCTGTAAGCATGAGTACTTTTGGGCCACCCGCAAGTGCAGCGCAAAACCAAGCTTTTGCAGGGAAGCCAACCTCCCCGCAATCTGTTCAGATCAGCCCGGAGCAGATGAGCACGATATCCGGCTTGCTGATGGATTTCAAAACGGAGACAACCGTGAATTACAATCTTCCTCCAGGCGCGGTGCAGGTAACGGTGCATGAGGAACACCCAATCGATGTAGAAGGATTGATCCTTCTGATCGGGCAACGGCTGAGAGCCGAATTCAGCAAAGCGGCGCAGAACCGGAAGCCGACTCCGATGGCCTATTGAAGATGATGGTTAACAGCAGGCCTAAAGTCGGTCCGAAGGCATCCATACAGAAAGGAGGGGGCCCAGGTGGAGTTTCTTTTGAAGAACGCAAAAGGCATGACGTTCCTATTCCCGGTCAACCCCGAAGAGGTGACCATTTCACGCCAAAAGGGACTGGAAACAGCTACGATTCTCAACTATGGGGAGTTTGATTTTCCGCAAGGCAATCGGATTAAGGAGATATCATTCTCTTCCTTTTTTCCACAAGAGTATGATGCAGCTTATTGCAAAGGAGAAGAGAAAGATCATATTAAACCGCAAACGGCGATGAATAAACTTAACGAGTTTCTGACTTCTAAAACGCCCCTGCAATTCGTTATTACCAAGACGGCAGTGAACGTGCCGGTGTACGTCGCCTCCCATCAGTCCACGTTTCGTGGCGGGGAGATCGGGGATGTGTATTTTGACATCACACTTCGGACATGGAGTGAAATGAAGGTGGCCAAAACAGCAGGCAGCAGCGGGGCATCTGGAACGAATAAAAAGCCCCGGGCCGACATGAAGGAAAAGAACAAGACGTACACCGTGAAGTCAGGGGACTCACTCTCCAAAATCGCTAAGCTGGAGCTCGGGGACAGCTCGAAATGGAACCAGATCTACAAGCTGAATCAGAAGATGATCGGTAAAGATCCGAACGCCATTAAGCCTGGCCAAACGCTGGTGCTGTCATGAGTTACAAGGTGATTTTGCAGGATCAATACGATTTATCTCCCTTGGTGGAAGCTATCAGTCTACGGGATTCGCTTGAACAAGTCGCTTATCAGGGAACCGTCAATCTGGTCGTAACGCCGGATATGCCGCCGATCTCGCCGGGAATGGCGATCCGGATCAGCGGAATTCCTTACGGTAAAAAGGACTATGTCCCCCTGCTGCACCCAGCTGTCGTGTGGGAAGTGGAAACCTCGAATAACGGCGTGAAGCGGATGACCCTCACGATGTACGATCGGACGGTATATCTGGATAAATCGGAGGATGAATATCTGTTCCCGGCAAAGCAGACGGCTACCCAGCGATTCAAAAAGTACGCGGCGGACTGGAACCTGAAAATTGCGGTTTTGCCCGATACCGAGAAGCAGCTGGGGCGTTCCGTTTACCGGACGCAGTCGATTTACGCGAGCATGTTCGCTGATCTGCGGGAGACGGCCAAAGCCGGCGGCAAGCTGTATCATCCGCGGATGATCGCTTCAGGGCTTGAGCTGTATGAGTTGGGAACGAACAAAGAGGTTTACATCCTGGAGGCCATCACGGATACTACGCAATCGCGGACGTTGGAGGGTGCGGCAACTAAGGTCAAGGTGCTGGCGACAGGCGCAAGCGAGACCGGAAAAGAGGTTCCTTCCAAGGTGATGGCCATCGAGGAGAAGGATATCGCCAAATACGGACAGCTCCAAGCTATTATTCAGGATGATGAGGTGAAGTCGCCTGCGGCCGCCCGCCAGCTGGCCCGGAGCAAACTGAGGGGGATTCGGGAGACCATCTCCCTGAATGCACCTGATGTCAATACGATCCGCGCCGGAGATGCGGTCATGCTGGGCTCGATGAAGCTGCTCGTGATTTCCGTCAGTCGGGAGCTGGGCAGTCCCGGAAGCATGATGCTGGAGCTGGGGAGCTATGACGATGTAAAAAGGAGGTTTTACCTTGAATAAAGACCCCTATGGACAATTGGCGTCCTCCTTATACGCCTCAATGAACAAGCAAACCCGTCAAGCCATGGGCGGCGTAGGGGCCGTACTCGGCACGATAACCTCGACGGGACTCAAACTGGATGATTTCAAGCATGAGTTGCAGGACTATATGGTAGCGGAACTGCCAGGAATGCTGTCCTTGCCCCGTTATATGGCTAAGGGCACCGTGACATTGGGGGGCCAGCAGCAGGATATGACGTTTGATGCCGAAGAGAACGAAGTTGAAGATACCCTTTTTGAATTGGGAAAAGGTTTGAAACCGGGGGACCGCGTGCTCGCCGTTCGGGTCAACAGCGGCAATGACGTGGTGGTCGTGTGCAAGGTGGTGAGCAGTGGTGGCTAATTTATTCCCGGAGAACGATGAAATGATCTGGACGGATGTCACAGATCCGGATGTACTGGAAGGAGAAGGGGCTGTTTTTGGACGGAGCTGGCGGTATGATTTTGAAGCTGGCGAGTTCGTGATGTCCCCGACCCGGAAGATTCCGGTTGCGGACGAGAAGGAAGCCTGGGTCATCTGGTGCGAAAAAGCGATTCGCACGCCGCGTTACCGTCATTTGATCTATACGCGCGACTACGGCAGTGAGCTGGAGGAGCTGGTCGGCAAAGGCTATGACCGATCTCTGCAAGAAAGCGAGATTCAGCGCATGGTCACCGAGACGCTGTTGGCGGACGCGCGGACGGAGAGCGTGGATCAGTTCCTTTTTGCCTGGGAAGGAGAAGCTTGCCGTTTCAGCTGCCGCATTACGAGTGTCCGGGATGAGACGGAAATTATAGAAAGCGTGGTGATCTGATGGCAGATTTGCCGTTATATTTGTTGGATCAGACGGAAGAAAACATTATGAACCGTATGCTGAACAAAGTGCCTTTGGACATCGACAAGTCGGAGGGCTCTTTTATTTGGGATGCGCAGGCGCCGGTCGCGTTTATGCTGTCCGAAGCCGCCTTGTGGGCACAGGAGCTGCTGCGCCGAGGCTTTGCAAGCACCGTGGCAAGCGATCATCCGGATATCCGTTCCGCCGAACTCGATCTGAGGACGGCAGAGCATGGGATTACTAGGCGGGAAGCGGTCGCTTCGTCCGGTAGCGTTCTGTTTACGGGGAAGCCGGGGACGACCGTGCCTGCCGGAACCTACGTAGCTACGCCAGCCGATGAGGGCTCCGGGGAATCCTCCGTGGAGTATGTGACCACATCAGACGTTACGCTTAGTGACTACTTGGGTACCGGCGCGGCGCCGATCCGGGCAGTCACGCCGGGCAGTAATGGCAATGTTCCCGCAGGCGTCATTCAGCTCATGATGACGTCGGTCAGCGGCGTAACATCGGTTACGAACCCGGAGCCCACGCGGAGCGGGACGGATACCGAAAGTGATCAGTCGCTCCTGGAGCGTTTTTACGCTAAAGTCCGAAGCCAGGGGACGAGTGGCAACAAAGCGCAGTACATGCAGTGGGCCAATGAGATTGCCGGCGTTGGCGGTGTGGAGGTAGCGCCGTTGTGGAAAGGACCCGGTACCGTCGGGCTGTATCTCATAGATACGGACAAGCGTGCGGCAAGCCAGGATATCGTGAATGCCGTTCAGCAGTACATTGACCCGTCCCAGGATGGACAGGGCGAAGGCGTTGCTCCGGCCGGTCCGGTTATCACGGTGATGCCTGCGGCGGAAGTAGCGATTGATATCTCCGTCAAAGTGCAGCGTACGCAGGAGCAGCCTTCGACGATGGACGAAATCCGGAAGCTGATCGAGGATGGCGTTCGGACGTATTTACAGCAGATCGCTTTTAACCGAAAGGACCCATTGGTGAGGTATACTCGGATTGCCGCCGTACTGCTGGATATTCCGATTATCGTCGACTACTCGGATTTGACGATTAACGGCCACACCGAGCAGCAAAATATTGAAATTGGCTCCGGTCAGGTCGCGGTGCTGGGGACGGTGAGCGTAAGTGAATAATGCCCGAATGAACAGCTTGCACGGTCGCGAGCTGTTTTCTTATCTTCCGGCCTATTACGAGACCTCTCGCGTCATGCAATCCGATATGGAAGCCAAGGGCAGCGAGCTGGATGCGCTCTACCAGGCGCTGAACTCAGCCGCAGACCAGTTTTTTGTCCGTACAGCAACCTGGGGCCTGGAGCGCTGGGAGATGGAGCTCGGCATTCCAACCGACCGGAACAAGCCGATCGAGCAGCGGCGGGCGGTACTGGAGTCCAAGCTGCGCGGAGCGGGAACCTTCTCGGGAGCTCTCGTGAAAAATGTGGCAGAGGCTTATGATGGCGGCACGGTCGATGTATCTTTTCAGCCCGAGGAATGGGGCTTTACGGTTAAATTCGTCGATACGCTCGGCATCCCGCCGAATCTGGAGGACTTGAAGTCCGCGATCGAGGAGATCAAGCCGGCGCATCTGGCGGTGGCGTATGCGTTCAACTACTTGCTCATACGCGATATTCATGACGTGATGACTATGGGCCAGCTGGGGCAGACGCCGTTAAACAAATTTGCAGGAGGTGTATGAGTTGTCCAGTAACACACCGAATTTAGGACTATTAAAGAAAGACCCGATGGTGGATGGCAATGAGACCTTTAACATCGAGACGATGCTGAATGAGAACTGGGATAAGATTGATGAGGCCGTGGGGAATGTTCAGGTGGAGATTCCTGATTCGAGTACAACTCAGAAAGGGATTGTGCAGCTGTCGAATGCTACGAACGGATACCGGGAAAATGTGGCTGCGACGGAGAAGGCCGTAAAGGATGCTGCTCTTCAGGCGAAGTCATACACCGACCAACAGATTAGCCTGGTCACGGAAACAGGCATCCCGAAACTGGTCAGCTACCCGCTATTGGTGACGGCCACAGCCGATAATCAGAAGGTATTCGAGATCCCGCTTGATCTTTTCGACGCCAACACCGACACCTTGCTAGTAGCAATTAACCGGGCCGCTCTGGATCCGACACAATACACCGTGACCAACACAGTCCGGAACGAAGCCGGGGAAGTCACGCAGCGGGCGAAGATTACGCTTCTTTCCGGCGTGGACTCAACGTCTGAGATGGCCATGGTCGTCCTGAAAAACGTCCCTCTCGGTGAAGACGGATCGATCAATGGTGCAGTGCTGGCGGTTGGTAGCGTCCCTATCAATCGGGTAAATGGGTTGCAAGATCAATTAAGAGAGGCTTTTCAAGCTGGCAATGAGCGGAAAGCGGAAGTGGTTGCCGCGCTTGTTGCCATCGGTGTACCGGCATCCACTAGTGAGACATGGGCGCAGCTCATACCCAAAATAGCGGCACTTATCCGGGCGACGGGGAATGCAACCGCGACTGACATCCTTGCGGGGAAAACTGCATCTAATGTAAATGGACCAATAACGGGTACAATGCCGCACCTTACCGGAAATAGGGCGGCGACAGGAACCTCACAATGGCCAGATGGATCACTAGCCGTATACCCTGAAAAGGGTTATCAAAAAGGTGGACCTGGTGATGGAGAAATTAAAGTCACAACAGCACAATTACAGACAGCCGAACCGAATCTATCTCCTGGGAACATCCTGAGAGGGAAGAAGATTTACGGGGTTGATGGAACGCTTTCGCCTGGAGGCCGCGCCATTGTAAACAATAACCCTCCAGAAAAGAACATTCCTTCGCAGAACACTTGGTTGATTACGGACCTGTTTGTAATCCCGTCTAGCGGTAACTATGTGGACGTCTTCACAACAAAAGGTAACACAGTCAACAAAATAGAAGCGTATACCACAACAGACAACTATAGCACAACAAAAACCGCCGCCTTGGTCCTTATTGATGAAGCCGGAGTAATGCACACGCTAGTAACAATCTCATCAGGCGGGGCTGAAGTCAGTAGAAATCTTACAGGTTTTCAAATCGACAGAAAAGGGCGAACGGGAATCATGTATAGCAGGCCTTGGGGCTCAGGCGTTGATCCTGACGTTACGCCAATACCTCAGATTCCTGCTAACTTTAATCTTCTAGGACAGTTGCGATTCTGTGCGGCTCATATGTACTCAGGAAGTGATATTAGACCTATAGGGAGGTCATATGCCAGAGACTTAGTGGTCGTAACAACTTAAAACAAAGGAGGATATGGATATGTACGTAATATACCAAAGGATATCTGACAAGACAGGGCAGGTTCAGGAAGTCATTTTTATACCCACTCCGGCAGATAATAACCGGGAGGGCATAGAAATTGACGCGCCAATGATTTATCCCGAGATCATCCCAAATTTGATACCAAGATTGATGGTAGACTTGGAGGAAAATGAACTGTATTACGATTATTACGCCCCAGAAACATTTGAAACCAAGGTATCTGATTTACAACAGGTGAATACTGAACTGAACCTGATCATCGGGAATCTTATCTTGGAGAGTGCCAACGACAAAGCCACAATTTCATCTCTGGAGGAAACAGTCGGTACGCTGCTCTTTGAAGTGGCCGCCCTGAAAGGAGGCGCAGCATAAATGTGGTATCCGATCGTCAAGCTTTATTACGACAACCAGTATCCTTTATACAATGAAGATAGTTTAAAGACCTTTGTTGTAGCAAAGATGATCACTCCAGAAGAATACAAGCAAATCACAAACGTTGATTATGCAGCATAACGCACTGAGAGGCGTATTTTTTATGCCCCTGGCTAGTCCGGGGGTTACGCCATAACAAGGAGATGAAAAAATATGGCAAAAGGTATCACATCACAGGAGTTGGATACTACGACGGCATCGGGCCTTGTCCCACATCTTGGCCTAACGACTAATAGCGGCAATTCATACAGCGTTACATCCAACACGCCTATCCGCACGAATCAAAAGTTTACGATAAAGTTCAACGTTGCAAGTTCTACAGCACCGACACTCAAAATCAATGACGATACAGCACTACCAATTAAAAATGCAAATGGCAATAACGCAAAGTTATTTGCTGGTGTCTATACACTGTTCCGGGACGGATCGGCTTTTATCTTACAGGGTGAAGGGGGTGAGTATGGAACAGCAACAGCTGCAGATGTACTGGTTGGTAAAACCATAGGGACTGACAACGGACTTGTGCTGGGGGCTATGCCAAACCGGAGCGCGGAAAATCAACATATGCCAGGGCTTGAGAAAACAGCTTGGACTGGAGACCGATATTTTATAAAACCCCCACCGGGGTTCTACGATGGTGCATCATGGGTGACAGCACCCGAACCTCAACTAGTTGCTGAGAATATCAAGCGAGGTGCTAGGATTGGCAATATTGACGGGGTCATGGCCCCAAGCGTTGCAGGTACTGCTCAACTTAACCACTACATTATTGCTCATTTCAGTACATTACGAAACCAGATAGGTCAAACCGTTGAAAACAACGTTATCACCATTCCAGCAGGAGTGCGGTATATCTTAGCTGTGAACGCCCCATCCTTCGGCTCCAGAATGGATAACAACTACGCCTCAGACTATATGGAAGCCTGGTATGTACTGAAAGATAATCAAGGTAATGTATTTACCAAGTGGTTCAGTTATAGACGCGGCGCCCCCCATAACTACCCCGAAGAAAAGCATAGTAATTATTTGCTGGATATTGAAACCGACATCAAACCCACGATTCCCTCATTCAACAACCAAGGTCCTATGACTATTGTCGAGAGACGTATCTACCAAACAGTGAGCCCTCAAGGTAATGACTTCTACCTTACTCGGTGGAATACGGTCCTACTTTACAGTTAAGGAGTGATAGCGATGTATCACGTATAACCCAATAACAGATCAAGTGGGTGAGGTCAAAGCCATCATCCATAATCCGACTCTTGAACAAATCGAAGCCCACGGGATCAACCTAACCGGAGACATCCCACAACCGTTAGAAATCCAAGGCTTCTATCCAGCACCCGGATCGATCTCGTTCAGGAAAAACTATATTTCGATTACATTACCCACGAGTACATTGAAACCAAAATATCAGCGCTTCAAAAAGCAGTAGATGAGCTGATTTTAGGAGGATCATGCAATGGCTGAATATATGGCAACCCGCATCATAGGTCACAGCGGATCGCATTGCTATATCCGAGGTGTCTTGCACAGAAGTCTCAATTGAGACAGTATGTTGCGTTTGGCGTGATCACCTCGGAAGAATATGAAGTCATCACTGGCGAGGCATATTAAACGCTGCTTTGAAAGGCCTAACATGAATGGCTTCAACGGAGAAGGCGGAATCATGCTGGAGAAGCTGAGCGGTCGCCTTTGCCCACGGATTTTAACCCTATCCCTAAAGTTTCAGGAAAATCCGGGGGCAACAGCGATTGGAAGCATGATCCGCATGCGAAGTGGTGTACTGCTTAAAAGGTGTATCTGTGTATTTCTGTTAAAACAGCTATGAATAACTTCAACCCAAGCCCTCGGCTCCCCCGAGGGCTTTTTCACACCTGCAAAACCCTATAAAAGGAGGAAGAATTATGTATGATCACATCGGTCAGTTTTTTAAGATGCTGGTGGCGGGGACGGGGGCCGTGACCGGGTACGTCTGGGGCGGATGGTCGCTGCCGCTGCATCTGTTGTTGTGGTTCGTGGTGATCGATTGGTTGACCGGGTGGGGCGCGGCCTGGATGAACGGCGAGCTGCGTAGCCGTATTGGTTATACTGGTATTGCACGCAAAATGACCATTTTTCTCATTATCGCCTTGATGCATCTGGTGGACCGGGTGCTGGGGGAGATGAATTATTTTCAGAATACGGTGATCTTCTTCTATCTCGCAAATGAGCTGCTGTCTATTATTGAGAACGTAGGAAGAATGGGGGTACCGATCCCCCAGTCCCTGCGTAATGTGGTACAGGTATTCCAGATCAAATCCGAAGAAGGGGATAAGCAAACGGCACGAAAGGAGGAGAAAAAGGATGAAACCCTCTGAATTTATTGCCAAGCTGGCACCTATAGCCACTCAGGACATGCGTCAGTATGGGGTGCCTGCTTCGCTTACGCTTGCCCAGGCAATCCTGGAATCCAACTGGGGAACGAGCGGCCTGACGCAAAAGGCGAACAATCTGTTCGGCATCAAAGGAACCGGTCCGGCGGGAAGCGTCACCATGCAGACAACCGAATACCGGGGGCAGACGCCCTATACGACCAATGCCCAGTTTCGTAAGTACAACAACTGGCATGAATCGGTTGCCGATCATACCCGACTGGTCCTGAATGGCACGCGCGACAAGCCACAGCGCTACCATGGTGTGTTATGGGCGGATTATAAAACGGCGGCGACCGAGATTTGGAGAGGGGGCTATGCCACAGACCCCAATTATCCCAAAAAGCTCATTTCCATTATGGAGCAGAACTCGCTCTATCAATATGATGTGCCTAATCCAGAGGAGGAACGTATGAAAATCGAACAATTAACGGCCGAGCTGCAAAAAACACAAGAGCAAATGCAGCAGCTTAGTAAGCAATATGCTTCTGCGATGAAACTGCTAACGGAGCAAAGCAATACCATTCAGCAGATGAACGTAAGGCTGAAGGCAGTTGAGACCGAGAAACCAGCTAAAGTCCCAGTTTGGGCGGAACCAGCAGTAG
The DNA here is from genome assembly GCF_050279985.1 of Paenibacillus sp. NPDC093718. NCBI lineage: Bacteria > Bacillati > Bacillota > Bacilli > Caryophanales > Paenibacillaceae > Paenibacillus > Paenibacillus sp. NPDC093718. Next base: position 122,019 of record NZ_JBNNUS010000011.1, read on the forward strand.
AAGCTGCACAGCAGGCAGAAGTATTGCATGATCCTGAGGGGAGTTTTGATTTTTATCGAATCATGACCGTGCTGCACCGTTTGGGAATTTTCGATAGATCGAGTAAGTGAATCGAGAATATAACGTGCAAACTGCTCTCTCAGGTCACATCTATATAATGAAGCGTTATTTTGAACAATAAAGCTGCCCAACCGTAATAAGACGGTATGGGCAGCTTTTGTTGTATGGGTAGATTTATATCAGTTAGTGTTTCACTAGCATATTCGGTTATTCAATTCCCGGAATCGTTCGTATTTTTTAGTGAATTCGAACGTTCCTTACCCTTCCGGCGCATGTCATGCTTAATTGTTCGATGAATCCATGTCCATGCATTCACAATATAAATAATTCACTACGTAAACGTAAAATAACATGCTCCTCATCGTGTGTTACTTAACCAATACAACCCAGCTCACTTCACCCTCACCGTCCCTACTGCCTGCGCTTGATTCCCCGCATGGTCCGTAACGGTATAAGTCACCGTGTAGATCCGGCTTTGGCCACGCTCCGACTTCTCGGCTCGCAGCCGGAAATGGGTATCATTCGTACCGAATTCCGCATCCTGAATATCTGAACCCGTTTTGCCTCCTTTATCTTTATTCCCACTCTCATGTCTACCCGTTTCCTTAACTTTCCCGTTCAAATTCTCTTGTATATCCCAGCCATGCCCTTTGCCGCCTGCACTCTCGATCATGATAGAGGTCAGCACGACTGACGCAACGCCAGATCCCTCATCGCTGGATTCGAGGTCAGCGTGAATATCGACCATTTTGTGGTTCGACGCCTTTAGTACGGAAGGCGAGAGTGTAACCGTAAGCACCGGGGCGATTTTATCGATGTTCGTTACGGTTGCCGTTATCGTACCTTCGTTGCCGTCTGCATCCGCATATTCGAAGGTAAATGAACCGTTCTCCGTAAACCTGTAAGTAGGAGAGCCACCATTATTCGTAACGGTAATTGGACTCTCCGATACTAAGGCTGCAATAACGTCTCCATTTGTGGGGGCGGTCGAGCTGTATTCCAAACCTACCGTGAAGTCGGTATACGTGACACCCGGCGCGGCCGTAAAGTTCTCGCCGATATTGTCCAGCATATTACCGCTTAGCTTGATATTCTTGCCTGCCTTAAGCTGCATCCCGTTACTGTTCCCGGTGATGGTGTTGTTCAAAATCTGCACATTCTCCGGATCTCCGGCTCCAATGCCACCCGCGTTGGTGTCCCCGTTGTCGTGCTCGAGCAGGATGCCCCAATAATGCTCGGCGGTGTTCTGGTGGATCGTGTTGCCCTTGATGATCGTGCCCGGCCCGTTCAAAATGTTGATCCCGGCGGCGTCCGGAATGTCGATGGTGTTCTCGATCCGGTTGTTCTCAATGATGGTATCCGGCGAGCCCATCGATACGACGATGCCTTCCCGTGCATTGCGGATCGTGTTGTCGTGAACATAGTTTTGCGGGCCGGATTTGCTGTGATTGGTTGGGGCGGTTCCCCCGGTATTCCCGATGCCGATGCCGCCGCCATAAGGCATGTCGGTGATCAGGTTATTGTGAATCTCGTTAAAATACTCCAGTTCCCCATGCAGATCAATCGCATCCAGCCGGACTTGGTGGAATTCATTGTGCCGGATCACATTGTTATGGGCCACATATTGAATGAGTGCGCCGTGACGAAGGTAAGGTCCCTCGAAGGAAGAGTCCTCGACCAGATTCCACCTTGTATCATTGGCAAAACCGTTGCGGTCGACCTTCGGCACGCCCTGAATGGATACGCCGTACCCGGCACCGCCCGGCCCGAGATCCGTGGCATTTTGGAATGTGGTATTGCGGACGACGATATCATGGCTGTTCTCGATGCGGACCCCCATGCGGCTGAATTTTTCGATCGTCACGCCGTCGATCGTGATGTTGTACGATGGCGCCTCGCCATAATTAGCGGCAATGATCATCATGTCCGGACCGCCGGCATCCGGGTTGTTGATTCTGTGATCCGTCGTATATTGACCTTCCCAAGCGGAGGTCAGCGTCAGGTTGGAGATGGTCAGATCATGCTGCTTGGCGGATCTCAGCATGGTGCTGTTCCGGACCTTGTTCAGCGAGGTCTTCAGGATCGCGCCGTTCTGGCTTTCCCCCCGTAAATTGACCTCCGATTTCAGTATGAGATTGGTCAGGCCATCGGGAGCGCTGTTTAAGTTATACACGCCGTTCGGGAAAAACACCTCGTCTCCCGGGAGTGCTTCATCTATAGCTCGTTGGATCGCCGAACGGTCGTCCGAACCGTTATCCGACGGATCAGCCCCGTAATCCACCACATTCAACGTCCTTCCGGTAGCCGTATGGGCTTGATGCACCGGATGGTCGCTCCCGTCCGCATTTTTCATGCCGGGAGCGGTAAAAGGGACGGTTCCTTCCGGAGGCTGCGGCACAAAATCCGGAATGATCGCTACGGGCGTATGCCCGTTAGCGAAAGGCGGATAGATATGGACTTCCGTCAGACTCGTATAGGCACTGCCGTCCGAATTTCCGCGCCCGAGTAGCTTCACGTATCGGGCGCTTCTGTCCGGAACGTTAAATGGCTGCATCGCGGTGGTGGTTCCGCTGCTCGAACCGTTGAAAAGGGGAGACCAGGACACGCCGTCATCTGAGGTTTCGATATCGATCTCCGTAGCGCGAACATCCCCTTTATAGAAGGCAATGCCCAGGTAACCGATGTCCCGGGCCTCGCCGAGATCGTACATGATCCACGGACCGTCGCCGGCGGCAGACCAGCGGGTGTACAGATTCTGGTCCAAGGTATTATCTTCGATGTTGCCATCGCTGCCGCTTGCCGTGACGGAGGCCACTGGCCAAGGTGCTAAGGGAGCGCTAAGCGTCGTAACCGACAGCGTCAGCGGAACCGGACTGACGTTTCCGGCGGCATCCACGGCCTCGACCTCATAGCTGTACTCCGTGTGCGGAGACAGTCCTTCCGCTTCATGGCGGGTGATGTCGGAGCCCAGCTCCGATACTTTGACGTCATTTTGATAAACGTTATACTTCGCGACGATCTTGTCGTCCTCTGCCGTCGGCCATGCCAAGTGCACATAATCTTCGCCGATACTGCTGACGGACAGACGGTTTCCGTCCGGCCAGGATGGTGGCGTCGTATCCTGACTGGAATCCACCAACTCGCTTACGACCAGCGCAGGTCTTGGATTGCTGGAACCGTTGGCTTCCTTGGTATAGATATTAACGCTGACACCGGTATGGGCCGCATCCGTAAGGAGAAACGATACGCTGCCATCTGCTAGATGACTGCGGACATAGTCCGTCACATCGACGCTGTACAGCTCCGGCCGGCCGCTATTCTCGGCCTTCACCGTAAACGACCCCACATAATCGGCCGGATCAAGGTTGTTCACAGGCGCATTGTTCCAGGTCAGTTCGCTTTCGTTCCAGTCTGTATTTTCGATCCCGTAGAGGGAGAGCTCAAGATTCGTGTTGCTGGTGCCTTTTTTCGCGGCGACCCGGAATTCGTAGCGGTAGTCAGGATCGCTCAGGGTGAAAGCATCGAATTTGAAATAGACAATCTTTTTGTTGGCGGTACCGGATGAAACGCTAAAAAGACCGACGCTTGAGCCTGTAGCGGAATTGATATTGGTGTCCGGTTTGGAACTGTCGATCAAGGCATCGTCCGTGGGCACCAAACGGCCAACCTCAACTGGACTGCCCGGTGAAGGATCGGTTGGGTCGGTGGGGTCCGTTGGATCAGGAGGCGTGTAGCCGTCTTTGTAGAGGATCGGCGTGGTGACTTCCAGATTCTTCACATGCTGCTCCATGAAGGCCCAAGCTTCCGCATCCGCGGTCGTTTTGGCTTCTCCGGTAAAGCCGTGGCCCTGGCCGGGAACGATTGCGAAATCGACTACAGGAACACCGGCGGCCGTCAATTGATTGGCGAAGGTTATGCTGTCGGTATAAGGGATAGTGGCATCCGCGTCTCCATGCCGAATCCAGAACGGGGGATCATCGGGAGTGGCATACGTTCCGGGCATGGCAAGCCGCGCCTCAATCGGAACGGACAGGGCGTTATGCCCGCCGAGCAGCTTTGTGACCGAACTGTAGCGGTCGGCAAAATCGGTCGTGAAATCGGCAGGTCCGTACCAGTCCACCACGGCCTGCACCTTGGTGGAGTATTCCGGCCAGCCTCCTGCGCCTTCGATATCGGGCAGATGAACCATATCTCCGGTATCCAGCGTGACCGTATCCTCCATGGTCAGGTCTCCGGTCGTTCCCAGCAGGGAAGCGAGATGCCCTCCCGCCGAAGTTCCCCAAACGCCGATCCGGCTTGGATCGATGTGGTATTGATCGGCATGGGCACGCAAATACCGGATGGCCAGCTTCACGTCTTGAATCTGGGCCGGGTAAGGCGCTTCGGGGGTTAGACGGTAGCTTAAGGAAACGCCGATGTACCCGCGTTTTAGGACATAGTTGCAGATGCTGCCGAGGGCATTTTTACGGTCCCCTTTGTTCCAGCCTCCGCCGTGAATGTAGATCATGACCGGCATAGGCTCGGCTGGCGGCGTGCTCGGAACAGCGATGGACGTATAGAGGTCCCGGTCGCCGGCTTTGCCGATCAAAACGTCCTCATAGAGGGTAACACCTGCCGGAGCAGGGTATGGGCCGGTTTCGACCGGCGGGGGTTCAGGCACGGGATCGATTGCTGGCGGTATCCCCGGGATGGCCTGACCTGACAGCGAGACGCTGTCGATGTACATATTCGCGTTCATCGGATCACCTACCCGGAACTGGATTCGTACATTTGGGTTACTGTTGGCTTCCAGCGGCAGCGTCCAAGTCTTCAGCGTGTTGGATTCGCTGCGCGGCGCTTCGGGCGTTCCCGGGGCCAGTTTAAACTCCTCCAGCGTGCTCCAGGTCGCTCCGTCGTCGCCCGACCACTCGGCCACAATGCTTCCGCTGACATAGGATGAGGCTCTCGTGTAATAACCCAGCTTAATGTTGCCGTAACCCGTCGTATTGACGGGCAGATAGACGGAATCGGTCACGTCGATCTTCATAAGGTTCGGAGTTGAAGGAGCGCTGCCGGATACAGAGGTTTTGGCTTTGCTGCCTCCATCACCGGTCTGAATCCAAGGCAGGGGAATGACGACGCCGCCCGTGGTACCGTAGCGCTCTGAATCGAAGTTATCGGAGAAGAACAGGATATCCGGACCCTCTGGTTCCGGTAGGGGTTCGGAATCCGAGGCAACAGATTCATCCGCAAGATCGAATTCTGAAACCGATTGTGCGGATACGGCATGGAGCTGCCCTGGGGATGCCATGATGCTTATGATGATCAGCAGGCAGAGGATCAGGCATGAGATTCGGTTCAATGTCTTCTTCAACGTTCCATCCCTCGCTTTTTAATTTGTAGTTAAAGCGTGTGTAAGAAACCCGGAAGCAGTCGTTTGACTGCTCCGGAATGGGATTAGGCTAGTGGATGTTAAGGGTGCAGGTGCGTTAGAGAGAAGAAAGTAGCTTTGACATGGTCGGATTGATCCGAGGTGGTATCCGATTTGTTTTGGTTGTAGACGCCGGCTTTGAAGTACAGATACTTATCGTTATAACCGCTAGGGAGGGTATGCGTCACCGTGGTGGCCGGTCCGCCCTCAGGGGTTATTTTCACTGTCATAAGAAGCCCGGTCACCTTGATTTCATAGCTCCATTTCTGGCCGAGGGCGATGCCGTTTGCAGGATTAAGCTGGCTTGGTCCGCCGAGAATGTTCACCCAGGTGTTGTTGTTGTCCAGATCATCGGTACCAAAATAAACGGCACCTCTGCTGTCCGAAGGACGCTTGTGGTAATAGAGCCGAATCGGTTCGGTGCTTGGGCCATGGATTTGCCCGACCACGACGCGACCGATTTTATCGGCTTCGTTCCCGCTGACGGATACATGATCCACCCTTAAAGTAGCATTCATCGTTCCGTCCACGCCGCCTGCCTGAGATTTTATGGATGGGGAGGAGGTAGAGGTTACCCAGTTGTTGGCCCATGAGGAGGCGCTGTTCGTCGACGGATTCAACATTTCTCGAAGCTCGGAGCGGGTGTAAGTGCTGTTCGTGGTGGTCTCACCGATATTAGGCGATGTGAACACCATGCCGCCGGTGACGGGATCGGTATAGAACCAATCCGGATGCACATACCCGCTGGCGAGTGCTCCGGCCTGGACCTCGGACGCGTCTGGCAGGGTGATTTTCCACTTGCTTAGGTCAAAATTGCCCGAAGGAGGCTTGGCAGGGTCAAGGCCCCCGCCTCCTCCATCCGCAGTGCCTCCCCATATTTCAACCTCCGTATAACTGTTCCATTGGTTGAAGGTATTGCCGTAGCCCACAATGCGTACATACCGGGCTTCCACGACGGGGATGGTGAAGGATTGCAGCTGGTTGTTTTGAGCGCTATGGACAGCGTTTCGTGCTTGAAGCCAGTTGGAGCCGTCGGTTGAGGTTTGAATATCGAAGGTGAATGTACGCGAATCTCCGTTGTAAAACGCAATTTTAACCAGTGATACCGGTTTGGCGGACCCTAGATCCAGCCTCAGCCAAGTGCCGTCGCCTTCGGCGGACCAGCGTGTGCTTAGACTGCCGTCCACCGCTTTCGATGCATCGCAAGCGCAGCGGGTGTCATAGCTGCTGGCCGATGCGGAAGCCGAGTACTTGCTCTCTCCAGTGGCAAATCCGTGTCCTTCAAACAGAGGAGCTAACAGCATGGCTGCACTGATCAGGCAGAACGTTATTCTTTTCGAAAAAGCATGCCTTCGTTTCACAGCGATCCCTCCCGTATAATGGTGCAACTCTTATGGAATATCATTTCCCTCCTTTCCGTGGTGCGCTTTAAGACAGGAATGACAGCGCTTATCTAACAACGTAGCAAGAATGCGCGCACAGGTCTTGTGTTAATCCTATAAGCGCTTGGCGTTTTTACATAATGGAGGAATTATTGATGCTTCTGCTCCCTGAGGGTGCGAGATAGCGCGGTGGAGATTGCAATCATCTTTTTAATGATTTGCTCCATCCATCAACCTGACGGGAATATCGTGCTTAGCGGATAGCCGACGTGACTATACGGGTATACAAGGAGTGAATGGCTTACCTTGGGAATCATATTTTTCTTTCAGCTGCCGGATGGCATATAATCATAAGAACGAACGATTCCGAATCGACCATAAATAGATAAAAACAGGAGTGGGATAAATGACACTGAAGGAGCTTAGAGAGCATCGCCAATATCCGGAGCAGACGAAGTCGGATGCTTCGCGCGCGGTATACGAGCGGGATTATTCGCGCCTGATCCATTCGCCGACGTTCCGCCGGCTGCAAGGAAAATCACAGGTATTCGGTGCAGGCACCGGCGATTATTATCGGACGCGCTTAACGCATTCGCTTGAGGTTGCCCAGATTGCGCGCGAAGCGGCACGGAGCCTGACCCGCAATTACCCTGAAGTGATGCCGGAACAGGCGGAAAACGCCGGGCTGATGATTGATCCCGAGGTGGTGGAATGCGCGGCGATCGCGCATGATTTTGGGCATCCTCCATTCGGTCACAAGGGCGAAGAGGTGCTGCAGGGAATTCTGGAGAAGCATATCGATCGCAAAACCGAGACGGAGCTGACACGTCAGCCGGGCACGCCGACACCGGAGCAGGCAGCCGAGGTACAGCAGGCGATGCGGCGAAAGTATGAGCATTTTGAAGGGAATGCGCACAATTTTCGGCTGATCATGTTTTTGGAGAAAAGAGAGAACGTCAACGGACTCAATCTGTCCGATGCGGTGCTGCTTGGCATCAATAAATATCCGTTCTCCGGATTGGATAATCACAAGGGAATGTATCGGCATGAATGGGAATACATCTCCCATATCCGGAAGGAGTGGCAAATTCCTGGCACGCATCGAACGCTCGAAGCGCAGCTGATGGATCTTTGCGATGATATCGCCTATTCCGCGCATGATCTGGAGGATGGCATCAAAGCCGGGAAGATTGAGGTGCATGAACACTTTTTGCGGGACAGTCACTTGAACAAACTGATCGTGCAGAAGATCATGACGCTGGAAGACGAGGTATGGAAGGGATGGACCAAGGAGCAGATCCAACCGAAAGTGGATTTGGTGCTGGACGAGTTTCTGAAAATATGGAACGAGAAAATGCCGACCTGCGAGAATGACTATTCCCGTACCCGGCGGGAAGTCAAGGCCTACTGGGTGAGCCTGTTTGTAGGCAGCTTGGGCGTAATTACGAACGGGGATTGGAAAAAGGTAACGTTTGTCAAAGACGGCGTGGAAGACGAGGATATGCTGCGTACGGTCAGTGTCCTAAAGAGTTTTGCCTGGGTGACCATGATTCGCGACCTGCGGGTGCAGCGCCTGCAGAAGCGCAGCGAATGGATTATCAAGCGCTTGTGGGATGCTTTTCTCGATCCAGTTGCCTCTACGGCGATCATTCCGTCCGACTGGCTTCAGCGCTATGAAGCGGACCAGAAGCGGGCCCAGCCGATCTGGACATGGGAGCATATGGTGATTGATTATATCGCGGGCATGACGGACGCTTTTGCCGAGAAAATCTACAACGAGCTGTATGGCCTTAAGGTAGGCTCGATCTACGATTTGGATTAACAGTGGCGAGCAGGTGTGTGGTTGCACTGATGTTGGTTCGGCCACCATCTGCTAATGAACCTGCATTTTTTCTAATGGATGTTGGAAGGCTGCCGGAAAGGGGGATTGCATGAATAACCAATTGAAACTGAGCGTGCTTGATCTGGTTCCGCGTTTTGGAGAGAGTACGTTCGAAGAAGCCTTGCAGCAAGCGGTGATATTGGCTCAGCATGCGGAAGCATGGGGCTACGGGCGCTACTGGGCGGCAGAGCACCATGATCTGGAGCATTTGTCCTGTGCATCGCCCGAGATTTTGCTATCCCATATCGGTGCTAGGACTAAGCGCATTCGGCTCGGCTCCGGGGCCGTACTGCTGCCCCACTACAGCCCGCTGAAGGTTGCGGAGAATTTCCGCATGCTGGCAGCGCTGTATCCCGGACGCATCGATCTCGGGATTGGGCGGGCTCCGGGAGGTTCGGCACATACGAGCATGGCGCTCAGCGGAAATTTCCTAGGTCATGTAGCGGATTTGCCGCATCGGATTCGGGCTTTAACCGAACTGCTGGAGGATCGGTATCGCTACGAGGACGTTCCAGTGGCTGCGAAGCCGGTGCCCGCTACTCCGCCCGTAATGTGGATGCTCGGCACAAATACGAAGAGTGCGGGTTATGCGGCTGAATTCGGTACGGGCTATGTATTCGGCCAGTTTATGAGCGATACGGACGGGGCGGAAGTTCTCCAATCTTACAGGGAAGCTTATCGGCCAAGCGCTTTTCTGCAAGAACCGCGCACGATGGTGGCGGTAAGCGTGGTATGCGCGGCGACGGAGGAACAGGCGCAGAAGCTTGCCGCGGAGATACCCCGACCAGGGCGGGGTAGCGTACCGACGGGCCGTAAGGAAACGGCTGATCATGAACAAAGCCCAGTCTTGGCTGCGATCGGCCAAGCAGAAGTTGGTGGGGGCGGCGATACACATTCCAGTGGCAGAACAGCCACGATCCATCACAGGGATCCTCAAAGGAATTCCGCGTCAGAATCCGAAGTTCCGGCCCCGTCTGGTTCCGATTCGTCAGGCCCATCCCAGCGGCTAATCATCGGCACGCCAGCAAGTGTGCGAAACAGATTGCAGCATATGGCAGAGCGGTATCGGTGTGACGAGTTCCTGATCGTCACGCCGGTAAGTGATTACAATGCACGGCTGGAATCCTATCGGCTGTTAATGGAGCAGCAGTCAACTGCTGCACATATATAATAGAAGAGAGACAAAATAAATGATGCATTCAAACGATTATGACATTACTTTTGGTCCATCCTTCATAAGCGATAAGTCCACTAATCTGTACACGTATGCCTGTCATGAAACGGAGCGCGAGCTGTGCTTGATGGAGCTGACGGAGCTGTTCGGTCATGAGCCTGACGGTGAGGATTGGCTGGAAAGCGAGCAATGGGTTGATCCGGATCGGAGCCCGTTCTTATCAGCCTGTATCGACGTCAGGATGACTGGAGAATCCATCGAAGAAATGGCTGAGCAAGCAGGCAGTATTCATCTTAACAACGCAAGCTTCAAAGTCGTCTGTCTCAAGGCGGGAGATCGGTTCAGTTATGAACAATCACGCGGGTATGAGCGGGTGGTAGGCCGCCAAATTACAGGAATTGCACAGATGAAAGCCCCGGATGTCACGCTCGGTATGATATCAACAGGCGGCATCTGGAGATTGGGACTTCTTCATGAACCTGAACGCGCATGGCTGAAGCATAAACAGAAGCCGCAAAATTACTCCACAGGCCTAAGCTCGCGCATCGCGAGGGCACTGGTCAACCTGGCAGTTCCTCGATTAAGCGAAGTGACGCTCCTGGATCCCTGCTGCGGTATGGGGAATGTATTAATTGAGGCGTTCTCGATGGGAATCGCGGCCGAGGGGCGTGACATCAATCCGCTTGCCATTCGGGGAGCGAGGGTGAATCTGAGGCACTACGGTTATGATGACAACAAAGTTGCCATTCAGGATATGAATACATTGCAAGGGCATTATGATGCCGCGATCCTGGACCTGCCGTATAATCTGTGTTCTGTTTTCCCTGAAGAAGAGAAGCTGCAGATGCTGCAAAGCTTACGCCGGTTGTCAGATCGAGCTGTCATCGTCAGCACAGAGCCATTACGTGAGCAGTTGATGAGTACGGGCTGGAAGGTCCTGCGTCATTGCACGACCCATAAGGGGAGTTTTGTGAGGGATATCTGGTTGTGCGAATAATGGGGCCTGCTATTTATTCCCCAGGGTCATAACGATATTTCTCTAAATCGATGATGCCTTTGGGATTGACGGCAACGCCCTCGCCTTGGAGGTACAGCTCCTGCATGAGTCTCGATTCATCGTCCTTGATGGCGATTTCTCCTTTTGCGTTGACAACCCGATGCCACGGCAGTTTGTGAATGTGACTGAGGGTGTGAAGTATTCTGACGACTTGTCGTGCGCCCCTTGGGCTGCCGGCCAGTCTGGCTACCTGTCCATACGTCATGACATATCCTTCCGGAATGCTCCGGATCACTTCAATTACACGTTGCGTATACGGCTGCATCGATTCTCTCTCCCATTGCGTATAAATGTAGTTAAATAAATAAAAAGGGGCGTCCCGGAAGGTGTGGAAAGTGAAAACCTCGGGACGTTCCTTTTGTTGTATAGATCTTGTGGTCTTTGTTGCACGATCGATCCCCGGCTCCTTTGAGAGCAGGATTAAAGCTGTATTTAAGAACTTGTTACCTGGTCTTAGTACGACTTGCTATAGTCGATTACATTTCGTGAGAGCGGCTTTCCGCTTACATAGCTCTGTAAATTCTCCAGGAAAATATCCGCGGCACGCTCGCCGTAGCGATCCGTATCGCCCGCCATGTGAGGGGTCATGATGACGTTGTCCATTGACCACAGCGGATGGTCTGACGGAAGCGGCTCTTCCTCGAACACATCCAGCCCCGCACCCGCCAATGACCCGGCTTGAAGCGCCCGAATCATGTCTTCGGTTACTACGGTTTGACCCCGGCCCACATTAACGAAGAAGGCGGAGTCCTTCATCGCCGAGAATCTTGCCTCATTGAACAGTCCGCGGGTATCTTCCGTGAGCGGCAGGATGTTCACGATATAATCACCTTCAGCCAGCGCTTCATCGAGCTGATCGACCTTATACATCGCTTCCACATAAGGATCGGATTTGCCGGAATGACGGACACCGACGGTCCGCATACCGAACGCCTGGGCTACGCGCGCCGTATGACTGCCGATCTGGCCGACGCCGACGATGACGATGGATTTGCCTGCCAATTCCGTGAACGTGCCGGACGTATCCCATTTATTGTTCGATTGCTGTCGAATGGCGAGATGAAGGTTGCGCGTGAAGGCCAGAATCATCGCAAAAATATGCTCTGTGATCGGAACGCTATGTACGCCGCTGGCATTGGTAAGCTGAATGCCCTTTTCTTCGAGCTCTTTGAGCGGCATTTTATCGACACCGGCTGACCATGCTTGAATCCATTTCAGTTTACTGTCTGCAGACAATATATCCTCCTGTACGGAGCGTGACCAGCCGATCATGATTTCGGCATCCTGAACGATGCTTGGCGTAAGCTCTTTCGCTTTCGTAACCAGCAGCTCGTAGTCGGGGGCGATATCTTTGATTTTTTGCTGTTGTTCCGTGGTTAAGTCGTGTATGGAAACGATTTTCGGCATGGTGCTACCTCCTAAGGAATGTGATATAAACCAGAATAAAAGTGTTAAACTCTTTGGGAACATATTATCAGAAATCATCACTTTGCGCATGGACGAACTGTCCCGATTGGAAAATTTGTACATGAATTTTTGTCCGGTTTATGGTAAATTGAAGCTTCATCATATTTTTAGGCGAATTTGATGTACCCCTCATACTATTTTCAGGTATTGTTGCTCAAACTATAAACGAACCAAGAAAACATGGTGCTTATAGCGGCCAGCGGCTGCTTAGGATAAAAGAGGATTGGAAGGAAGTGTCTTAGTTGAGCCATTCGGCTGAGGGAGCTATGGATCGTTTATTTGTTGCCGTACATCTGCCTTCGGAGGTGTCGTCCCGGATTCAGGATTGGACGGAAACATTGGGAGAGCAAGTAACTTTCAAAAAATGGGTTCATCCGCAGGATTACCACATTACCTTACAGTTTCTAGGCGATACGCCGTCAAATCGAATAGCAGAGCTCACAGCGGCGCTGCAGGAAGTCGCTAAAGAGCATAAGCCCTTCAAGCTTGGTCTTTATGATGCCGGCGTGTTCGGGGCAAGCGCCTCGCCAAGAATTTTATGGGCGGGAGTCGGTGGGGATTTGAATGCTCTGTCTCAGCTTCAGCAATCGGTGGTATCGAGGATGGAGGCTTTCGGATTTGTGCCGGAGGAGCGACCGTTTCGTCCGCATATTACGGTTGGCCGGAAGTTTCAAGGGAACCAATTTTCATTGGATGTTATCGGAGCAGGACCCAGGCCCATCCAGTGGGAAGTGCAGCAGCTCGTTCTTTTTCGAACAAATTTGCATGCAACTCCAATGTACGAAACAGTAGGTGTGGCGCGGCTTTCGACCATTTTCTGAAACTGAAAATAGAATGTTCATAAAATTACCATGTTTTCAACGCCTAAAAATGTGGTTACATAGTGTAGGAATGTGCCGACATCATAGGAGGAAAAATATGGTTATGAAAGTGCTACGGCAAAATCGCTGGGTTGCGCTGCTCATCGGAGCGCTCTTTGTGAGTTTGTCTCTTATAAGTTTACTTGGAATGCAGACAAAGGCGGAAGGGGAAGAACAGCAGCAGGATATGCCGAAGTTCGTGACGGCTGCCCCGGCTCCTGTAAATGACCCTGATCTATTTGTAAAAGACGCGAGTACCAAGCAGGATAGGGAACCTGTCAATATTTTGTCTTCAATTGTTTTCCAAGAGTGGAATAAGCCGGGGAGCAAGAGTCATGCTTTTTCAAACGCAAAAGGCATAGGTTTGGCTGAAAACGGATATTGGAACTCGCAACAAGCATTGAAGGCTGCAGATGAGAAAAAGAAACCATCGAAATCTCAGGCTGCGGACGGGAAACCGGCAAAACAAAAGGGGACGCATGTCGTCAAATCTCAGACTGAAAGCTTAACCCCCCCCACAACTTTATTCTTCACAAGAACAAATACGTTAACCCAGGATCAGAAAGACAAAGCGACCTGGACCTATGATTTGTCAGCTGAAGAACTGCTTCTGCTCCAGAAGATTGTCATGGCAGAGGCGGAAGGCGAACCGTACGAAGGCAAAGTAGCCGTTGCTAACGTTGTCTTAAACCGGCTGCGGTCCGCTAATTTTCCCGATACGATTACCGATGTCATCTATCAAAAGCACCAATTTAGTCCTGTAGCGAACGGGCGTCTTAAACGTGTCAAGCCGAACAAAGAGACGATTAAATCCGTGAATGCGGCACTTCATGGCCAAAAAGAGGTAAAGGACGATACGTACTTCTTCCTGTCTTTGAAGCTGGCTCAGGACCTGACGGTACATCATTCAAGAACATTTGTTAAAAAAATAGGAAATCACTCTTTTTACAAGTAGTCCCCGTATGGGTAAACTAGGATGTAGGAGGTGTGTTTAAGCATGAATATTACGTATTACGGCCATTCAAGCATTTTGGTGGAAGAAGGCGGAGTTCGTGTGATCATCGACCCGCTGCTATCAGGGAATCCTGGCTCCGGCATTGAGCCCAAGGACGTAAAGGTGGATGCGGTTGTGCTGACGCATGGGCACTCCGATCATTTTGGCGATTGCATCGAGATTGCGAAGCAGAATGATTGCCCGATTATCGCGGTCTATGAACTCGCTGTGTATTGCGGCAGCCTGGGTGCCAAATCCCATGGAATGAACATCGGCGGAAGCGCGCAATTCGATGGCTTTAGGGTGAAGTTTACCCCTGCCTTTCATTCTTCATCCATTTCGGTAGGGGACAACTGGATCTATGCAGGGCAGCCTGGCGGCGTCATTCTGACGATGGGCGGGAAAACATTCTATCATGCAGGCGATACGAGTTTGTTTGGCGATATGCGCTTGATCGGTGAGATGAACAACATTGATGCAGCTGCGCTGCCGATTGGGGATTTATTGACGATGGGCCCACAGGACGCCCTGTTGGCCGCACAGTGGATCCGTGCGAAGCATGTAATCCCAGTCCATTATGACACGTTCCCGGGCATTAAACAGGATGCAGGGGCCTTCTGCGACGAATTAGCCAAAACAGGCATTCAGGGACATCCATTGAAGGACGGAGAAACGCTGGAAATATAGATGGATTTTTCATATAAAAAGCTTCCCTGTCACGAAGACAGGGAAGCTTTTTTGGGGTAAAAGTTCAAAGGCGGGAATTATAGAGCATGCTATAAATATTAGGGCTGGTCCGCCAACAGTTTGACGACTTCCTCACGACAATCGGGCATGCGCCCTTCGGTCAGCAATCCCATGACCTGGCTGGCGCAGTGGTCGGGCTCCAGATGCGGTATGCGCCGCCGGCCGGCTCCATTACGTTTCTTACTCACCTGATCATAATGATCGGACAGCAGGTTCAGCCATTTGTCGACCACGGAAGGAGAGTCCAAAATTTCCGCATAGCCTTCGCTGACAAAGAAATGGGAATTCACTTCTTCCTGTCCCGGGATAGGCTCATAGAACAGCATGGGAATTCCCTTGGCGGCTCCCTCTGTACAAGTCATCCCGCCTGGCTTTGTAATGAGCAAATCCGACACTTCCATGAGGTTATGTATATCGTCGCGATACCCGAGAACATGAATGTTGGGATGCTGAAAGATCGGGTCTTCACGCATGCTGGCAACCAGCTTCTCGTTCTGTCCCATACAGAAGACCAGCTGGATATCATCGGCCCTGCTGGCCAGCTTGCTGAGCAGCTCCTTGTTGAATACGAGACCCCAACCGCCCCCCATAATCAGTACGGTTGGCATGTTCTTTAATTGAAGCTCGGCTTGAAGCGCTTCTCGATTGCCTCTTTCCCAGAACTTGGGATGCACCGGAATGCCGGTCACATGAATGAATTCGGGCTGAATGTCCCGCCGCAGCAGCATTTGTTTCACATGAGGCGTTGATACGAGATATTCATCCACTTCCGGATTGACCCAGGTGCCATGGGCATCATAGTCGGTAATCAGCGTATAGAGCGGAACCTCGAGTCCCTGACGCTTCAGGCGGGAGACCACGGCATTAGGGAAGGGGTGGGTACATATGATAAGATCCGGTTTCAGCTGCTCGATGACCTGCTGAGCCTGCGCGTAGAAGATACGGTGCAGCGCGAGCCGCGTCAAACGGTTTAGCGATTTCTTATATTGCGAACGGTACAGCATGCCGACAAGGCGCGGACGGGTGCTGACGGTTTTTCGATAAGCGGATAAGATTAACGGCCCCACGGTTGGATTCAAAAAATTGCCGAGCTCAATGACACGGCAGTGGATGCCGGGATTCATCCGTTGTATACCTTCAGCCAGCGCATACGCTGCTTGCGTATGACCTGTGCCGAAACCCTCGGAAAAGAGGAGCACTCTTGTATATCGCATGGTTTCACCTACTTCTTTCTCCCTCTATCTTACAAAACAGGAATCATTTTTTGAAGAGCGGCGCGAAAAAAAGAGTATGCATCATAAGTATACGCGCAAAAGGGAAAAGCATTTCAATTATTTTACGGCTGGGAGTCAGAGCGTACACTTACATTAGACGTCATGATATAATTTGAACCCTGCATTCAGAATATTAAAAAATTTAACGAAAAAATATTGCAATGCCTCCGATTATCTGGTAAAGTGATTTTTGACCGATTGACCGAAAAAGTATTTTGGTCAGTTTTGGAATGAAGGCCAATCTAAAAAGATCAAGAAGGAGGGGTAAGCATGTCAGCTGTGGACCGTCGGAAGCAGGTGCTGGATGCTGCCTCCAAGTCGTTTGCTTTGTTCGGATATAAAGCGACGACGATGGAACAGGTGGCGAAGATTGCAAATGTAGGGAAAGGTACGATCTACACGTTTTTCACGAATAAGGATGAGCTGTTTGACGAGATTTTGCTGTCGGCCATTATGGAGATGAAGCGTATTGCCGAGCGGGAGATCCGGAAGGACAGAGATTTCTTCGACAATCTGTATCGGGTGCTGGATGCGCTGCTTGAATTCCGAGGCGAGCATGAGCTGTTCATTAAGCTATCGCAAGAGGTGCGGGATATTGGCACGCCGAAGGCGCATGAAGGGTTGACGAAGGTGGAGAACGGGATTGTCGGATATCTCGAGGGAATTGTGGAGCAGGCCATATCGATCGGCGAGCTCAAGCCGCTGGATGCTCAAGTGGTATCCTTCGTGATGCTGAAACTGTATGTTGCCCTCACGACGGACTTCAATCAGCTGCACAAGCCGCTGAGCAAGGAACAGATCAAGGAATATATGATGGTGTTCTTGGCTGACGGGTTGAAGGCTACTTCATAAGAAGGATACAGGAACCTCCTTCGTGATGAGGAAGGCGGACTCTCTAGGCTTTGAGGGATCGTCTTCCTTGCCAGGGATCGTTTTTTTTGGCCCAAACTGACTAATTGAGGATATTGGTCATTCTGTACTGGAATGTGATCTGCCACGATGCAGATTCATGTCGGCTGGTTATCTAGAGAAAAAAAGGAGAGAGACTGGATGAAGTCATTATCTGTATTTGCAAAAGATCTTGGCGCTGCCGTTCGGAATAAAAAAATATTGATTCCGATCATCGCGGTGCTGTTCATACCGGTCATGTACAGCGGTATGTTCCTCGGGGCCTTCTGGGACCCGTACGGGAAGATGGAGGATTTGCCCGTTGCGGTCGTCAATAACGACCAGGGCGCTGTTTTTGAAGAGAAGACGCTTCACGCTGGCGAGGATTTGGTTGCCGAGCTGAAGAAGGGAAAAGATTTTAATTGGCAATTCGTTGATCGGCAGGAAGCGGAGCAGGGCATGCAGGATAACAAGTACTACATGACCATCAGCATTCCCGAGAATTTCTCGCAGCAGGCGACCACTTTAATGGATGACCATCCGCAGCCTGCGCAGATCGTATTTGAGCCGAATGAAGGCTACAACTTCCTGGCGGCCCAAATCGGCGGATCTGCGGTGAAGCAGATTCAGTCCAAGGTGTCCGCGAAAGTGACGGAAGCCTATACGGAAACTCTGTTCGATCAAGTAGCCAAGGTATCGGATGGCTTGAGCGAAGCGGGAGACGGTGCAACCAAGATATCCGAAGGTGCCGTGAAGCTGGAT
The DNA here is from genome assembly GCF_050279985.1 of Paenibacillus sp. NPDC093718. Classification (NCBI taxonomy): domain Bacteria; kingdom Bacillati; phylum Bacillota; class Bacilli; order Caryophanales; family Paenibacillaceae; genus Paenibacillus; species Paenibacillus sp. NPDC093718. The sequence goes on from NZ_JBNNUS010000011.1 coordinate 139,976, forward strand.
GATGGCGCCGTGAAGCTGAAGGAAAATTTGGCTAAACTTGTCAGCGGCACACAGGAGCTTCAGGATGGAATCGCGCCTTTGACCAAAGGCGTGCAGGAGCTGAACAACGGTGCAGGCAAGTTGAACACAGGAGCCGGCACTCTCGCTTCCGGTTTGGATCAGCTTAAAGCGGGTCACAGCAAATTGCAAGCGGGAGCCGAGGAAGCTAGCAAGGGCGGTGCCAAGCTGCAAGCGGGGATTGAATCTGCCGCAGCCGGCAGCACCACACTGAATGAAGGCCTGCAAGCCAACCAGGCAGGGGCTTCCCAGCTTGCGGCAGGCGCGAAAAGCGCTCATGAAGGCAGCAGCAGCCTGAAAGCCGGGCTGAATCAATCGCTGGAGGCTACGGCTTCCTTGGAGCAAGGCGCCAAGGCCGTTGCAGACGGATTGAAGAAGCTGGCTGAAAGTAATCCGGAGCTGGCGCAAAGTCCGGAGGTTCAGCAGCTGCTGGCTGCGAGCCAATCCGTTGCCACTGGCACAAGCGGGCTGAATGCTGGCCAGAAACAGCTGGCACAAGGCGCAGCCGAGCTGAATCAAGGCACGTTGCAGCTGCAGGAAGGCGCCGGCAAGCTGAGCGCCGGAGCGAACCAGCTGGCTGAAGGCGGCAAACAGCTCGCAGCTGGCGGTCAAGAGCTGCTGGCTGGTGCCAAACAGCTGAGCGCCGGTCAAAGCCAATTGGCTGACGGCATGAAGCTGTTCGGCACGAAGCTTAGCGAAGCGGCAGCTGGGGGTAAACAGCTTGCAAGCGGAGCAGCCACCCTTTCGCAAGGGACGCAGCAGCTTGCAGGAGGAGCGGGCAAGCTCGGAAGCGGCGTTACCACGCTTGCCGACGGCTCGAAAAAGCTGGATTCCGGAGCCGGTGAGCTGGTAAACGGGATGAGTGAATTGAAGGAAGGCAGCGGAGAGCTTGCAGGCAAGCTGAACGAGGCTGCCGACAAGACAGGCGATATCAAAACAACCGACGAAACGGTCACCATGTTTGCCGGACCGGTACAGGTTGAAGAGCACAAAGTGAATGAAGTGCCGAACTACGGTACGGGATTCGCACCATACTTCCTGTCGCTTGGTTTGTTTGTCGGAGCACTGCTCTGTACGATTATTTTGCCGATCCGCAGTGCATCGGTACCGAATGCATCGGGCTGGAACCGGTTTGTCAGCCGTACGCTGTCCTTTGCCGGAATGGGATTGATTCAAGCGCTGCTGGCATCGGTCGTTATGCTGTACGGATTGAAGCTTGAGGTGCAGAGCGTTCCGCTCTTCTATCTCTTCTCCATCATTACGAGTTTGTCGTTCATGTTCCTGGTGCAAATGTTCGTCACATGGCTGGATCAGCCTGGACGCTTCGTTGTCATCGTTATCCTGATCCTCCAATTGACAACAAGTGCAGGCACGTTCCCGGTAGAGCTGATTCCGAACTGGATGAAGGCATTGAATCCGCTTCTGCCGATGACTTACAGCGTAAAAGGCTACAAGGACGTCATTTCCACAGGAAGTTTCGACGGCATGTGGGCCAATGTGGGTGTACTGGCCGGATTCGGTCTCGTATTCCTGGCTCTGACCGCCGTGTATTTCCTGGCTACCCGAAACAACAAGAAGGCAGCAGACACCGATACAGCGGTGACTGCATAAGCAAGATATCTATTATATGAAGGAAGAGGCTTCCCTGAAGGTCGATCAGATCTCGGGAAGTCTTTTTTTTGATGTCCGGGCGAAGCGTGGCAATGGAGAACCAACCTTGGAGCTGCATCATCTTATATTGGATCATGATCACTTGCCTCTCCCGTTGGAGAGAAGCTGAAGGGAAAAAGACGAGCGGATGGTTGTGGAAATGAGATAAGGTGAACAAAACCGCCTGTTCGGAATGTTATATTTGCATGTTTTTTTGCACTATTCTACATAAGTTTTAACTGTGTATTGTGATAACTCTCATAAAAACAATTCTTATCAAATTCATAAAAACTTTGAATTGCCTGCACTGTATGACGGTGATAAAATATATAGAACTAATAAATCTTACGTGTTAGGTAAATGTTACCCCTTGCCGCTTTTGCACAATACTGCATCACCTCAAGACAGTGTGTCCACTGCAGGAGAGGATTGATGTCCAACCTTTAAGAGGTTGTTCAAAAAGTCCGCTTTTGATCACGAGGTGAATCAGGAAGCCACTCGGCATCGAATCTTGAATTCAGCCGGGCCTTCCGGTGCTCACGTACCAAAAACGTACGCTCCACTCCTCAGTCCCTAGCTTCATCCAATCTTCTCGGTGCTGAAAACCGACCTTTTTGAACACGCGCTTTATGTTTTCTGTTATTGATCAGCAGCATTTTATTCTATACAAAGAAAGGTTGCATCTTATGAAACATACTGATTTTCCCCAGAAACAGGGCCTCTATGATCCGCAGTTTGAAAAAGATGCTTGCGGTATGGGTTTTGTTGCCCATATCAAGGGTAAGCCATCCCATGAAATCGTTAGCAGCGCGCTGACCATGCTTGCCAATATGGAGCATCGCGGCGGACAGGGCAGCGAGCCGAACTCCGGTGACGGTGCTGGGATTATGCTGCAAATTCCTCACTCCTTCTTCTCCGCCGAAGCAGCGAAGCTGGGCTTTGAGCTTCCGGAAGCCGGGCATTATGGTGCCGGCATGCTGTTCCTATCCCATGACCCTGCCGTCCGCTCGGCCCATGAGGATCAGTTGGCTTCTATTATTGCTGAAGAAGGCCAGACCCTGCTCGGATTCCGTGATGTCCCGACCCATGATGAAATGTTGGGTAAATCCGCAAAAGCGGCAAAGCCGTACGTCCGCCAAGTGTTCATCGGACGAAGTTCCGACATTCAGGATGATCTCTCGTTCGAGCGCAAGCTGTATGTGATCCGCCGCCGCGCCGAGCTGGCGATCCGTTACAGCGGCAAGCCCGAAGGCGACAGCTTCTATGTATCCAGCCTGTCCTGCCGGAAAATCGTGTACAAAGGTATGTTAACGACGGAGCAGGTAGGGGAATTTTACCTGGATCTGCAGCAAGAAGGATTGGAATCCGCTATTGCGCTGATTCACTCCCGTTTCAGTACGAACACGTTCCCAAGCTGGGAACGCGCGCATCCGTACCGCTTCATGATTCATAACGGCGAGATCAACACGCTGCGCGGGAATGTAAACTGGATGCACGCCCGTCAATCGCTGTTCGAGCATGAACTGTTCGGAAGTGATCTCGAGAAGGTTAAACCTGTCATCAACCCGGACGGATCCGATACCGGGATGTTCGATAATACATTTGAATTCCTGTATCTCAGCGGTCGTTCCCTGCCGCATGTGGCCATGATGATGGTCCCTGAGCCGTGGAGCAACCATGAGAGCATGGATAAGACCAAAAAAGCGTTCTATGAATACCACAGCACGCTGATGGAGCCATGGGACGGCCCGGCAGCGATGGCGTTCACGGACGGTGTTCAGATCGGGGCTACCCTGGACCGGAACGGACTGCGTCCATCCCGTTATTACGTAACGAAGGATGATCTGATCATTCTGTCCTCCGAAGCGGGCGTTCTGGATATTCCGCCGGAAAACGTGCTGTACAAGGACCGTTTGCGTCCTGGCCGGATGCTGCTTGTTGACACGAAGGAAGGCCGGATCATCTCCGACGAAGAAGTCAAAGCAAGCATCGCCGAGGAACTTCCATACTCTGAATGGCTGGATGAGCATCTGGTAGAGCTTCATGATCTCCCTGACGCGCCGGAACTGCCGGATCCGAAGCATGAAAATGTACGTCAGCTGCAGCAAGCCTTCGGGTATACGTATGAGGAACTGCGCAAAGTCATCGAGCCGATGGCGATCACGGGTGCGGAAGCTGTCGCATCCATGGGATACGATGCACCGCTTGCGGTGTTGTCCGACCGTCCGCAGCGGCTGTTCAACTACTTCAAGCAGATGTTCGCCCAGGTGACGAACCCGCCGATTGATGCGATTCGTGAAGAACTGGTCACTTCAACGGCAACAACGATCGGTCCGGAGCGTAATCTGTTGAAGCCCGAGCCTGAAAGCTGCCGTCACATCCGTCTGGATTCGCCGGTGCTTTCGAATGAAGATTTTGCGAAGCTGCGCCACGTTCGTCGTCCCGGCTTCAAGTCTATGACCATTCCGATCTTCTTCCCGGCAGCGGAAGGAGCAGAAGGGCTTCGTCAAGCGATCAATACCCTCTGCGAGGCAGCGGACCGGGTCATCGCCAAGGGCCATAACATCTTGATCTTGTCGGACCGCGGTGTGGATAAAGACAATGCGGCGATTCCATCGCTGCTTGCCGTATCATCTCTTCATCATCACCTGATCCGTCAGGGAACCCGGACCAAGGTGGCGATCCTGCTTGAATCCGGTGAGCCTCGCGAAGTACATCATTACGCCCTGCTGCTCGGTTACGGCGTGAGCGCGGTCAACCCGTATCTGGCGTTCGAAACACTGGATGACATGATTGCGGAGGGCATGCTTCGCGGGATCTCGCATGAGAAAGCCGTGAAGAATTACATTAAAGCGGCAAGCAAGAGCGTCGTTAAAGTTTTATCGAAAATGGGGATCTCCACGATCCAATCTTATCGCGGAGCTCAAATCTTTGAGGCTGTCGGCCTCAAAGAAGATTTCGTAGAAAGCTATTTCACACGGACGCCGTCCCGTATCGGGGGGATCGGTCTGGAAGAAGTGGCCAAGGAAACCCTGGCTCATCACGAGCGTGCCTTTACTGATAAGGACGGGAACGATAAAGCGCTGGATTCGGCCGGCGAATATCAATGGAGAGCTGACGGGGAAGAGCATTTGTTCAACCCGAGAACCATCCATTTGCTGCAGCAGGCGGTCCGCACCAATGACTATGCAACTTACAAGAAATATGCAGAGCTTGTGAAAGGTGAGAATGAGCAGCATCTTACGCTGCGCTCACTGCTTCAAATCAAGCCGGTCGGCGAGCCGGTACCACTGGATGAGGTTGAATCCGTAGAATCCATCATGCGCCGATTCAAAACGGGCGCGATGTCATTCGGCTCGATCAGCAAGGAAGCGCATGAGAGCCTTGCGATCGGGATGAACCGTATCGGAGGCAAGAGCAATACGGGTGAAGGCGGAGAGGATCCGGCCCGTTTCATCCCGGATGCTAACGGCGATTCCCGCCGCAGCGCCATCAAGCAGGTGGCTTCGGGACGTTTCGGCGTAACCTCCAACTACCTGGTGAACGCGGACGAAATCCAGATTAAGATGGCACAGGGCGCGAAGCCGGGCGAAGGCGGACAGCTGCCGGGCCGTAAAGTGTATCCTTGGGTAGCCGAGGTTCGCGGCTCGACGCCGGGTGTTGGTCTGATCTCCCCGCCGCCGCATCATGATATCTATTCCATTGAGGATTTGGCAGAGCTTATTTACGACCTGAAGAACTCCAACCCGCGTGCGGATATCAACGTGAAGCTCGTATCCGAGGTGGGTGTGGGCACGATCGCTGCAGGTGTTGCGAAGGGCCGCGCGGATATCATTCTGGTCAGCGGTTACGATGGCGGTACGGGGGCTTCTCCGCAAGGCTCGATCCGTCATGCGGGCATGCCGTGGGAGCTTGGCCTTGCCGAAACCCATCAGACGCTCATCATGAACAATCTGCGTGACCGCGTCGTGCTCGAGACGGATGGCAAAATGCTGAACGGACGCGACTTGGTGGTAGCGGCTCTGCTTGGAGCCGAGGAGTATGGGTTCTCTACGGCACCATTGGTTGCCATCGGATGTATCATGATGCGTGTCTGCCAAATGGACACTTGTCCTGTTGGCGTAGCCACTCAGAATCCGGAGCTGCGTAAGAACTTTACAGGAGATCCGGAGCATGTTGCCAACTTTATGCGCTTTGTCGCTCAAGACATGCGCGAGCTGATGGCAGAGCTGGGTTTCCGCACCGTTAATGAGATGATTGGACGTACCGACTGCCTGGATGCTGTCAAAGCGGATCATCACTGGAAGAAGAAAGGCGTGGATATTTCCGCATTGCTGTATACGCCGGAGCTTCCGGAAGGCAGCACTCGCTATCGCAGTCAAAGACAGAATCATGGCCTGGAAGAAACGCTGGATATCCGTTCGCTGCTAGACAGCGCTGCGCCTGCATTGGAATCGGGAGCGGCGGTAGAAGGCACCTTCCCGATCACAAACGTGGATCGTGCAGTGGGTACGATTCTGGGCAGTGAAGTCACGCGCAAATACGGCGCTGCCGGACTGCCGGAAGACACGATTCGATTTAACTTCGTGGGTTCCGCAGGTCAGAGCTTTGGTGCCTTTGTGCCGAAAGGGATGACGCTGACGGTTGAAGGGGATGCGAATGACTATATCGGTAAAGGCCTTTCCGGCGGCAAGCTGATTGTGAAGCCGTCACCGAAAGCAACCTTCAAAGCCGAGGAGAACATCATTGCCGGTAATACCGCGTTTTATGGTGCTACAGGCGGCGAAGCCTACGTAAGAGGCATTGCCGGCGAGCGCTTTGCCGTTCGTAATTCGGGTGCGAGCATTGTGGTTGAAGGTGTCGGCGACCATGGCTGTGAATACATGACCGGCGGCCGGGTAGTCGTTCTCGGTGAAACCGGACGGAACTTCGCAGCCGGGATGTCCGGTGGGGTGGCCTACGTCTATGATCCTGAGGGAACTTTTGTGGATCGCTGCAATCTGGAGATGGTACTCCTTGAGCGCGTAGAGGAAACAGCAGAAGTGGAAGCACTCCATCATCTTATCCGGCAGCATGAGCAGTACACCGGCAGTGTGCCTGCACAGCATATTCTAGGGGACTGGGATCAGGCGCTCAGCCGCTTTGTTCGTATTATTCCGAAGGATTACAAACGCATGCTGCTGCATATCGAGAAGGCTCAAGACCAAGGGCTGGCAGGTGAAGCTGCGCTTCTCGCCGCATTTGAAGCAAATATGAAAGAGTTGGCTCGTACAGGGAACTAACATCTGATGATAGATCAGCTGAAACCACATTGTGTTCTTTAATGAATGCAATGTGGTTTTTTTTCATATATAAATAAGTTACGATGGTCTTGTTAAGAAACTATGGTTTTCAACAAAATATTCCAAAAGAAAATTCGACAAAATTAGAACCCGAAGCATAGGACAAAGGCTCCACAAGACGACAGCATCATGTGGATTCGTTCGTTATAATATTGGTAAGTAAGTTGTTTAATAGGTTGTTGCTGTATACATGGTAATTTCAACAAGTATTAGCAGCTGGGATGGAGAGGAAATTATAGATAAGCGAGGTAGTTGTGGAAATGAGTGTGGACAAGGAGAGAGGCTCCGGAAGCACCGAGCAGCGGCTTGACCAGCAGAAAACGAACATTGACATCAATAAGCTCATGACTCAATTGGGAATCCATCCTGATAAATGGCTGCAAATGGAGGAATTAAGAAAAGATTAAATATGATCTTATGGAGGCAAAAAAATCCCCGGCTTGTAGTAATGAACGTATCCTACACGGCGGGGATTTTGTAGTTCTTAGGCATGAGCATTATTTCATGGCCCGTTCCATGCGAACAAATGCAATAAATCGCTTGGCTTCATCTTCGGTTAGCTTGCGGCCGTCCACCGTAAGGTTAAAGCGTTCCAATAAATCCTCATCGGATAGTTCAAGGCCGTCCACAAATGATCGAACCTCCGCATCAAGCACCGTTTTTTCCTGTGTCGTTCTCCCGATCAGATAATCTATGGATACGTCAAACAGATCTGCCAGGCGGGTCAATGTTTCGAAATCGGGCTTGCGCCGATTTTTTTCATAATGGGATAGTGCAGCACGTGTAATACCGACAGAGGTAGCGAGCTCTTCCTGAGTCCACCCATGTTGTTCACGTAATTCAGATATTCGTTCTCCGTAGTTCACGCATTGATCCCCCTTTCGAATGGCTTGTATCTATAGAAGTTAATTGAATAAATCAATAAAGTTAAAATTACCGGTTTATTATATACATAAAAAGACTACTTTTTATTGACTAGATACAATGTGTATCGTATTATAAACATTAATGAGATACATATCGTATCTGCAATGTAAAGGTTTGGGTACAGTTAGTATCATTTTATCCAGCGCAGAAATGTCCCATACCAAAAAATTATAATAAGGAGCGGATGGGTTACCTCCAATGTTACGAGAACGGCAACACCAAATTACGGTAAGGATTAGAGTCATGCAGATCGGGCAATTAACCATTCATGGGAAAAGTCATTCCGTTACACCGCTAGAGTTGGTGCCAAGTGGTCTTGTATTCCTATGTCCTTGGGAAATACCGATTCATTCTAATATTATATTGGGTTACGAAATTGATGATAATGTGGATCATATTCTGCTTTCGGGCCACATTGAATCAAGGGGACTCTTTTATGGACGCCAATTGTATCATACAGAATTCCATACAGACGGCGATAAAAAGACCCGTATCGTGGGTATGTTGAACCGAATGATGTTCGGTCACAGCGAGTCGAATAAAATGAGTCTCTATAATTGAAACGTAATTTATGGATAGCCTGCAGTGAACAGGGAATCCCGATGCATTATTATCATGGTTTATTGCTATTCTACTATATTTACGTTGCTTGGTCATTAGTTCTTTTACCTTAAATCCGTATGCATGATGAGGGATAGGTTTAGAATATCGTTGTTTTTCTCCTACTAATAAAGAGACTTCATTATATGATTTCATATGTAGATTTTTATCTAATCTCGAATCGGAGTTATATATTTAGTTCATTGTGATCATGAAACATCCTCGATACATATTTCTGCTGGTTTCCCTTCTCCTATCTTTGTTCAAGATGATTTCACGGTATTAATTTATTCTTTAAGTCGTGATTTAACATTGACCTTTAACGGGACAGTATAAGGTCAACGCAATGGAGGCATCACTGGATGAAAATGACAAGGAAATGGGTCCTGTGGCTGCTGGCTATTCTTATACTGCTGCCTTCAGCTTATCTTTTGTATACGTATCAATCCATTAAATCGACAGCAGTTCGGATTTACGAAGAGCGGGAGCCTTCGCCTGTAGTTCCAACATTCGTACATGATCGGACGACTATTCAGCTCGGAGAGAAAAACATGAAGAACGCTGATCCATTTACTGTTCTGGTTTTGGGCGTAGACCAAAGGCCCTATGATCGTGGACGATCCGACGTCATGATATTAATGGCCGTAAACCCTGCAAAGGGGTCAGTACTCATTTTTAATATTCCACGTGATACCAGGACTGATATTGTAGGACATGGAACGGTGGATAAAATTAACCATGCCTATGCCTTTGGAGGCGTTGAGATGTCGATCAGCAGCGTGGAGAATTTTTTGCAATTCCCTATCGATTACTACATTAAAGTGGACATGGAGGGCTTCTCCAGCATTGTAGATTCATTGGGTGGAGTCACCGTGGATAACCATATGCGTTTCGAATATGCAGGCTATGACTTTGATCAGGGGGAATTGAACTTAAACGGTGAGGAAGCATTGGCATTCTCGCGTATGCGGTTTGAAGATCCTAAGGGGGATTTAGGCAGGAATGCAAGGCAACGGGAGGTTCTGAAGGGGATCTTAAATAAGTTGATAAGGATTTCGACTGTTTTTAAACTGGAATCACTGTTGGATAACATTGGAAACAGTGTCAAGACGGATATTTCGTTTGAAGAGATGAAGATGTTTGTAACAGAGTACCGTCAAAAACTGAAAAAGGTTGAGCAGGTTGAAATCGCAGGCCACGGTCAAAAAATGAATGGAATTTGGTATTATATCGTCGCTGATCAAGAAAGAGAAAAGATAAGGTCTACGTTACAAGCGTATATGGAATGACTCGTAACACAAAACCCCCTTTTTGAGTAGAGGGGGTTTTTGTGTGTGAAGTAGAATATCGAAGTTTTTGGTTATTTTGATTATTTTTGAGTGGGGGGGCTTGAACAGACTATCTTCCAATGATTTGATCAATCGTGGTTTGAAATACGTCCGCTAATCTTGTTAGCGTTTCCAAGTTTGGTTCTCTGCGATCTTTCTCATAATGCGATAAAGAAGCCCGACTGATACCAATACGTTCGGATAGCTCTTCCTGGGTCCAACCTTTTTGCTCCCGCAATTTTGCAATGCGAGATCCATATGACATTCACAATCACCTCTCTACAGGTTCCATTAATTTAGAGCAAACCTATATCATATAAAATATCTAATATGATACAAAATGTATCTTAAATTCTGTTGATCGTCAATACATATTGTATCATTTATTAAAAATTTAGAAAAAAATGTATCTTTATCATTCCGATATAATGAGTATCCCAGGTCCTGTAGTCTCATCATAATTTGGTTGATTTAGGTTTGACAAAGAGTAACAATTTATATAGAATTTTTGTAGTGGATACATTTTGTATCATACTGTGCATAGATATAGATGCATCTATCCCGAAAGAGGAGATGACGGGATGAAAGAAGTAATGATGTATTGCGTCAGTTGCTGTCGGATGCTTCCTATTGCACAAAGCCACAGCTTGTATAAAACCGGATTCTATAAGCATAATGTTCCGGCGGGAGTCTGCAAGGCGTGTCAATCGGCTTTGTTGGTGCATCGCGAGTAGACGGCTCCATTAATAGGCAATATAGGGGTCATGCATTCAACAATTTTGTCCTTTGCTCTAGTATTGTATAATTGTGGAGATTGCATGATACAAGGGCAAAGGAGAATAGATTACATGAAGCAGGAACCGCTGGTAAGACTGCTCGGGGTTACGAAGAAAATCTCGTCCAAGGTTTTAGTGGATAATGTGACTTTAGATATCCCCTCTGGACAAATCTTCGGGTTTCTTGGACCGAACGGGGCTGGCAAAACAACGACCATTCGGATGATGGTCGGGCTGATGTCCATCACTCAAGGGGATATTACCATCGGGGGTTACAGCATTCGGAAGAATTATGAGCAGGCAGCCGCCCAGATTGGCGCGATCGTCGAGAACCCGGAGATGTATAAATTTTTGTCTGGTTATAACAACCTGAAGCATTTTGCGCGCATGATGCAGGGCATTACCAAGGAACGTATCGATGAGGTAGTGGAACTCGTAGGGCTCGGGAATCGGATTCATGAGAAAGTGCAGACCTATTCGCTGGGGATGCGCCAACGGCTCGGCGTGGCACAGGCACTGCTGCACCGGCCGAAGCTTCTGATCCTGGACGAGCCTACGAATGGCTTGGACCCGCAGGGCATTCGGGAGCTGCGAGATTATTTGCGCAGATTAACGCAGGAGGAAGGGATGACCGTATTCGTCTCCAGTCATTTGCTGTCCGAGATGGAGCTGATGTGCGATACCGTTGGCATTATACGCCACGGCAAGCTGATTGATATCCGGCAGCTGCGGACGGCTGAGGGAGAGCGCGTGTTTGAAGAGACGGCATTTACCGTCAATGACGCGGAAGCAGCGGCGGCCCTGCTCCAAGAATTCCAAGCGTCAGCCCGCGATCATCGAATCATTGTCCGCGGTGACGAGAATATGATTGCGGATATCAACGCGGCATTGGTCGGAGCCGGCATACGCGTTTATGCCATACAGCCGGTGACCCGGTCGCTTGAGGATCAATTCTTGGAAATGACGGGAGGGGGATTCGTTGTTGAATAACTTCACCCGTCTCGTAGCCAATGAGAATATGAAAATTTATTATCGCGTACGGACATGGGTCATGCTGGCGATTCTTCTCTTGTTTAATGTGGCTATGCCTACGATGCTGTACTTTACGAATGCGCCGATGGATGTCTGGACCGTATTCACCTGGACGGAGAGCTTCACCATCTACCTGAGTACGATCTTCACGGTGATCATCGCGGCGGATATCGTGGCAGGGGAGTTTGCCGGAGGGACTATCAAATTGCTGCTGATTCGGCCGTGGAGCCGAGGGAAGATTCTGTTGTCCAAATTCACCGCTCTGATTCTATTCGGTCTGCTCTGTGCAGGAATCACGGCTGTGGTGGGGATCGCTATGTCGCTGCTGTTATTCTCCGGAAGTACCGGATTGTCGGGCGGATTCGAGGGATCTTCGATGAACAATTCGCTGCTTCTCCTGCTGACCGATACGATCCAGGCGCTGATCATCTCGCTGATTGCGTTTATGCTTTCTACGGTGTTTCGTTCTGGCGGTTTGGCGATTGGATTATCGCTGCTGGTGCTGTTCACCAAGGATATTTTCGGCTTTATCTTTAATCCGGAGCGGTTTGCATGGGCGAAGTACTTACTCTTTCTCCACACCGACCTGAGCGGCTACATTCAGTCGCCGGCCGGACCGGGGGGAGTGGGGCTCGGTTTCTCCATCACGATTCTGGTTGTCTATAGCTTGTTGTTCATGCTCATCTCTTGGTTGGCCTTTACGAGGAGAGACGTTGCAGCTTAATTTATGAATAAGAAAAGAGCTCCTTCTGCCCGTGTGAACATGGATGGGAAGGGGCTCTTTGATGATGTCGGCTGAAAGAGCCAGCCGCTCTATATAAAACTGCCGGGTTCGAGTGGTCGTCCATACGCTTAGGTTACCCTGCTTCCGAACGCTGAAGCGGCAGTGTGGTGTCCGTTGACTCCGCAGCATCCTGATTGGAGGTTGGATGGTCCATCCGGCTTGCTCCATTCAGGAGTCCGCCTTCCATAACGATCAGGGAAGCGGCGTAAACATCCCCGTACATTTGTCCCGTAGGCGTAATGGTCAGTTTGTTTTCCGCCGTTACATCGCCATACACCTTGCCGGCCACGATGACCTCCCGAGCGGAGATATTGGAGCGGGCAATGGCTTCTTCGCCGATGGTGACACAGCCTTGGCTTTCGATGGAGCCGTTGAAGCGGCCGTCAATCCGCAGGTTCTCTTCGCATTGAAGCACACCTTCCACTTCGCTTCCCGGCCCAATCAGCGTATCCGTTCGCTCTGAAGCCCGCTTGTTCTTGTTTTTCTTTTTCATATTATATTCCTCCTCATTAAAAATGGATGTTGTTACTGCAGATAAGGCAACGGGTCAATCGTCTGGTTGTTTTTGACGACCTGAAAATGAAGATGAGGGCCTGTGCTTCGCCCGGAAGACCCCAGCTTGCCGATGGTATCACCTTGATCGACATGATCGCCTACCGACACGTCCAGGCTGTCCAGATGCATGTACCAGGTCTCCAGTCCATTTGGATGTTTGACGACGATATAAAGTCCTCGAGCTCCGCTGCGTTCCGCTGCCGTCACCTCGCCGGCGCCGGCGGCATAGATCGGATCGCCGGTTTTACCGGCAATATCGATGCCGGCATGATAGGCCGAACGCCCGGTAAAAGGATCGCTCCGATAACCGAAATTCGATGTCAGCCGCTTAGAGGTGGTCGGCCATAGAGAGGGTGTGCCTTCACGTTTCTCTTGGGTTTCCTGAGCCTGATCCAGCGTACGCGGAATATGCTGCTCCATGCGAGAAATCAACTGCTGAATCTCCTCAAAATCATCCTGAGTCTCCTTCGCGAGACTTAACATTCCATTCTCATGAACGGCAATGAATTCCCCTCCGACATGCTGCTTATCCTCAGCTGTGATGGAGGAGGTCTGTCCTGACAAGCTGCCGTGCTTCTGAATAAACTGCTGAAGCTCCTGCTCCAGCTGCTGAACGCGCTCCATCTGGACCTTCGTTTGCTCTGCTTCGCCCGACAGCTGAATGATGGCTTTGTTTAGACGTTCTATGGCTTCTTCCTTGTCGGTAACCGTCACTTCCATCTTTAAGGCTTCCAGGTTTTTGAGCATCAGCTGCTGCTCCAGCCCCGAGATCGTCTGGGCCGACTGGATCTGCAGGGAAACGATCAGTCCGGCGATGGACAAAATAGCGGCCGCGGGCACCGCTATCATTAGAGGCTTGGACAGATGGATCTGTTTGACTGAATGCTGGGCATCCCGAAGCACCAGCAAGGTTAAGCGTTGTTTACGGTGTGTGGTTTTCATGGCATCTCCCTTCCATACATCGTTTATGGATCATGGTACCCGCTAGACTTGGCCAGCTCCTTATCTAGTATGTATTCTATTCTTTCGAAGAACATGTCAAAAATTATTAGATAAGAGAATTTATTCAGTATGGTGCGCCATTGGGTAATTGAATAAATACATATGGAATTGGTCAATGATGTAGTGTAGTTATTCGATTCAAAATACGACTATTATTCATGGTGAGGAGGCTGCCGGTATGGTGTGGCTTCTGGTTGCACTTATTACTTTTATTTTGCAGATGGTTGCAGTGCTGTTGCTGGAGTTTCGGAATCCGTCCAAGGCCGTGGCCTGGCTGTTTATTTTATTTTGCCTCCCATTGATCGGGTTTGTACTCTATTTCTTTGTGGCTAGGGACTATCAGAAGCGGTTGAAGATTCGCAAGCGGGGCTCCAGACAGTTTCAGGAGCTTAGGGGACACTTGTGGGATCGGGCCGCCGTTGTTCGGAACAAGGAAGGCATGAACAATCCGGAATTTCATCATAATGACCGTTTGTTCAATCTGCTCAATCACTTGTCGGAGAGCCCGATTACAGGCTGTAATCAGAGCCGCGTGTTGACGGATGGAGAAGAGACTTACGATGCCATGCTGAGTGCTATGGAACAAGCTAAAGACCACATCCATGTGGAGTTCTATATCTTTCGTCATGACCGGATTGGCACGAAGTTTCAGGAGGTCATGATCCGAAAGGCGCAAGAAGGCGTCAAGGTACGCCTGGTTTGTGACGGGCTTGGCAGTTATAAACTCAAGAAAACGTTCATTCGGCGGTTCAAGGAATCGGGAGTGGAGTTCTATTTCTTCCTGCCCGCCATGGTTTCGATGTTCAGCCGCAGAATCAATTACCGGAATCACCGTAAAATCGTCGTGGTGGATGGCATAATCGGTTTTCTTGGCGGGATTAACGTCGGGGACGACTATCTGGGCGAATATCCGAAAATGGGCTACTGGCGCGATACGCATCTGGAGGTAAAGGGCGATGCGGTTTACTTCCTTCAAAATGTGTTTCTGCACGATTGGAAGCTCGCATCCGGAGAGCGCATTGCGGATTTCGGGCTGTTCCCGGAGCATCAATGCACCGGGGATGAGCAAGTGCAAATATTGAGCAGCGGACCGGATTTGAACTGGAATGCCATCCAGGAGATGTGCTTTGGGGCGATATCCGTAGCCAAAGAACGGATATGGATCACCACGCCTTATTTCATTCCGGATGAAGGAATATATGAGGCGCTGAAGACGGCGGCGGTGAGCGGTGTGGATGTACGGATCATTATTCCGGATCATGCGGATTCCCGTTTTGTGAAAATGGCGAGCTTGTCTTATGTGGAAGAGCTGCTGGCAGCGGGAGTTACCTTCTACGAGTATGAAAAAGGATTTATCCATGCCAAGGTGCTCATTGTGGACGAGCTTCTCGGCTCGGTCGGCACGGCCAATATGGATATGCGGAGTTTTTTCTGTAATTTCGAGCTGACCGCCGTGCTGTTTGATCAGCTGCCCATAGAGCGGTTGGTTGCGGATTTTAAGGAGGATCTCAAACAGAGCAGGCTTATGGATCCGGAGGTGTTTCGTCAGCGCGGAAGATGGCAGAAAGCTGCCGAAATATTATGCAGGATGCTGTCTCCCATGCTTTAGCTTTAACATCTTACGCGGAATGCAGGGCAAACAAGTGAAATTCAGGAAGAAGCCTGAAAGTTTTATGTCCAGCATTTGTTTATATGATAGAATATTTATAAGGGTTTCACTTATAAATATAAATTAACTTATTTTTCATAAGTTGAACGGGGGAGATTTATGTCAAGTGATGTGAAGATTCTTGCACAAGTGAAAGCGGAGCAGCAGAAGCCGGAGAATCCCAAGGCAGGCTCAACCACCTTGAAGCTTCTCCGTCGTCTGGTGTTCTTAACTTTCGGTGCAGTACTAATGGCAGTAGGGCTGGAGATCTTTCTGGTACCCAACAAAATTATTGACGGAGGCATTACCGGGATATCCATTATGGTTTCCCATATCACGGATTTTCCGCTTGGTATATTCCTGACCTTATTCAACCTTCCATTTTTGTTTATGGGATATAAACAGATCGGGAAAACTTTTGCATTATCCACGCTGTTCGCTGTAGTGGTTATGTCCATTGGAACTTATTTTCTGCATCCGGTCGATCCGATTACCATCGATCCGCTGCTAGCGGCCGTGTTCGGCGGCGTTCTGCTCGGGATCGGGGTTGGTCTTGTAATCCGGTCCGGCGGCTCCTTGGACGGCACGGAAATCGTAGCCATTCTGATCAACAAGAAGACACCGTTCTCTGTTGGTGAAATCGTGATGTTCATTAACGTATTTATTCTGGGCAGCGCAGGATTTATTTTCGGTTGGGATCATGCCATGTACTCGCTGATTGCTTATTACCTGGCGTTTAAACTGATTGACATTACAATCGAAGGCATCGATCAATCCAAATCGGTATGGATAATCAGTGATAAGCATAAGGAGATCGGTGATGCGTTAACCCAACGTTTGGGACGCGGCGTAACCTATCTGGATGGAGAGGGTGCTTATACCGGGGACAGCAAGAAGGTTATCTTTGTTGTCATTACCCGTTTGGAAGAAGCGAAACTCAAATCCATCGTGGAAGATTGGGATTCCCAGGCTTTTGTTGCCATCGGTAACATCCATGATGTGAAGGGCGGCCGTTTTAAGAAGAAGGCCATACATTAATAACCATGAAGTGCTATGTTCCACCCACGTTGAGAGTTAACACGGGTGGAACGTTTTTTTGTTTAGGGGTTGTCTGTGTGCAAGTGAAGCGTCTTCTTCTCCCGCCCATAATGACGAATGATTCTTGTCATCGCCTGCACAGCCGCGGATTGACCGACAGCCTGGTTCACGGTTCCGGTGAAATAGAGTCCTGATTCGGGGTGATGGAAGGCAAATGCGCCGGATTGACCCCAGTGACCGATGAGTCCCCGTCCCAGGCTGAATGGAGATAGCGGCTGTCTTGAAATGCCGGTACCATAGAAAAAGGGGCCCGGTGCCCAGAGAAAATTCCATTGTCTCTGGAGTTCATCCAGATCACCTATCGGAAACAGTTCCCCGTTAAAAAAGGAGCGCAGGAACATCATCGTTTCCCTTGCCGTTGAGACGATGCCGCCTTCCGCTCCGATTGACGCCATGTACAGAGGAAGGTCCAAACGCTTTTTCTTATAATAGAAAGGAACGGGGCTTGTATCCTCGGGATCATGGAAAAAATACGTTTGTGTCAGATTCTGCCTGTCGAAAATGTACTCCTTGAATACGTTCTGAATGGGTTCGCCCTTGATATTCTCGATCATTCGTCCAAGCAGCCGGTAATTGGTGTCGGAATATTGGGCTTTATTTCTCTGGCCTGGTTTGAATTTGGGTTTTTGCCGTCTGGCCGCATTCAATGTTTTGTCCAGACTCCAAGCCTGATCATGCCCGGCGATGAGGTCGGAGAAGACCTTTCCAGAAAAATAGTCCGGGATGCCTGACGTATTGGACATTAACTGTTTTACGGTGATTTCTTTGCTGTAATCCCTGTTCTTCATCATATGGAGTCCCGTCATGATCTCTTCGGGGAGGTACTTGCCGATAGGATCATCGAGCCCAATCCGCTGCTTGGATCGTAATTTCAATATTACGGCTGTCACGTACAATTTGGTCACGCTGGCATTGAAGTAGCGGTCTTCAGTCTTCATTGCCCCGCCGCTGCTGACAAGGGATAGTGATTGCTCCTGGTCCTCGACGCACAGAACCGTGCTAAACACATTCTTTTTATTGGCGATCCGTTCCAACCATTCATCCAGAAGCGACTGCTCCAGGGCTCTTCCCATTCTCCGTATACCTCCTATAGATCGAAATGTATCGACACCTAACGCAGATTCATTTCTCTTGCTGTTTCCGCAACCGAGCGGCACGTATGAAATCTTGAGCAGCCTCGTCCATCATATGGATCATCTTGTCGTCATCAACGCTCTCCGTGAACAGATCATTGGCTAGCATGACACAGAGACCTGTCTGAAAGGTTTGCATTTTCAATAAAATAGATTGCAGCTCCTGATCAGAAAATCCCGCAAGCTCTGGATCCAACTTCATTAACCCGATAACCTCACGAATTTGTTCGGGGGTATTCTTCATGTGGGGATTGTTCTTCATTATCAAATCCCGGTAGAGCACAGGGTATTCCTTGGCGAATCGGAGACTTGCCATGCCGATATCCCGGAAGGGCTGACCGGACTTTTGCTCTGTAATCAATCCTCGGGCAACCTGGAAGGTCTTTTCGACGACCTGTTGAATCAGTTCTTCAGCATCGTTGAAATTGACATAGATCGGCGCGATGGAGCTGCCCAGACGTTCAGCTACTTTACGAATCGTAATGGACTCGATCCCATCGGTCTTGGCAATGTCAAATGCGGCTAGCACGATATCTTGTTTGGTGAACCTCGTTTTCGGTGCCATGACTGTCTGCAACTCCTTAGATAATTTATATGTGGAACAGTTGATACATATCACATGATATTTAATGATTATAAAGCGTAAATGGACGGAGTTCAACCGGTTACCACGAAGCGTGGTGGAGGTTGGTTTGTAAATCCAGTAAAATCCACTTATAATAAGAACATATGTTTGTTAAAATATGAAATAATTCAAGATAACAATACAGGATCAGAGGGGAGGAAGAGGAATGGCTCGTACGCAATATGAACGTATAACCACCAAACAGACTTTAAATAGAGTGAAGGAAGAGAGGATGCCCTTCGATTGGTCCATCAATCCGTACCGCGGGTGCGGGCATGGCTGCAGCTTTTGTTATGCTCGCGCTTTCCAGTCCTTTATCGGAATGGGGGCAGAGGATGAGTTTCAGCATCATATCTTTATGAAGTCGAATGCAGCGGAAGCGCTGGAGAAGCAGTTATCGAGTGCAGCAAGGAAGTTTGATCATGATATTGAAGCGATGCGGAGATCGATAGGACAGGTTACGATCGGTACGGCAACCGATCCGTATCAGCCGATCGAGAGCAAGGAGGGCATTACGCGGGAGTGCCTGAAGCTGCTAGCTAAATACCGCATCTCCACGAGCATTACAACGCGATCTCCGCTCGTGCTCAGGGATATGGACATATTGACCCGGATGGAGAATGTATCCGTCAACATGAGCCTCAACACGCTGAATGGGGACGTCATCCGGAAGCTGGAGCCGGCATCGCCTCATCCGGAGGGCAGGCTCGATACGATCCACCGATTATCGGCTGCAGGCATAAGAACGGGTTTGTTTGTGGCGCCTGTGCTGCCCTTTTTGACGGATAAGGAATCGGAGCTGAGGGAGCTTATGTCGCAGGCGAAGGTAAGGGGCGTTTCCTTTGCCATGATCTCGCTGCTGAGACTCTCACGCGATGTGAAGAAATGGTATATCGAAACACTGAAACACCAGTTTCCTGAAGTGGTTCAGCCTTACCGTGAGTTATATGCGCAGGGCGCATATGCCGAAGAGCATTACGTACGTTCCTTCAAGTCGATGGCAGCCAGGCTGCTGAACGAATGTGATCTGAATGGACTGACCCCGGGGGCATCTGCTGCTGGCGTGAGCCAGTCCGGGACGATCGGAAGCGGGACTTCTCAAGAGGATGGGGCGCAGGTGGAAGGCGCTCGCGATCAACTTCGTTCAGCGCAGGATTTGGCTGCTCCTGCACAGCCAAGGAAGCTGCCGCAACCGGCCGCGCCGGTCTCCGGGGAGGAGCTTATGCCGGATGTTGAGCAGCTATCCTTTCCTTTTTGACGCCGCCTTTCCTTGTGGCTTCAGATGTCGGATGACGTTCTCTATCGGTTGAGGAGGCAGGGTCTGCAGCAGGTCCCCCTTCTCTCTTAGCCGTTCCTCGATGTTCAGCAGATGAAACTCCGTGGGAGAAACGTCCTGACGGACCTCGTCCCAAGTGAGCGGCGTAGAGACGGTCCCCAGCCGCCTGGCCCGCGGGGTATAAGGAGCGGCGAGTGTCCTTCCGCTGTAATGCTGAAGATAATCGAAGTAGATTTTATCGCCGCGATTCTTCTTCAGCCGTTCAATGGTGAACAGCTTGGGGAACTTCTCGGTTACATATTGCCCCACGAATTGGCCGACCGTTCGAAGTTCATCGAACGTAATGCCTTCCTGAATGGGGACGATGATCTGGACCCCGGTAGCACCTGAGGTTTTCGGGACGGAGGACAGGCCCAACGAGCTCAGTACGTCCCCTACAATGGCAGTCGCCTCCATGATGCGCGGCTCCTCCGGCAGCGTTGGATCCAGATCAATCATCCATTCGCAGGGCAGATTGCTGCCTGCGAGGTGCAGTGAAGGGTGAAACTCAAGCGCAGCCAGATTCCCCAGCCAGAGCAGCTCCGGCAGTCCGTTGAGCAGCACGTAGTTAATATTTTCGTGCACATAGGTCTGAACAAAGGGAGGCAGCGGCTCCGGCGCATTTTTCTGATAGAAGGACTCGCCTTCGGCTCCGTGCGGATACCGGATGGTCGTGAGCAGCCTGCCCCGGCAGTACCGGAGCAGGAACGGGGAGATGGCCGCAAGCTTTTGCAGATACATCGCTTTGGTAATGCCGACTTCCGGCCAAAGCGGTTTGTCTGGATTCGTAATTTGAATCTCCTGTCCCTCGATCGTCAGGGTGCCTTTGACGGTACGAGCCATATGGTTTACACCCCCTCAATCGATACGAGTTTGGGATGGCGCATCATGCCATCCTGACTCCACTCGAGAAATGTGACCTGAACTGAAAGCGGCTGGCTAAGCCAGGCCAGCTGTTCCTTCTTCAGGTCGGTATGGAGCGTACTCCATATCGCGTCAGCACGATGCATTTCGGCATATTGCAGCAGCCTCTTCTTCGTCTGCTCATTAAGCCCCAGGGAGGCACGGCCGATGTAATTGCCATCGTCATCGGCAATGACAAGGCTGGCCACACGGCCTTCCCTGATGATCATGGCGACGGCGGTGGCTGTCATGTTCACGGCAATCTTTTTCTTGTACCAATCCCGGTGTTTTTTGCCTTCACGATAAGGAGAGGAAAGACGCTTCATTACAATGCCCTCCCATCCCCGTGCTTCGGCCCAATTCCATAAATGCTCGCCTTCAAGAAACAGATCCGCGGTCAGCAGGCCCGGCGTGTCGGAAACAATCTCCTTCAGGCGGTGGTGACGTTCAAGATAGGGCAGCTTACGCAAGTCTTGGTCGCCGTCCACCAGAATATCGAAGAGAACATAAGTAAACAGAGGAGCGTTCGTGCTGATCGCACGCGAACGCTCCCGCTGAAGAACCTTCTGAAACACGGGACGACCCAGCTCGGGATGAAAATAGACAACCTCACCATCCAAAAGAAGACGCCGTTCATGCAAGCCGGATAATGCCTGAACGACTTCGGGATACAGCGACGTTTTATCGAGCAGCTTGCGGGAATATAGCGATACGCGGTTTTGATCAAGTCCGGCCAGTATGCGCACACCGTCCCATTTCAGCTGATAACCCCAATCCTCGCCCGTCGTGATCTGATCCGTCGAGATCGGTGCCATCGGCTCTTTGGGCAGCAGATTCTGCATTTGTCCCATACGGATCAGGATGTGGAGTCGGTTTTCTTGGATTTGGTTGTCCGGCGCTTCGGCTTCGGTGCGTCAAGCTCGCCTTCTCCGCCGCTGACCTTGGCAGCAGGTTCTTTGGCTGCCGTCTTCCGGGTCGTTTTACGCGGCTTCGGTTTGGTGCCCGGATCCGTTCCGATCGGCTTTACGGCTTCGATGCTTGCCTGGAGGGCAGCCATCAGATCGACAACGTTGGTCTCCTGACGGGCAGGGGCAATCTTGATCTCTTCGCCGGATACTTTGGCGTTGATCAGATCCAGCAGACGTTCCCGATAATCATCCGTATATTTCTCAGGGTCAAAGGGAGTCGACAGCTGGTCAATCAGCAGTTTGGCCATATCGAGTTCCTTGGAGTTGACCTCGGTTCTTTCAGGCAAATTCGGGACCTGGGAGATCGGCCGGATCTCATCCGGGTAGAAAATCGTCTCGATCGACAAGCATTCATCGAGCACCCGGATCGCGGCCAGACTGCTCTTCGAGCGAATGGCGATTTTGGCGATGCCGATTTTGCCGGACTGCTTCATCGCCTCCAGCAGGAGCCGGTATGCGTTTGCGCCTGCTTGATCCGGCGAGAGGTAGTATGTCTTTTGAAAATAAATCGGGTCAATTTCGGTCAGATCAACAAAGTCCAGAATCGTTATGTTTTTGCTGTTCTGTTCCGCCAGCTGCTCCAGTTCCTCTTTTTCGAAGAGCACGAATTTCCCCTTCTCATACTCGTATCCCTTCGTAATTTCCTCCCAGGCCACTTCCTCTTCACATACCGGACATTTGCGGATGTAAGAGAGGGGGCTGCCGCACTCCTTATGAATGTACCGCATCGAAATATCCTTATCTTCCGTGGCCGAGAACATCTTGACAGGCACATGCACCAGACCAAAGCTGATCGCGCCCTTCCATACCGTATGCATTCTATGAAACCTCCTATCAAATTCTAATATGTTTGGGTATGACCGTGTAGTAAACGTAATAAACGACTACTATGACTTTTTTGTACTACCTCTATCAGTGTGCCCAAAAAAAGACTCTAGTATGAGTTATAGCTCAGGATTGCATAAATAGAACCTGTTTGTGGCATATTGACGTTGAACGATGCCTGTATAAGGAGGAAATTTCGTCATGACGGAGCCTAGAGAAACCGAAACGTCGGAAGAGTTACAGAAGGACAGAGCCTCGGATCATTCCGCTGCAGAATCGGTGAACGGGGACATGGTGGATTGGAACAGCCTGACCTCGGAGGAGAGCGAGATCTCTCGGGAATCTACGATGTTCGATATTGACCGGATGATCAACGAAGGCCTTGGCGGAGGCAATGTCACCATAGATAATGGGCTGATCGGCCCTTCCACAACCGATACGATGGACATCGTGGACGAATCGCCAAGAAATTGGGAGAAGGAGGATTAAACGTATGGAGATACAGCGCGCGGTAGAGATTTTTAACTCCAAGGATATTTACAAGGTCAACCTGGAAGGGGAGTCCGTGTGGATCGAGCATGTGGATCAGCAGAACGGAATGGCCACCGTCCAGGTTGGCTCCGGTCCGACCAATACGCTGACCGTAAACGTAGACCGGCTAAAAGAAGGCGAATAGCTTATTGCAGGGCCTCAAGAATTCCGGGTAACTGTAATAAACACGAAAAAACACACCTTGCTCGGGACGTCGTACATTGGAACCCGGATAAGGTGTGTTTGTGTTGTCGGCGCCGTTAACGAATCTCTCTGAAAAATAACCGGATATCTTCCGTCAGCAGATCAGGAGCTTCCAATGCGGCGAAATGGCCGCCGCGGTCAAACTCTGACCAATGGACGACATTGTACTGCTGCTCTACCATACTGCGAATAGATAGATCCTTGGGGAACACCGCCACGCCGGTAGGTACTGAGGAATATGGTGCCGGCGCTCCCCAATTGTTGGAGCTTTCTTTATAGATTCTTGCGGAGGAGCCTGCCGTTGCTGTCAGCCAATAGATCGAGACATTCGTAAGAAGGAGCTCAAGGTCTACCGCATCCTCGGGAAGATCTGCTGCTGGATCGGTCCACTCCTTAAACTTCTCCACAATCCATGCAAGCTGCCCAACAGGGGAATCCGTTAAGCCGTAGGAAAGTGTCTGGGGTCTGGTCGCTTGAAGGATGGCATATCCGGACCCTTCAAATCCGCCACCGGCTAATTCATCATAGCGTAGTTTCTCTACAGCTGTAAGGTTCTCGCTTTCAGCCGGATCTCCGGTTGGAAACACCGACAGACCGTTACAATGTACGCCAACGATTCGCTCTGCAGCGATCCGGCCTAGTTCCGCTGAAACCATGCTCCCGGTATCGCCCCCCTGTGCTCCATATCGTTCATAGCCCAGGCGGCGCATTAATTCATCCCACACTTTAGCGACACGCTCGATGTTCCATCCGCGTTCGGTGGTGTGCCCGGAAAAGCCGAAGCCTGGGAGGGACGGGATCACGAGATGAAATGCATCGGACGGGTTTCCACCGTACTTGCCGGGATTGGTGAGCGGTTCAATCATACGGGTAAACTCCACAATCGATCCGGGCCATCCATGGGTTATGATTAGAGGAAGCGCATCAGGCTCAGGGGAGCGAACATGCAGGAAGTGAATGTTTTGCCCATCGATGGTGGTCATGAATTGTGGGAATTCATTCAACATGGCTTCATATTTACGCCAGTCATAAACTTCCTCCCAATAGGTGGATAACTTTTTCAGGTAAGACAGCGGCGTGCCATATTCCCATTGATGATCCTCCAGGTCATCAGGCCAGCGAGTGCGGGTTAAACGTTCCTTAAGGTCAAGCAGGTCCGACTCTGGAATTTGAATGCGAAATGGAAGTATGGTTTCTTCTGAATATGGGGCTGTATTCGATACATTCGTGCGGTTCATCATAATCCTCCTCAAATCTTTTATCATCGTTATGGTCTCACTATAATGTCTGATAATTGACTACGTAGTGTCAGTGTTTGAAACCTGGTTTGACGTTTCTTTTTCTCACCTGAGTTATGAAGGCGAAACTCATGTTCTTGCAGCGGGTTGGGAGGACCGATATAATGAAGATCAAGTATTTTGAGATATGGGCAAACTAAGTAAAGGGTGGGTTATCAGTGAACAATGGCCGTACGGAGGGCCAGTTTCGAATGATTTCAAGCAGTCTGGAGGAGACGGAGCAGCTTGCTGCTTGGCTGGCCGCTAGAGCGGAGCCAGGGACTGTCATCGGACTGGACGGGGATCTTGGAGCAGGAAAAACGGCATTCTCCCAACAATTTGCACAGCACCTTGGTGTGAACGGGGTTGTGAATAGCCCGACATTTACGATTATTAAAGAATATGAGGGGCGTCTGCCGCTCTACCATATGGATGTGTACCGTTTGTCGATTGATGAAGCGGATGAGCTCGGGCTGGACGAGTATTTTTTTGGCGAAGGGGTTTGTCTCGTGGAGTGGAGCAGCCTGATCACTGAGCTGTTGCCTGAACGGTATCTGCATATCCAGCTTGAAACGACAGGCGAAATGCACCGGACGATCACACTTTCAAGCCAGGGCGAGCCCTATGGCGAGTGGTGCCGGGATTTGAATGAAAAATGGGGTAGCTGGAATGAACAACAATGACATGAAGCCGCAGCAGCGGTTTTTGGCGCTGGATACGTCTACGGCGTCGCTGGCGGTATCCGTGATGGAGCAGGACAAGCTGCTGTCGGAAGTGAACACGAACGCAGACCGCAATCACTCGGTGCATCTGCATCCGGTGATGGCACAGGCGCTTGCTGAAGCAGGCCTCGGCATGGACCAGATGGACGGCATTGCCGTGGGAGTAGGGCCGGGATCTTATACAGGGATCCGGATTGCGGTAACGGCCGCCAAAACATTGGCATGGGCTAATCGCATCCCGGTTGTCGGGGTATCCAGCCTGCATGCCTTGGCATGGGGGGGCCTGAATTCCGGATGGCATCAAGCCGAGCTAAAGAATGGAGTCCACTGGATCATTCCGCTGCTGGATGCAAGACGGGGTCAAGTGTACACGGCATTATTCGCTGCCGATTCAGAGAGCAAGGAGAGTGCACCGATACGCCTGGAGGCAGACGGTATTCGCCTGATGCAATCCTGGGTGGAAGCCATTAAGGAACGTATCAGCAAGCTGCCTGAAGAGGAACGCCCTGTTTGCCTTTGGTTTATTGGGGAAGTGGAGCTCCATGCCGAAACCGCCCGCGGGCTTGAGCCGTGGTTTGGAGACCGGCTGCATATTCATCCGTACTCGCTTGAAGGCCGCTGGATGGGGTACTTGGGAGCAGCCAGATTGCTCGCTGGGGAAGCGGATGATGTGCATACACTAATACCCAACTATACACAGCTTTCCGAAGCGGAAGCGAACCTGCTGCGTAAGCGGTGAAGGGAGCGTTGGATTCGTCATGGATCAGCAGAAGAAGCCGGTAGATGGTGAAGACGGTTTGTCCTTTCGGTTGATGACCCTGGAGGATATTCCGGAGGTCCTCGTGGTGGAGCGCGAAGCGTTCACCGTGCCCTGGACCGAGGAAGCTTTTCACAATGAGCTGAAACTGAATCATTTTGCCCGTTATATGATTATGGAGTACGAAGGCAAAACGGTAGGATATGCAGGCATGTGGACGATCGTGGATGAAGCACACGTTACGAATATTGCGCTTCTGGAGCAGTACCGCGGACGCAAGTGGGGCGATCGTCTGCTTACGGAATTGATGAAGACTGCTGCCTATATGGGAATGGAGAAAATGACGCTGGAAGTTCGGGTATCCAATCACGTTGCCCAGCACTTATATATCAAAAAAGGGTTTAAACCAGCCGGTGTCCGAAAGGGGTATTATTCCGATAATCAGGAAGACGCACTCATCATGTGGGCAGATCTGCCCCCTTATCGGGAGGACGAAGGCGAGGAAGGAAGTCTAAGGCTATCATGAATGAAGAAAGAGTAGACCGGCAGCACAGCTGCATATTGGCGATAGAAACGAGCTGCGATGAAACCTCGGTGGCCGTTGTGAAGGATGGCTGCGAGGTTTTGTCCAGTGTCATTGCCAGCCAGATTGAAACACATAAAGCTTTTGGCGGGGTGGTGCCCGAGGTGGCTTCCCGCAAGCATGTGGAGAGTATCACGCTCATTATTGAACAAGCCGTAGCTGAGGCCGGCATTGAAATGAAGGATTTGTCGGCGATCGCCGTAACACAGGGTCCTGGCCTGGTTGGAGCGCTTCTCGTTGGCGTTATGGCTGCTAAAAGCCTGGCGTTTGCGCTTAGCAAGCCGCTGATTGGCACGCATCATATTGCGGGTCATATCTATGCCAATCGTTTTGTGGGAGATATCGCTTACCCTTGCATGGCGCTGGTTGTTTCCGGCGGTCACACCGAACTGGTCTACATGAAAGACGAAGGCAGCTTTGAGTTGATCGGCAGGACGCGGGATGATGCGGTTGGCGAAGCGTACGACAAGGTGGCCAGGGCGCTTGGCTTCCCGTATCCCGGGGGTCCGCATGTTGACCGAATGGCATTGGAGGCCGAGGAGGTCGTGGAGCTTCCCCGCGTATGGCTGGAGCCGGATTCCTACGACTTCAGTTTCAGCGGTCTGAAATCGGCTGTATTAAATGTTGTCAATCAGAGCAAAATGCGTGGAGAGGAAGTCCGGACGGAAGCGATAGCCCGGGGTTTCCAGGAATCAGTGGTCGAAGTGCTCGTGGAAAAGGCGGTTCGCGCGGTCAGAGCATATGATGCCAAGCAGCTGCTGCTGTGCGGCGGCGTTGCCGCCAATCGCGGACTCCGTAAAGCCTTGGCTGAACGCTCCGAGCAGGAAGGGATATTGCTGACGATCCCGCCATTTCAGTATTGTACCGATAACGGAGCGATGATAGCTGCCGCGGCGCATCTGAAATGGAAGCAGGGGAGCTTTACGCCGCTCGATATGAAGGCCGACCCTCAAATGTCGCTGGAGCTATGGGCGGAGCCATTAAGCTAAAGCCACTTGACACGTATTTGTATAGGAAGTATAATCTTGATCAAATTCCAGAATGTTGAAACGCGAAGAACAGGACCAGTAAGGTGAACCTTGGATGAAGAGAGCTGCGGGACGGTGCAACGCAGACGTGAGGGACCTGAACTCACCTGGGAGCGGAGCTGGGGAACCTTGCGCAGCGAAGTGCGATCAAGCACGGATTGAATTGCGGAGTTTGACCTTGCTACGGGATGGCCTCCGTGAGAATGGCTGCGCACAAATCATTTGTGGTTTGGCGATCTGAGGGGGCTTTAGGTCCGGGAGACAGCATTGATAATCCCGGGAGCTTAGAGTCAACAAGAGTGGTACCGCGATAGGATAGCCTGTCGTCTCTTGAATAAGAGATGGCAGGCTTTTTTGCATGCTTGGACAGCTAAATACGAATCAATCTGATAAAGAGCTTCACTTCCAATCCGCAGATAAAAGCGGAATCTCCGGGTACGGTGATCCGAAGGATATGATAGTCAGCATAACAACATATCGAATAAACGCAATGAACGGGAGCAGTACAAGGGAGCCGTCTACAGAGAGCTGCGGGTTTGGTGGAACGCAGCGGCAGCAACCTTCGAATCTCGCCCGGGAGCGGAAGAGGGGAACAGCAGCACGCATCGGTTGATGGAGCAAGACAGACCAACGACGCTGAATGCAGCTATACTCTCTTACGGAGTTTCCTTCGTCATCAGGATGTCCATTCTCTTCATGACCGGCCGGTATGAGGAGACCATGGACAGGGAGTGGACGTGTATATGTCGCGGAAGAACAGCTGCGAACTTAGGCGCGTCAATTAGAGTGGTACCACGGAGGGTCTAAGCCCGTCGTCTCTTATATGAAGAGATGGCGGGCTTTTTTGCTGCCGGCAGCAGCAGGGTGGGATGCGGACGCAAGTCGACGTGCGGACGTAAAGCGAACATATGGAACAGACGGAACAACGTTCCCGTAGGAAATCGGGTCATACCATAACCAAGGAGGAGTATGCAAAATGAGTGAATCCATGAGAAGCATCCAAATATTCGATACAACGTTGCGGGACGGGGAACAGGCACCGGGAGCAAGCCTGCAGCCTGAACAGAAAATTGTGCTGGCCGGAAAGCTGGCTGAGCTGGGCGTTGATGTGATGGAGCCCGGATTTCCGGTGTCCAGTCCCGGGGAGTTTGCCGCTGTGCAGGCCATCTCGAGACAGCTGCAGCAGGTCGAGATATGCGGATTCGCGCGGGCCGTGAAAGGGGATATTGATGCTGCCGTCAAGGCCACCCAGGATACGGCCAGAAGGCGAATCCATCTATTTATTTCGTCTTCCGACATCCATCTTCGCCACCAGCTGCGCATGAGTCGTCCGGATGTAGTGGCAAGGGCACGTGAGATGACAGCTTATGCAAAGCAGTTCAGCGACGTGGTTGAATTTACGGCGATGGATGCCTCGCGTACCGGCATTGACGACTTGATTGAGATGGTAGAGGCCGTCATTGAAGAGGGTGCAACGATAATCAATTTGCCCGATACGGTGGGATATGCGCTTCCGAATGAATACGGCGAGATGTTCCGACGTGTGCGGGAAGGCGCTCGTGGCGGAAAGACGGTCGCCTATAGCGCCCACTGCCACAATGATCTTGGTTTGGCTGTGGCCAACAGCCTGGCCGCGATCGAGAATGGCGCCAGCCAAATCGAGGTTACCGTGAATGGGGTGGGCGAGCGTACAGGCAACTGCGCACTGGAGGAGCTGGTCATGGCTCTATCTACCCGGGGTGACATGCTGCGGGCAGAGACGGGCATTACGGCCGAGAAGCTGTATGAAGTATCTCGTCTCGTTAGCGGTGCGATGCATTTTCCGATCGCTTTTAATAAACCTGTGGTTGGCCGGAACGCCTTCCAGCATGAATCCGGCATCCATCAGGACGGTCTGCTGAAGGATCGAAGCACCTACGAGATTATGGATCCGGAAAAGCTGGGGATTCCGCGGAGCATGATTGTGCTGGGCAAGCATTCCGGTCGTCATGCGCTGAAGGACCGTCTTGCCCGGTACGGTGTTCAGCTTGATGTAGACGAGATGGAGTCCTTGTACGATACCTTCAAGGAGACGGCTGATCGTCAGAAGGTGGTCAGCGATGACCAGCTGCTGCAAATGGTGAGCAGCACTTTGGGCAAACCAGCCCAAGTATATGAGCTGACCGAGGCGCAGGTCATCTCCGGAACGGGCAGCAGCCGGGTCGCGGCCGTCACGCTGCGTCATCTGAGCGAGCAAACGGAAGCCACCTACTCCAGCGTGGCGGACGGTCCGGTGCAAGCCGTTATCTCGGCAATCAGCCAAGGAATTAGCAGCGATATCCGCTTTGGCGATCTGGAGCTCCACTCGTTAAGCAGCGGCGAAGACGCGCATGCCGAGGCGGCGGTCACGGTTGAGAAGGCGGGCAAGATCTTCCGCGGAACGGCTGTGCATCAGGATATCGTGATGGCCGCAGGCCTGGCATACGTTGCTGCATGCAACTCGGCGTTGATGTCGGTCTAGGCAAAAAGCTGAATAGGGGAACCTTAGCATCTCCACTTCTATGATTGATGGCACAAGCGACCTTACCGACCGGATTGGAGAGGGTCGCTTTTTTTAAAATCAAGCTTGATATAACTTGCCGATAACAAGAGAAAGTCTATATAGCTGCCATCTATATAAGACATATAATTCTGTCAAGTTGTGAACAACGTTATCCACATATTCGCTGAAAAATGTGCATAAGCGAGAAAAATGTCGATAAATCGGTCTTTTGCAAGACGCTGAAAAGAGGGGACAGGATTTTCAAATTTTCCGGTGGAAACTGTGGATAATGTGAATAACTTAGTGGATAAAGCTGGATATAGGACCAGGAGTGGGCGTATAACAACAAAAAAATGGCCGTTTCGGCCATTTTCATGGTAAACTTATGCACCATTCTTGGGGATAAGTTTGTGTATAAATGAAAAACTCCATTTGAAACACTTTTGTGAACTTTTTTAATCTTCCAGCAATGACTCCCATTCGGCAAAAATTTGCTCAAGCTGACTCTTTTTCTCCTCTAGCGACTGCTGGCGTTCTTGGAGTGCCATATAATCCTGATAGATCTCCGGCAGGGTCATCTCGGCCTCTAACTCGGATATGTCCGATTCCAAAGCATGGATTTGCTCTTCCAGACTTGTGAGCTTGCGCTGACGGTTCCGTTCCTCCCGTTTGGCTTGCTTCTCGGCTTCAAAGGAAACGGCTCCCTGTTTCTCGACGGCAGCTTCGGCTTTTCCTTCCTGTTTCAAGGTGTGACGAGCAAAAGGCTCGGAAGGTTCGTCATTCATATCGAGAATTTCCTGCTTTTTCTCCGTATAGTCGTCATAATTACCCAGGAAATGTTGAATGCCGTCCGGATGAAGCTCGATGATGCGCTCGGCCATTTTGTTAAGGAAGTAACGGTCATGGGATATGAACAATAAAGTGCCTTCGTAATCCATGAGTGCCGATTCCAGAACCTCTTTTGCAAATAAATCCAGATGGTTCGTCGGCTCATCCAAGATGAGCATGTTGGCTTCCAGGAGCATCAGCTTGGCAAGCGAGACGCGTGCCTTTTCTCCGCCGCTTAAGGAGCTGATTTTCTTGAGCACATCTTCGCCGCTAAAGAGGAAGTTGCCCAGAACGGTACGGATGCGGGCTTCCTCCATATGCGGGTAGGTGCCCCATAGCTCTTCCAGAACGGTATTGCTCGGATTCAGCTCGGATTGCTCTTGATCGTAATAGCCGATCTTCACTTTTGTACCCCATTGCAGCGATCCAGCCGTTGGCTTCATGGTACCGATTAAGCATTTCAGGAGCGTCGATTTGCCCACCCCGTTAGGACCGATCAAAGCTACGGTTTCACCGCGGCTGAGATCAAAGGAAACCTGCCGAAACAGCGGTTTGTCCTGCTCGAACGCAAGCGACAGATCCCGTATATGAAGGACGTCTTTACCTGACATATACTCGGCTTCAAAAGAAAAATGAGCTTTCTTCAAATCGCCCAGCGGTTTGTCGAGCCGTTCCATTTTATCCAGCGCTTTGCGGCGGCTCTGTGCGCGCTTGGTCGTAGAGGCCCGGACCAGATTCCGCTGAATGAAGGTCTCCATTCGGGAGATCTCATCCTGCTGCTTCTCGTATTGCTTCAGCTGGGATTCGTATTCCGCTGCCTTCAGCTCAATATACCGACTGTAGTTGCCCGTATATTTTTTGGAATGACGGCGTTCAATCTCAACGATGGTCGTTACAAGACGATCCAGGAAATAGCGGTCGTGGGAAACGACCAGCAATGAACCGGAATAGCCGCGCAGATAATCCTCCAGCCATGTGAGGGTTGCGATATCCAGATGGTTCGTTGGTTCATCCAGCATGAGCAGGTCAGGTGCCTGCAGCAATATTTTTGCAAGTGCCAGCCTTGTCTTCTGTCCGCCGCTTAATGTGGCAATGGAGGTGTCCGGCGAAAAACTGCCAAATCCCATGCCGTGAAGGACGCTGCGGATTCGTGTTTCGATCTCATAACCGCCCTGATCCTTGAACCAGTCCGAACGGATCGCATAACGATCCAGAAGTTCCTGGTATTTCTTCGGATCCTCGCTCGACTTCGGGTCGGCAATTTGTTCCTCCATCTGACGCAGCTCGCGCTCCATCTCCAAAAGGGGAGCAAAGACATCCAGCATCTCGTTCCATATCGACGAATCGGACTGAAGCCCGCTGTTCTGGGCAAGATAACCAACGGTGGTTTCCTTAGCCTTGAAGATTTGTCCGCCATCATAAGACATCTCGCCTGCCAAAATTTTGAGCAGGGTCGATTTCCCGGCTCCATTGACTCCGACAAGACCGATTCTTTCGCGTTCAAGCACCTGCAGATTGATCCCGTCAAGGACGGGCGTAACTCCGTATAATTTCGTAATGCCATTGGCTTGCAGCAGCATGTTATGTGAAACCTCCATCATTATATATGTTTGTACCATTAATACTTCATTATAAGAAAAACGTTTCCCGACGTACATTCTCAGAAGATAGACCGCGTATAGCGGAAGTTTTTCTTGCGAGATAAGGAGGGTAGCCTCTGATGAATAAACATTCTTATCTCTAAAGAAAAACGTTTCCCGACGTACATTCTCAGAAGACAGACCGCATATAGCGGAAGTTTTTCTTGCGAGATAAGGAGGGGAGACTCTGATGTATATACAATCTTATCTCTAAAGAAAAACGTTTCCCGACGTACATTCTCAGAAGACAGACCGTTTATAGAAGCTGTCATCTGTTGCGATATCAGGATGGTCATGATTTTGAAGTTATACGTTCTGATATCTTAAAGTAAGTGTACATGAAAATGGCCGAACAATCGACTATGATTGGCGACTTCCGGCATTCTTGGCTAAAGGAAGGAACAGTGGTAAACTAAACTTAATTATAAGCGTGAGAGGAAAGATCACGTGTTGAACCCTGAGGAAGAATTGAAGCGGGTATCCGCAAAAGAAGCCCTGCGCAAAGTGATGACATTACGCAGGGATGAGTTATCCGGGGAAGAGCGTTCGAAGCGTTCGAAGCAAGCCTGCAAGTTTGCTTCAGAGGTCATGAATCGGTTTCAATTTCAAAGCATGATGATTTATGTCCCCTTTCGCTCCGAACTGGATTCCCGGCCGCTGGTTGAATGGGCTTGGAAGCAGGGGATTCAGGTTATCGTTCCCCGAAGTCTGCCCCAAGACCGTTCGATGGAATTGTATAAGCTTCAGGCATGGAATGAGCTGATTCCCGGAGCTTACGGCATTCCGGAGCCTGATCCGTTGCGGTCGCAGAAATGGAATCATCCCGGACCTGATATCATCTGGGTGCCCGGGCTTGCGTTTGACAGGAAGGGCGGAAGACTTGGATACGGAGGCGGTTATTATGACCGGCTGTCGGACAGGCTTAGTCAGGGAGCGCAAGACAACGCTCAGATCGGTGGACCTTTCTGGATGGGAATTGGCTACGAGGTTCAAGTCTTAGAGCACGTCCCTATGGAAGAACATGATAGGGTATTGGACGGTTTGGTTACGGAGCTGGGACATTCGGCAACGGCCAGACCTGCAGCGGAGGGATAAGAGATGGAATTGAGTCATTTTAACGGCCAAGGCAGAGCACGCATGGTGGATGTCAGTGATAAGGATGTAACAGCCCGGACAGCGGTAGCGAAGACTACGGTTTGTATGCACCCGGATACGCTGATTCGCATCCAGGAGGGGAAAATCGGAAAGGGAGATGTGCTTGCCGTAGCGCAGGTTGCGGCTATCATGGCTGCCAAAAACACGTCAAACTGGATTCCCATGTGTCATCCGCTGCCGTTGACCGGCGTGAATGTGGAGTTCAGCGACAATGCTAGAGATGAGTTATATATAGAAACGACTGTGAAGACCACAGGCAAAACCGGTGTTGAAATGGAAGCTTTGACAGCAGCTTCCGCCGCTGCGCTGACGGTCTATGACATGTGCAAAGCCTTGCAAAAAGACATGGTCATCGGCCCGACCTACCTGGTAAGCAAAACCGGAGGGAAGAGCGGGGATTACATACAAGAAACAACATAGGATTGCATAGAGATAGGAGATTCGGACGAGTGGGAAGGAGAGAGGGCAGATGGTGTGGAAAACGGCGATCCTGACGGCGAGCGACAAAGGTTCGCGGGGGGAACGCGAGGATACGAGCGCTCAAGTGATCCGGGAATTGGTGGAGGAAGAGCTGAGCGGAGAAATTATTGAATACCGGATCGTACCGGACGAGCCGGATGAAATTATCGCGGCATTGATCGAACTGACGGATTATTATCAAGTGGACCTTGTCCTCACGACTGGCGGAACGGAGCTGGCGGTCCGGGATGTTACGCCGGAGGCAACCAAGCGGGTCATCGAACGCGAAGTGCCGGGCATAGCGGAAGCGATGCGCGCTACCGTCATGCAGAAGAATCGGAGCGCGATGCTGTTTCGCGGCGTATGCGGCGTCCGCGGCCGTACCTTGATTGTCAATTTGCCGGGTTCGCCAAAAGGCGTGCACGAGAATCTGGCGGCGGTCATGGATCAGCTTCCGGAAGCACTGCTAATGGTAACGGGCCAATATCGGGAGCAGCTCTAGAGAGTATCTATTAGATAATTATGTAAATAAACTGTCACGTTTCTAGACTGTATATGTGATTTACATTATGGTATGATGGCGGTATATGAGCTTGTTTCAACTGTAGTAGTCGGATTATGATCATTAGTTAACACCTGTTGTAGTGCAAGGCATGACGGATTTAGATCATCCTGAAGTCCTTTGTTGGCATTAAGCAGGACGAGGAGGAGAATAGATATGAGTGGAATTGGAGTGCCGGGTATTATTTTGCTCGTTATTTTGGCGCTGCTTTTGTTCGGACCGAACAAACTTCCTGAACTGGGACGTGCGGTCGGAAGAACATTCCGTGAGTTTAAGGACGGTGCGCGGGAGATTATTGCTGACGATGTACCGGCGAAGAAGAAAGAAGAGGCTCCCCAACAAGCCGTTGTCGCTGAGCCAACCAAGGTTGAAGACAAGCGTCTTCCGGAATAGAAAAAGCAAGGCTTGAAGTCCCTTCCTTCGGGAGGGATTTTGTTTTGTCAGGGTCACATATAGGGTGGTGGTTAACATGTCGGAGCAAGTGAAAGATATGGCGCTTGTGGAGCATTTGGGCGAGCTTCGCAAACGAATTATAATCGTGCTCGTGGTATTCGTAGCTGGCCTGATCGGGGGACTTTTCGTTGCGGACCCGATCTATCATTATTTGACGGCGGCCGAGGAAGCCAAGAACTTTGAGCTGCATGCCTTCTCCTTCTGGGATGGCATCGGGATTTACATGAAAATCGCCGCCATTTTCTCGCTTGTCATTTCCGTTCCGCTGATCTTCTATCAGCTGTGGGCGTTCGTCAAGCCGGGGCTGCGCAAAGAAGAGCAGAAGGCAGCCATACGTTACGTGCCGTATGCGTTTATTCTGTTCATCGTGGGGATCGCGTTCGGCTACTACATCGTGTTTCCGATGACGCTGTCGTTCACGACGGCGATTACGCAGGGCATGGGACTCCAGGAAACCTATGGCATTACCAATTACTTGAATTTCATGTTCAATCTTGTACTGCCGCTGGCTTTGCTGTTTGAGCTGCCTCTTGTGGTGATGTTCTTAACAAAAATACGCATTCTGAATCCGCTGCGGCTTCGAAAAATGCGCAAACTCGCGTATTTCGCGCTCGTTTTCATCGCGGTTGTCATTACGCCGCCGGACTTCATATCGGATTTCCTGGTCACGATTCCCCTGCTGCTACTGTACGAATTCAGCGTGTTTCTGTCCTCCGTGATCTATCGCAAGCAATTAGAGGCGGACATGGAACGGGACAGCCGCTACGTAAGGGCAGACGAAGAGGATTGACCGTGATATTTTTTGCAAAATAGGATCCTTTTAAGAATAAAAACAACCCGCTTAACCACTCCCCACGGGAGTATGGTTTGCGGGTTGTTTTTTTTGTTCAAAGAATGATGGATTAGAAATCAATTTGCATCACTGCATCATTGCATCAGTCTTCGGTCTTCATGGGAATCATGTCTTGTCGTTCCGAGCTCATCTTGAGCATATCTCGCCAGCGCCATCGCTGCGGTTTCCTGCATTCGGGCCTGCAGCGTGCTTCCTTCCACGACTTTCACCCGCAGTCCGAGAAAGCGAATACGGGAGAGCAGAAAGTCGCACTCATCCTTCAAATAGGAGACTTTAATGCGGTAGGTATTGAAATCCTCATCATAATGGACGGTCTTGTCAAAGCAGGAGAAAGCGTATAGGATCCGTGACAATTCCCCGTTGTATCGCCGATGGATTTCAATTAGGGCTTGCTTCTCACGATTGTCCATCAGATTCTGCAGCCGTTCCTTGATGCGATCGATTCGAAAAGACGGAAGTGATGTCCCTTGGATATATAGAATATGATCGAGTTTCGTGTACATGAGTCCTCTTCGGCTTTTGCTGTACCAGATCAGCATCCATTCCCGTTTGATCATGGAATACTCCAGTTTGTACGGGAAACCGGACTGATTGCTGCGCGTTTCTCCAAGCTTCGTTCGATAGCTTAAGCGAAAGCCCTGATCCTGCATGATCATTCTTCGCAAGGTGCGAAGGTGCGGGTGATATACGCTTCGTTCCTGTCCCTTGGCCTTCTCCAGGATAATCTCCTTCATCTCGGCACCGCTATGCTCCATGTGAAGGATTTGTTCGAGACGCTTTAAGGTTTCAGGCGTAAAGGCGTTAGCTGCCTCAGGGTGCACCAGCATCATCTTGAGCCATCCCCGTTCTTGAGCGGTTATGGCAATCGAGTCCGTTTCCTCAAGCCGCGTCATAATCTGATAATTAAAAATTTTCTCGAACGGATTCTGGCTCATAATAAGCGGCAATCTCCTTCCATTCCTTGATGAATTCCTGCCGAAGGGAGCGGGGCTTGAGCACCTCGCAGCTGGAGCCGAAGCTCCGGAGCCAGGGCTTGATTTCGCTGGTGCCGTTCACTTCGATTTCATATAGAAATGAATCGTCGGATTCTATCGTAACGGTCCCCCATTGCCCTTGCGCCTTAACCCGGTTCAGCACGAAATTCACTTTGCTGTCCGCCGGATTAAAAAATCTGGCCACGACCTTGGTGGGATTACGGGTATCGGTAACCCAACTATTCTCAAATTCGGCAAGCACTTCCTCCAGGCGCTGCTGGAAGACTTCTTCCTCAACCACATCGCCTTCTTCAATCTGAGTCAATCCCTCCATACGAAACTTCATGAGACCTTGTCTGCCGTTATGACCGATCAGGTACCAACGGCCGTATTGATGGTCATAGATCACGCGCAGCGGCAGCACCGTTTCCCGAAGCCCTTTAGACTCCCTGTGGAACAGCGGATTCGTATTTTGGGAAACATAGCGTGAAGTGCTTTTGGGTGATAAATACAGGAAACGGATTCTTGCTCTTTTGGTGATAGCCTGAAAAATGGTATGCAGATGCGCCTCATCCAATATGCGTGAAGGATAATGATATTTATAAATATAAGCAGCGGTTGAGTGCGCAGCGATGTCACGCTTCCGCAAAGCCCGCTTTAAGTTATCCCTGAGCATATAACCCTGCACGGACGGGAGCTGCGTATTCGACATGACGTCCACATAATCGTAGAGATCAAGCAGCTCGTCATCCGACAACGAATCGATCAGATCACGGGCGCCCCTGTAACGGTAAGGTCTTTCTGTGCCTGTCTTCACGATGACTCCGACTTCCTCCAGGTATTTGAGATCTCCGCGTATCGTCTTCTCATCCGGGAGTGATTCCCCGTCAGGGAAGTGATCGCCGCATAGGTCGATTAGTTCTTTGGCGGTTAACTGCTGATGCTGCAGCTGGGTGAGGATCGTGGACAGCCTCAAGCTTTCCGATGCCTTAAGCGATTTGCCGCGGAACAACAGCAGCAGGAGTGGATCTGCGGTTTCATAGTATGAATAGCGCAGCCCTTCGGACAGGGTGAGACTTTGTTCTTCCGAGAGCTGCGGCTGAAGCGATTCAATCCTATTTTTTAAATTTCGGAGCGTTTTGTCATAGGTATGTACCGAAATGCCGAGTCGATCGGCCAGTTGTTGCCGGTTGTATGCTCCTCCGGCCAGCGCCAGAATGCGAAGGAACTGGATTTCTTTATCGAAGCTTTCCCGAGCCATGGCGCCCTCCTTCAAGTCATATATTAGATCGTACGTGATCCTGTCTGTAACTATTGTAGCAAGGATAGGGAACTGCATAAAGGATGGAAATTATAACATCTTTTTGTTATCGCCATACTTTTGCCCTGTTGAAATAGGAGCGCATAGAAGACAATAAGGATATCGGAAATCACACGGCAGCTACAGAAGGGAGCGATTCCGGATATGAATATAACGCAGGAAATGAAATCGACGATTCAACAGGAATTGGAGCGAATTGAGCAGGAGGAAGGAATCCTTATTCTGTATGCCTGCGAATCAGGCAGCAGGGCCTGGGGCTTCCCGTCGACGGACAGCGATTACGACGTAAGGTTTATCTATATCAGACCCGTGGAGTGGTATTTATCGATCTTCGACAAGCGAGATGTGATTGAGCGGCCAATCAACGACAGGCTGGATATGAGCGGTTGGGATTTGAAAAAAGCGCTGGGGCTTTTTCGCAAGTCGAATCCGCCCCTGCTTGAATGGCTGGAGTCCCCCATCAAGTATAAGGAGACGCTTGGCATCGCCCAGCAGATCCGCAGCATATCTCCGCTTGCGTTCTCGCCTAAATCTTGCATGCACCACTACCTGAACATGGCCAAAGGCAATTACCGGATGTATTTGCAGGGGGGAGACGTTAAGATCAAAAAATATTTCTATGTACTGCGTCCGATCCTGGCATGCGACTGGATTCAAACCTACAACGAGATGCCTCCCATGGAATTCGAGCT
Source organism: Paenibacillus sp. NPDC093718 (assembly GCF_050279985.1). Taxonomy (NCBI): domain Bacteria; kingdom Bacillati; phylum Bacillota; class Bacilli; order Caryophanales; family Paenibacillaceae; genus Paenibacillus; species Paenibacillus sp. NPDC093718. The sequence goes on from NZ_JBNNUS010000011.1 coordinate 179,104, forward strand.
GCTTACGGATCGCCTATTAGATCAGGGAAGTGCACTGAAAAAGGAGATTGATCAATTGCTTCTTCGCAAACGTTCAGGTGAAGAGATGAATGTTGAACCGAAGCTTCCTACCATTAATGCATTCATTGAAGATAAATTGAACGAATATGAGCTGCTAGCCAAGGATAAGAAGCATCAAGATACCGATCTGGATCAAAGGCTGGATGCTTTGTTTCGGGATGCGCTGGTCGAAGCATGGGGAACCGGCGGAACGCAGTCATTCACGGTTTGACGAAAGGAGAGAGTCATTTTGGCAATTATACAGCTCACATCAACGAATCCGCAGTTTTCGTTTCTCATGAAGAAGAACCCGAACTCCGGCATGCAGCTTCGGAGCGTGAGGCAAGGAACGGCATACGGATGGTATTCCGAGCCGGCTGCGTTTAACGTGTATTTCAAGGATGCGGATAACGAAGTATCCTTCAAACAGCATCAAGGGGAGAGCTTCGAGTATTTGAACGTGTCCCGTTATAACACACCTTTGTTTCCGCTGGCAGCCATTAACGAGTTTTTTGCAGCTCCCTTCAAAAAACACGATGAACGGGACACGGAGGGATACGAGCATGTTTTTTACATCAATCTCATTCATATTGAGAAGACGCGTTACATTGAATTTTTTCAAAAGCATCTCGAAGAATACTCGTTCTCGCTTCGGCACGAGGCCCATAAAAGCTATGCCCTCACGATAACCACCGGGAAGAGCCTGTACCATCTGCTGCATACGGTCAATGTGTTTTGCCTGTTCCTGGCAATGTTCGGGAGCGAGTATCTCGATACCTCGGATAAAGTGCTTGAAAAGCACATTCGCAGCCTGAATGTCATCGATGCCCCCTACTACATACGAAGTCTGTTCGTGCGCAATTTTTTGAATAATCGGGATCGATTCAAGCAGTTCAAGCAGGAGCTTGAGTTTACGCCTAGATACAGCATCCATTTTGCCTATGGAAACACGGCTATGCAGCGCAGAAGTTACATCGCTCAAGTGCTGCCATTCAACAAGCCGATATTGGATATCGGCTGCGGTGAAGGCTTTTACGCCCTATCTTTTGCCGGAAAAATAGAGGAAACCTATTATGCGGTAGATATTAATGAAGCTTTGCTGGAAGTGGTAGAGCGTAAAGCGGAAGCCAAGGGCCTGGACAATCTGGTGACCTTTCCGTCGATCGCTCACTTTCTTGAGGGGTATGACGATGAGTACGTAGACGTTATTTTGACCGAAGTGATCGAGCATATGCCGGAAGCGGAAGCGGCGGACCTCATCCGCCAAGTCGTGCAGGAGATCCGGTTCGAGAAGCTGATCCTTACGACGCCCAATGCCGATTTCAACCCGTATTATGAGCTCGATGGTTTCAGGCATGATGACCATAAGTGGGAAATGGGGCAGGAGGAGTTTATATCGTGGTGTGACGAAATCCTGCAGAAACTGGGCGTTCAATATGAGTATGTGATGATCGGTGACAGCGTGGACGGCATGCATACAACGCAGGGAATAATTGTTACGAGGAAGGGGGAGTAAGGCCATGGAATTGCATACCAAAATGCACACGATTTTTATGCTGGTCGGTCCGACAGAGTGCGGAAAAACGACGTTTGCAAAGGAAATCCTGATTCCATCCTTGCAGTGGGAGTACCCCGAGCGCAACTACAGGAGCAATGTCCAGTACCTATCATCGGACGCCATTCGTCAGGAGCTGCTCGGTTATGATTATGATAAATACGATCAGGTGATGCTGGAGGCGAGCTCGCATGCGTTTCAGTTATTATTTGAGCGGCTTAGATTGACAACTTCTTTTCCGATTCAGGCTGACTTTGTTGTAGTGGATACAACGGCATTGGCCGATGATTTCCGGAGCAAGGTCCTTGAAATCGCGCATGAGAACAACTACCGTGTGGAAGCCATTCTGTTTGATTACCGGAAACGGGAAGATTACTACGCCTCCGATCGCTCCAAGAAGCTGATAACCACGCATATTAGCCGCTTGAAAAAGGAGGTGCTCCCCGTCCTCGCACGGGAAGGATACGATGCCATTCATAAAGTGCGTGCGAAGGATTTTCTTAACAAGGAGAAGGAGTTGGCGAAACCTGCTTACGAAGTGATTGTGGACAATAAAGAGGAGTATCTGTCCTCGATTCTGAGTCAGGATATGGAATACATTGTGATCGGGGACGTGCACGAGCGTGTGGACGCGCTTCAGGGGCTTTTGAGAAGTTATGGTTACGGGATGACGGACGGAAAGTTATCCGTTCCGGAGAAACTCCGAAACACCCGGATCATTCTGGCCGGGGATTGGATCGACAAAGGGAAGCAAACCCGGGCCATGATCGATTTCCTCTACGACAATATGGAGCATTTCCTTTTCGTTATGGGGAATCATGAGAACTTCGTTTATAAGTACCTGAAGGGAGAAATTAAGGGCGTAGAGCCGGAGCTGCTGCGTTCCTACTTTGATTCTATGGAAACGTTAGGCCAAGATGAAGCGCTGCGGCAGCGCTTCGATGAACTTGTAGGCCGGGCTAAGCCATTTTATCGATATGTGGGTCAGCAGGGACCTTCTTATTACGTAACCCATGCTCCTTGCCGGAATAAATATGTCGGTAAACTCGACTCGAATTCCTTGCGCCATCAGCGTTCCTTCCGTCTGGAACGGAGCAACCCGGAAGTCACGACAGAGCAGCAGCTTCTATTCTTAAGCGAAGAAGCGGTCAGTAATCATCCTTACCATGTGTTCGGTCATGTCGCCGCGGTGAGACCGTTTCGGATCAAGAACAAAATTCACATCGATACGGGAAGCGTGCACGGGCATATGTTGACGGCCGTTCAAATCGGCCAAAAACCGGTCTATCGCAGCTTTAAATCGCCGTTTAGGGAACAAGACCCTGTGTTCCTTCATGAACAATTACCGGATTTGTTTGCCAGATCAGAGCGGAGCAGCATCGATCTCCGGGATTTAGATCGCGAAGCCCAGCGAAGATTGTTGTATTGCGCGGAGCATAAAATCAATTTTATTTCCGGAACGATGTCGCCGGCGGATAAGGATTTGGCTAAGGGAGAACTGGAGTCCCTCGCAAGAGGACTCCATTATTACAAGGACCAAGGGATTGAACATGTGGTGCTCCAGCCTAAATATATGGGCTCCAGATGCAGCATCTATCTGTTCCGGGACCTGGAGCGCTGCTATGCCGTTAGTCGAAACGGTTACCGAATCAGCGGGATTGATTTATCTTCGGTGTACGAACGGCTGCTGGAGAGATTCTCGTCCCATATGCAGGCCGAAGGCATCGAAATGATGCTGTTGGATGGGGAGCTGCTGCCATGGAAGGCACTCGGGAAAGGACTGATCGACAGGCAGTTTCAACCGATTGCGGCTGCGCTTGAGTCGGAAACAAGGTTTCTGAAAGAGACGGGTTTTGAGGAGGCATACGCTCAGCTGCTCACAGCCTATGACGCAAGCGGCTTTGAGAATGAACAGTTTCGACTATCCAAATCCGTGCTTATAGAGAAGCACGGCTCGAGCAGCTATCAATCGTTTAAACATATACGGGATGTTCGGAAAGCTTATGTGCCGCTCGGGAAGCATGAGGAAGCTTATCGCCTGTACAAGAAGCAGCTCGAACTTTATGCGGGGGACGCGGAATTGGATTACAAGCCGTTCGCCATTCTTAAAGAAATTCGGGATACCGGAGAAGAAGTCATGCCTGATATGAATACCTCGGCCATGTTCCGCTTCCTGAATGACGATGAGATTCTGGTTCTGGATTTGCGTGAGCGGGAGAGCTTTGAACAGGCGGAGGCTTTCTTCTCCACGCTGACGACCCGGAACCGAATGGAAGGCGTTGTAATCAAACCGGAAGAGGAGCGGGAGAACGCTGCCCCTTACTTGAAGGTGCGAAATCCCGAATACCTCTCGATCATTTACGGTTACGATTACCGTTTTCCGCACAAATACGCGAAGCTGTTGAAACAAAAAAACACGCATAAGAAGCTCCGCACTTCGATCGCCGAGCATCAGCTTGGAAAGCGCATGCTTGGGGTTAAGTATGACGAGATTTCCCCGAGCCACGGGGATTACCAAGAGATTGCGATGCGGCTGCTGTTCGAGATGGAGAAAGAAAAGGAAATCGACCCCAGGCTTTAAGCCGATGGGGGACAGACATTTCGCTGAACCTTAAACAGCCTGAAAGATGGCACCCTTCCTAAGGGAGGGACCTGATTTCGGGCTGTTTTATTTTCGTAGAATGATGACTGGATCAATAGTTCCAGCCGTACAGTGTCACTTAAGACTCAGGCATATTTTGGCTGGTCATGGATACAATGGAGAAGGGGGTTTGGGGACAACCCCTCCCTAAGTCCGGATTGCAAAAAAATGATCAAAAAATCATGCAAAGGACTTGAAATTTTAAGACAACTTGAGTATCATAAAGTTGGTTGTTAGCACTGAGGGTTGTCGAGTGCTAATACATAAAGCTTTGAAAAAAGCATCACAACATATTTAAAGGAGGCTATTTTTTCATGATCAGACCTTTAGGTGAACGCGTATTGGTAGAACCGATCGAACAAGAAGAAACTACGGCATTCGGGATTGTACTTCCTGACTCTGCTAAAGAAAAGCCGCAAGAAGGTAAAGTTATTGCTGTAGGCAGTGGCTCCCTGAAAGACGGCGCACGTGTACCTTTGGAAGTTAAAGAAGGCGACCGCGTCATTTTCTCCAAATACGCTGGAACAGAAATCAAATACGAAGGTAAAGAATATTTGATTATGAAAGAAAGCGACATCCACGCGATCTTAGGCTAATGAACGCCTGAATATATCTTTGTTTCACTATTTCATAATCCACTAGGGAGGTATGTAATACCATGGCAAAAGACATTAAGTTCAGTGAAGACGCCCGTCGCTCGATGCTTCGCGGTGTAGACGCTTTGGCAAATGCAGTTAAAGTAACACTCGGACCGAAAGGCCGTAACGTGGTTCTTGAGAAGAAATTCGGAAGCCCGCTCATCACGAATGACGGTGTAACCATCGCTAAAGAAATCGAGCTGGAAGATGCATTCGAGAACATGGGTGCTCAGCTTGTTAAAGAAGTAGCTACCAAAACCAACGATGTTGCCGGTGACGGTACAACAACGGCAACGGTTCTGGCTCAAGCTATGATCCGTGAAGGTCTGAAGAACGTAACAGCTGGCGCAAACCCAATGATCATCCGCAAGGGGATCGACAAAGCGGTTAAAGCAGCTGTGGCTGAACTTCAAAACATCGCGAAAGAAGTGAAGAACCACCAGGAAATCGCTCAAGTCGCTTCCGTATCCGCAGCTGACGAAGAAGTTGGCCAACTGATTGCAGAAGCGATGGATAAAGTGGGCAAAGACGGCGTTATCACCGTTGAAGAATCCCGCGGCTTCTTGACGGAGCTTGAAGTGGTAGAAGGTATGCAATTCGACCGCGGCTACATCTCTCCATACATGATTACCGATACGGATAAAATGGAAGCTGTTCTTGAGAATCCATACATCCTGATCACCGATAAAAAAGTAACCAACACGCAAGAGATCCTGCCGATCCTTGAAAAAATCGTACAGCAAGGCAAACCGCTCGTTCTGATCGCCGAAGACATTGAAGGCGAAGCGCAAGCGATGCTGATCGTGAACAAACTGCGTGGTACATTCAACGCTGTTGCTGTTAAAGCTCCTGGCTTCGGTGACCGTCGTAAAGCGATGCTGCAAGATATCGCTGCATTGACTGGCGGCCAAGTGATTACGGAAGAGCTTGGTCTCGACCTGAAAACAGCTTCCATCGATCAATTGGGTACCGCTCGTCAAGTGCGCGTAACCAAAGAGAACACGATCATCGTGGATGGCGCTGGCAACAAAGAAGACATCGAAGCTCGCGTGAAGCAAATCCGCAATCAATTGGAAGAAACGACTTCCGATTTCGACAAAGAAAAACTGCAAGAGCGTCTGGCTAAACTGGCTGGCGGCGTAGCGGTTATTAAAGTCGGCGCGGCTACTGAAACGGAATTGAAAGAACGCAAACTACGCATCGAAGATGCCCTGAACGCAACTCGCGCTGCGGTTGAAGAAGGTATGGTATCCGGTGGTGGTACAGCGCTCGTTAACGTATACAAAGCTGTTGCTGCTGTTCAAGTAGAAGGCGACGAGAAAACAGGCGTGAACATCGTTCTGCGTGCTCTTGAAGAGCCAATCCGCACGATTGCAGCTAACGCTGGCCAAGAAGGTTCCGTTATCGTTGAGCGTCTGAAAAAAGAAGAGATCGGTATCGGCTACAACGCCGCTACAGACACTTGGGTGAACATGTTCGAAGCAGGTATCGTTGACCCTGCGAAAGTAACACGTTCCGCTCTTCAAAACGCAGCTTCCGTTGCGGCGATGTTCCTGACAACCGAAGCGGTTATCGCTGACAAGCCAGAACCAGAAAAACCAGCTATGCCTGACATGGGCGGCATGGGTGGAATGGGCGGCATGATGTAACAATAGTCCCCAAAGCCTGTCATATCAAGGGAAAAGAGACCTCTCGGGGTCTCTTTCGTATTATTAGGTCAGCCAGAGATTTCTGGTTGGCCTATTTTGGTAGGCATTATACGATGGTGGTAGCCGGGAGAACGAGGGTGGCTTAGGGACGCAGATCCCGTCAAAAAAACTGTTCTCTCACTACCGTCCAACAACTATGTTTGAGCTGGTAGAGGCTTTAGACCTCGCATCACAAGCGAAGCTATGGGGTTGGAGGCCATGTGGGAATGCCGGTAAATCGAATCAAGGAGGTTATTATGCAGCCAGTAGTAGGAATAGACGTTGCAAAAGGGGTTAGCGTCATCCAGGCCTTTATCGGTCGCGAAGAACCCTACGGGAGGATGGAGAAGCTTCAGCATGGGGAGGAAGGTTTTGAACAGCTAGGGGAATTGTTAGGAATGCTCAAACATAAAAGTGGTGTCGAACCCGTTGTTGTCCTTGAGGCAACCGGACATTACCATCGAAGTCTGGCGGGGTATCTTAAACGCAGTGGATGGACTCATTACATCGTCAACCCTCTGCAAGCGAAACGATCGAAAGGCACACAACTTCGCAAGGTGAAAACAGATGCAGCAGATGCATGGCATTTGGCTGAAATGTATTACCGAGGGGACGTTAAAGCGCATCGTGAGTGGGAAGAAACCTACACCGAGCTTCAACACCTAACGAGGCAACATGAGTTCGTAACCGCGATGTACGTACAGGCCAAGTTAAACAGCAGAGCTTTGCTTGAGCAGGTGTTTCCGGAGTTCATCGGAGTATTTCGTAATCTGTATGCGACCACATCATTAAAAGTGCTAGAGCGATGTTTGGAGAACAAGATCGAAGATGTGGAGGATCTCATCCGTGAATGTGTAGGTAAATCCCATTCCAAAGGATGGATTACTGAGAAAACGAAACGGTTGAAGGAACTCATGTTGAGTTGGAAAACACAAGAGAGGAGTCAATCCCAGAGCATAGCGTTGACTAGCATGGTCTCACTGCTGTTGGAATTCGATAAACAGTTAAATCATTTGGAGAAGCAGATGGAAGAACTGGCTGAGGAGTTGCCTGGAGTGGAATTGGTCAAAAGTATCCCGGGTGTAGGGAACAAGCTGGCGGCAGCCATCGTGGCAGAGCTTGGTGATGCAAGCCAATTCAAGGATGCGAAGCAACTTGTAGCCTACGCAGGATTAGATCCGGGGATCTACAGCTCAGGAAAGTTCACGGCTACAAGCAACCGGATCACGAAACGAGGCTCAAAAAGGCTACGCCGAGCACTGTATCTTGCTGTACAATGCGGAATTCGCAGATCTGTAAACCGCAGGATAAGTGATTACTACGACAAGAAAAGAAAAGAGGGCAAGCCCTACAAGGTGGTCGTGATCGCTTGCGCCAACAAGCTTCTTCATCACATTTATGCCATCCTAAGTAAAAGCGAACCCTACAAAGACTAAAACCATATTTTCCCATAACCTTCACGCCAATGAAGGTAAAAAAGTATATCAGTTTTCTATTGTTTAACCAAGTTGTAATGCTTGACAAGTATTAGCTGGTTTTTTTGTATAAGGTCCAAACGTAAGCCGGGAACCTTTCGGTTCTATGCCCATTATAAGGGAAGCATTACTTCGGCCGACGTGCTGGTAGTGCGTGCATCCAAGCGAGATTCTAAGAAGTCTTGCGTGTGACTTCATTGACGAGTGTCGAAATCAAAAGTATCATTCATCCTTAATATCACCGGACTAACTTCTAATCATTTTCTAAATTGACCGTGCCGCTGTCTCTCGGGTCGGTTATTGTTTTGCGAGCTATGAGATCTCCTTCTTCATTAAAGCCCTCGATAGCAAAAGGTGTGGAAATGGCCGGGGGCAGAAACACGAACCAGATCATTTTTTCATTTCCCACGGTCGCCAGTTTAGCTTGATATGTACCATTATTCTGACTCTTGACAGTTACATTCTTGATCGAAGGATTCAGAATATCCCCAAAAACCATGGGAAAGGGGGTTGAGATATGATCTAGTTTAGGTATGCTCATATAGTTTAATGATGATTTTGATTGTAGAGATTCACTGATCCCGAATCCCCCGCCCCAAACCCACTTCCATCCAATCCATGTTTTCCGGACATACTCTACCTGAAGATTGCTGCTATCCGTTTGATTGTATCGTCTCATAAATAAAAGGGTGCCCCCTTTAACAGGTTCTCGGTGAATGACTTCCATCGACGATGGATCTCTAAACCGTTCAACCGCATTATCCGGGGTCTTCCCGAGTGGGATATGAAGGGTAACTTTTTGCCCCAGCGCACGGGACATGCGCCGATCCGATAATCCCCCAGGGCGTTCCATCATATAAATTATGGCGTAGAAGAGAACGGTGGAAAGTAACAACAGTAAGGCAGTAATTCCAATGATTCGTTTGTGTTTGACTTTCATAATCCTGTTCCACCACCAAAAATTTATAATAATATCTCTAAAATCGAACAACGACTCCTCCAATATACCATAATTTAGGTGTTTGCTAAGCTATGCATGATGAAAGCAGACGAAAAAAAGGCCAGTGTATCTTAGAGGGATGAAACGTCCTTATATCAATTCCAGTCCAGCAGGGAAAACACACTTTATGTCGAAGTTGATGTGGGGGGTGCTTACATGCTAAAAACGTTGAAAGTTGAGCTCTTTAGCGATTCCAATCTGGACGATTTGCAAGAACAGGTTAATGAGTTCCTGTATAATATCCATCCTGATGATGTCAAGGATGTTAAGCTTTCGTCTGCCGACGGAACGTACGATATTTTGGTCATTTATAAAGAATAAAGAAAAGCACCGCTAAAGGTGCTTTTCTTTATGTCCAGGTATCACCGCTTAATAGAGCATCTATAAGAAACAAACTATTCCGTTTTCTCAATCGTGGACACACCGATAAGAACGGAATTCGTGGTTCCGCCACCTACATTTTCAAATGAATAAAATGTTGTCGGCACTCCTCGCATCGTGACGTAATCGTCTTGCAGAATATCGCCGGTAGTGTGGGCGTAAAAACCGATAATGGAGTTATCGTTATCATCTACGATGTGTATTTCGGCAAGTGTAATGCCCTCGTCTAATTCCTCTTCCATGATATCAACAACGTATCCACTTACCTCGATCACCTGATCTAAATAGGGACTCAGATTTTTGTTGAGGTGGCGAGACGTGATATTGGGATCGACTTCTGCCTTCGCTCTCTTTTGAGCTTCGGGTGTAAGCGCTGGAAATAAACTCATAATGCTCAACAAAATAATTATAGGTGAGCTCGTCTAGAGCTCCGTCTTCAATTTCAATCGGGATCACATAAGCCATGATTTCAGCGAAAAGGTTCTCTTCCGTTAATCCTTCGACACTACTGCCAGCGTTAGTATTCGAGTCTTCCACCTGATTACTAACTTTAACGGTTTCGAACGAGTCCATTATGTTTTGGACACTCGCTTTTCCTCCATTATCGTAGGCTGTCTTGGAATAGGATATGGAAAGCGTATAAAGCTCATTGCCATTTGGGACAAAATATTGAGTCAGTATGACTTGGGCGTTGGACTCTCCATGAGTGTATTCCGATTCCAGGATTCCCGCCGCCTTTTCGGGAACGTCGATGTAGTTCAATTTTTTGAAATTTTGTATTAATGGTCCTCCATCTCCATTGGTTAAACCTTGTACGGCAACATTAGCTGCTTCCTCGGGGGTAGCAGACGATTCCTCGATAACGACATTTAAATTATCAACAAAAGCTCCTTGGGGATTGGGATTTACGAATGCCGCGACGACTTGAGGGACGTTAAGCTCTGCATCCTTCCATGTCGAAGGGTAGGAAAAGGAGAAATTCTCTCCCTTAAATGTTTGAGTTTGGTCAGGTTCTTCATTCGTTTCCGTATTTTCAGTGGCAGTGTTTGTAGAGTGGATTTTGCCAGGCTTTTCATTTCTTCTTCTCTTTTCTTGAACTATTACTTGTGAATAATAGCCTTTCCCATATCTCACCATAGTAACACTGGTGTACTTACAACTTTTTATGTTCCCCTAATGAAGCTTTAAGGTTTCATTAAGCTGCAGATCTTATGATGGAATCACCTCTTAACAATAGATTAGGAGCCCCTCTAATTCCGTGGTTAGAGGGGCTTCTCTTGTTTACATACTTTTTTGGCCCGCCCGTGGTTTGATTGTTGCTATTTTTTTGGGCTATGATAGACTAGTGTTTTTTAAAGCCATACAAATGTTGTAAAGAAAGTAGGAGAGTTATGGAAGATTTCATCTTGTGGTTGAAGTACTTGCTGCTGGGTATTGTGCAGGGAGTTACGGAGCCGATTCCGGTATCCTCCAGCGGTCATTTGATTGTCGCCCAGAGACTCATGGGCATGGAGCAGAATGGGCTGTCGTTCGAGATGCTGACCAATATGGCCTCGTTGATTGCGATTGCGTTTATCTATCGCAAGGATTTGCAGAGACTGATCGTGAATGGTCTAAGTTATTTGCGCACACGAAAATCGGAGTATAAATCCGATTTCATGTTCATTTTGTATATTATTGTAGGTACAATTCCGGCTGTCATTATCGGTCTATTGTTCAAAGATCAGATTGAAGAAATATTCGCTTCTGTACATACGGTAGGCATTGCGCTGCTGTTCACGGGGGTCGCTCTTTGGCTCATACGGAATCTTCGTGGCCGCAAGCTGGACAATGATCTATCATTCAAGGATGCGCTTATCGTGGGTTTGGCCCAGGCGGTTGCACTGATCCCGGGTATTAGCCGATCCGGTTCGACCGTCATTACGTCGATCGCTGTTGGGATGAAGCAGGAGACAGCGCTTAGGTTTTCCTTCATGCTCTATATCCCTATAAGTCTCGGCGGTATGGTGCTGGGAGTGTCGGATATCACATCGGATCCCGACTTTTCACCGTTGTTCATTCCCTATTCGATCGCGTTTATCGCGACACTGATTTGCACCTATTTTGCGATGAAATGGCTCATGAATATCATGGCGCGCGGAAATCTGAAATATTTCGCCTATTATTGCTTTGTCGTCGGTATTTTGCTGCTTGTCTTCTTATAAGAATGGCGTAAGGCTCCTCAAAGGTTGCTTGAACTTGTGGGGAGCTTCTTTTCGTACAGTGAAAAGCCGTAATGAATGTTATAACAGAGGTATAATAGGTAGCTAATAAGGGGGGCAACTACGATGACAAGAAGTCCTTTTCAGTCCATCATTACATCGGAGGAGGAGCTTCGTGACCTGTTCGGGGAGTCCAATCACGTGGTCAAACATAAAGCGATTGATCGATTGGATCATCACTGTAAAGACTTTATTGCGAAGAGTCCCTTGTTGTTTATGGCTACTTCCGACGCATCCGGATTCTGCGACGTTTCGCCCCGGGGAGATGCGGCGGGCTTTGTGCATGTGATGGATGAATCCTGTTTGGTCATTCCGGAACGGCCGGGCAATCGACGGTTTGATTCGCTGCGGAATATCCTGTCCAACCCGAGAGTCGGGATCGTGTTTGTCATACCGGGTTTGAAAGAGACCTTGCGTGTCAACGGCAGCGCCGTCTTGGTTAGGGACGAAGAAATTTTGGATCAGCTCAGCGTACAGGGCAAACGGCCATGGCTTGGCATCGGGGTACGGGTCGAGGAATGCTACATCCACTGCGCAAAAGCTTTCATGCGTTCGCAAGCATGGAATCCCGATTCCTGGATACCAGGCGAACAGCTGCCGAATCCGTCCAAGATCATAGCGGATCATGTGAATCAGGATAGCGTGACGGAGGAGTCCGTTACCCGGGGACTGCAGGACAGTTACACTAAACGTCTCTATTGATATTCATTTATAATAGGTTTAGCGACATAATGAAACGATGATATATGACGGTCAGTTTGAAGATAAGGGGACCGATAGCTTTGATAACGACCAGAGAACAAATTTTGGATCGATTACATAAGGGAATACAGACGCAGGAGCGATTGATTGGCGTTGCGGCAGGGGCAGGAATCTCGGCAAAATATGCGGTTAAGGGCGGTGCTGATCTTATACTGGCCCTGAATTCGGGCCGTTTTCGGCAGATGGGGCTCGGCTCCCTGGCGGGTTTCATGCCCTATGCGAACTGCAATGAAATGGTGATGGAATTCGGCTCGCGGGAGATTCTGTCGGTGGTCCGTGACATACCGGTCATCTTCGGCCTATGCGGGACAGATCCAACCATTCAGCTTCTCGATTACTTGGCAATCATCCGCGGCAGCGGTTTTGCCGGCATTATCAACTATCCGACCGTGGGACTGATTGATGGACAGTTCCGTGAAGCCTTGGAGGAAGAAGGCATCACCTATCTGCAGGAGGTGGAGGCCATCCGGGCTGCTCATGAGCAGGATATGTTTACGATGGCCTTTGTTTTTACTCCGGAGCAGACGAAGTGGATGCTGGATGCGGGAGCCGATATCATCTGCGCCCATTTGGGTGTCACGGCAGGCGGGTTGATGGGCACCACGAAAGCATGGTCGCTGGAGAAGGGGGCGGAAATCGCCAGAGACATATTTGAAGTATGTGACGCTTCGGGCAGACGGCCGATCAAGCTGGTGTATGGCGGTCCGGTCCATACGCCGATCGATGTTCAGTATATGTATGACAACACGTCAGCCATGGGTTACGTGGGCGGCTCGAGCTTTGAACGAACACCGACGGAAGAAGCCATTGTGGATGCAACGTTTCGTTTTAAGTCAACGGGCCATCTGGAGCAGGATCGGCAGCTGATGGAGAAGCTGACGCGGCTCGAAGAGCCGATGGATTATGTTGCATTTGTGAAGGAATATGTTGCCGAGAATTACGCGGACCCGATTTCAATGACCGAGCTGGCAGAGCGAATTCATGTTTCACGAACGCATCTGAGCGCACTTTTTAACAGGGAAGTGGGGTGCAGCTTTCCGGAATATATAGCCAAATACAGGATTCACAAAGCGCAGGAAATCATGAAGCACAGCAAGCTGTCCTTGGGCAGAATAGCCGAACTGGTAGGCTACCCGGACTATGTTCATTTTAGCAAATCCTTCAAGAAATACGCGGGAACTTCTCCTCAATCCTATCGTCAGCATATGAAAGACAAATATACATAAAGATCGTACATCGATACGATCCTTTTTATTTGAAAGCGCTGTATTATGGTCTTGTAGGGATCCTATGCCGGACCTGTCAGGACGGGTGCAAGCGATCCTTTAGATGAGATATGGAGGAGGTCTGCACGGTGAAGACAGTAGCTATTGCGGGGACTTTTGATTCGAAGGGTGCCGAGTTTTCATACGCTAAATCCGTCATCGAGAGCTTGGGGCTAAAGACGTTTACGATCCATAGCGGTGTGTTTGAACCGATGTTCACGCCGGATGTATCTAACGTCGAGGTTGCGGCGGCAGCTGGAGTGGATATACGCGAGGTCGCGGCCCGGAAGGACCGGGCGGCAGGGACTGAAGTATTGGCTCAAGGGATGGAAAAAATCGTGCCGAGGCTGTATGCCGAGGGCAAATTCGACGCAATGCTGTCATTCGGAGGTACTGGAGGTACTTCGATCGTCACAGCAGGCATGAGGGCATTGCCGATCGGCGTTCCGAAACTGATGGTGTCCACGGTCGCATCCGGCAATACGGCACCTTATGTGGGGACAAGTGATATCATCATGTTCCCGTCCATCGTGGATGTATCCGGACTGAACTCGTTTTCCACCAAAATATTCACGAACGCGGCACATGCGATTGCCGGTATGGTTCAGTTCGAATCGGCGCCCCCGCTGGATAAGAAGCCGCTGGTTGCTGCGACGATGTTTGGAGTCACGACGCCTTGCATCGATTATGCCAGGGCGCATCTGGAGCTGCATGGTTACGAAGTGCTTGTATTTCACGCAACAGGTACGGGCGGACAAACGATGGAAAGCCTCATTGAGGCCGGATATATAGACGGTGTGCTGGATTTGACGACAACGGAATGGTGCGATGAGCTGGTGGGCGGCGTTTTGGCGGCTGGTCCGCATCGGCTGGAAGCAGCCGGTCGCTGCAAGGTGCCGCAGGTCGTATCTACGGGAGCGCTGGATATGGTCAATTTCGGTCCACATGAGACCGTGCCAGAGGCATTCCGGGAACGGAATCTGTACAAGCATAACCCCTCGGTTACGCTGATGCGGACCACGGTTGAGGAGAACCGGCAGCTTGGCGAGAAGATTGCAGAGAAGCTGAATGGTTCGCAAGGTCCTACGGTGCTTATGCTCCCATTGAAGGGCGTATCGATGCTCGATGTAGAAGGTGAAGCATTCCATGGACCGGAAGAGGATGAGATGCTGTTTGATACGTTAAGATTACGCATAGATCATAAAACCGTTGAGTTGATCGAGATGAATACGGACATTAATGACCAAGCTTTTGCCGTAGCTGCGGCCGATAAGCTGATGGAACTGATGAAACGGCAGTGAGAAGGGGAAGCCAAACGCACCAAGTATTTATACTGAAGGAGGAACATATATCATGGCCATGCAAACAAGAGCGGAAGTGTTAGCGAAATTAAAATCGGAGGTAGCAGCCGGTAAGGTGTTATTGGGAGCGGGAGCAGGAACAGGGATTTCGGCCAAGAGCGCCGAAGCCGGCGGCGTAGACTTGATCATTATTTATAACTCGGGCCGTTACCGGATGGCGGGGCGCGGCTCGCTTGCCGGACTGATGGCATACGGAGATGCAAACCAGATTGTGGTGGACATGGGGAACGAGGTGCTGCCGGTCGTGAAGCATACGCCGGTATTGGCGGGGGTTTGCGGCACGGACCCGTTCCGGATTATGGATATTTTTCTGAAGCAGCTTCAGGAGCAAGGCTTTGCGGGAGTTCAGAACTTTCCGACGGTTGGCTTGATTGACGGCGTATTCCGGGCGAATCTGGAAGAGACGGGCATGGGGTATGATCTCGAGGTTGAGATGATCCGGAAGGCGCATGAGCTGGGTATGGTGACCACCCCGTATGTGTTTGATGTCGAACAAGCGAAGAAGATGGCCGAAGCCGGAGCCGATGTCCTGGTTGCCCATATGGGTCTTACCACGAAAGGAACCATAGGTGCGAAAACGGCACTGACGCTCGACGATTGCGTGGACAAGATTCAGGCGATTTGTGATGCCGGTAAAGCCGTCAACCCGGACATTATGATTCTGTGCCATGGCGGTCCGATTGCAGAACCTGAAGATGCGGGGTATGTATTGTCCAGAACCAAGGGCGTGGAGGGATTCTTCGGAGCATCCAGCATCGAACGTTTTGCCACGGAGGTTGGCATTAAGCAGCAGACAGAAGCATTCAAGAATATCTCGAAATAAAGCAACAAGATAAAGAGTGATCGGAATCATATGGAATGAAAAAGGCTCCCATGAAGGGAGTCTTTTTCATGTACAGTGGCTAGAGAAGAGGGTTGATCGGGTCTAAACTTGTATATAGGTCCGAAAACGACGCGTAATAACCTCTCTAGCATCAGGCGGCTTGTTCGCTCGTTCGCTTAATCATCATCCTTGTGCTTACTCTTGGATGCAGCTATAGCAAAGGCAATAATGATAAGCGGAATGAAGATGAACCAAGGGATCGTAATCGTCGTCCCGAATAGAATGGCAAGCAGTAACAATCCAACCATACCAATAATAATGTACAGGCAGCCTCTGCCGAACGTCTCCATGATCCATCAGCTCCTTAATACAAGGATAACGTAATGGACAAGATCCAAGTTTTACGAATCATGATAAAAAGGCAGAAGCCTTGCTCTTGCCATCACGCCCTTGCCGGTCACGCTGACAATGAATGAAGGTTTCCACCCAACCTCAGTGTAAAGTATGAAAAGCATACCAGATCAAGACTTCTTTTTATCGTTGTTCATCTTTTGCATTCATCTTATAACCCTTCAGTGCGCTGAGATTAGCCCTGGAAATTCCAAGGGGCGGTTTCTGATCGCCAGGCTGCTGGGGAAGACGGTGCAGGACTTCCCGGAGCAGGGCATTATTTTCCCACACGATTTCATGGATTTCACCTACTGTATAGAATATGCGCCCGAGATCGCACCGCTAATCAGCCAAGTAATTCCGGTCAACCAATTGCCTTCCATGATGATATGAACGATGACTCCTCCGATAAAACCGCTGATGAGCCATACAGCTCCCAGTGTCTTGAACAGTTTCGACATGCCGATACCTCCGTAGGGGTGATATATATAATCGTACCAAAAAAAGTAAGACGTGGGTATTGTGTACACGCTAGCGCATCAGCTTTTTACTACAGGGTTACCTCTCTTTGAATAGGGGAAGCAATCATGATAGTATCAGGAAGGAACCAGTGGAGGAAGGGGGCTTGATGGATTGTGGCTAACATTAAAGAGATTGCCAAGCTGGCAGGCGTATCGGTGTCAACGGTATCCCGGGTGCTGAACAACCATCCCTATGTCAGGGAAGATAAGCGGAAACGCGTGTTGGAGACCATGAAACAGCTCAAATACGCCCGGAATATGAACGCGGTTCATCTGATTACAGGGAAAACGATGAATATTGCTATCATGCTGCCGTTTATTAATCATGCCTACTTCTCCTTGCTGATGGAGGGGGCTGGCCAAGAAGCGCTTGCCGCCAGCTATCGCCTGATCCTGTGCCAAACCGGGTATGCGCCGGATAAGGAAGTGGAAGTGCTGGAGATGCTGCGTAACCGTGAGATTGACGGCATCATTATTTTATCATCGGCCGTGACCCCGAAACAGATTGAAGCCTATTGTGCCTATGGACCGATTGTATGCTGTCAGGATGCGGGCGAACGATTATTTTCTTCTATATATATAAACCATGCTGAGGCATTTCGCAGTGCCATGCACTATTTGATAAAGCGGGGACATCGACGCATCGGCTTCACGGTGGGAAGACTGGACAGTCCGAGCACAAGAGCACGCCAAGAGGCATATGAAGAAGTTCTTAAAGAGATCGGGGAGCCTTACCGCCAGGAATGGATTTTGGATGGCTGTATCGATCTGGAAGACGGTGCGGCAATCATGGATCGGCTGTCCGCTATGGAGGAACGTCCAAGTAGTTTATTGGTAACGGGTGACCATGTGGCCGCGGGTTTGATCTATGAAGCTGAGAAGAGAGGACTGTCCATTCCGCAAGAGCTCGCTGTCATTGGCTTCGATAACCAACCGATCGGCAAAATGCTGGGTCTCACCACGATTGATAACCGACTCTTTGATATGGGTTCGGAGGCCTTCAAGATGCTGTATGCGCATATTCAAGGGGAGAGGAAAGAGCCGATTCGCAAGGAGCTTGCCTTCGAGCTGATCGAACGTTCATCGGTATAATGGCTGCACAGCCAAGTTCTAACAAACGGATTACAAAGTTCGACAATTATGATATTCTTATTTATGCAAGTTCCATGTTTCACAACGTTAACGTCTGCAGCTGTCTGCAGGCGTTCTATTCTGTATTATAGAAGGAAAGGAGCATAACCAAAGTGGATGCCCTTGAACAGTTTAAAAAAGCTTCCCGAATCAAAGTGATCCCCGTTATGCTGATTCCGGTTGCTTTAGGAGCACTCGGGGCTTATGTATGGACAGGTGAATTTCATATAGGCCTCTTTTTATTGACCTTGATCGGGAGCGGCGCAGCCCATCTGTTCTCCAATATGGTGAACGATTTGTGGGACTATAAGAGCGGAACGGACACGGAAGCGCAGGAGCATGTAGATGCGATCTCCACGCATTCCGGTTTTCTTACGAAGGGCGTCTGGTCGCTCCGTAAATTCGAGATCGTTACCTGGACGCTGTTCGGGATTGCGGCGCTGAGCGGCATTATCCTTAGTTTGATCAGTGGTTGGTGGGCCTTCATCTTTGGCGGACTTGGCGGGCTGATCGCTTATTTCTATGTCGCACCGCCGATTCAATTCGGATACCGCGGCAAGGGTTTCAGCGAAATTGCGATTTTGCTATCCTTTGGTATTTTGCCGGTGATGGGCGCATACTACGTTCAAACCTCACATATGGATGTTCGGGCCTTGCTGCTGTCGCTGCCCATTGGGCTGCTGACAACGCTGATTTTGTTTAATCATCACTTTTTGCATTGGCAGGCGGATCGTCAGGCTGGGAAGAAGACCCTGGTTGTGGTATGGGGCGAAAAAAGAGCGCTGAGCTTCTCGAGAGTTCTGCTGCTGCTGGCCTGCTTGTCTTTGATAGCCTGCGTATTGGCCGGGGCGCTCCCGCCTTACGCATTGATTGCACTGCTTACGATGATTCCGTTGTATCTTGTCTATGGAAGACTGAAGGACAACAACCGTTCCGAAGCGTATTTACCGCTGATGGGTGCGTCAACGATGACCACCATGCGCTGCGGCGGCGTGCTGATCCTGTCATTGATCATTCAAGGAATCATTCAGACTTTGTAAGGAAGAAGGGGAATTTGATGGAACAACAACGCATTTTTGGTGATTTTCACTCTATCCTGTCCGAGAGCGGGGCTTGGAAGATCGGCGGTTTTCCGCTGCCGGACGGTTCATTCTGGGAATATCGCGAGCCGAATGCAGTCGTGATCGTCCGCAACGGAATCCTGTACGTGCGGGCGCCGCTCAGCCGCCAGAATGATCAAATCCAAATTCTCGATAATGCCAAGCATATGTATTATTCCAATGAAGAGGTGGACGTGCCGGAATCCGGTGAGGTCACGTTCGAACTGCAAATTCGGGCACGCACCCAGGGTACGGTTCCCGGCGACTTGTATGACGGTTACGTATCGTTGAATCTGCTTGATTTCAGCACGGGCGCAGCACTGGACTTTTTTGCCTCGAACGACAAGTATGCCAGCGTGTATGCCGTCCTGCCGTTCCCGGGCGTGCAGGTGCCGGAATCGGACAAGACCCGTTACTTCTGCATTTTCAAAGAGGAGGATACGCATTTTACACCGCGGGAATTCAACACGTACAAAATCACGTATAACCGTGCCGAGGACGAAGCGATCTTCTATGTGAACGGCGAAGAGATCCGCCGGGAGAAAAACATCCCGGTCAAGTTTAACAAGTTCACCATCGCTTTGGGGATCATGACCGAAAAAGACCTTACGCCGCAGGGCAGCGTATCCGTGCATGGACAAACCGTTATTGCCGAATACTCTCCTGTGACGGTAACGATAAAAGAGTAGTGCTTATATAGTAGAAAAAAGATCATGCTCATCTGTGGGCATGATCTTTTTTGTGAGCGAAGGGCGAGCTCTAACAGTGCTCGTGGAGGCCGTATCGGGGAAAGCTGCAAGCCCCCGATAGGGCAAGGAAGCCAGCCTGGCAAACCTGTGAGTCCAGAGGATTCACAGCATGCCCGGCAATAAATCAGTCTGACCGTGTAGAACAGGTCAGACTCTCAAGCCGAGCCGGCAAGCCTGTGAGTCCAGAGGAGTCACAGCATACCGGGCAATGAATGAGTCTGACCGTGTAGAACAGGTCAGCCCCTCGAGCCGAGCCGGCAAGCCTGAGTCCCAAGAGGATTCACAGCATGCCCTGCAATAAATCAGTCTGACCGTGTAGAACAGGTCAGACTCTCAAGCCGAGCCGGCAAGCCTGTGAGTCCCAAGAGGATTCACAGCATGTCCGGCAATGAATCAGTCTGACCGTGTAGAACAGGTCAGCCCCTCGAGCTGAGCCGGCAAGCCTGTGAGTCCCAAGGGGATTCACAGCATGTCCGGCAATAAATCAGTCTGACCGTGTAGAACAGGTCAGACTCTCGAGCCGAGCTGGCGAGCCTGTGAGTCCCAAGGGGATTCACAGCATGCCCGGCAATGAATCAGGCAAGCTGACCGTGTAACAGTGGTCAGCTTAGCCTCTCCCACGCACCGCCCCAAAAAAAGCCATCCCAGACGAAAGGGATGGCTCTCTTTGTGGGAAAGATTAGAGGCCGAGCCCAAGAACAGAGGATGTATCCGTGGAGGAGACCTGGCGTTCGCCTTTGAAACCGGGAAAATACCGCAAAAATATCATCCTGTTTTCCTGGTTTCAACAGCGACCGGAGCGGATACATCCTCCTCAGAACAGAGGCCGACAATCTTGATCACCAAAAAAGAAAAGCCACCCCATATACGATGGGATGGCTTTAACCACTTTATTTCAAATCCTCAATCGAATTTGCTTCCACGTAGGACGGAACCACCAGGCCGGTTTTTACGCCTTCCATGTTAGCGCCAAGGTCTTCGACTTGGTCCTTGAACTTATCCCAGTAATCGGCATGCGTCAATGGCAGCCAAGCCGCTACGGTTGCATCCACGTCGCCGTTGGCAACGCCGGTCCACATTGGGCCTGCTTCGACTTGAAGCGCCTCAACTTTGTATCCGAGCTTGTCTTCCATGATCACTTTCAGCAGATTGGTGCTGGCGATCTCGGAATCCCAAGCGACATAACTGAATTTGAAGGTTTTGCCGTCAACGGGCTGAACGCCTTCGAGCCAGGCGTCGACTTTCTCCGCATTGCTGTCTGCCCATTCCTTCGCGGCAGCTTCAGGGTCTTGACCTTCTTGAATCGCCGTCATAATCTGACCCATATCGTCGGAGGTCCATTTGAAATTGCTCAGGAACTTGTAAGCTTCCGGATGTTCTTCTTTCAGTCCAAGACGGACAACGGTGTGAATCTCTTCCGCTTCACCGAATACTTTCTTTGGATCTTCCAGATACTTCAGGTCATACTTGGAGAACATCCAGTGCGGAGTCCAACCGGTAATAATGATCGGATCCTCATTCTTAATGGCTTTGTTAAGGGTTGCCGTCATGGCAGCTCCGGAGCCTTCGACCAGTTTCCAGTCGGTCAATTCATATTCCTCAATAGCCGCCGCGGTCGCTTTCATAATGCCTGCACCTGGATCAATACCGATGATTTCATGTTTCACTTGTTCGCCGAGGGAAGCAGTAGAACCGCCGTCAGCGCCCTGGTCCGTCGTTCCGTCCGTACCGCCGTTTCCGCCCTGTCCGCAAGCAGACAGGACCAGAATAGCAGCCAAGCTGAGTAACAACCAAAACTTTTGTTTTTTCAAATTAAGCACCCCTTTTTTTCGTTTTAAATATATTTTGTGTAAAGCGGTCGAGAACAATCGCCAATATGACGACAGCCAAGCCGGCTTCAAACCCTTTACCAATTTGCAGCTGAGTTACAGCCCGGTAGACCTCGGCACCGATACCTTGGGCACCGATCATCGAAGCGATGACGACCATCGACAAGGACAGCATGATGGTCTGGTTAATGCCGGCCATCAAGGTTGGCATCGCCAGTGGAAGCTGAACCTTGAACAATTTCTGTCCGGAAGTCGAACCGAATGCATCCGCAGCCTCCGTTAATTCACCTGATACTTGCATAATGCCAAGACGGGTCAGGCGAATCGTTGGTGGAATGGCGAAAATAACCGAAGCGATAACCCCTGGAACCACGCCCAAGCTGAAGAATGTGACGGCAGGGAGCAAGTATACAAACGCCGGCATGGTCTGCATGAAGTCAAGAACCGGAATGATCACGCGGGATGCCGACTTGCTGTAGGCCGCCCATATCCCCAGCGGAACACCCAGTATAACGGAGATCAAGGCTGCCGTGATAACCAGGCTGAGCGTGCTCATGGTCTGTGACCAGTAACCCAAGTTATCGATGAGCAGAAAACCGATGGCTGTGAACAAAGTCAACGGCAGACGGCCTAATAGGTAGGCAATGACGGCCAGGATGACAATGAACAGATACGGATGAGGAAGCATGAACAAATCCGTAAACAGCTGCACGACGTTTTCGATGATGAAGGAGATAGCGTCAAAGAAACCGGAGAAGACGTCGCCCATCCATTCGACCAAGGAATCAACCCAGCTTGCGAGAGGGATCTTAGGCATCTTGCGTCACCTCCTCGCTTTTGCTTTCTCCGGCCAGGGCACCAAGAACAGCACCGCGGACGATAACGCCCATCAACCTGCCGTTCTCATCCACAACGGCCAACGGCACCTTAGCCATACTCGTAACTTCAAACAATTCATTTAGCAATGTATCGGGTCCAACACTCGGACCGTCTGTGATGAGAATATCCGCGAGTTTACGATTATTCTTCATGGCATCCGACGCATCTTCAGCCGTAATGACGCCAAGCAGCTTCTTGGAACGGTCGATGACGAACAGGTTCGAGATCCCCCGTTCACGCATAAGCTCCAGCGCAACGCGAGGCCCGCGATCCATCGTAATGGTCTCCGGACGGCGCATAACGCGTGAAGCGGTAAGCACCTTGGACAGATCCACATCTTCCACGAACCGTTCAACGTAATCGTTCGCAGGCTGGGTCAAGATTTCTTCCGGCGTTCCGATCTGTACGATCGAACCGTCCTTCATCAAGGCAATGCGGTCGCCGATCCGAAGAGCTTCGTCCAGGTCATGCGTGATGAACACGATGGTTTTTTTCATTTTATCCTGGAGCTCTATCAATTCGTCCTGCATGTCTCTGCGAATGAGTGGATCCAATGCGCTGAAGGCCTCATCCATCAGCAGAATCTCGGGATCATTAGCGAGTGCGCGGGCTAGCCCGACACGCTGCTGCATACCGCCGCTAAGCTGATCGGGCATTTTTTCCTCCCAGCCCTTCAAGCCTACAAGCTCAAGCGACTTCATGGCCGCTTCGTGCCGCTTGCTTTTGTCTACCTTTTGAATTTCCAATCCGTACTCCACATTCTCTACAACCGAACGATGAGGGAACAAGGCGAATTTCTGGAACACCATGCTGATTTTTTTGCGTCGTACTTCACGCAGCTGTTCCTTGTTCATTTTTCGGAGATCCTTGCCGTGGATCAATATTTCGCCCGATGTTGGTTCAATCAACCGATTTAGCAAACGGACCAATGTAGATTTACCGCTGCCTGACAGCCCCATGATGACAAAAATCTCGCCTTCGTGGATATCGAAGCTGACACGGTTAACGCCAACCGTTATGTTCTTTTCTTTCGCAATTCGCGCTTTACTCCAGCCTTGCTCCAGCAATTGAATCCCTTGTTCCGGATTCGCGCCGAACAATTTGCTGACTTTGTTAACTTGCAGAATAGCCAAAAGTACTCCTCCTTTTATTGTATAGAGACGCGTCCATTTGACCGAGTCTTCTTATTCCTGTCGTCTCGTAAACCCATGTCACCCATTGTAACAACCGATACGTAAAGTATCAAACGTTATATCCGTACGTAAAGTACGTACAGTAAAAACTGTACAAAGTTATCCTTTGAAATGCTCCCATATGCTCCGATATCCTCTAGAGCGATCTTCTTTACTTTTAAAATAGCTTTCCCTACAATAGATCAGAGAATGTGTGTGGATTCGGCTTGTTTAGATTTCATGGAGATCGTTCACACTACACTTCGAGTCCACCTAGTTTTGTTATGTTGACATGACTTCTTGGATGGCTACAGATAGAGGAGGCTGCAAGCATGGGCTTGTACCATTTAGATGATGAACGGCAGGCAGCCGTGCATAAGATTCGTAAGCGTGTCATTGAAAATATTGGACGAAATATGGATTTGTACGGCATTCCACTCTCAACGGGACATTTATACGGACTGCTTTATTTTGCGGATAAGCCGATGAACCTGGATGAAATGGGACAGGAAATGAAGATGAGCAAGACCAGCATGAGTACAGGCGTGCGGACGCTGCTCGATTATAAAATGGTAAACAAGGTGTGGGAGAAGGGTTCCCGCAAGGATTTGTATGAAGTGGAGTATGACTGGTACCAGACCTTTTTGGATTTCTTCGATATTAAATGGCGTAAATCGGTGGAGAGCAACATTCTGGTCCTGCGCAAAGCGCTCGACGAAACGGAGAAGCTCCGTAAAGCGCATGAAGATGACGAAGAGCTGGCAGCGGTGCTGCAAGAGGATCAGGCGAAGATGCGCGAGGCCGTTGCTTACTATAAATGGCTGGAACGATTGATTGATACTTTTGTGGATGGCGATATCTTTAAGTATGTGCCGAAAGAACCGCCTGAAGGTGAATCCTGATATTGAAAATGGGGAAATTCCCCAGTATAATGTGGAGTAAGGCAATGCTTACCCAAGAGGTACAACCTGATTTTATCGGGTTGTGCCTTTTTTTGTTATCTGGCATCGCCTGGATGAATAACTGCATGCAAGTGCATGTGGTGCAAAAATAGTCAGGAGGGGTTAGAATGGTCAGTATGTCCTCAAGAATGGTAGAAATTGCAGATTTTCCATCGGTTAACCTAAGCAATACCCGAAGTTTGTATGTATATCTTCCACCCAGTTATCATGAGAATACGGAGAAGCATTATGCCGTACTCTATATGCATGACGGGCAGCATGTATTTGCAGCGGATGAGCGAGGCGGCTCGTGGGATATGCATGTCACCGCAGATCGGCTGGTTTTCGAAGGACGGATGGAGGAGATTATCATCGTTGGCATCGCAACGGTTCCCCATCAAAGACTGAATGAATACTTCCATGACAATCCAAAGATGCATGAGGTGTTTGATCCCCCGTTTGCCGGCGAACGCTACGAATTATTTATTATTGAAGAAGTCATAACCTATATCAATCAGAACTTTCGCACGTTGAGGGGCCCTCAGCACACGGCCATGATGGGTTCGTCTGCGGGCGGGATCGTCACCTACAATATCGGCTTTAGAAGACCAGACGTGTTCGGAAGCATTGCGGTCATGTCGCCTTATTTCGTCAAAGCCCATTTTGATGCTCAGGGGGAGCTTAAGGAACACCCTTTTTATGAAAGATACGGTACGCACCCAAAACTTAAGTTATGGCTTGATATGGGCGGCGCAGAAGGGGTCTTCAT
This sequence comes from Paenibacillus sp. NPDC093718, assembly GCF_050279985.1. NCBI lineage: Bacteria > Bacillati > Bacillota > Bacilli > Caryophanales > Paenibacillaceae > Paenibacillus > Paenibacillus sp. NPDC093718. Next base: position 204,474 of record NZ_JBNNUS010000011.1, read on the forward strand.
GGAGAAATACGCACGTGAGGAAGCGGAGCGCTTGGTCCAAGACGGCTTTGTGCCTGGAGAAGATCTCATGCTGTTCCTTGATCCGGGGGCGGCTCACAGCCAAAGCGACTGGGCAGGCAGAGCGCAGGGGCCCCTGCTGTATTTTTTCGGCGATATTGGAGAACCGGCCTCGATTAAGCTGTATGGAGATGGCGTCGTAGGGGTAAACGGACCGGTCAAACAACTGAATCCGGTCATTACATACGACAGCGGATTTGTGCAAACGTTGATGAACGGAACATATCATGTTGAGGATCCGGAATTGCTCACGCTGCTGCCAGACGGAACGCTGAAGCCTCGAACTCCTGGCAATACCAAGATTACGCTGCAAGTGGGAAATTTAATGGCGGATAAAGAGATTACGATTGTAGAAAAGCTGCCTGAGTTTGTGAAAGTCACGATTCAGGTGAAGGTACCGCCTTCCACACCGGTTTCCCCCACGATCTATGCCGGATTTGAGATTCCTTACTGCGGAGAGGGCTTATATAAGGGAAGCGCGATGGTACCACATGGTTTGTCTTTTACGTTCAAGGTATCAAGAGGGTTTGGACTGCACGAGAAGATCGGGGATCCTGAAGTGAAACGGCGTTCTTTTACAGCATCGTCCGAGATGGAGCTGTTTTATGAAGTTGAGGACTGGGATACTTGAATTATGAAATTGCATTGAATTGTAATTGGAGGATGAATAGGCATGAGCATCAGATCAGCTAGACCACAGGATGCAGCTGCAGCGGTAAGGCTGCTGTACGACGCACTGCACGATGTGGCGCATCAATTAACAGGGGAAGACAGTGAAGAGAAAGTGCTTGAAGTGCTGGAGCAATATTTCCGGGCAGACGAGGGCAGGCTCAGTTACCGTCAGGCTGCCGTGAAAGAGAGCGACGGCGAGGTAGCGGGCATTATCGTTGCTTACGGCGGGGATCAAGCGGCCGAATTGGATCGTCCGATTCTGGATCGTTTGCGGAAGCATAAGAATGACCCTTCCGTAGCGCTGGACAAAGAGGCAGACGAGGATGAGTATTATATCGATACGTTATCCGTCTCTCCGCAGTTTGGAGGAAAGGGGATCGGTTCGGCGCTCATAGAACATGCAGAGAACCGGGCAAAGGAGCTTACGTATCGTAAAATTGCTCTCGCAGTGGTAACGGACAATCATCGCGCTCATTCTTTGTACGACAGAAGAGGATATAAAACGGATAAGGAAATCATGATTAACGGGCATGTTTATTATCATATGGTCAAACCCGTTTAGAAAAAAATAAACAAATTTATAAGCCGCCTATTTACAAATGGTAATAGGTGGTTTATTATTGTGTCATACCGATCTAGAAAATTAGAATGATAAACTAAAATGGAATGAACGGAAATAACCGTATAATTTACGCAATTAGAATGAATTTAGAATGGAGTGTTGAGCTATGGAACAAGATCAAAATCAAAGCATCGAAATATCGGTGGAACAAGCGAAGCTGCTCGGGAGCGCCCAGCGGGTGAAAATTCTCGGAACCATACTGGATACGGCTAAAACATCAAAGCAAGTAGCAGATGAATTGGGAGATTCGCCGGGAAGCATCCACTATCATATTCAGAAGTTATATGACGGCGGGCTGATAGATTTGGTGGAGACCCGGACGGTCGGCGGCATCGTAGAGAAATATTATAAATCCAAAGCGAAGTGGTTTAACACCAAGGGAACGCAAACGATGGACCCGGTTCTTGCCGAAGATTATGCAGCGGCGACCCGTACAAGGATCAGCTTGAGGCTGCAGTTGGACGCAGACCAATATGAAGAGATGACAAAGGAATTCAAGGAGCTGCTTGAAAAATGGGTGAACAAGACCCTCACGACCAAAGGGCAAGACAGCAAGGAGTATGCCGTCGGGATCAACGTGGTTTCGGCGGAAACGTCCGATTAGGAAGGGGCTTCTTTAGCCTCTTCGCTCCAAAACTACTAAACTTTAAAATCAAGGAGTGTTCCTCTATGGAAATATTAAAAAATCGCAATTTCCTGCTGTTGTTCGTTGGCCGAATTCTTACGAATATCGGCGACAGCCTGTACGCGGTAGCGGCCATGTGGCTGGTGTACGATCTCGGAGGCTCGACGCTGTATACAGGGCTTGCCGGCTTCCTCTCGATCCTTCCCCGAATCATTCAACTGCTATCCGGTCCGATGATTGACCGCGTTCCTATACGGGGGCTTCTGGTGTACACCCAGTTATTTCAGGCGCTTCTTCTGTTGATCGTTCCGCTTGCATTTTATTTCGACTTTCTGACGGTCGGCGTTGTACTGGCGATTACACCGATTCTGTCCACGCTGAATATGTGGGTATATCCGGCCCAAATGTCGGCCCTTCCCAAAATTCTCGATAAGAAGCAGCTGACGCAAGGCAACTCGCTGTTCTCCTTAGCCTATCAAGGCATCGATGTCGCTTGCAACGCCATATCCGGCGTGTTGATTATTGTGCTGGGCGCAGTATCCCTTTACTTATGGAATTCCATTGGATTCTTCATCGGAGCGCTGTTATTCTCGCAACTGAAAATCAAGAAATCTATCAAAACTTCAGATAACAACGACAATAAAACATCAATGAATAATACCGTAACTTCAAAACCTAAGCGTAATGCCCTTAAAAATTATTGGGCGGACATGAAGGAAGGTCTTCGCTACATTCTGGCAACCCCGCTCGCACGGGTACAAATGGGGATGATTGTCATCAATGCTGCGGGCGGCGCTACCTTTACGGTTATGCCAGCGTTTGCCGACAGCCTCGGCGGAGCCGGCGTATACGGTATATTGCTCATGGCCCAGGCTTTCGGAAGTTTGCTGGGAGCGATCCTGGCTCCATATTTGAAGCTGGAGCGCCTGCCCCTTGGATATATTTTTGCCGGAGCGTTCTGTTTATCGGGCGCTGCCTGGTGTCTCAGCGTATTTACCCCTTGGACTTGGCTTGTCGTTCTGGTGTACGGTCTGGCATGGTTTCCCGGAGGGATTACGAACGTTATCATCAATTCGGTCATACAGAAGGCAATACCCGAGAAAAGATTGGGCACGGTGTTCGCGGCAGCTAGCGGACTCAGCGGAATTGCCATGCCGCTTGGCAGCCTGATCGGAGGTGCCCTTGGCGTAGTTGCGGCAGGTTCCTCCGTTATCGCGGGATGCGGAATCGTCGTGTTCTGTGTAGGGTTCTTCTGGATCTTTGACTCGACCACCCGTAGTCTTCCGTCACCTGACAATGTAGATGAGGAATGGTTCGCGCCTTATACGAATACGGCTCCTGAGAAGTGCGTTTCTATGCACACAGCCCCTTAGAGTTGGTTAAGGTCTATCAGCTTCTATACTTACAGAGACCTATAAGAAGAGGGTTTGTACTGATTATTTTCATATATCGAGCCGAGGATGAATCAGCGATCGACGGATTCATTCTCGGCTCTTTTTTTCGCTTAAGCGAAGTGTAAACGCCCGCCGCATCCCAACGCAGCGGTGCTTGTCAGGCTAGTCTGCATAATGTGACCAAGTCCCTCATAGACATGTATCAATCAAGTCAAAACAAGTGTTGAAGGGGATGATGACATGCGCCGGATTTCATGGGTGCTGCTCGCGGTAGTATTATGCTTAACAACAATACTGGCGGGATGCGGGAAGAAGAATGCAGACAGCGTTGTAAAGGATCTGGGCAAGGTGGCTGATAAGCTGGAAAGTGCCAAGGGCGCTTACCAGGGAGCGGGCGTTATGACCATACATACCGGTTCGGCGCCGCAGGAGTATCAGGTTGAGGTATGGTACCAGTCTCCATCTTATTACCGGATCAGCTTAACCAATGGACAAAAGGATATTACGCAAATCGTGCTTCGCAACGATGACGGCGTGTTCGTTCTGACGCCGAGCTTAAACAAGAGCTTCCGCTTCAAGAGCGACTGGCCGGATAATCAGGGACAGGTATATCTGTATCAAACGCTGCTCAGCAGCATTCTGAGCGACAACACCCGTCAGTTTGCCGAGGATAAGGATAGTTACGTGTTTGATGTGGCGGCCAATTACCACAGCCATTCCTTGATTCGTCAGAAGATTTGGCTCGCCAAGGACAACTACACGCCGAAACAGGTACAAGTGTCGGATTCCGAAGCCAATGTGGTCGTTGAGGTGAAATTCAACACCTTTACCTTTGATACGAACCTGACCAAGGATTCATTTGATACGAACAAGAATCTAAGTGCCATGAACGATGCGAAGGGGACCATGGCGGAAGTGGACGAGAACGGGGTACCGGTGGCTTCCAGTACGGAAGGTAACGGCACTCAGGGAACCGAAGGTTTGACGGAAGCGGCTTCGGGTCGCGATATGGGATCCTTCGGCATCATCTATCCGGAATATGTTCCTGCAGGGGTCACGAACAAAGACACGATGGAAGTTCCGGAGAGCAAGGATCATGCGGTTATTCTGAAGTATGACGGTGTGTATCAATACACGATTATGGAATCCAGACCGGTGGATCGTGCGGTTTCCCTCGTACCGGGCGAGGCCGTGTATATCGATTTCACAACGGTTGGCCTGCTCACCGGCGATCAGCAAAGAACGCTGACCTGGAATTCGGAAGGCGTGGAATACCGAATTACGAGTGCCAACCTGCCTGTTGAAGAAATGAAGAAAGTCGCTGCTTCCATGCAGGGAGAATCGGGTAAATAATACGAAGTAGGCGGATACCGAGCATTGAAGGAGGGCAAAATTCCGACAATGAGGCCATTCGCCTCTTTTCCAAATAAAGGCACTCCATCCGTGGGCTCATCGCTATTTCTTGCAGATATTCCGATGTTTCACCAAGTTTCGCACCCGGGGGGAACCACGAGCCTCATAAATAAGCAATTTGCCTCAATTGACAGTTGCCCCCGAGAACATTACCATTAATCTAATGTAAAGCATAATGCTTTTTTCAAAATGGTAAGAAGGTGACTGGAATTGCAAGCGATATATCGACCTACCCTGGCGGAGATTAACCTGGACCATCTGCGCGCCAACTATAACGCTTTTCGTGAGGCGCTGCCAAGCCACATGAAATTGCTTGCTTGTGTGAAGGCTAACGCCTATGGTCACGGAGCTGTAGAAGTGGCACGCGAACTTCAGCAACTGGGGGCGGCTTACTTAAGCGTAGCTTTCCTGGATGAAGCGCTCGAGCTTCGGCAAGGAGGCATCTCCAGCCCGATCCTGGTGCTCGGTTATACACCACCGGAGGCTGTAGAGATCGCTTATGAGCATGATGTAACCATAACCCTGTTCAGTTCGGAAGTGCTCCAAGCGATAAAGGCACTGCCGGTCCAGCCGGAGAAGCCACTCAAGGTACACATCAAGATTGACAGCGGAATGGGTCGTTTGGGCCTGCTTCCAGGCGAAGATGCAATTTCTTTTATAGAAGAAGTATTTTCGCTGCCGCAGGTTGTTGTCGAAGGAATGTTTACCCATTTTGCAAGAGCGGATGAAAAGAACAAAGACTATACATTGGGACAGTATCGCCGTTTTCAGGGCGTAGCGGACGCTCTTCGGGATAAGGACTACCATATCCCGCTCATACATACGGGCAACAGCGCTGCTGCGATTGATACACCCGAATTATCCTATGATATGGTTCGTGTCGGCATCAGCTTGTACGGACTGTATCCTTCGGATGAGGTGAATCGAAAGACAGTGAGCCTCCGCCCTGTCATGACGTTAAAGACAAAGCTTGTCTACGTCAAAAATGTACCTCCGCATTCCGGTATCAGCTACGGGACGAAGTATGTAACGGAGGAGGAAGAACAAATTGGAACCCTCCCCATCGGTTACGCCGATGGCTTCTCTCGTATGCTGAGCGGTAAAGTGGAAGTACTGATACGCGGCCGCCGCGTCCCTGTTGTCGGAACCATCTGTATGGACCAATGTATGGTATCGCTCAAACCTTTCGCCGATGAGGCGGAACAAATTAAAGCTGGTGAAGAGGTTGTACTCATCGGTCAGCAGTCTGACGAATGCATCACGGCAGATGAGCTGGCGTCCAAGCTGGGGACGATCCACTACGAGGTCGTCTGCATGATTGCCCACCGGGTACCACGTCAGTATATACGCAATGATATACCCGTGAAGACCGTAAATGCACTCTGGAGCAACCTTTAAAAAGTCAAGTCACCATAAGTAATTTATTCAGGAAAGAAGGAATAAGTACAGACCTTCCCGAATTAGGAATATGTCGTTTAAGTCTGTACGAAAGTGTCGATTGTAGTTTATAATGATATGCAGCATACTTGATATACCTTCGGCATATATATTCTTTTGTATAATTTTCCTTGAATAATGTAATACTGGTGCACAGGGCGAGAAGGTTGTGGGGGTGTAATAGAGGGTGGCCAATATGCAGAACACCAAACGAATCATGATCAGTTTACCGGATCATCTTTTGCAGGAAGTGGACGGGATCGCTCAGCTGGAAAATTCCAACCGCAGTGAGCTTATTAGGCAAGCCATGAAGTTGTACCTGAATGAACGGAAGAAACGTTACATTCGTGAATCCATGCAGCGAGGTTATATGGAAATGGCCAAAATTAACCTGACCATGGCTTCTGAGGCGTTTCACGCGGAGGAAGATGCAGACAACACTCTAGACCGCTTAGTAAGCGGGGTGTAGACAGTGATCGTTAAACGGGGCGACGTATTTTTTGCGGATTTATCACCAGTTGTCGGTTCTGAGCAGGGCGGCGTAAGGCCGGTCCTTGTCATTCAGAACGATATCGGCAACCGGTTTAGTCCGACTGTGATTGTTGCAGCCATTACGGCACAGATTCAAAAAGCCAAGCTGCCGACTCACGTCGAAATCGACGCGGCGTCGCATGGATTTGACCGGGATTCCGTCATTTTGCTAGAGCAGATCCGGACGATTGATAAGCAGAGGCTAACCGACAAAATCACCCATCTTGATGATGAAATGATGAGTAAGGTGGATGATTCCCTGCAAATAAGTCTGGGCTTGATTGATTTTTGATTCCATTCAAGCGCTAACGTTTTCCACATAGAATGTTATGACTAAAAACCCTCAAGGAATAACTCCTTGAGGGTTTTTATATGGATGGTATGTTTGAAGGGCACGGTAATGGCTGCATGAGAATGGAGAGTGGCGGATTACGCGTTTGTAGGTATGAGGATGTAGGCCGTTGTAACCGCCGCTGCGATAAACAAAAGGCAGACAACGGACCAGGCAATCGCATGTTTGTCATTCATCTTAGGTGACCCCCTGATTGTAATGAGGTGCAGATATCCGGCAGCAGCATTTTTGTACACTAAGAATATAAATTAAATCTTAAAATCAGATGAAATTGACATTAAAAGCAGCTTAAAGCCTTATGAAGTGAGCGATGTAGTGGAAATGAGCGCTTAAGTTTGGGATAATAGCAAATATAGTTTCATTGAAGAAAGAGGGATATCATTGTCTGAATTAGAAGCTGTTGTGGAAGTAAATGAGGAACAGATTCGCAAGGAAGAATCGAAACGGATCGTGAAGCAGATCGCGAAGGAGCTTCAATTGTCCGAAAAACAGGTGCGAACGACCGTTGAACTTCTGGATGAGGGCAATACCATACCGTTTATTGCGCGTTACCGTAAGGAAATGACAGGCGAACTGGATGAGAACCAATTACGTGATATTGAAGAGCGGACTGGCTATCTGCGCAATTTGGAGATCCGCAAGCGGGAAGTCATCCGCATCATAGAGGAGCAAGGCAAGCTGACGGAAGATCTGAAGGCATCGATTACGGCCGCCGTTAAGCTGCAGGAGGTAGAAGATCTCTACCGTCCGTATAAGCAAAAGCGTAAAACCCGGGCAAGCGTTGCCAAGGAAAAAGGGCTTGAGCCGTTGTCGGAGTGGATATGGTCGCAGCCGAAGCAGGCTGATGTGATGGTTGAGGCAGCCAAGTATGTGGATGAGGAGAAGGGTGTGGCTTCGGCAGAAGAGGCTGTGCAAGGCGCGATGGATATACTGGCTGAAAACATTGCCGATGACGCAACCGTTCGTTCCTGGGTACGCAGATACAGCCTGGACCACGGCATATTGACCTCAGAGGCGAAGGATACCGAGGTGGAATCCGTATATGAGAACTATTACAATTACCGGGAATTGGCGAAGAAAATGCCGCCGCACCGGATTTTGGCCATTAACCGGGGTGAGCGTGAGAATATTCTGAAGGTAGGGCTTGATGTTCCTTCCGAATCCGTTCACGCGTATATCGGCAAGCAGGTGCTTAAAGGTCCATCTGCCGTCACGGACATTCTTACGGCGGTGATCGAGGATTCATACAAGCGTCTCATTGCCCCATCGATTGAACGGGAAGTACGGGGGGAGCTGACGGAAAAAGGGGAGAACCAGGCGATCTCCATCTTTGCCGGGAACCTGCGCAGCCTGCTGCTGCAGCCGCCGGTGAAGGGACGCTGTGTGCTGGGTGTTGACCCGGCATACCGTACCGGTTGTAAGCTTGCGGTGGTCGATGATACGGGCAAGCTGCTTGAGGTGGCCGTAACCTATCCGACGCCGCCGGCCAACAAGAAGCAGGAGGCCGCCGCGAAGTTTAAAGAGCTGATTGGCAAATACGGCATCAAGCTGATTGTCATTGGAAACGGTACGGCATCCCGTGAAACGGAACAGTTCGTCGCCGAAGAAGTCATTGCGGAACTTGCTGACCCTGAGCTGGCATATCTCATTGTCAATGAAGCGGGAGCAAGCGTGTACTCGGCCTCGAAGCTGGCTCAAGAAGAGTTCCCGGACCTTGATGTCGCCGAGCGCAGCGCGGCCTCGATTGCACGCCGTGTGCAGGATCCGCTGGCAGAGCTGGTGAAGATCGATCCGAAATCGATCGGCGTGGGCCAATATCAGCATGACGTCACCCAGAAGCATCTGGAGGAGAGCCTGAAAGCTGTCGTGGAGTCTGCGGTTAACCATGTCGGGGTGGATGTGAATACGGCATCGCCGTCGCTGCTTTCCTATGTGGCTGGCATCAATGCCACCATTGCCAAAAATATCGTGAAATACCGGGAAGAGAACGGGAAGTTTGTCAGCCGGAAGCAGCTCCAGAAGGTTCCGCGTCTTGGTGCCAAGACTTACGAGCAGTGCGTGGGCTTTATGCGGATTTCGGAAGGCGAGAACATATTGGACCGTACCCCGATTCACCCGGAATCCTATGCGGTGGTTGACCGTTTGTTCCAGGAGCTTCAGGTTTCTCTGGACAAGCTCGGAAGCAAGGAGCTGGCTGAACTGCTGGATGCCCAGCAGCCGGAGAACCTTGCCGTGAAGCTGGAGGTTGGCGTGCCGACGCTTCGTGATATTCTGGACAGCTTGCAGCGTCCGGGACGCGATCCGCGGGAGGAGTTGCCGCTGCCGATTTTCCGCCAGGATGTGCTGAAGATCGAGGATCTTATGCCAGGAATGGAGCTGCAGGGAACGGTACGCAATGTCATAGATTTTGGCGCCTTTGTTGACATCGGCATCAAGAGCGATGGTCTGGTGCATATTTCCCAGCTGAGCGAAGGCTTTGTCAAACACCCGATGGATGTTGTCTCAGTGGGGGATAACGTTACCGTGTGGGTGCTGAATGTAGATTTGAAGAAAGGCCGCGTCGGATTGACGATGCGCAAGCCGAAAGATCAGTCATAGGAACTGCTGCGTATTAGAAGAAGAGCCGTAACTCCTTGAACTGTACCCCAATTGTTAGATATGACCTAACATTCGGAGGTGCAGTTCCCTTTGGGGAGAACGGCTCTTTTTTTGCATAACTTGATCTGGAGTAAAGCTAACGGGGCATGTCCTGGCCGCTGGCTTAGCCATGGCTCAGCTTTAGCAGCAGGACTTTTTTATCGTATCTTTCGAGACACCAGTGATATTTTGCTGGAATTTTGGGTTCGACTGCCGGAGCATTTACATCGACTTCATGAAAATCAAACTTCTTATAGAAATGCTGCAGCTCCTCAAACGGAATGCAGTAAATCGTCTTTAAACCTAGTCTTTTTGATTCTTCCACCAGAAACGAGACGACTTCGTGCGCGAGGGATTGGCCTCTAAACTTGTCCAGAATATAAATACCGCCGAGCTCCGCCTCGTGTTCATTAAGTTTAACCAATCGACCGACTCCTGCGTAGTCGTCTTGCGACATGACGATGGCAATGATTTCATTGTCCAGTGAACTTGGCTGAAAGCCGATGTATTCATATTGTTGATTGACCCAAGGCAATTCTGCTTGAGTTACCCTTTTGATACTCATGATTACTCACCTCAGCTTCTTTAAAATGTATGTGGAGGTTTACAGCGCGCAGCATAAGCATTCGCTTAGTCCTCGCTGTCAGAAAATTGCTGCTTTTTCTTCGCCCGGAATCGTCTGACCTTCATCAGATTCCCGCACATTTTATCGTCGCAATATCGTTTGGAACGGTTTCGCGTGTCGTCGTAATACACCCAGAGGCAATCGGGATTCGTGCAGATGCGGAACCGGGATAACTCGCCTTGCTCGATGGCTTGCGCAAAGGAGCCGGCAATCTCGGCAGCCGCTGCTTGCAGGCCAGGATTTTGGAGGATATAGGACAGTGCCAAATTTTGATCCTCATCTATCTCCAGATGGCGAATAACGGGTCCGGCAGCCATCCAGCGGTTTAATTCCTCTATCTCCCTGGGCGAAGGTGACTCACCCGCGACGATGTGTTGAACACACGTCAACAGGAAGGAACGAAGCTGTCTCAGCAGCCCCAGTTCATCCGGGGTCAGGGGCAGGCTGACTTGCAGCTGATATTGGTTCATGAAATCGGTGAGCCAATCCTCTCGGGCAAGCCGGTCCTCGGATCGGCCGCTGCCTCTCCAGTCATGCCATTCGCTGTTTATAAAATCATCCCACAACATGAAACTCATCCTTTCTCATCTCATTATTGTAACAAGTAAATATTAATGTTGCTAGTTACTTGTAATGGGGTCTGAAATGTGTTAATTTTTATGTAACATTCTATTTAATTTATGCTGGTTACAAATTTGAAACGGAGGCGATCGTTATGAACATGAAGGAACTGCTGCTCCAAAACTGGGATTATGCGATGGGACAGGAGGATTGGTATCCGCCGATTCTTCCTGCTCTGAAGGACGTAACTATTGATCAGGCTTTGTGGAAACCGCAAGGGCAGGCGGCAAATTCCATTTGGGAGAACGTGCAGCATTTGCTGTATTACAAGCAGCGTCTGCTCGCGAGATTGGAAGGAACGCCGCTTCCTAATGAAGGAATCGGCAATGACGAGACGTTTCTCATTCATGACACAAGTGAGGGGGCATGGAATACAGCTCGGGAGCAGCTTCAGGATGTTCATGCCGCTTTAAGGCAGAAGATTGAAGAGATGACGGAGGCGGAGATCATCGAATCGCCGCAGCGAATACTTAGCTTAATCATGCATGATGCGTATCATACGGGACAAATTGTTTTTCTCCGGAAGCTTCAGGGCTCCTGGCCAGCTAAACGCAGCGATCTATAAGTATAACATTCGTCCATTCAGCCATCATAATAAATGCAAGAATAAGCCGGACAGGGTGTCCGGCTTATTGTCATACCTATGGATCGGTTGCAGTGCACTAACGGGCATTTGAGTTTTCTTCGCCCGGGGAATTCCGGTAAAAGTACCAGCATTCGTTCAGCAGCTTGATCTGACGTCTGTCCTTTTTGCGAAAAGCGCGTGTCAATTGATTGCAGAGCCATTGCGGCAAGGGTATCTCCTCCTCTTGCTAATTCCATCTGTATGGATAGCATATGGGGAAAAAGCCCAAAGCGTGCAGGTCTACCTCGATTATTGCGCTTCTTCCTCGTACCATTGCTCAAGCTGCGCTTGGAGAGCACGAATTTCGGTAAGCAACGAGATGAGCGGATATTCCGTTTCCTTAAGGGAAGCAAATGCCTGCTCAAGCTCATTTATGTATTCCAGACCACCTTGAATGCTCAGCGATTCCTGAAGCAGATCCAGATTGTCGCATTCGGCTACAGCAAGAGGCAGCTGAGGTTTGCCTGCGGCGGTGAGTTTATCGATTTCCTTATTGAGGCGTAAATTTAGAGCACTGAGCTGGTAAGCATAGTCACTGGGCATTTCGACAAATAACAGCTCGTCCTGTCCTTTTAAAATAACGTAGCGCATGTTCGGCATGATTGCAGGTTCTCCCTCCATACTTTCTACTTGACAGTGTAGCCCAGAGAGAAGTTAAAATTCAAGTAGCATTTATAAGGCAAAAGGAAGGATCAGACATGGTGACGATCAACGAGATGAGTAACGAAGAACTGCAGGTATGGGTTGAGAAAATCTCGCTGGAAAGCTTCCGGGTTCCGTTCAGGCATCAGGCTACGTTTAACCGGCGATTGTCTTCAACGGGCGGGCGTTATTTCATGAAAAGCCATAACATCGAGATCAATCCGCATCAGCTTGCTACGAACGGTAAGGAAGAGGTGGAGAAGATCATCAAGCATGAGCTGTGCCACTATCATCTGCATATCGCGGGCAGGGGATATCGGCATCGGGACGCTGATTTCAAAAACCTGCTGCAGGCCGTAGGAGGGAGCCGTTTCTGCAAATCCTTGCCGAAGGGCAAGGTCGCGGGCCGTCGTCAACCGGAACCATACCGATATAAACTACGCTGCAGCTACTGCGGAACCGAATATCTGCGTAAACGAAAGATGAATCCCGCCCGGTATCGGTGCGGAAAGTGCAGCGGACGCCTTACACTCCTGAAGCTTGACTCCCCTATGAAGTCATGATAAATTATTAATATCCAACTTAATGTTCCCTGATAGCTCAGTTGGTAGAGCACTCGACTGTTAATCGAGTTGTCACAGGTTCGAGTCCTGTTCGGGGAGCCATATGGAGAGATACCCAAGTGGCTATAAGGGGACCCTCTGCTAAGGGGTTAGACTGCGTAAGCGGTGCGAGGGTTCGAATCCCTCTCTCTCCGTTGAGCGTTACATCGAAGAAAGCTCCCATCACCAAGTGATTGGGAGCTTTTTTGCAAGGGATGAGAACCCTGAATAGGGTTCGTCGGAGCATAAGCAGCGTTAGGAATACTTCGCAGTCTCGACCGAAGGGAGAGTACCCCTTTCTTTCGTTGAGCGTTACATCGAAGAAAGCTCCCATCACAAGGTGATCGGGAGCTTTTTTTGCATAGGGATGAGATATGCTGCTGATGATGGGGTTGCATTGCATTTTATGGACGGACGGTTGGATCGAATCGTAAGTTCAAGGGAAAATGCACATGCATACCATGTGGAGCGTGAAGGAAATTGCGTTCAAGAAGTGAAGTTAATACCGGATTTTTTAGGCTGATTTACTGGCCGAAAAAGCTCCAAAAATAAATTTTGAAATTTACGAAAAAAAAGCTTGCCAGCATTTTTGGAATTATGCTATACTCAATCTTGTCGTCACGGCGACGTGGTTAAAGCGGCCCGTTGGTCAAGGGGTTAAGACACCTCCCTTTCACGGAGGTAACAGGGGTTCGAATCCCCTACGGGTCACCACTTTCTATATAACCTCGGGATGAGAACCCCGTCGGTTCGTCGGAGCATAACCTTCGTTAGGATAAGCTTCGCAGTCTCGAACGAAGAGAGAGTATCCCCTACGGGTCACCACTTTCTATATAACTTTCTTATATGGCAGCAGCACGATTGTCATCGAGAGCCATTAGCTCAGTTGGTAGAGCACCTGACTTTTAATCAGGGTGTCGAAGGTTCGAGTCCTTCATGGCTCACCATTTTTTTACAAAGCAATGAAACGATGTACTCCTTATATTATGCGGTAGTGGTGGAATGGCAGACACGCTATCTTGAGGGGGTAGTGGGTGTATACCCGTGGAGGTTCGAGTCCTCTCTACCGCATACGAACAGTAAGAAAAAGCTCCGCACCTTGTGCGGGGCTTTTTTTTGCGCTTAAGATCTCAAATGTATAAACTTCAAAGCATCACGGTTTTGATCGATTTTCATTGCACATTTATGCACAACAAGTGTTTCATCTCTGGTCAGGAGTTTAATATCATAACGTGGACGAGCAACAACTTCAAATTACCTATAAGGAGTGATTCAGAATGGCTAATAACAACAATGGAAAGATGAGCCGTGAAGAAGCAGGACGTTTAGGTGGAGAAGCAACTGCGAACAACCATGACAAAGAGTTCTACCAAGAAATCGGACGGAAGGGCGGCGAAGCAACCTCCCGTTCCCATGACAAAGAGTTTTATCAGGACATCGGTAAAAAAGGAGGAGACTCCACGTCAAACTCCCATGATAAAGAATTTTATCAGGAAATCGGCCAGAAGGGCGGGGAAGCGACTTCCGATTCCCATGGCAGGGAATTCTATGAGGACATCGGACGCAAAGGCGGCGAGGCTACCTCGGAATCCCACGGACGTGAGTTCTATCAAGAGATTGGACAGCAGGGCGGCGAAGCCAGAAGCGGCAGCGGCAGCAACGGGGACGGCAAGATGAGCCGTGAAGAAGCGGGCCGCAAAGGCGGCGAGGCAAGAGCAAGACAGCGCCAGCGGGGGAACTAATGACAATCCGGATGATTTGAGAAGAAGTCCCTTTGGAGGGGACTGGAATACTTGCATGCGAAAGATCCGCCTTCATACACAATATTTGAAAAGCAGCAGCTACGTCTCCCTGACAGGGAGCGCATGGCTGCTTTCTTTTTGTCTAACGTCTCATACGGCAAGGTGGACAAGAGAAAGATCGTGCTGGACTTTTGGGGCGGTGTATGATAATTATATGATAATGATAACCATTCTCATTTAAGGTTGGGGTCTGTATATATGTTAAACCTGTCGACGAATAGCAGTAGCAAAAAAGATTCGCGTGAATACAGCGGGCTAATGGCCCGTTTATGGAATATGGATATTGTTCATGGTCAAGCGCTCTCCTTGGAGCAGCAGTTGGCAGTGCAGCCAGCCCTGATTATCCCGCTTAGCGGGGAAACCTGTTTGCAACAGGCAGAACAAATCACCCGTATGAATAAGGGATGCGTTTATTGTTGTGCAGCGGGGACTACTTTCGGAATTACGAGTGTCGATCACAAGAGTTCCGAGGAACACGAGCAGGCTTCGGTTGCGATCTTTCATTATAGTTTCATGGAAGGGATATCAAGCTGCGGTCGATTGCATGAGGTGGATTGCGCCGATTTCATGCCCTATGACGGCATCTTTGTCATCAACTCTCCGGACCGCTTGAATCTCGTCTGCCGATCGATGTATAAGGATTTTCACAGCAAGGAGCCCATGAAGCATTGGAGGGTTCAGCTGGATTTTCAAGAGCTGCTATATACGACGATTGCCGAATGCAGCCCTTACTCCAAGAATGATAAGCGGCAAGCGCTGGAGCGGGTGAAAGAGTATATCGAGGAGCATTATGATGAAGATTTAACGATTGAACAATTGGCGAACCTTTCGGAGTTGAGTCCCAAATATTTTGTTGAAGTCTATAAGAAGACGTATGGGCACAGCGCAATGGATTATTTGGCGCATGTTCGTTTGAACAAGGCGAAGCAGTTGATGCTGGGCTCGGATTCTTTGCTGCGCGAAGTGGCGCATATGGTGGGGTATAAGGATGAATTTTATTTTAGCCGCAAATTTAAGAAGGCATTCGGGATATCCCCCTCGGTGTATATGAAGACAAGGAAAAATAAACTGGCGATGTACGGCTCAACGGCCCTCCTGGGTTACGCCATGCCGCTGGATTTCACGCCGTATGCGGCTCCGCTTCATCCGAAGTGGTCACAGCATTACTATAACATGCTTGGGCCGGATATCCCTGTCCATCTGGATGCTTACCGCCAGAATCATAACAAATATGCCAATCTGGAGAAGCTGGCCTCGGCACGTCCAGAGCTCATCGTCTGTGCACAGGGGGTGGAGGATTGGGAGAAGGAGCAGCTTCGGTTGATTGCACCTCTCTACGAAATGCCGGAAGAACAGGAAGGGTGGCAGTTTAATCTGTTAGGTCTCGCTAAATTGCTGAACAAGCTGCCTGAAGCAGAGCAGTGGATCGAAACGTTTCATCATAAAATATCGACCTACCGTGAGAAGCTCCCCGCTGAAATGATGGAAGAACGCACGCTTTTGACTGCACGCCTGCATCAGGATGAACTGATGGCTTACACCCATCCGGGCATGAAGGAACTATTATTTGATTATTTTAATTTTCAGCCGGCTAAGCCTGTGGACTGGGATGCTGGATGTTTAACGATTGAGCAGATCAAGGAAAGCCGGGCAGACCATATGTTGCTCTTGATCCGTCAGGATTCCGAAACGCTGGCGAATTGGAGAAAACTGCAGGCAACACCGGAGTGGATGACCATACCCGCGGTGCGAGACGGAACGTTCCATCAATTATCCTCTTACCCTTGGCGCGAGTACTCTCCCATTGCGATGGAGCAGATGGCGGAGGAAGCCTTCCGGTTGTTTTCCGGAAATTGTCCATGAGGAATCCGGTGATTTGTCCATGGTACTAAGAGAGCAAATCCTATACTATGATCAATAATGATAATCATTATCAATTATTGAGTGGTCATAGATCATGGAAGGGGTAATTGGAGAGAGATGAAACGAATGAAATGGATGTTGGGGTTATTGCTGGTATTTGCGTTGGTACTGTCCGCTTGCGGTGGAGGTAACGAGGCTAAAGATACAGACGGAGCAAGCGCGAATAATGCAGCAGAGAGCGAGAACACAGCCGGGGAGGATAACGCTGCGCAAGAGAAAGCGACTCCAGCGCCGTCCGATACTAAAGTTGTGAAATACCTCGATCAGGAATATACGCTTCCGGCCAAAACGGAGCGCATCGTTATCACCGGTGCCGTTGAAGCCATGGAGGATGCCATTGTGCTGGAAGTTAATCCGGTTGGGGCCATTACCTTCTCGGGTAAATTCCCGCCGATGTTTGAGTCGATTACGAAGGACGCCCAATCGGT
The DNA here is from genome assembly GCF_050279985.1 of Paenibacillus sp. NPDC093718. NCBI lineage: Bacteria > Bacillati > Bacillota > Bacilli > Caryophanales > Paenibacillaceae > Paenibacillus > Paenibacillus sp. NPDC093718. Next base: position 221,482 of record NZ_JBNNUS010000011.1, read on the forward strand.
TGGTGAGAAAATGGAGCCGAATTTCGAAACGATCCTGTCTTTGAAGCCGGATGTGATTTTGGCATCGTCCAAAGCTAAGCCTGAAGTCATTGAACAGTTAAATAAAATCGCTCCCACGATCCCGTACTCCCATATATCGACCAACTGGGAGAGCAACCTGAAATTGCTCGGCGAGTTAAGCGGCAAACAGGAACAAGCGGAACAGGCAATCGCGAAATATAAAGAGGACTTGGAAAAAGTCAAAGCAACGATTGGAGATAGCCTGAAGGACAAGAAGGTTCTGGCGCTTCGGATTCGTGCAGGCGAGATGTACATCTACCCGGCAGGTGTGTTCTTTAATCCGGTATTGTATGAGGATTTGGGGATTGCAGTACCGGCTGAAGTAGCCGCAGCCAAAGCACAGGAACTGATCTCGAAAGAGAAGATTGCAGAGATGAATCCGGATTACGTATTTGTCCAAGTCTCGCCAGATGAGAATAAGGATACGCCGAATGCTTTGGAAGAACTGCAGAATGATCCGATCATGAAGAACTTGAATGCATTCAAGAACGGCACCGCTTTTGTCAATGTGGTGGACCCACTCGCTCAAGGCGGAACTGCGTACAGCAAAATCGAGTTTCTGAAAGCTGCGGTCGAAAGTCTGACAAAGTAACATCCAACATTTCAGTATAAACCTATAAGGCGTGTTGTTCATGAGGTTCAAAAAATCACTGCCGGCTGTCATCCTTGTGATGGCCCCGGCAGTCTGCTTCTTGCTCATAGCGGCCTCCATCCTGTATGGAGCCAAAAATATTACGATGGATACCGTTTGGGATTCCATCTTTGCTTTTGATTCGGAGAGCATCGATCATCAGATTATCGTGAGCTCCCGATTGCCGAGAGTCGTCGGCGCTATGCTCATCGGCGCTTTTCTCGCGGTATCAGGCGCTTTAATGCAAGGAATGACAAGGAACTATTTGGCGTCCCCATCCATTATGGGGGTATCTGATGGTTCGGTCTTCGCGGTGACACTGTTCATGGTATTTATCCCGAACGCCAGCTCCAATATGTATATTGTCAGTTCGTTGATCGGCTCAGCCATCGGAGCGGCCGTCGTGTTCGGCTTGGCATGGCTTATTCCTGGCGGACTCAGCCCGGTTCGACTGGCTATACTCGGAACCGTAGTGGGGACGTTTCTTAGCGGTACCGCAGAGGCATTGGCGGCCTATTTTCAGATATCACAAAATATCAGCTTCTGGTACAATGCCCGGCTGCATGCCATGGACCCGGAACTGATTAAACTGAGCATTCCGTTTGCAATCGTTGGTTTGTGTCTTGCTGTTGTATTATCCAAATCGATCACGCTGCTGTCGCTCGGGGACGAGACGGCCAAGGGGCTCGGTGTGAATACATGGCTGATTAAAGCCCTTGCGATGGTGGCTGTTGTGATTCTGACCGGCGTATCCGTGGCTCTGGCGGGTAAGGTTGCCTTTGTAGGTTTGATTATTCCTCATATTGCCCGTTTTCTGTCCGGCTCGGATTATCGATGGATCGTACCGGTGTCGGGCGTGCTTGGCGGCATGTTTCTTGCATTATGCGATATTCTCGCACGGTTTGTAAATTATCCGTTTGAGACGCCGGTGGGTGTTATAACTTCGTTGATCGGGGTTCCTTTCTTCCTCTATTTGATCAAGACGAGGGGAGGGGCTCAGCGTGCGTAACACCTATTATCGATTCCCGATGGTTCTGACTGGAGGAATCTTGGTTGTATTGACTTCCGTATATTTCAGTCTCACCAATGGGACGTTTGATATGTCCATCAAGGAAGTATTTCAAACTTTGCTCCGGATGAATCCCAATTCGGATTTCGATCTCGTTGTGTTCGAGTTCAGGCTGCCTCGTATTGTGCTTGGCGCTCTCGTCGGGTTTGCGCTGGGTATGGCCGGTGCCGTTATCCAGGGGGTTACCCGCAACGGACTTGCGGATCCGGGCATTCTTGGCATCAATGCAGGTGCAGGCATGGCGGTTGTGTTGTTTATGTTCCTGCTGCAAGGGCAGATCACGATGACCGGGTGGCTCGGGGTTATGATGATGCCGATGTTCGGTAGCGCTGGGGGTTTGGCGGCAACTACGGCCATATTGATGTTCGCCAGAGAAAACGGAAAGCTGGATCCGCAGCGGCTAATTCTTGTGGGGATTGCGATTGCATCGGGTTTTGGTGCTATTACGATGTTCCTCTCGCTCAAAATGAATCCATCGGATTATGAAATGGCTGTAGCTTGGCTGGCCGGCAGCCTTCACAGCGCTAACTGGAAGTTTGTGGTCACGATGCTTCCTTGGCTCATCATGCTGCCGCCTGTCATTTGGCTCCGCTCTCAAGTGCTCGACTTGTTCCAGCTGAGCGAGGAAAGCGTGAAGAGTGTCGGGGTAACCGTTGAACGTGAGAAAAATGTATTGCTTCTATGCAGCATCGGTTTGGTCAGCGCGAGTGTTGCCGTATCCGGCAGCATTGGGTTTGTCGGTCTGATCGCTCCGCATCTGGCGAGGCAGCTGGTTGGACTGCGGCACAGGCATATCATCCCGATCAGCGGTATAGCAGGTATGGCGATTGTGGTCATAGGCGATTTCATCGGCAGAACGATATTCGCTCCGGCCGAGTTGGCTGCAGGCATTGTGGTGTCCGTGATTGGGGTTCCATATTTTATCTATCTATTAATTCGCATGCGAAAATAAAAGCAGCTTTCGGGAGGATTACATGAATCGTTATCAACGGCTGGTGGTTGAGGACAGGGAACTCACACTGTATTTACCTCCTTCTTATCATGAGTCGGACCGTTCCTATCCTGTTGCCTACGTACAGGATCAAGGAGATATGTTCACGTACTGTCTCAACTATCTGAACCATCTATATGCAGCAGGCCAACTGGTCGAGGTCATCCTGGTCGGGATATCGTCAACAAACCGGAACCGTGAGTACACGCCTTGGCCGGCCGAGCCGCTGCTGGAGGGTAATCCGCCTTTTGGCGGGGAGGGCAGAGCTTATGTCGATGAGGTTGCGGATGTCATTAAGGCGTACATAGACAGACAGTACCGTACGCTCGCAGCGCCCGAACATACAGCCATCATTGGCGGTTCCTTGGGCGGTTTGATTTCGATGTTCGCGGGGTATTGGCGCGCCGAGACCTTCGGACGGATCGGGATGCTGTCGGCTTCGTTATGGTATGACGGGGTTATGGATTACATCAGGGAGCAGGGGGAATTGCCTGCCGGGCTGAGGGTGTATATGTCCGTTGGACAGTTGGAAGGTGCGTATAAGAACAATGCGCAAAAACATATGTATCCGAATAACGTCGAGACCCATCTATTCTGGATGGAACAAGGGGTGAGCCCCGAGCGGCTCCAGCTGGCGGTAGATCCTGATGGGACCCATGATCCCATCTTTATGGCCAGAAGATTTCCGGAAGCGCTGCGGTGGTTGTTCGTCAAGGAAGAATATGACCAAGAATCAGAGATGGTGCGGGCTCAGCATGAGGGTATGGGTAACCACGAAAAGGGCGAAAAGCACGAAAAGGATGAAGAGCACGATAACCGCGATGACCATAACCATGATAACCACAATAACCGCGATAACTGCAATCACCACGAAAAAGATCCTCTGTTTTGCATACCGGGAACGGTGACATGGTCCATGCAATCTGACGTCACAGGCCGTGAATACCGTATTTTCATTGCCGAACCGATGGGACCGCCTCCTGAAGGCGGTTATCCTGTATTATATTCGCTGGATGCCAATGCGACCTTCGGAACGCTTGCGGAGGCAATCCGACTGCAATCCCGGACGCCCCGTGGCATTCCCTCGGCGCTTATTGTCGGGATCGGCTTTGACAGTGACAGTCCGATCGTGAGCAGCGAGCGTTTTTACAACTTTACTGAATATGCTGAAGACCATGAATTGCCGGTCCGCCCTAACGGATTGGATTGGCCGGAAACAGGCGGCGTCGAAGCATTCCTTACGTTCATCGAGTTTCAGCTGAAGCCGGCCGTGGAGCGGCAATACGCGGTAAATCGTTCGAAGCAGGCGCTGTTCGGGCACTCACTCGGTGGTTTTTTCACCTTGTATACATTATTCACCAGACCGGAGACCTTTTCGCGGTATATTGCGGCTTGTCCCTCGGTGTGGTGGAAAAACTACGTGCTGTACAAACGATGGAAAGAGGGGAGGCTCCGTTTACAACAGAGTGGACAGCGTAAAGAGCTGCGTCTGTACGTTGGAGCTGAGGAGAAGCCGTCCATGGTGCAAGACGCCAGGGAACTCTATGCATTCCTCAAAGGGCATGATGAGGTGCTGGAGACTACGTTTCATGAAATTGAGGGAGAAGGCCACGTCTCGGTGCTGCCTGCTCTGATAAGCCCTCTGCTTCGTTTTGTGAACGCGTAATATGAGAATGATGACTTAAGCATGAATAAGCAGCCTCATATCCAGGGATAAAGCCGGATCATGAAGCTGCTTATTCCGCGTTGCTGTATACAGGCAGAGTGTTAATCGAGTAATTCCGGATCATCAAGGATGGAAGAGTACTTTGGGTATAATCTGCGAATGCAATCCGGACAGATATCGTGGGTAAATTCAATGGGGAGGCGGCTCTCCAAATAGCTCTCCACAGGCTCCCACTCTTCCGCGTGGTGAACGTATTTGCATACGGCGCAGATGGGAATATGCCCGGGAAGGGGAAAGCTGTGAGCCAGCGCTTGTTCCAGCAGCAATTCCTTGCGTTTGAACTTGGTAATATCCGTAAATGATATCATAGCTCCGTGAATACGGCTGTCCTTGTGGATAAGCAGCGGCAGTACCTCACATAAAACCCAATTCTCTTGGTCGTTCCATTGCACGGCATATTCAAAGGAATAATCAGATTGCTTACCCAGCATAACATCTCTTACGGAGGGCACATCCAGCTCATGGAAAAAATGATCGAATGAAGCCAAACTCAAGCGCTGGGAAGCGATATTAAAAAAAGATGCCCCCTGCCATCCAAACTCAGGGGAAACACCATATCTTTCGGCCATGGTAATGAGTGGATCGTTAATTTTGTCTATGATGCCATCCGGCGTAATGATCATCAATCCTTTATTCAAGGAATGAACCGCATTATTCCAAGATGTGATCATGGTATCGTAGGGCAAATGACTCGCTCCTCATACTGAATAGACTCATGAGTAAAAGATACAACGATCCATGAGTACTATGGTATAATTTAGGCAATATATATTTGATTATACACGTAATTAAGTGGTTTTGCAAGAGAAAAATACGTACATAAGTAATTTTCTTTCAAAGAGAACTAGGAAGGCGGTTGTTTGATGCAGTCTATTTACCAACGAATCGAACATCTCATAGAAAGCCGAGGTATGACCAAGAAGGCGTTTTGTGAAACCCTCGGGATCAGCACAGGAAATTTTGGTGATTGGAAAAGGGGGAAAACAACGCCGAGCACAAATAAATTGATTGAGATTGCTGCATTCTTTTCCGTAAGCTTGGATTGGTTGATTATTGGCAAGGGCAATCCCACCCGACTCAGGGAAGCGCGTGGGGAGTATGAAGTGGATCCGGAATCATCCGATCTTCCCTTCATGTCGGGATTGGCAGAGAATGAGAAGGAGTTTATCCGGGAATATATCGAGTTTTCAGCATACCGGAAGGAAAAGCGAAACGATAAGACTTAGCTGCTCATGCGCTTAAGCTGTTGATCCATAACTTGGTTCTTTACTTTTGTATGACGGAACAGTATAATAGGGAATGTTCGCTACAGAACATCCCTTATAACATGCGGTAGTGGTGGAATGGCAGACACGCTATCTTGAGGGGGTAGTGGGTGTATACCCGTGGAGGTTCGAGTCCTCTCTACCGCATACTTCATGAAGAAGCTGTTTATCAAGAGGAATTCTTCCTTTGATAAACAGCTTTTTTGTTTGCTCAGCGAGCTGGGACATACTGTTTCTTATGCGAGTTTGCCCTATTTATCGTTTCAATTTCCGCTGCAAGTTTAAAGAGTACATGTAGAAACCATAATAGGGCATGAAGGAGATGAACGAGCATGAAACCATTATACACAGCAGATGTAAAAGTCATTGGAGGGCGTGAAGGCTCTGTTGAATCTACGGATGGGGTTCTTAATCACAAATTAAGCATGCCGAAGGAGCTTGGAGGACCGGGCGGTGACGGAACCAATCCGGAGCAGCTGTTTGCGGCCGGCTATGGCGCCTGTTACGAAAGCGCCCTGGCTAATATCGCCCGCAAAGAGGGCGTCGAGCTCAAGGACGTTGTGATTCACTCTCAGGTCATGATCGGAAAGGACGAAGGCGCTGACGGTTTTAAGCTTGCGGTGAAGCTGAAGATCGAAATGCCGGGGATCGAACGAAGCCAGGCGGAGGACCTCGCGAAGAAGGCGCATGCGTTCTGCCCTTATTCCAAGGCAACCCGAGGCAACATCGACGTGGAGTTAAGCGTAAGCTAACCATAAAGGAATTCGGATGGTCCTCTGAAATGGAGGGTCATCCTTTTTTGTCGGCTTACGATGCTGAATATGAAACTTTTTACATGATGCTCCGTATTTCAGTTAAAGCTACGAATTGGAAAGGGGCGCTTAAGATGCGTATTGAACAAATGATAGAGGAACGGTTTGTATGCAGCAAATGCGGAGGGAATCACTGCCAGACGAAAGAGGTCTCGATGTCAGGGGCCGGGCTGAGCAAGATGTTTGATATTCAGCACAATCATTTCCTATTTGTTTCCTGTACGAACTGCGGATATGTGGAAGTGTTCAACCCGGATATATTAGAAGGTAAAAAGAGGGGGCAGCTTGGCTCGATCCTGGATGTGTTCTTCGGTTGACATCACCCCTAAAATTCTTTAATATGACTAAGTACCAGAAAGTACAAACCAGTCATAGGGAATTTAAATAAAATAAACGGGTGATGAACATGCCATACAGACCGCAGATTGCAAATGTGACCACAGCTGGAAGCAATGAAAAAGAAGGGCTTTACGAATTCATTATCCACACGGCTGACGGAACGGATATTCGCGTATTCTATAACCGCTTCCCGGAATGGAAACTGACTGCGCTTAGCCGACTTGGGAAAGTACCTTGCCCGGTTTGTCGTAAGGATTTCATATGCAAATGCATGGAGAAATTCTCGAACGAATTCGACCAGCAGATGAAAGACGGCGAGTGGCTGAACAAAGCTGCTGAGTAATAAACCAATAAGCGTACTTGATCAAGCGTAGGAGAGGGCTCCTGCGTTTTTTCTTGTTTTAGGCCTGAAGGGAGCCAGGAAATATATGAAGGATCGTGCAACCGATAATCATGAGGACTATGCGATTGTACTGATTGATGGCGTGTGCCATTTGTGCCAGGGTCTGACGCAGTTCATTATCAAGAGAGATCCTGCCGGTGCCTTTCGCTTCGCTTCGCTGCAATCCGAGATTGGGCAGGAGCTGTTGAGGCAGGGAGGGCTTCGTGGAGATACTACGGAAACGATGGTGCTGATTGAACAGGGGAGGTATTACACAAGGTCGACGGGAGCTCTGCGGATTGCACGGCGTCTTCGCTTTCCTTGGCCGCTGTCGTATATTTTGATCCTGATTCCCCCTTTTTTACGGAATTTGGTATACCGCTGGGTGGCAAAGAACCGCTACCGGTGGTTCGGACAATCGACGGAATGCATGGTTCCGACGCCGGAGATTCGGCGCCGGTTTTTGTCCTAATCCAGCTTGCTTTAATGATGATGATCTGCCGTACCCTCTTGAAATGTCGGGGTCCCCGCTTGCAGGTAGGCAAGCTCGGCCTCGGACAGTTTGCCGACGGCGAACGGTTTCTGGGGAATGATGATGGAACCGTTGTTGCCGCTGTGCAGCTTGATGAAATACAGCCCCTCTTTATCGAAGGTTTTGGTTACCGTATACACGCCATCACCGACCTCTACCGCATCCGTCATGGGATCCCGCAGGGAGCCGTCATGGCTCCACAGTTCGTAGTGGACAAAATCCGCACCGGGTACTCTTTGGCCATCCTGGGTGAGAATGATCTCAATGGTCTCCGGTTGATGAACGGATAACGTCTCCGGTATGTTTACCTCGGCGATCAGCGGGATTTCTTTTTCATACCGGTTGACTGCTTCGGGACTGGCCGAGCAAGCGCTCAGCAGCAGGAACGATAGCAGTGCGCATAATATAAAACGGCTTTTCATGATCATGAAACCGCCACCCCTTATTGTAGTTAGAGTAAAGACCGAATCAGGCATTCAGAAATGTCTTGATCGCCGGTACCCTCCGAACGATGACATAGTCGATGATCCACACGATGATGAGCGACAAGCCCACAAGCGGGAACAGGATCCCCAAAGCGATGAGAAGCAGAAGGAATACCCTCATGTTCTTCGCGTTAACCTCGGGTGCTTTTGGTGCCCCCAGTCCATGCTCCGGTTTTCGCTTCCACCACAAGTACAAACCGCTTACCGCAATGAAAATGATGCCTATGCATATAAGCAAACTGAAGATCTGGTTGACGATGCCGAATTGGGTTCCTTTGTGCAGGGTAATGCCCAGGGCAACGGCTTTGCCAACGACTCCGTAATGATCATAGCGATAATCCGCCAACACCGCGCCGCTGTACTGGTCGATATGCATGGTAGCCTCGTCTTGGGCTTTCGGCGGATAGGCCGACAACGTGTACACCCCGTCCGCTTGCTGCGGAATGCTGATGGTGTAGCTTGGATGGATCCCCTCGCTTCGGGCTACGTACATGACATCTTCGATTGGAAGCGGCGTAAAGTCGGAGATGGTGGAGTTAGGTACCTCCAGATTTTCAGCCGCCCAAGGGACCTCTGCGACTTCCTTCGTCTGAACCACATGGGAGGATGGCGTACTGCCTGACCAGATGGAAGGCGGATAGCCGGCGCCGGTATTGGTCGCCACGGTTTGGAAATTGCTGCCCCACAGGCCTGACCAGGGCAAGCCGGTCATGATAAGAAATAACATGCCTGCGGCAATCCAGAATGCAGGAACGGCGTGCAGGTCTCTGCGAAGAGTCTGCTTACCCTTGCCCAGACGCGGATACAGGATGCCCGCGAGGCTTCTTTTCTTTTTGCTTTTGTTTTTGTTTTTATTTTTCAGAAACCACAAATACACCCCGGTAATAATCAGCACGATCGCCCAGCAGGCGGCAAGCTCCACGATCCGGTCCCCGATGGTCCCGACCATCAATTCGCCGTGAAATTCCTCGATTTTGTCCATGATCCGGTCTTTGTCTTTCAGCTCGCCAATCTTTTCTCCCGTATAGGGGTTCATGAAGACGGTCATGGATTCGCTGTCCGAGGTCAGACTGATCTCCGTGGAGCGGGAGTCCGACTCGCCAGGGCGGTATTTCGTAATGGTAGCCTCAGGATAGAGTTCTTTCACTTGTCCGACCAGCTTGCTGGGCGTTACACGTTCAACCTGAGGGGTTACCGTGTAGTAGTCCCGATATAGCGCTTGTTCAATCTGAGGCTTAAATAAGTAAACGGAGCCGGTTACAGCCAGGATGATCAGAAAGGGAGCAAAAATGATGCCGGCATAGAAGTGCCATCTCCAAACGGTTTTGTACCATGCGCCAGAGCTCGGATTTGGCGGTTGACTTTCATTTGGTTGGATTGTTGGAGGTTTCTTTTTCCCCATGGCTGGTGGCTCCTTTTCAATTACGGCTAAAATTTATATAAGATGAACATGAGCGTTCATTTCATACATCAGATGAGTTTACTTCGGGGCCCGGAAACCGGCCTGGACGGCTTCTGCCTCGCTGCAGAACCACTGCTCCTGCTTCGTGCGCTCATAGTATGGGGATTCGGGAGTGTGGTAGATTTTCTCGCCCTTCGAGTTGATGTTGCCCTTGATGACGCAGCCTTGCTTGGACTCTTGGCTGTTCTCTTTCGGAGTTTGGGCTGCCGCTACGTTATTACGGCTGCTGTTGTTCTTGTTGTTTGCGTCTTCCTGCTCCTCCGGATGGAAGCCGTCTTCCTGGGCATAGTTCTCTACGCTCCATATGCCGAGCGCCTGGTCCCGGCTGATCCGCTGCAAATCATCAAATTTGTCCCCATAGCGGGTGTTGGGCGGATAGATATAGGCAACGCGGGCGAGTCCTTCTTCAAGCAGCGATTCCTGGACCATTTTTCCGTCGGCATATACATACGCAAGCAGCCTGGAGAATTTATCCCGGTTCGGACCGATATCAAATTCCAATTCAAGAAGGTCGGCTTGTTCCACCAGATCCTTCGTAAAAGCCTTGGCCTCGGGCCCGAATGGCTGTACGCCCAGCTTCGGATGACTCGTCTCGGGGGTATCGATCAGGAGCATCCGAACATTCTCCTTCTTCCCTTCGAACATCACGCTGATGGTGTCACCGTCAACGGCTTTGACCAGTTCCACGGCTACCCGCGGAAGATTCAGATCATCGGTCGGATAGGTCGTTTGTTTGGAATTCGCCATGCTGGTGTTTGTCTTGGCTTCGGATGGAACGCTTGTTGCGGTTCCTTCGCTTGATGTCGCCGGGGACATCAGCGGCTGGCTGCAGCCTGACAATAGCAGCAAGGCGGTTAGCATAGCGGTTAACATTCGTTTGTTCACTTGTTGTCACTCTCCTGGCTTGGAAGTATTGGTTTAATTGGTTTAGGAGTTTATGTAATGTTGGTTCTATATAAGTAGTTCTTATATAGAGAACATTCGTTCTAAGCCTATATAGTAGGACATATATCCTTGTTTTGACAATAGTGAATAAGGGCTATCTGTATATCAAAATAATATCTTGCCGTTCTGCTGCAACTGTGATATTCTAATGTCAAATTATAACAGACAACGGAAGCACCGTTCATGGACCGCATATTGCGGCCTTGGACGGTGCTTTTTTGGCGTTGTTACAGAAGAGAGGGATTGGCTTTATGATACCGGCCCGACTTGTGCTGGCAGTGCAGGATTCCCGGTATGTCGAACCGCTGCTGAGTTATTTGCATGGAAGTTCTTACGGATCGGCTCTTCAGGTAACCGCATTTACCCGCATCGATTCATTTCTACATTATATGGAAGTGGGAGAAGTGCCCAATCTGGTCGTGGGGGATACGGAAATGCTGGAGAGCTGGCTTAGCCGGGGGGAGACTTCGGTTCCATGGCTGCTTCTAAGTGAAGGTCATTCATCTTCTTCTCTTGTAGAGGGCGGCAGCAGTACATTCAAGTATCAACCGCTGCCTCAGCTGATGGAAGTCATAATCACCCACTGTAAGCGAAGCGGTGGAGCGCTGGAGAAATTGAATGTCGGAACAACCTCGGTAATTGGCATTGTATCTCCCCTGAGCGGGAGCGGGAAGTCAACGATTGCCATGAACATGGCGAAGCAGCTGGGCGTGCTGGGATTAAAGGTGTTTTATCTCAATTTGGAGACGGTGAACAGCAGTGCATTATTTCCTTCCGGTTCGGTGGGCATGGAGGGGAGCTTTTCAAGATTGTTGTACGACATTAAGGCCTCACAAGAAACGGCTTCGGGGACCGATTTGTCAGTAACCCCTTATATCATCAGACATCATGGCCTGAAGTGCGATTCCTTTGAGCCCAGCTTCAACGTGAAGGAAATCACGGAGATGACCATGGAGGACACGGCTTTGCTGTTGGCTTCCCTCGTATCATGTAATCAATATGATGTCATTGTCGTGGATACCGAGGGATACATGGAAGAACGAATGCAGGCGGTTCTTGAACAGGCCGGAGTGCTAATCTGGGTTTTATTGGATGATCTCATGAGTATGTATAAGAGCGGTGTGTGGATGGATCAATTGGAGCTCGAGGATCCCGCGCTTTTCGGAAGCCTGAAGAAGCGGAGCCGATTCATTGTCAATCGGTACACAGGACAACTTGTTAACGGATTCCCCCGCAAGGATATAAGCATAGGCAGCGTACTGCCTTATATTCCTTCATGGAAACAGCTCCATCGGGAAGAACTGCTGTTGTCCTCACCGATCTATCAGAGAGAGGTATTGAAGCTCTGCCAGCAGCTGCTGGAGGGCTCGGGTATCATGGCGGTGCAAGCGGGTGGTGGGCAGTGATGATGGAGGATCCGTTCAAGTCGGTTCGTGACCAGGTTCGTTCCGAGCTTGATATGAGTGCGAGCATTAACAATTCGGAATTGATGGCCCGTATCGAGGAAATGGTGTGGAGAAGACGCGAACTCATGGAACTGACAGCCGCTGAGAAGCGGCGGCTGGTGCGGAGGGTATTTGATTCTTTTCGCGGGTTGGATGTGCTTCAACCATTAGTGGATAATCCTCGAATTACGGAAATTATGATTAACAGCCACCAGGATATATTCATTGAGCAGGATGGGGAGGTGAAGAAGCTGCCGCTCCAATTCGAATCGCAGAGCCGCCTGGAGGATATCATTCAGAGCATTGTCGGTACGGTAAACCGGGTGGTGAACGAATCCACCCCCATTGTTGACGCCAGATTGAAGGATGGCTCGCGGGTAAATATCGTGCTTCCTCCCATAGCGCTGAAAGGGCCGACCATGACGATCCGTAAGTTTCCGGAATCGCCGATGACGATGGATGACCTGGTACGAAGGGGCGCCCTGACAGAGGAGGCGGCGGAGCAGCTTCGGATACTGGTTAAGGGGAAATATAACATTTTTATAGGCGGCGGGACGGGATCGGGGAAGACGACTTTCCTGAATGCGCTGTCGCAATATATTCCGCCCGATGAACGTGTCATCACGATTGAGGATTCGGCGGAATTAAAGATCGTGACGGTCCCAAACCTCGTGTCGCTGGAGACCCGGAATGCCAACACGGAAGGCCGGGGAGAAATCGCGATACGCGATCTGATCCGTTCCTCGCTGCGGATGCGCCCCAACCGGATCGTGGTAGGCGAGGTGCGGGGAAGCGAGGCGCTGGATATGCTGCAGGCGATGAATACCGGGCATGACGGAAGTCTGTCGACGGGACACGCTAACAGCACACAGGACATGATCAGCCGTTTGGAAACGATGGTGCTGAGCGGCGCGGATCTTCCGATCAGCGTAGTCCGTCAGCAGATAAGCTCGGCGATTGATATTTTCGTTCATTTATCCCGGCTTAGGGATCGATCGAGGCGCGTTACGGAGATTAGCGAAGTGATCGGAATGAGCGATGGCGAGGTGGTGCTGAATCCGCTGTACCGGTTCCGTGAAACGGGCGAATCGGGCGGCCGGGTGATTGGGCGTCTGGAGTCTTGCGGCAATCCGCTTCAATCGGCGGACAAGCTTCATATGGCCGGGATTACGGCTTGGCCGCTGCAGAAGATGATGGAGGTGACATAAATGAAACGCTCCGGCAGTTCAGCCTGGATGTCCAAAGAGGGCCAAGGCGGCCGAGTGATCAAGAGGAGCAAAGCCGCCGGTAAGCCCGAGCATGCAGCCACGGCTCGAACCCATGCCCTTCCGGATTACAGTGTCTATCACCTCTCGATGAGGCAGAGAACGGCATGTATTATCCTTGGCGGTCTTTTGTTCTGCTTCATCGGTTATCTGTTTTATCACAACCTGATATTGTCGCTGTTGCTGGGAGCGGGAGGGCTGATGATCCCTAAATTATGGCGGCGGTTTATGCTGGAACGCAGACGCAGGACGCTGAATCTTCACTTCAAGCAAGCTCTCTACTCCTTGTCCTCGTCCCTGTCGGCCGGCCGCTCCGTGGAGAACGGATTCAGGGATGCCGTTCAGGACTTGCTGCTGCTGGATCCCGGAGGCAGCAGCGATCTGATCTTCGAACTCAAAGTCATTGTGTCCCGTTTGGAGTACGGCGAGCCTATCGAAGTGGCATTGCAGGATTTTGCACGAAGGGCGGGGATGGAGGATCTAACGAATTTTGCCGATGTCTTCTCAACTTGCAAACGCACAGGCGGCGATTTGGTCGAAGTCGTGCGCAGAACTTCTTCAGTCATCGGAGAAAAGCTGGATATTCAGCAGGAGATATCCGTGATGATCGCCCAGAAGCGGTTCGAATCCAAGGCGCTGCTGGCTGCGCCGTTCCTCCTTCTACTGTTCATGAATATGACATCCCCCGATTATATGGAGCCCATGTATAGCGGATCGGGGATCATGATCTCTACTTTTGCATTGGCGGCTTTAGGAGGGTGTTTCTTATGGATCACCAAAATGATGAATATCAAGGTGTAAGGAGGTGAGGCGGGGATGCTGACATGGATATCCGGCGCGCTGATGGTTCTGCTTGTGGGTGGTTGGGTGGTGCTGAATCAAACGTGCGGCGAACGATACCATCGTCTTGGCAGATTGTCCATGGATGGGCTCAGGCTGCAGCGGTTAGCGCCGCCTCTGTTGTTCCTGCTAGAGCGGGGGAAGGTTCCGATGCGCCTCCCGATTGTATTCTACCGGATGCAGGCCTCCATTCAAAAGATCCATGGTCTGCGGCACAGCGCGGAAATGACGTTGTTGTTTATGGCCGAGGCACTTGCGTATACATGGCTTATTTTAATCGGCGGCTGCTTGTGGTCGTTGCTGTCCGGGGATGCAATCGGACTTCTTGCTGGATTGGCATTGGGGGCATTGCTGCCCGTCGCTTTGGTGAAGGACCTCCACAATAAGGTCACGCTGCGTGAGCAGGATATCGTGATGGAGCTGCCGGAACTTCTGAACAAGATTGTTTTACTTGTCGGCGCCGGCGAGACGGTGCAGCGGGCGATCATTCATTGCGTGGAACGGAACAAGGACGCAAACCATCCCCTGTATGCTGAGCTGAAGAGAATGGTGCTTGAATGGGAGGGAGGCCATCCGTTCCAGCAAGCCTTCGAACAGTTCAATAAACGGTGCGGCGTTCAGGAAGTATCGATATTTACAACAACCGTCTTGCTTAATTTTCGGCGCGGCGGGAATGACTTTGTCCTGGCACTGCGGGATTTGTCCCGAGTGCTGTGGGAGAAGCGCAAGGCCATTGCAAGAACAAGGGGCGAGCAGGCCTCCTCGAAGCTGGTGCTGCCAATGGTGGTCATCTTCATGATCGTGATTGTTTTGCTCGGAGCGCCTGCATTTATGATGATGAACATGTAGAAGGGACCGGTGTACGAAATATGATGTTAAACATGGCGAAGAACGGGATGAAGGCTTTTTGGAAGGATGAGAAAGGGATCGGAACGCTTGAGATGATCCTGATCCTCGTCGTTATTTTGATTATCGCGCTTATATTTAAAGATCAGATTACGGCCTTGGTGAACAATTTGTTTAAAAACGTGAACAACAAGAGTAAAGAGTTCCTTGAATAATCGGCTTAAGAGAAGATGGAAGGACGAGACGGGGAGTTTCACGGTGGAAGCCTCCCTGGTTCTTCCCGTCGTGCTGATGGTGACGGTGTTGCTGCTGTTCCTATGCTTGTACATCTATCAACAGTCTATGCTGGTCCAGGCTTCAGCTGCAGCATCCGAGCGGACTGCGTATAGCTGGGATAACAGCCATAAGATTGCAGCCACGGGATCTGTAGAGCAGGGACACTATGATTCGCTATATTGGCGGTTGACGGATGATAACGTAGTCGGATCTCTATTTGGTTTGGCGGGGGGAGATAGTACGAGGTCAATTACATTGCCGCAGAGCGAGGCTGAGGGCGGAAAATTGCCCGAGCTTAAGATGTCCGAGGGCGGCATGGCCGTGCCTTCCAGCATGGCTGGAGAGATGCGTTATACGAATAAGCTGCTCATACGGAAAGTAACGACGTCGTTAAACGAGCAGGTCTCTCTGACGCCGATCAGCCGAATGCTGGACGATGGCGGCCAAATCAAGGTCAACTCACAATCGATTGTGGTTGATCCCGTTGAATTTATCCGCACGGTGGATTTGATGCGATATTACGGATCGAAGTTTCAAGGCGGGAGAAATGGAACGGATAAGGCAGCCGCTGGAGAAGTTCTACAAAAGTTCGGAGGTTCGCGATAGTCATGACGAAGCATGGGAAAGCGCGGTCTAATCGGAGAAGGAGAGACGGGGGCCGATCGTCCGATGGATCTGTATCTGTTTTTTTGATTATCGCCCTGGCAGCCGTATTTATGTTTGTAGCCATATTCATTGATTTCTCGCGTATCGCGGCCATGAAGGTGCAAAGCGAGAGGCTGACAAGAGCAGCCGTACGCTCCGTGATGTCATCCTACGATCCGCAGCTGCAGAAGGAATACGGACTGTATGCCCTTGGAGGCACCAGCGGCGATCTCATTATGGGCAATGTACTGAATGACAGCTTGAACCCGGGAGACCGCAGCGATGCGTTCCGGTTAATGGCGATGGGGCTTGATAGCTCGGGGCTTGAATTGCAGCGTCCATTGGGCACTTATGACATCTTCAACCGACAGATCATCGAGGACATGAAGTATAAAGCGCCGATCGATTTCACTTTGGAATTAGTGGGCAAGTTCAAACCCTTATCGCAGTCCATGAAGGAAGCTTCCAATACGGTCGATGTGCTTAAGAAGCTGCGCAAGCTGTATGACAAGCGGGAAGCGGCGCTGGATGAGATGCTGACAAAGCAGCGCAAGGCAGGAGAGCATGCGATCCAGCTTTCGAAGCTGGTTATGGATCCGCCTGGACAAGCGATCAACGATACTTCGCTTGGGGGCAGTATCCAAACCGCTGCCGACGGGGCATCGCAGTATGAGGATTATAAAGATAAACAACAGGAGGACGCGGACAGGCCTCCCAAGGAGAAACAGCATACGCTTCTGCTCATGGCTTACCGGAGCGGGATGTCTTCCATCGGCTCGCAGATATCGAGAGAGGCCGGTCGGTTTCAGCGGGAGAATGACAAGCTCCTTGCGGATGCGCAGCAATTGTGGGAGGAAGCCAGGAATTTAAACGAGGAGATGAAGCAGGTCATCAAGGAATCCGAGAACCGTTCATCTAATGCGGGGTATGACCAGGTGACGAATGACGTAACGCCGGGGTCTGCCGATTCCTCCGGGTCAGAAGCGGAGATGATCCAATCCATTCGGAAGCAAGCGGACAAATTAATTCATAGCGATGACTTCTTAAACGGCTTTCGGCAAGAAATTGACAGCCAGGAGAGTCGATCCCAACAGGTTGCAAGAGCGGTCACCACTCTTCAGTCTTCTCTGGGGGGAGAGGGAATGAAGGAAGCGGTGCTTGAAGCCAGTCGCACATTACAGCATTTTGTTTCTAATTATGGAGTATCAGGCAGTGGAAATATTATAGATCGGCAGCAGGCTTCATTGGAGCAGTTTCGCACATCGGATAAGGAACGCAAGGCGATGGAGAAGCTGGCCAATCAGAAGCTGAAGCAAGCATCCAAAGCCATCGAGGTGATCAACGGGCTGAATGGACAACATCAGGCCATTATGGATGAGTTTCGTGAACTCCAGCAGTACTATGACGAAAGCCTTCAATTTAATGCGGAAGCGGACAGCATGAGTAAGGGAAAGCCGCTGGACGACGATCCGTATGATGCCGGCAAACAAGCAATGGATAATATGGACGGTATGTTTGGATTTATGGGGAACGTGCTTGGCGGTGTTAGGGATGAACTGTTTCAGAATGAGTACGCCGTTCATTATTATCAGCATTTCGATGTCGGGAACTTATCCGGAATCGTTGACGGCTCCAGCACGGGAGAGGGGATGATGCAGGAGTTCGCTATTGGGAACCAGGAAGTGGAATACATTTTGTACGGATTTCACAACCCCGCCGGGAATATATCGGCAGCTTATGCGGAAATCTTCGCTTCCAGGCTCGCGATTCGGACGATGGAAGGATTCGTCGTCAACAGCAAATTAGGAAATCCGCTGGCGGTTTTGGCGGCAGCCATCCTGTATGGGATTGAGAAGGCTATCGAGGATATGATCCAGCTGTGTCAGAAGGGAAGCGTTCAGTTATCCAAGTACGTCCCCATTGAGCTGACTTACAGGGATCATTTACGAATATTTCTGTTTGTTCACAGCAATAACGAGAAGAAGTTGTCACGCATGTTGGCGTTGATTCGGTTGAACACCGGCACCAATCCTGCGGAGCGATTCACCTACGCTTCAGGAGAGGTCAGGACGGCCATGCGTTTATGGTTTCTTCCAGGGGTGACGAAAGCGATCGGCGTTGTATTTGGAAGCGATGGAGACGAAGTTCAGGGAAATCGTTACATGGTAAAGCGCAAGGCGGATTTTTCCTATTAGGATTAGGGGTACTTGAATGAAACGATTATCGATAATACAGAAACCTCTCCGTAAAGGTAAAGCGTCATCGGAACAAGGAAGCATGGTCGTGGAAGCTGCACTTGTGCTGCCGATGTTTATGTTTTTTGTCATTTTTCTCATTTATATCGTGCAAATGACGTTGATATCGACGGCGCTCCAGAGCACCGTTTCGGATACGGTTAAAACCGTAGCGGCTCATATGTATCCTGTCTCTCTAGCCGTGCAGGCCAATGCTGGTGGTAGTGGAACAGGAGAAGGCTCACCCAGCACATCTCATTGGGAGATTCCCAAATTGTCGCTTTCTGATTGGGTTTCGAATTACAGCGACTCTCTTCCTGCTCCTGTTAATGAGTGGATCACGCAAGCCGTAGCGTCAGGCGAGGAGCCGCTGCAGCAGCTTAAGAACCAAACCGTGGAAGCCGTACTCGATCCCGTGGTCAAGCCGATGATGAAGCCGTTCATGCCTGATAATCTTCTGGATTATGATCGAATCCATGTGTCCAATGTTCACATTCCCAATCTGAAAAGCGGAGCGAGTCCTTATTTTGGGATTGAAGTGAATTACGCCCTTCCAATTCGGGTTCCATTCTTGAACAAACGCATCGTGCTGCAGGCAAAAGCCCAGGAGAGATTATGGATTGGCGACACCGGCGAAGGAGAAACGGGTTCAGGGGACGGCTCGGGGACAAACGGGGCGATCGAGCTGCTGGAGAAGCCGAATCCGGCCGTTGCCAGCAAGCAGGCTAAAGTAAAAGTAAAGGTGGAGCCGGGCAGCAGTGCTCAATTGTCAGTCTATTATAAGAGCGGTCAGAGTACGGCTAAATATTTGGGCTGGGAAACCGCGGACGGTAACGGCTATATTGAGTGGGAATGGAACGTAGGCTTTAATACAACGCCGGGAACGTGGCTGTTTGTCGTTGAGACAGCAGGCGGGCAGCGGATTGAGGTTCCGTTTACGGTGGTGGCGCGGTCAAGTTCTTGAGGCTTGCTAGCTAGAATTCAAAATGAAGGGTTCCAAGTGTTCCAAAGAAGCGTTTCAGAGAAGTGTTTTAAAGTAGTGTTTCAAATAAGTGTTTCAAATAAGTGTTCAAATAAGCGTTTAAGAGAGTCATTCCAAGAAGAATTCGTTGTACATCCATAGTTAAAATCCTATCATGGCTATTCCAGTGAATAGTTTAGCAAGGGAGTTTTGATATCGCATGTCCGTTGCTTTTGGTGTTTGTGCCGTTTATCTGATTGCAGCATTCATTACAGACCTTCGTTCCATGAAAATACCGAATGTTTTAACTGTTTCGGCTATGCTGTCCGGTCCTGTCTATCATGGCGTTCTGGACGGGTGGGAGGGGCTGTTCTTTTCTTTGAAGGGGCTTGGAGCCGGGTTTCTTATCTTGTTGATCATGTATTTTATAGGGGCTGTAGGAGCGGGTGACGTTAAGCTGTTTGGAGGGATTGGTGCCTGGACCGGTTTATGGTTTACCTTGCAGGGCATTATGTATTCTGTTCTTTTTGCCGGTGTCATCGGTTTGCTCATCCTGCTCTGGCGGCGGGAAACGATGAAGCGAATACGCAATGTCGTTGGCAGTATCGCCGGTGTTTTTGTTATGAAGAGCTGGTTGCCATGGCGCAACAGCCAGGAGGAACACTTGCGATTCCCCTTTATGATGGCTGTCCTTCCTGGCGTAATCAGCACGTATGTAGTACTTCACATGTAGGGGGCGGCGCTTATGCTCGGATTAAAGGCGGATTTTATGCAGAACGGTGGAACCATTATGGTGCTGGACCGGGCTGAAGGAATCCAATCATCAGAACTTAATCATGTACAGCTGGGAATGATCCGTTCTTCGAGAATCCCTCATTTTCTGAAGCTGCATATGAAGGAAGTCGATTATAAGGTAACGCTGGAATATGATATTACCGGCAAAAAAATGCTGTCTCAAGCATTGAAGAGTGAGCGAATGACACTGACCGAATATTTTGGATTGCTGTTGCAGATCGTCACCGCTCTGGAGGACAGCAAGTTGTATATGCTCCAACCCGAGAATTACATTCTTCATGAGGATTACCTGTTTATTGAAGGTTCCCTGCATCTTGGCACTTTATATTTAACTTATGTTCCCGTTGCAGCTACCGAAGCAAGCGGCACTCGTCTTCCGCTTATGCTCAAGGAGTTAATGACAAGGTTGCTCGCGTCGGTGACGGAGCTAAAAGGGGGAGGAATACAGGCACTGATGTCGTTCTGCAGTGAACAGAGCTTCAATCTACCGGGACTAAAGAAGCTTGTGATTGAGCTGTTAGCAGGAGAGGGAGAAGACCATCGTGCTGTAACTCAAGCAAATGCAGCAGTGCTTTCAGGTCTGAATCAAGGATCGTACTATACGGATAGTCAATCGAGCAACACGGGCTTAAAGCCTGCATTCGCATTTACAGAACCGGCTCGCGGGCGGACCGCAGTGCCGCAGACGGAGAGTGACATCTACACAGATAAACAGAGTTTAATTCAAGGTCTGAAGGAACGTACGAATGAGATGTTCGGGAAGAGGGGCAAGAGTGAGGAAATGAATTCTCATGCGGGTCGAAGCCCATTGGGTTCCACTCCTTCGTGGCTGCCCGATACGGATGATACAAATTCAGAAGCTTCGGACAATGACATAGCCTCGCCAGTTCGCACCTATATTATGTTAGGATGTTTGCTCGCCGCAGCAGGAGCTTGGAGATTGCTTTACATGAATCAGCCTACTCCACTGATGCTAGGGTTGTCGGTAGGTATTACGATTCTGCTTGCTGCGGTAACTTGGCTTGGCTGGACAGGTAAACTCCAGCTGCTCTCACGGAGATCCGGCGATTGGTCCGGTTCCTTGCCCATGTTCGAGTCAACAGAGCTTAGTCCGCAGGAGCACTCCAGGTGGAAGTCTGTCCCGCGTTTTCAGGCGGATCCTTTATCGGGTCTTCTTGGGGATAACTCGGAAACAGATGCTGGAAAAGCAGAAGCAGGGCTTGAGGAGGGGAAAGAGAATTGGAGATGGCGGGCCCCTAAATTTCCATCCAACTCCGAGAGAGATCACCATTCGGCGGGATATCCCGTACAATCTCCACAGGGCCATGCTTATTCGCGTTCATCTGAGGCAGCAGCTGCGGCTGCGGATCCACATGGGGAAGAGGGGGATTATTATGCCCAGTTGTCCCAACGGACGGAGGTGCTTTCGTTCCCTGGAGGTGAGGGAGCTACCGTCCTGCTAAGTCCGGATGCTGTAGCCCGTCCAGCTGTGCAGCATTCAGCAGGTGCTTACCTTGAGCTAAACGAACCAAATGCAGCCGGCCCGCAGCGGATTGAACTATATCAGCCCCATTTCATCATCGGCCGTTCTCCCGACGTAGCCCAATTCGTCGCACAGGGAGTGGGGACTTCACGGGCGCATGTCGAACTTTCGCGCGAAGGCGGAGGTTACGTCCTGAAGGATCTGGGTTCGAGAAATGGTACGGTGCTGAAGGGGGAATCCATGGTGCCGTATAAAGAATACTCTCTGATGGAGGGGGATGTTTTTATTATTGCCGGATGGTCGTTTACCCTGCGAAGGGGTTAATATTAATACGGGACTATTATAGTAGAAGTAAGATATACGCAGCTGTTATTCTATGAAGTTTAGAGAAAATTCGGATTATTGCAGAAAACCAAATGGGTTCCCTGATTTAAGGGAATTCTTTTGGTTTTTTCTTTTTTGTATGTATTTAGAAACATTTGGCATGATGCTATGGTAAAATATACCTACTAACTAATAAGGCTAAGTTTGCATGTTCCAGAGGGGGGAACATTTTTATAGGAATGGTCGTGTGTATAAGGAGGACTTTTCTATGTCTGAAGATTTAAATAGAGAAATATTGAAAGAGCTAAAAGAAATCAATAATAAACTAGACACCTTGAACTCGTCAAAGGGGATATCAGGTACACTAAAAGTTATTGCCCTGATATTCGGGTTTTTAGTGATAGGACCTTTGCTTGTAGGGATAATGGTGTATCTATTTAATTTAACTGGCTAAGATCTTCAATAGGATTCTTATAAAGTTCTCCTGCTCCTTTCATAAAGAAATGAGGCGGTATGTTGGTTAAAAGGCTTTGAATTCATTGATTTTTTTATCATAAGTAATAGGGAGAGTTGTTAGGAATGACATCTTATATATTTCAAGAGGTTATGGACCAAAAACCAAAACCCGTTTTTTTAGGTGTAACTGTATCCGAGAAGGCATGGACGCTTCTAGAAGTATTAGCAAGGGGTGTACATATAGTTCTTTCTTCTTTATTTGTCATAGCAATATTTTTTTTGGAATTTTCAGGAGTAGAAATATTTCTAGGGGGCTTGCTTTCGGTCTTCATCCTCAAATTTCTGAATTGGCAGGATAAGAAATATAGCAAGAGATTAGAACGGTGGGAGGAAGAAGTTGTAGATAAATATTATGCAATGTATCCTGTTACAAAAGTCTCTGATTCAATTTATGACATTACATTCTATGATATCAATGAGTTGTCAGAAGAGGGGTTATATCACTCTGCTTGTGAAGTATCTTTTTTTCTTTCAGAAGACATTAAGCTTGACGGTGTCGACGTAGATATTTTGAATCATCATGAAAAACCTATGATTACATATCATTTCATTCCAGCAGATTTAAACATCTACGGGGAGGATTTATTTTTCCTTCCGACTCTGGTTATTTCAAAAGCTGATATAGATTTTATAGTCGAAGATAACAATAAAAGCGTGATGGAAATTCTGAAGGAGAAGAAACTGACAGTTGCTAAGGCGATTGAGGATTGATCATTACCGAAGCGTTGGACGATACACAGATTTGCTAATGTGAAAAAACATAAATCCATTAATCTACCGGTAATTAGGGCCGGCGTTTACACATCTCAGGTCTATTAAGATGCTGTAAAGGGAATAGGCATTACCATGAGCATGTCTCGCAAGGATATGCCCGTTATAATGGCCCCATCGAATCGATTCATTCTACGCTAAGTCTGAAACGTTCTATCTCGGAGGTTTAACCTGCTCGACGACAGCCATCGTTGAATAGAGCGTTCGAGATAACATTACTTCTATAATCCGCATTCAAACAAAACTAAACAACGAGTCGCCGGTTCATTTCCGGCAACTGGTTGCTTAAACTTGAAAGGTGCTTTGACCCTGTCTCACAAACGGAGGCAGCTATCTGCCTTAACATAATACCCAGGGTTCTTTTTCTAATTTTTATTGAAGTGTAAGTGCGAAATTATTATAACGAGCTTGAATATATCATGTACTCCGTATCTCCGGTTGGGTCCAGGTACCAGTGAGCGACCTTTTTTGAGTAATTATAAGCTCCTCCGTATAAGGGCCAGCGTGTAACGTACACATTGTATTCCGGAACAAAGATATTATACTGCGCATCATACCCGCTTGGATAAGATGAATTCATAAAAAAAGTAATAATAAAGATATTGATTTTTTTGTAGCCATATTTTTTATGTACATGGTTGGCAATATTTTTGGTCAGCAGATGCCCCGTTGAAGGTTTGCTGTCAAAGGTGTCGATAATGTTTTGCATCGTTTGTTCATCCGAAATTTCTACAGCAATGGTGAGTGAATCCGAATCGTCGATTACGCCATAAGTTAAGTTGTTCAGGTGCAATTTTCCGAAAGAGAGATTCGAGTATTTGGATTCCAACTCCTCTTTGATTTTTACGGCTTTCGTTTTTACCGGCGGGATCGGTGTAGGTTTAGGAACAAAAGGCTTTGTCCCTTTGTAACTGGTAATGTTGATGGTATTTCCATTTACGGCCAGGGTTGCTCCAGTGGCTTCGCTAATGAAGCGAAGCGGAACGAAAATGTTTCCGTTCAAGGATACCGGAGGAGATTCGAGCAGCATTCGCGAGCCGTTTACATAGGCGTTTTTGTTGCCAACAGTCAGCACAAGGTTGATCCCTTTTTTAGTTCCTGTAATCTGCTGTTTAGCGGGATCCCACTTGACAGAGAGACCCAAGCTTTTGAATATAGGAGCGAATTGTACCAAGGTCACCCCGTCTCGCAAAATAGGGGCTTGTCGCAGCCCCACTTTAACGCCATCCACATTGACGATATTGGCTGGCGCCGCTCCTGCCGCCGGCACGATACATGTAAAAAGTAAAACGATAATAATTGCTAATTTCAATTTCACGCTATTCTTTCCTCCTAGGACTATCGGATTAGAATTCTTATAACACTCCATTATACGTGATCTATGATTTATTCCCATGATTTTCTTGGAGAAAGACAGGCCAAGTTCATTCGTATCCCTTCAATTTATCGAAATTAAAAAAACGAATCCCCCTGATCCTCTGTATGAGGATTAGGGGGAGATATCTTCCGGACCCAACGGTTTGTCCGAACATTTGAATGAGGCAGGTACCGTCGTTTCATTTGAGGCAGGTGCCGTCGTTCCATATAAGGTTGTGTTATTACTTATTGATTAAATGCTGATAAGGCTTGTAGTCGATTTCCTTCTTCTGTAGGAAATTCATCAGGAATTTGTAATCGCGCTTCGGCGTAGCCACGATGTAACCTTTGATGCAGTGATCCCGGGTTACTTCGGTTGCGCCGGATTCGACGGCGATTTTGCCGATTTCGGCTGCAATGGAGTGTTTGGCGATATCCCGGAACGGTCCCGGAACAGGCTGCACCAGTTCGTCCAGAAATGCCTTGGATTCATCGGTCCACAGCGGGCGGCTTCGCTCTACCCAGTAATTTTGCCAATCGAGCTTTGATTTGCCGTCGGCTTTGGGAAGCACTTTGAGAAACTTACGGAACATGAAAAATCCGCCGATGCCCATCAACCCAAGCATGACCCATCCCCAAAAGGCAATGGAGTTCATGAACCATGACGGCGGCGCACTGGACGACAAATAGCCCATGACGGCCCCTGTGCTTTTCATCTGTATATCACCTCAATGATTATTGTCACATGACACTTTCATGAGAATTATAACGCATTTCTAGATTTATTTCGATAGCCCAGACATAATTAAATCATGTACGGTTCTATAGGGATTTCGGAAGTTAGAGTGAGGATATGCCCACGTGTTACC